>JAXMBU010000042.1:0-66280 GCA_046349735.1 Planctomycetaceae bacterium
GGTTTCTCGAACGAAGACAGATCCCAGGATGCGGCCGATTCGGAGATTTTTTCAAACACCGATGACCATTGTGAAAAGCCATATCAATTCAAAGTCGTTTCCAGGTCTCGCTTATACGACATCCGAATTTCTTTGCGGACCATCGGCCGTGGAAAAATGTAGGCCTGCGAGATGTTCGAGACCTTGTTTGGGAATATTGAGCAGGTAGATTCGGCGAATCATTTGGCTCTGCACTTCAAGACTCATTCTGCTGTCCGCGCAAACTTTGGCGATTCGTGATGTGCCAGTTGTTCGAGACTCACACGAACACGTGAAAATCTTCCGTGGTGCTTGCGTGCGTATTTCATGATTGGCATGAGAATCTGCGTCGCTGGCGGCGAAATGCGCCACAATCATGCCCTTTGGCTTCAGGATCCAGCGAACGCCAGGTCTCCGGATTTCGTCGGTAGATGCCCCTGTAGTCAGATTGCGGGAGAGTTTGATGTTGGACAGGTTGTTGTTGGCGATTTCTTTCTCGTACATGCTGACGTTCGGTTCCGTGACCATCGGCGCAGAATCAAACTTGATTTCGGCGGAATCGGTAGCCGAATCGACAGTTGTTGAACTTCCCAGTTTATGCGGCGAATGGTCGGGGGAATGGTGTAGTCAATCGACTGGGCATCGCGGCCCGATGAAAGCAACGTTCTGTCGCCTGAATTGCAATCAGTACGAAGTGACTTTCATGGGCCGGTTCTGCAGCCTGATTCCGTTTCGTTACAAAGCCGTCCTGACTGCAACACCGGGGGAGAATGGTCAGGTCGTTCTCACTGGCAGTAAGAACCTCGGACTGCTGTTTGGCACATTTCGTTTCCGGGGTTCGGCCACCGATTGCCGCATCGTCGCAAACTACTGCTCAAAGGACGATCGTGGCCAGTTCAGAATGTCGAGAGTCAGTCACCATTGAACAATGTGGTTTATGCTTCTCCTGAGCAGCGATCTTAGGATTTCTTGCGAGGCCCGTCAGTGTTATCCAATTAGGTTATCCCATTAGGATTTCACTTACAGGCTTTGCTTCCGGATCCGTCAATCGAATTGGCCGCCCGACGTTTGAGAGATTCTGTTTCTTCGGATTCAATCCCAAGGCCGTGCAGATCGTTGCCAGCAGGTCGGGAGTTGTGACTGGTCTGTCTTCGACGGTCAGCCCATCGTCACTGGTCCTTCCAACAAGACTTCCGCCGTTGATACCGCCTCCGCCGAGAACAACGCTCCAGGCCTTCGGGTAATGATCGCGACCGACCTGAGGATTGATCACCGGTGTTCGGCCAAACTCACCCATCCACACGATCAAAGTCGACTCCAGAAGTCCTCGATCCTGAAGATCCTGCATCAGTGCCGCCCAGGGACGATCCAATGTTGCGCAGAGTCGCTGGACGGATTCAAAGTTGTCATAGTGAGTATCCCAGCCGCCGAGTGTCACTTCGACAAATGATACCTGTCGTTCAAGCAGTCGACGGGCGAGCAGGCAGCCCTGACTGAACAGCGAACTTCCGTAACGCTCATGAGTTTCCGGTGTTTCCTGATCGAGATCAAACGCTGCCGCAGCATTCGCACTCATCAGCCGCATTCCTCGTTCGTACGCTGTTTTGTGACCGTCGACGGCAACACCCGGACGAGCGTCCAGGAACGGAGCTTCCATCTGTTTGAGCAATTGCAGGCGAGCGTCCGCCTGGTTCCTCGTCACTCCCTTCGCGAGCGTCAGGTTCTCCACTGTCAGGCGACGTTCTGCTCCTTCACTTGCACCGCCCACCAGCAGAGGAGAATACTCCGTGCCAAGAAATCCGGCTGGAGCAACGCCGGCCCGAAACAAGCCGCGTGAAAGAATGCTGACATAGTTCGGAAGATCCCCGAGCTGTGGCCCACACTCATGAGACACGAGAGAACCCAGAACCGGAAACTGAATTGGTCCCTGTGGACGGTATCCGGTTCGCAAATCTTCTGTGGCTCGTCCGTGATCGCCTTCTCGAGTGCTCATGGACCGAATCACGGCCATCGTGTGCATCCATTTCGCGGTCTCCGGCAGATGTTCACAGATCTGCAAATCCGGGGCACTTGTCGCGATCCGTTTAAACGGGCCACCGTGCGCGTGGCCGGGCTTCATGTCGAAGGTATCAGTCTGACTCGGGCCGCCGCCCATCCACAGGATCAGACAGGATCGCTTTGGTTTGTTGCTGACCGTTTCATCGGCCAGCGTTTGCAGCAGGCTGGACGATGACGCCCCAAGTACCGTTGATCCCAATAAGAGCGAACGGCGACTTAACAGACGGTCGAAGGGAAGTTGTGCCTTCACGGGATTTTCCTGCTCAATGGTTCCATCGAAATTCAGCCGAATTTACCAGCATCCAAAGTACGTCACTCAGGTTCCGCTCATTCTCGCCGGGTTGCGATTCCTCAAGGTACTGAGTGATCTGCAACTGCTCTGATTCTGTAGGCCTGCGGCTTAACGTCGCCAGATAAAGCGTTTCAATCTGTTGAGCTCGGGCGGATTCCGACGACAGAGTGTCTTTGAGAAGTCCTTCGGTATCAGATCGAGTCGCCGAACTAATCAGGCCGCCATTCATCAACGTCAAAGCCTGCAGGACAGATGTCTCCGGGTTGCTTTGGTCTCCCTGCTGACCGAACGTATCCAGAAATCTGCGGCGGACCGGATCTTCATTGCGAGTCAGCTTGCGATCTGCTGATGCGGAATTGCGATGCAGCGCCGTTGTCAGACTGTCGTAGAACTGTTCCCCCGACATGGGCTTCAGGGCCATCTTTGCAAACAACGCTGGCTCAGCCTGATTTGATTCCGTCTGTTGACTCGTTCGCTGATACGCTTTTGTACGACAGATTGCCTGATAAAGGTAAGTGAGATCGTAACCGGACTTTGTGAACGCATCAGCCAGTTCATTCAGAAGTTCGGGGTGACTTGGCGGGTTCGATTCACCAAAGTCATCAACTGGATTCACGATTCCGTATCCCATCAATTGCCCCCAGACCCGATTGACAGTCGCTTTGGAGAAATAAGGGTTCTCCGACTTCGTGATCCAGTCCGCCAGCATCTCGCGCTGCAGAGTGTCTGCGGGTGGAGGCGAAGCGCCATCGAGAAACAACGCAGGCACAACCTTCGCGGCATCAGACATGACGGAGATCGACCTGACTTCGGGCTTCTCAAGAACAGGCGCAAATGGGCCTCGACCCTTTCTCTGAATGCCCGCAAAGAATGCGGCCTGATTCCAGAACTGTTCCTGAGTCCACACGTCGAACGGATGATTGTGACACTGAGCACATTCCAGACGAATCCCAAGGAAAAGTCTTGTCGTTGTCGCGGCAAGCTTGCCTGGATCGGCTTCCTTCGCAGCAATGAAAGCAATTGGATTTGCATTCCGGAGATTGGTCAAAACCAGTTGAGGACGTTCTTCCGTGCCCGTGATGGGAACCGTCAACAGATCTCGTACAAGAACATCAAACCCGGCATTTTCAGAACGAAACTGTTGCAGCCAAAGTTCGAAGCCGGGGAGAAAGTAGCGGATCTGTCGATCAGTTTCCGCCTCGGGAAGCAGCAATGCGCGCCAGACGTTGGCAAAGTGCACCGGATGTTCCGCACTGTGGAGAAGGCGATCGATCGCCACAGCACGCTTGTTGACATCCGAGTCGCTGATGAAGGCCATTGCCGTTTCCGACGAAGGAATCACGCCGACGAGATCCAGATGCAGACGCCGGAAGAATTCGGCATCGTCCGCCAATGGTGCCGGAGTCACATTCTCGGCTGCCAAACGGTCGTCGAGGCGTTGATCAATACGCTTTGCAAGTTCCGACGGGTCTGGTGGTTCTGTGCCAAACGCGACGCATGGAGTCAGAATCGTCAGAACACACAGGACGGCCATTGCGGCCCATTTCATTCGGCGGCATTCAGATTGAAACATGAGACGCCCTTTCCATCACGCACGTAAAGGTACCCGTTGGACAGGATGGGGTTACTGAAAGTGCCGCCGCAGGCTTTGCCGCGAGCCAGTTCGACGAGTTCTTTTTCGCCCGGTTCAAACAGTGTGACCGTTCCAGCATCATTCAGTGTCAGCAGTTTACCATCCGACAGGCGAATGATCCCGAGGTGGAAATATCCGAGGTTTTCTCTGACCCATTTTTGTTCTCCCGACTTGATATTCACACAGCGAACATCAGCTCGCGGTAATGGCATCACCTGATTGGTCACAATATAAGCAAGGTCTTCGGAACCAACAGACCCTGTCGAGAAATAGCTTGACAGATCCTGCTTCCACCACTGCAGAACTGGCACATTCGTGGTCCCCACTGCGGGCAACTGGAGCGACAGAGTTCCTGTATCCTGTGTCGAACAAATCAGCTGATTGCCGACGATCAATGAGGTCGGAGAAACGCCGCTCGGTTCGAAAACGAGGGGATGTTCCCAGAGAATAGTTCCATCCTCCGGAGAAAGGCCAACGAGCCGAAGAGTCGTCTGAACAACAACTTCAGTCCGCATCTCCGCGCCATTCCCGTTGTTAAAAATCACTGGCGACGCGGCGCCCGCCGGTTCGTCAAGGGCTCGCCAGGATTCTTTTCCTGTCTCGGTATCGTACGCTACAATACTGACTCCTTCGCCCCCCACAGCGACAATCAGCTTGCCACGGACGACAACGGGAGACGCACACACGCCGAATCCGGGACGCGGCACTTTCAGATCTTCCCAGGGATTCATTTGCCACTGTCGTTTTCCGGTGCTGGCTTCATAGCATGAAATCACCCCCGTAATGCCGGTGGTGAAAAGTCGACCGTCGACAACACTCGGAGTGGCTCGCGGACCATTTCCCAGTTGACTGGAATAGGGAGCTCGGGAATAAAAATCATGCCAGAGGTCCTTCCCCGTTTTTGCATCGACAGCAATGACTTCCTCTTCATCTTTGTCAGGCACAGCGGCATGTACAAACAACATACCATCCGCGACGACAGGAACGCTGAATCCGTTTGCTGTTTCGCGAATCCATGCCGCCTCAGGAAACTCGCTCCACGGCTTTATGGTTTCCGATGAAACACCATTTCGCATCGGCCCCAGCCACTGAGGCCAGTCAGAAGCCATGAGGCCACCGCTTGGAATTGCGATCAGCAGCAGAACAGTCTGACAAAGATTATGTGACCACTTCATAGTCGAACCTGAATTCCAGTCATTAAATTTTGTTCGAGACGCGCGGGCTTTCCGTGATCCGAACTGACTCTATAGGGTTGCCCCTGCACATCGAAAGCAGGTGAAGTGAGACACATACGAAGCTTCGCGAAAGAGCTGCCATGTGCTGTGATCCACGGACTTTCTTTACGCCCCGTTCGAAGACTCGCCCCGCGTCGTCGGTCACTCGGGAATGAGGTCCGCGATACAACACGAAATACTCATTTGCAGTCGTTGTGGCGGCCGGTTTCAATGCCGTCAATTGCAGTTGACGCAACTCCACACCGTTGACCTGAAAGCAGTGAATGTCTCCGAGCTTGTCATAGTTCAGCCCTACGATCCGGCCGCTCTGAGTTCGTGTTCCGGCACAGTCTCCACCGGAATCCACTGCACCATTGCTGCCGGCCCAGGCAGACTGGGCTTTCCGACAAACGGTCGATCCGAGACCAGCCCGTGAATCCAGACGGAGCCACCCGGTCGGAGAACTCGAAACGCTTCACGGATCAAAGCCTGTCGCTGTTCCGCCGGGACCGACATGTTGAAGGTTCCTTCAAGGCGAATCTCGTCCACGCTTTCATTGTCGAACGGAATGATCGTCGGAATTGCCTGCGTCAGCATATGATTCCAGATCACGGCAGGTCGAGCCTTCTCGGATAGCGGCGGCATCCCGTGGCCATCGCCTCCAAACCCGGAATGGTCGAGATCTTCGTGCAGAGTGTAGACTTCCCAGAGATTTCCATCCGGATCGGGCACCCAGAACTTTGTCTGCAACGCATAGCAGCATTCAACGCCTTCTTCCCGGGTTGTGGGAATTCCACTGCGTTCGAGTCGTTCCTGGACCGTTACAATTGCAGCAGAATTGGTGACTCGGAACCCCACATGATTGAGTGCCCCGCTGGTTGAAAACTTGCCGGGATGAAGCGCCAGGACAACCGGCGGATCAACGACGTCAAACTTGGCGTAATCGTCGAAATGCTTGACGGGATCGACGCCAAACAAAATACGGTAGAATTCGACAGACCGGTTGAGGTCTGAAACCGTCAGGCCAAAATGAAACTTTCGATCCATCTCCTGAGACTGTTCGTTCGACATCCGGATTTCCTGTTTGCTGAAGTGTATGAATCGCCCGTCTCAGGATTTGCTCATCAGCAACCTGCGTTACATGTTGCCTCATGCTGAATGAACAGAAAGCAGCCCGCCGACGCACTGCGTGACAACAACTCTTCCTGTGCTGACGTGACTGTCACTCGCTGACCGCGTTGATAAGTATTGCCCAAATCATCTGTGATGCTGGCGAACGGTCCCTTGTAAACCACAGTCCGAGATTGAGCGACTAATGGTCTGACTTCGGGCTTGAATGCGATCACTCGAATCTCTCGCATTTCAATTGCACCCGTTTGAAAGACGCTCGCTTCCGGCAACTTCGTGATTGTCGTTCCAACAAAGCCAGCCGATAACAATTCCTGCAGCGGTTCCTGTTCAACCGGGATGCGTTTGACCAGCGACGCAACTCCCGGCAAGCTGGGAGTGATGCCATTCAGAGGTATGTTGGAGACCAGCCCGTGGACATGAATTTCGCCGCCGGACCGGAGGATTCGAAAAGCTTCACTGAGCAGTTGGGATCGTTCCGATTCTGAAAGTGAGGAATTGAAAGTACCGGTCAGCCGGATTTCATCCACGCTGTCCGTCGCAGTCTGACTATGATCAGGACAGGCATCCGTCACTCGATGTTCCAGTATCAAGCGCTCCTTCACAGCATTCGCTGGTGCGACTGGTGTACTCGGCGCCTGGCCATCCCATGCAGTTCGCACCGTCTCGGGGTCCAGATGTTCGTGAACAACATAGATCTCCCAGAAGTTGTTGTCCGGATCGGAAACCCAGACCTTGTCCTGTCGTGCATACCCGCAGACCGTTCCATCCTGACAGGTCACCGTCAAACCTGCGGCTTCCAGTCTTGCTGCGGCTGCGGCCACTTCATCACGACTTGCGACCGGGAATCCGAGGTGACTTAATGCGCCCTGGGAACCCGGCGTACTCGGGACAAGTGAGAACACAAGCGGCGGCTGAGATAATTCAAACTTTGCATAATCGGCATGATGCTTGGCCGGCGCGACTCCGAAAAGCTTGCGATAAAACTCGACAGAACGCTCTATCTCAGAAACGTTCAAAGCAAAATGGAATCGTGTTGAGATAACCGAGTTAGCCGAAGCCGACGAATTCTCATTCGGCCTACTTTGCGAGTTCGAACCACAGCACGAGGGCACTTCGAGATTGGGCGGTTCAATGACCGGAAGACTGGCCATCTGGAACTCCTGAAAGACAGTTTTTCTGAACGTGACTAAGAATGATGGCATCGCCCGGAGAAGTTTCCGGCGGGCATAAGGCCTCATTTTCCGCCGTGCAAAACAAGACGTCACCACGAAGACGTGCCGGGATTTTGACTATCGCGGCGGCAATCGCCAGCACAAACACGCACAGGGCGAACTGGGAAAAGATTGGCAGATACGAATTCCGCGAATCACGACTTGTTGCCATCAGCAATGGCCCGATTGCTGAGGCGACGACGGTAACCACCTGGGCCACTCCCTGAATTCTTCCAAGCTCACTTCGGCCGAAGAAATGTCCCCAGGCCGCGAAATGCACCACGGTGACAAGGCCACCCACGAATCCCATCGCGGACCCGTAAAGTTGCAACTGTCGAACGGTCCGAATCGAAGGAAACAGCGCGAGAGAGGCCGCCAGCATCAGCAACCCGCAACTCAGCAGTAGTCCTGCTCGTTCACGGCTGGCCAGCTTTCCTCCAATAATGTTCGCCAGCAAACCGACTCCTGTCAGAAACGCCATCATCTGCACGGCCATGCTTTGATCAAATCCCAATTCTCCGAGGATCGATTCGTTGAACAGTGTGATGGATGACCACACCAGATTAAACGCGGAGGTACCCAGCACAAAAACCCAGAACGCTGGCGTCTGCAGAGCTTCGAAGACAGTGTAGTCACGGCAGCCCGCTTCATTGCTGCGCGGTGACTTTACGTCTGAGCTTGACGAGATCGGATCCGGCTCGATCCCACAAAGTTCCGGCGTACTTCTTGTGAATGCCCACAGAACCGGCACGGAAGCCAACAGCCACCAGCCGAGCGTCTGCCAGGCGTCGCGCCATCCGGAATGCTGAATCAACGATCCCATACCCAGAATACTGCCGATAAAACCGAACGTCAGCAGAACGGTATACAACCCCATCGCCGGACCAAGGCGTCCACGAAACCATTTCCCGATGATCGCCATGCTGACGATCGACAGAGCACTTTGCCCAAATCCTCTAACCAGAATCAGCGAGATCAACAGCGAAGAAACGCCATCAGCAGCACTCATCTGGAAGACGCTCATCGCCAGAAGTCCTGTGACCATCACGCTCATGGTTCGGACGCCCAGTCGATCAATCATGGCTCCCACGGGAACGCAGAACAGAGCACCGAGCAACGAACTCCAGAGATTCAGTTGAGCAAAGGACGACTCCGGAATTCGAAGATCCTCAAGCAACGGCTTTGTGATCAACCCCAGCCCATGAGTACGTCCGGGCAGCGTTGCCGTCATTGTCCAGGCCGCCATCAGCACATTGATCCAGCCATAGTAGATCGGGAATCGCTGAGCAAAGCTGCGTGACGTCGGCCCTTCGATTGACAACTGAAGAGCCGCATCATTCGCAGATTGTGAGTCACTGTTTGTGGCGATTCCGGTCATCAACAGAACTTCTACTTACGCGAAATACGTTTCGGTCTTACCAAACTCAGCATACTTCTTTTTCAGCCAATCATGGAACTCGCGGTAATGTGCAGTCCGTTGATCTCCCCCATCTGACTTCGCGTTGTAGCTGAGATACAATTGCCTGCGCCACGAATTGGATTTGTTCGGCGCGGAACGATGCGGCAACATTCCATCGAAGACAGCGACATCGCCGGGTTCAAGGCATAAGCGAAGGCCCTGAGTTCCTGCAACGGCTGACTCCGGCAATTCATGGTAGTCACCATCACTGGCCGACAAATAACCCTGCCGGTGAGTCCCAGGAAAGATCTCTGTTGCACCATTCTCGTCCGTGGCGGGATCGATCGGAATCAACACCGTCAGAAAACTCTTGGGAAAACTGGGCCAGCTGATGTAATCCTGATGCAGGGCATAACCCATCGCCCCCGGCGGCTTGTAAATCAGTTTATCTTTGAACAAGCATGCTTCTTCGCCGTACAGCGACTCCAGCCACTTCAGCAATCGCGAATCGCGCGCAATGCGATCGATGGGCTCACTGAGGTCGGTAATCGGATCGAAACAGTCGAATCGGCATTCTTTGGTTTCGTAATGATTCAACCAGCGGCAACGCAGATTGTTGAAGTCAATCAAATCCCGCCTCGCAAAGACACGATTAGCCTCCGCGCTGATCGTTGCGATCTCTTCCAGCGAGAAAAGTCCACGAGCGATCGCGTAACCGTCGGACTTATACTGCGGATTCTTCATCAGTGTGGAACCTCTCCCTGACAATTCATTTGCGTGAGGACAAATCGAGCTTGCAACAGCCAAGATCCAGCACTGATTTCGAGACGCCACACTTCTTCACAAGACCGTCACACAATCGATAGTAGATAAAGCGGCCGTCTCGGCGAGGGGAGACAATCTTACCATGCTTCAGGATTTTGAGATGATGGAAGCCGTGCCAATCTCCACCTCCAGAAACTCACAGATGTCGCCCACTGTGAGCTCCCCGCTTTGCAGCAGATTCACAATCCGGAGACGCAGCGGATCGCCCAATGCCTTCAGGCGATTCGCGCAAAATGCCGACTGAAACAAGTCAGCGTCACTCCCGTCTTTTACCGCAGCATTCCTCATGGGAACATTCTCCTTCGCGTTCCTGCACGATCGGGATAGACCAACAACAATTGAATATCCTCTGCCGCTAGCTCACCAGCGTGTTGATTGAATCAGCCGGAACGCGATAGCGGCTTGTTGATTTAATACCAACCCGAAGCGCCAGCGAGGCAAAGAACGCAGAATTCCTCGCTGGCGCTTCGGGTTAATAGGCGTTTCTCTTCAGAATCTCGACTAAATCAACACTCCGAAAGCGTCCGGTTCTCACCGATGAAGCACAGCAAATTTAACCGTGGGCTAACGCCCGGCGGCTGATTAAGTGCAGGGGCCGATCAGAACTCACCAACAACTTCACCACCATCTCGTGTCGCCAATGCATCGTACACGTTGACATCAAGATTTTCGGAGAGGAACCTCACGGACCCGTCGCAAAGCAAGTGATGAGCTCCGCCGGTATGCTGGCTGCTTGGGCCCCAGTTCTGGCCAATCGAATTTGGAAACACACCACCCTGAAAATAAGGTTGATAATTGATCGACACCTTGTTTCCCGCATAGGTCGGCGGAACGAGAGCCATATATCGAGCGGAAACAGACGCCGATGTTCCGTCAAGCCAGACTGAAGCTTTTTCTTCCCGTGACTCCGCAACCATGATCGTATTGGAGGTGCCGTCAGTGATATCACGAAATCCGGTTCTTGACTGAGGAAACATGACACCATTCGCAGGAATTGCACCGGAGAGGCCCACCACTGTTGTGGCCCCGATCGCGACGTAATTGCGAATGGCAAATTTGTCGAAGCCGACCGTGGTCACGTACAGAGGATCCGTGCTGAAATCTTTGCCCGAATAGCTGGGGCAGCGGTAGAAGGGCAGGACCTGAGACGCGGCATTTCGATTCGCCGGCGCGAGAGCAGACACGTTGTAATCGATCGTGTTGTAAAGGTTGGCCGCTTCCACATACGGAAGAATCAGGCTCGCAAAACTGTGCAGCCGAATGTTCGG
This sequence comes from Planctomycetaceae bacterium, assembly GCA_046349735.1. Classification (GTDB taxonomy): domain Bacteria; phylum Planctomycetota; class Planctomycetia; order Planctomycetales; family Planctomycetaceae; genus SXXK01. The sequence continues at coordinate 11,050 of JAXMBU010000042.1, forward strand.
ATCGGCTGCACCAGTCCCTGGATAGCCCCAGACACCTCGCCCAAATCCACTGATGCTGCTTGGCGGAAATACGCGACAGGATCCTTCGTAGTTGTGAATTGCCAATCCAATTTGCTTAAGATTATTCTTGCACTGCGTGCGGCGAGCGGCCTCGCGTGCCTGCTGGACCGCTGGCAGAAGAAGAGCAATCAGGATGGCAATGATCGCAATCACCGCCAGCAACTCGATCAGCGTGAATCCTCGGGAAGACTTGAGAGACGTGAGACGCATTGACGGAACCTTTTGAGAGACGATCTTGACTTTCCAGCAACAGAGCAACACTTTAACACTCTGACGTATGTTAGAGTATTGCCAGCGTTGTCTCTTGTCAACTCTCCGCATCGAAGCATCGAATTGACATTTCAAATGCCTGAACATCACGTACTGATATCCATTACGATCTGGCTCGCCTTAGGTGGCTATGCGATCACCGTCGCTCTTGTGCTGGCTGGATTCCTGAAAACTGAATGGCGCCACCATCTGCGACTTGTCTGGACGCTTTCCTGCCTGGCATTTGTTGTTCACGTAATCTCTGCATTTCATTTCTCGTATCACTGGAGTCATACAGAAGCCATTCGGAGTACTGCAAAGCAGACGCAGGAATTGATTGGAATGGAATTTGGTGAAGGGCTTTACTTCAGTTATGGATTTCTGCTGCTGTGGATCGCCGACGTGCTCTACTGGTGGCGGAGCCCGGAACGCTATGAGAGGCGTCCGGCATGGCTATCACTGGCGGTTCACGGCTACCTGTTCTTTATCGCCTTCAATGGCGCCGTAATTTTCAAAGCCGGAGTCACGCGTGTTAGCGGTGTCCTCACAACCATAGTGTTCGTTTCGGTTTTCCTATGGCGGCGGTTCGCGAGATCGTGACGAAGGGATTCAGGGTAACGCATTTTGAAATAGTGCGCGGCCGTGCGATGGGATTGCGGATTGGTTGCGTTTTGTCTTCTGAGGGAGTAGCATCGAAGTGTTCTTCTGAAGATCGTCAGAATGTTTTATTTTTACGGTGGTGATCGTGACACAGGAAGTCTTTGACGCCGATTTTTGCGCAGAGCGGCTGAAAGCGCTGAGTGATCCTCATCGTCTAAAAATCGTCAACGCATTGCGGTATGGTGAACTGGCGGTTGGCGATATCGCGGAGATGCTCGAAGCGGAAGTCGTGACGGTCTCGCACCACCTGAAGATCATGAAGTACGCGAATCTTGTGGAGGTGCGACGTGAGGGACGGTTTATGTATTACCGTCTTCATGAAGACTTGCAGTGCACAAAAGGCAAGGGAACTCGTCTACTTGACCTCGGCTGCTGCCGACTGGAAGTTCCGGATCCCAAATAGCTGTCCTCCAATTCGCACAACATCGGCATTCCATTGATTACTGTTCGAAATCACCTGGTCCTCAGACAAGAAAAGAAATCGATGAAACCCGTTTATATCATGGTCGGTGGATTCCTCGGTGCCGGTAAAACGTCCACCATCTCCCGACTCGCTCGTCATTACATGAGTCTCGGCAAGAAGGTCGGCATTGTGACGAACGACCAGACCACAGATCTGGTCGATACTCAGAGTCTTCGGTCACAGGGCTTCGATGTGGGCGAAGTCGCGGGATCCTGTTTCTGCTGCAACTTCAATGCATTGACGTCGACCGTTGAGGGCCTTGGCGAAGGTGAGCTTCCGGATATCATTCTGGCGGAGCCAGTTGGCAGTTGCACGGATCTGGTCGCCACAGTGATTCGACCACTCACGGAAGTCTATGGAGTTCCACTGGATATTGCGCCCTACGGAGTCATCCTGAAGCCTAGTCATGGCCTGAGAATTCTGCGTGGCGAAGCGACCAGCGGATTCTCACCGAAAGCGAACTACATCTTCCGTAAGCAGATTGAAGAGGCGGATTTCGTTGTTATCAACCGGGTGGATGAGTTGTCCGCGTCCGATGTCTCTGAATTGCAGTCACTGATTGAAAAAGAGTACCCTGGCCGTCCCGTGTTGCGATGCTCAGCAAAGACCGGCGAAGGTTTTGGTGCTCTTGTCGAAACCCTGGCATTGCGTGGTCAGTTTGGCAAACGAGTCATGGAAGTTGACTACGACATCTACGCGGAAGGTGAAGCGGAACTGGGCTGGCTCAATAGTCAGGTTGTTGTGGAATCAAAGCAGGAATTCGAGCTGGATCAATTGCTGATGGATTTGATTCGCCGTCTTCACGCCCGCCTGTTGTCCGCCAGTGCTGAGGCCGCCCATTTGAAAGTGATCGGCCTGTGTGACACAAGCTACGCAGTCGCCAATGTTGTCAGCAATCAGACCGGCCCGGAACTTTCTCTCTCATCCGGGACGAAAACCGCTGCGGCGAATGTCGTCGTCAATGCTCGTGTTGCGATCGATCCGGCGGAACTTGAGGTCATGGTCCGGGAAGAATTGGAATCCGCGACAAAGGCAATCGGAGCGACTCAGAACGTCGTTTCTTTGCAGAGCTTCCGACCAGGTCGTCCGGTTCCTACTCATCGCATCTCGTAGATTGTTTCACCATTTCCCATAGAGGATCGGCATCATGGTTGTTCGTATTCTTTTGGTAGTATTGAACTTGCTGGCCACATTGAACGCGTCCACCTAAGCAGAAACTCCTGACACGGATGCTCTGGTGTGATCGTGATGGATCCGCTTTCGACTCCTCTTGCGAGTGATTGTGTTAGAGGATGTGCCTAACGCGATTACGAAGCGTTGGCCACATTTCTGAAGCAGAAGTTGAATCAGGATGTGAATGTTGTATTCGCTGAGTCACTTAGGAACAGTCCCGTAATAAATCCCGGTTTTTGCTGAGGCGAGAAATCACAACCCGAAACGTCAGTGAGGGATTCTTCTACAAGACACCAATCCCTCGCTCACGCAGCGGGTTGGGATAGTCGCAAACGCGCAACTTCAAAACTGATGCGTCAGTTTGTGATTTAGGGAACTTATTTCGGGACCGTTCCTTAAAGAGGTGATGGAAAAGTCTGAAGGCAAAGTCGATCTGATCTCGGGAAAGCACTCTGTTGTGCCGGAGGATGCAAAAGAACTAAAGAAGTCGTGCAGTCCAGTCCCGCAGGCATGACCGCCATGAAACGCTCCGCCGTACGGAGCGGCGACCGGTAAGGACGGGCCGTTTCGGCAAACGAAATCCGCCAACTGAAGTTCCCAGCCCCTCGGAAATTGGGCGATTTATGCACTTACTGGCGAATGGGGCGGTCTATCCCCGAAATTGAGAGGCCAAAAAACCGAGGGCGAACGTGGCCCCCCGACTTCGCGTCTTGTGATTTGTGGTCGATCCATTAGAGTCTCGCCCCTGCGGAGCTTCCGCAGATTGTTGGGCGACCCTGACCCCTGCAGAACCATTTCCTGTCTCTGAAGCAAAGTTTCAAATCGTGTATCGAGTTCTCATTACAGACAGCCTCTCCAAGGCCGGACTGAAAATTCTGGAACAGACAGAAGGCATTGAAGTCGTCGTTAAGAGTGGTCTGACTCCCGCTCAGGTTCGCGAAGAGCTGAAGTCGGCGGATGGGATCATCATCCGCAGCGGCACGACTCTGACCGCGGAACTTCTGGAAGGTCAGGAACGGCTGAAGTGTATCGCACGAGCGGGCGTTGGTGTGGATAACATCAATCTGGAAGCCGCAACTCGCGCGGGTGTTCTGGTGATGAACACGCCAACCGGAAACACGATCAGCACGGCCGAGCATACCTTCGCCATGATGCTGGCCCTGTCTCGTAACATCGGACCGGCTCATGCCAGCATGAAGTCAGGCAAGTGGGATCGCAAGTCGTTCCAGGGAACGCAGCTCGCTGGCAAGACTCTGGCGGTAATTGGGCTGGGACGAATCGGACTCAGCGTTGCAGCGCGAGCGGCGGCGTTTGAAATGAACGTGCTGGGCTACGACCCATTCTTGTCAGAAGAAAAGGCGAAGGAACTGGGGATCACTCTGTTTCGCGACGTCGATGAAATCGTCAGGAAGTGTGATTACCTGACGGTGCATACTCCTCTGACCGATGAAACTCGCGGCATCATCAACGCGGCTCGTATCGCCACGATGAAGAAGGGCGTTCGCATCATCAACTGTGCCCGCGGTGGCATTGTCGATGAGAAGGATCTGGCCGACGCTATTGAATCCGGTCATGTTGCCGGCGCTGCTCTGGACGTGTTTGTGGATGAGCCCCCAAAGGATCGACGACTGGTCGACCTGCCTCAGGTTCTGGCCACGCCTCACCTCGGAGCATCCACGGAAGAAGCTCAGGAAATGGTGGCGATTGAAGCGGCCGAGTTGGTTGTTGCCTACCTGAAGCGCAATGAGATTCGCTGTGCTGTGAACATGGCTCCGGTTTCCGCTTCGGAAATGGGCGAATTGAAGAACTATCTGAATCTGTCTTATCGCCTGGGGCTTTTGACAGCTCAGATGATTAAAGGCCAGGGACTCAAAGGGGCCGAGGTCATCTATCGTGGTGAAGCGGCCAGCAAGAAGACTCGCATCCTGACCAACGCGTTCACAGCCGGGCTTCTGGAAGCGGCTCTGGACGAAACCGTCAACGTGATCAACGCCACGTCCGTCGCTCAGGCTCGCGGTATTCATATCCGCGAATCATCCAGCGGCGATTGTGAGAACTTTGCTTCGATGGTGTCGGTTGTTCTGACGACCGATCAGGGCAAGTTTGAAGCGTCCGGAACGATCTTTGGGAATCAGTTCCTGCGTCTCGTGCGTCTCAATGAGTACCACTTCGAGGCGTATCTGGATGGGCTGCTTCTGATTTATCGCCATCGCGACGTGCCGGGCCTGATTGGCTTTATCGGGACGGTATTTGGCGAACACAACGTCAACATTGCTCAGATGGCTCTGGGACGCAAGCAGGATCGTCCGGGCGGAGCGTCCGTCGCTGTGCTGAATCTGGACAATGAGCCATCCGCCGAAGCGATTCAGAAGGTGAAGGGCCACAAGGAAGTGACTGGCGTCGATATCGTGCGATTGCCTCCAGCCGGTGCTCCGTTGCCGTGGCTGACATCGACATAGGCTGTTGCAGTGACGCGCAAGTGACATCAAAGGGCTCCCTCAAAAAGGGAGCCCTTCGTCGTTGCCCGACAAAATCAGTGCATTGTCACGTTTGTTGATTTATTTAGCAGCGCGTTTGGTTCAGTTTAACCCGTGGCCGACAGGCCAGGCTTTCTCTGATCCTGGGCTATCGGCCACGGGTTAAACGAAAGGGATTTGCGAGACACCAACTGACTAACTGGCGCGCATCACTGAGCCTGGTGCAAGCTGTTCAGCAGAGAACTCAGTCAGCAATGAGTAAACCGTTTCTTCTGTGATGCGAGTCTCCGGCGACGCTTCATGCACGACGCGCAGCAATGAACAAAGACGAGACATGCGAGCCGCATTGCCCACCGATGTAATCGAAATCGCGCGGACGGCGGATTCGTCGACGCTCGACGGTTCCTGAACCTGCTGTCCGATCAGCGAGCGGACAAAGTCGGACGACTCTGCGGTGTCCAGTTCGGTGAGTCGAATCGGAACGAGTGAACACTCGCTAAACTCAGCCGGCAGAGCTTTGGCCGATGCGGCGACAACCGTCAACATTCCTCGACACTGGGCATTCAGTGAATTCAGCACACGCAGCAGAACGCTCAGGTCTCCGATTGCGCGGTGCAGGTCATCCAGCAGGATCACCGTCTGAACTTCGCAGCGAGCTCGCCCCGCAAGTTCATCGCGAAGCAGCGACATCAGCTCAAAACGTCGCATCGAAGGCCGAGTTCGCAGGGCGAGGCATTCGGTCAGTTGCCAGAGAGCCGCTTCTTCATCCATGCCGCTGAGGTTCAGATTGACCGTCTGAATTCCGTTTCGCATCAGTTCTTCACGGAGCCGAGAGAGAACTCGCGTGCGGCCGCTGCCATCCGGGCCGAGAACGACGCCCAACGGTTCGTGGTTTTCGACCAGATAAAGCAGACGGCTGACAGCTTCCAGATGAACGGAACTGTCAAAGAACCAGGCTGGTTGAGTCTTCTGGCCGAACATGGAAAATCCTTTTTCGCCGTTTGGAAGAACTATCACTTCGTCGGGACTGTGCGATTTGTGAGCGGAACGGCGCTAGAGTCCAATTGATTTAATCCCCCTGAGCCTGCCTCAGGGGCCTGTGGGCTTTTGCACCAACGCACATCATCTCTTTTGTACCGGTGCAAAAGCCGTTAAACCCCCGACGCAGGGTCGGGGGCGACTAAAATTACAACCCGTGGCTAGCGCCATTCGGCTCACGAGGGAAGCAGGCGTTTTCGGTCCCGCCACGCAGTCCCACCTCGGCCCAATCGGCAGATTTGGCACAATCGCTTCAGATTATTCCGGGTAAACTGTGCCACACTCAGGATTGGCAAAAGACAACTCTGCGGCGGGTTGCCGCTTTGGCGGCTTGACAGTGGAGTCGGCAAGTCGTGCAATTCGCCATGCGGTGATACGCACGGTGGGCTGAAGCCCACGCTACCGGTGATGCGCAAAGTGGCGAAACCCACGCGACCCGCGATGCGCAAGGTGGGCTGAAGCCCACGCTACATTGCGATTCCGAAAAGACCTGTCCAAAGACTTAGCAAATTCCATGACTGAACTGACCTACCGATCCGCCGGCGTTGACCTTGAACTCTACGAACAGGGGATGCAGAAGCTGCCGAAGCTGATGCAGAAGACGTTCACGCCTGGAGTGATGGAACTCCCTGGCGGATTTGCCGGACTATTTCGGCTGAATCATGGGAAGCAATGGAAAGACCCGGTTTTGGTCTCCGGCACTGATGGCGTCGGCACGAAGATCAAAGTCGCCATTCACTGCGGAAAGTACAACTCCATCGGCATCGATCTGGTCGCAATGTGCGTCAACGACTGTCTGTGTCTCGGCGCTCAGCCCTTGTTCTTTCTCGACTACATCGCAATGGGGAAAGACGATCCGAATCTGCTGGAGCAACTTGTCAGTGGTGTGAGTGATGGTTGTTGTCAGGCCGGAGCTGCGTTGCTGGGCGGTGAGACGGCCATCATGCCGGATCTTTACGCGGCTGGCGATTTCGATATGGCCGGATTCTGCGTGGGTGTTGCGGAGCGAGACGAACTGGTCGATGGACGGCATCGAGTTGAAGCGGGCGATGTGTTGATTGGAGTTCCTTCATCTGGCTTTCACTCGAACGGATACAGTCTGGTTCGCAAGGTCGTCTTCGAACACGCAGGCCTGAAAGTTGCGGATCATGTCGCAGAGCTGAATTGTTCTGTCGGCGATGCACTCCTGAAGCCGACTCGAATCTACGCCGACGTCGTTGCGGCCGCGAGAACAGCAGCGGGTGAAGGCAACATCCACGCGATCGCTCACATCACTGGTGGCGGGATCGCAGACAACTTCGAACGAGTTCTCCCGAAGCATGTTCAGGGTGTTGTGAATCGATCGGCCTGGAAGATTCCAGCAGTCTTCCAGTGGCTGCAGAAATTGGGGAACGTTGCAGAACAGGAAATGTTCAACGTCTTCAACATGGGCATCGGCCTTATTCTGACGGTTCCAGCCGCGGTCGCCGACAAAGTTCAGGCCGCCTGCTCAACGCCCGAGTACCCAGCGTTTCGGCTCGGTGAGATTCGGGCTCAGGATGCGGAAGAGCCGACGGTTCTGGTGCAATAGATCCGAGTGCGTCGTGAATTCTTTTTCCGCCGGCCTAACGAATTATCGCAACTCGGATTGATCGGAGATTTTCGTCATGCTGCCCGCATCGCTCATCGCCGCCAAACGAGATCATCGCGAACTCCGTGACGAAGAGATTGCCTTCTTCATCCAGGGGTTTGCAACCGGAACGATCCCGGACTATCAGATGTCGGCCATGGCGATGGCCATTTATCTCAACGGCATGACGCCGCGAGAAATCGCCACGCTGACATCGGAAATGCTGCGCTCCGGAACTCAACTCGCCTGGCCAAAGGATGGCATTCCACGAGTCGACAAGCATTCAACGGGCGGTATTGGCGACAAGACATCTTTAATCCTCGCCCCTTTGCTCGCGGAGTGCGGGCTGCAGAATCCGATGTTGTCCGGTCGCGGACTTGGAGCGACGGGTGGGACGCTGGACAAACTCGAAGCAATCCCCGGCTTTCGCACGAATCTTTCGCTCGATGAGATCACTCGCCTGACTCGGTCTGTTGGCTGCGTCATCACAGGGGCCTCGGCGGAGTTGGCTCCGGCCGATCGAAAACTTTACGCACTGCGAGATGTGACAGCAACTGTTCCGTCGATTCCGCTAATCACCGGCAGCATCATGAGCAAGAAGCTGGCGGAGTCGCTGGATGCTTTAGTACTCGACGTAAAATTCGGCAGCGGCGCGTTTATGAAAACTCGCGAGCAGGCCACGTTGCTGGCTCATTCGCTGGTCAACACCGGTGAACGTATGGGAGTAACCACGACGGCGTTGTTGACCGACATGAATCAGCCGCTGGGACGAATGTGTGGGAATGCTGTCGAAGTTCTGGAGTCGATGGACGTGCTGAAAGGTGGCGGACCAGCGGATGTCAGACTGTTGACGTTGGAGCTATGTGCCGATCTACTCGTTTCAACCGGCGTGGAAAAAACACTGACGGATGCCGTGAACCGTTGTGCCAGTCTGCTGGATGACGGCTCAGCCTTTGAGCGTTATTGTTGCATGGTGCGTGCTCAGAGTGGGGATCCGGACGCAAAGCTTCGCGTCGCCAAGGCTACGGACCTTGTCGCGGATCAAGACGGTGTGATCAGCGCCATGGACACCGAGGCGTTGGGGCTGGTCATTATTTCATTGGGTGGCGGTCGCAGAAAAATGGGCGATCCGATTGATCATTCCGTGGGCCTGGAAATGCTGGTTCGGATAGGTGATCGAGTGAGTCGTGGAACTCCGCTGGTGAAGATTTTTTCTGATCAACCAGAGGCCGTGATTCCATCGCTTCGAGCGGCGATTCAGATCAGCGAAACCGGAAAAGCACCGGAGTTGATCGTCGAGAGAATTGGGGAATCGCAGGGCTCAAAGTAGGTCCTTTCTGCCGGAAAGTACTTTCGCCGAAAAGGCGAACCTGTGCGACGAAGTATTTATAAGGCAGGCCGATTTCGGGTGACCTCATGCAATCATGTCGCGGCCAGCCGCGAAATCCTGCCCGGCAGGCGGGACGTACCAAATTCAGCATCCATAACGTACTTGCGTATGCTGACTTATTTCACCCCGCTGGAACATTTCGGTATCCTGCCCAAACAAGATTCTGGTGATCCTTCCGTTGTAAACTCGCTTGTTTCGTGTTTGCCGCCAACATCGCACGATTCAGGCCAGCGAACAGCGTGAGCGTCTCCTTTGGTGTCGTGCCGTCAGGCAAATCGGGTCAAGGGCACCGCCCTTGCGGAGGAACTCCTGAGATGACAGATTCATATTCTTCTCGTCGTCAGATGTTGCAAAGAGCAGGTTGCGGTTTCGGATTGCTTGGTCTCGCGGGACTACTGCGTGATGAAGGCTTGCTGGACACTTCTCGAGCAGGGGACAGCCTTGGCAATCGCTCATTGAATCCTCTGGCTCCGCAGCAGGGACATTTCGAATCGAAAGCCAGGCGAGTTATATGGATCTTTATCAATGGCGGTCCCAGTCCGGTTGATACCTGGAATTATCGACCTGAGCTGACAAAGTGGAACGGCAAGTCGATTAAAGAATTCGACCCCGAGTTCAAAGATACGACAGGCTTCTTCAAGAACGCCGTCGGTAACCTGATGCAGTCACCATTCAAGTTTACGCCGCGCGGTGAGTGCGGCAAGATGGTGCCGGATATCTTTCCGCATCTCGGTGAGCATGTTGATCGCATGGCCGTTATTCAGTCGGGCTACACAGAATCCAATAATCATTCCCCGGCCTTGTTCGCGATGAACACCGGGTTTGCTCGCATGGGATTTCCCTGTGTGGGTTCGTGGGTCACTTATGGCCTCGGCAGTGAAAGTGCGAATCTGCCGGGGTTTGTTGTGATGAGCGATCCCAAGGGACGAGGTCTGCCGAAGGGCAACGCGGCCAACTGGAGCGCTGGATTTCTCCCGGGCGTTTATCAGGGGACTTATCTGCGTCCTCAGGGCGAGCCCATCGACAATCTCGTGCGACCAGCATCTCTGACCGAGGCAGCTCAGCGAAACGAACTGGACCTGCTGAAGCAACTGAATGGATTGCATCAGCAGCAGCACGCAGCCGACTCAGAACTTGCCGCTCGGATTGAGAGTTTTGAGCTGGCCTATCGCATGCAATCGTCCGCGCCGGAGGCGTTGGATCTGGTCAGTGAACCGAAGCATATTCAGGACTTGTACGGCATCGGCGATGAACGCTGTGACCATTTCGCTCGACAATGTCTGACGGCACGGCGACTGGTTGAACGAGGTGTTCGGTTCGTGCAGATTTATTCCGGCGGGATGGAGAATCAGCGATCATGGGATGGCCACAGTGATATCGAAGGCAACCATCGTCAGTTTGCCGGAGAAACGGACAAGCCGGTGGCTGGGTTGTTAAGTGACATGGCGGCCAGCGGACTGCTAAACGATACTTTAGTCGTCTGGTGCGGCGAGTTCGGTCGACTGCCGATTGCTCAGACCGGTGACAAACCCGGACGCGACCATAATCCGCATCATCTTTGTGCATGGCTGGCCGGCGGAGGCGTCAAGGGCGGCGTCAGCTATGGGAACTCGGACGAGATCGGTTACAAGTCGGTGGAAAACCGAGTTCACATCAACGACCTTCATGCCACGATTCTCCATCTGCTGGGGATGGATCATGAGAAGCTGACATACAAGTACAACGGCCGACGATTCCGATTAACTGATGTCGCCGGTCATGTGATTCAGGATATTCTCGCTTAGGAGCAGTCCCGAAATAACCTCTGGCTTAAAAAAATTTGAGACTCTACCGGTGTGCCCGCGTTCGCTAAAGCTCACTTGTCACACCCTACGGGAAGGCGTTGGATTTGTAGGATGTGACAAGTTCGCCAAGGCGAACGCAGGCACCCCATTTACGGATATTACTTCGAAACAAATCCTTTGAGGCAACTCAATATGGCACGCGTTCTTCTTCTGGCTGGTGATTTCGTCGAAGACTACGAAATCATGGTTCCATTTCAGACATTGCTGACTGTCGGTGTTCAGGTGGATGCCGTTTGTCCGGACAAAAAAGCCGGAGACAAAGTTCGGACTGCGATTCATGACTTCGAAGGCGATCAGACCTACAGCGAGAAGCCCGGTCACAATTTCACATTGAATGCCGATTTCGCAAGTGTCGACCCAAGCCAATACGACGGGCTGTTGATCCCCGGTGGTCGTGCTCCGGAGTATCTGCGATTGAATGCTCGCGTGCTGGAAATCGTGCGAGCGTTCGATGCCGCGAAGAAGCCGATCGCGGCCATCTGCCACGGCATCCAGATTCTGACGGCCGCCGGGATTGTCAAAGGTCGATCCTGCACCGCGTATCCGGCTTGCGGACCAGAGATCGCGCTGGCAGGCGGAGCTTACGCCTCAATTGCCATTGATGGGGCTCATGTTGACGGTCACCTGGTGACAGCACCGGCATGGCCTGCTCATCCAGCGTTTTGTCGCGAGTTTATGAAGCTGCTGGGAGTATTGTGAACCAATTCGGGATTGCTGTTTGAAGGTTCGCAATGGCCGGCTTACTTTTAAGCCGACGGGCGTTCCGAGGAATTCTCAACGGCGTCCGGTTATGTGGTGACAGGGAGTTGTTCGGTCGGCTGGATCGTTTAAGAACATGGACTGTTCCGCACGAGAATAACTGATGGCCTGGCCGAGATATGAATTATCCTTTGCGACGACAATCGGTCTGACAATTTCAATGTGGTTTCGTCGTCGTTGAAGGAGTTGACTCATGTCTGACCAGACATCGGCTATCAAACAGGTAATCGTGATGCGTCACGATCTAAAGATGCGACGCGGCAAGCAGATTGCTCAGGGAGCTCATGCTTCGATGAGCTTTCTTTGTCGCCGATTGCAGAATCAGCCGTCTGTATCTCTGGATGACTTCTCTGACGCAGAGCGAACGTGGCTGGCAGGATCCTTCGCCAAGATTTGTTGTCGAGTCAACAGTGAAGAGGAACTGATGTCGATCCACGACGCCGCTATCGCGGCTGGTCTGCAGGTTCATCTGATCACGGACAGCGGCAAGACCGAGTTCCACGGCCAGCCAACTCGCACCTGCCTTGCAATTGGCCCGGATGAGTCGTCAAAGATTGATGCGGTAACCGGGCATCTGGAATTGCTGTGAGCAAAAACCTGAAACTCAGTGCGGATTCGCATTACCTCGCGTTTGCCAGAGTACGATGTTCTTTGTAGCCGGACTCCTGAGGATTTGGTGCGTGTTTTTGAAAGACATCCGAATTCTCACGAATCCGGGTACTCTCAACAAACAGTCACGTGCCAAAGATGAATAGTCTTCGCTCAACGCGATCATCTCTCAGGACCAATACAACTCGTCAATCACCTGTCCGCTGCCAAGTTGCAATGGTCGTCCGAATTGATCTCGCAGTTTTGCGTTCGGGGTCAGGCAGAATTTAGGGAATTGGGGAAGGCTTTGAGCTCGCGTTGCTTGATCGTGTGCGTATTCGTGATGTACAACATCGACTCGACGAAGGGACGCGTGCAGTCGCGTCTTGATTGTCGCAAATGGCAGGCCCGGCTGAAATGTCACCGCTGAAGCGACAGCTCTTTTGTTCGTCGCGATTGGTGGTCCAGTAAAAACACGCTGGGTTCTCTTCCATCCCGAGCAATGCTATCGACGGACATCTTTCCGAGATAGGCTCCCTGGATTTTGTGCTGGCGGTGAGGCGTCGACGCTGTGAGCCGCAATGTGTCGTCCTCCGCTTGATTTTCGTTCGGATTTCCGAAACGAAAAGCCGTGTCTGATGATCCGCCGAACACTCAACAGACGTGTTCGTGTTCTGGTGATCAGAGTGCAGCTTTCCATCAACGCGTGATACGGACGATGTCTGCGAATTCGCATTGTGGACACGAGCAAAAGGCTGGTGGCCACGATGTGATCGTTGCCTCTCTGAATGCCGAAAGTCGTGTTGATGTCAGATAATCTCCTGCAGCGGAGCGTAACCACAGCGGTCGCGCGCAATTTAGCAAACACCACAAAGACATCGCCCAAAATGATGTCGATCACCCCGCGATGGCTGTTAAGCCTTCTGCCATGGGTGCATGTGGAAGGGGGAACCTACCGTGTTAATCGGACGAAGGTAGAGCTCAGCAAAGCCGAACGCATTGCAGTTGAGCTGCTCGATGGCGAGCCCACGTTTTCGCCAGACTCGCTGCGCAGCGTTCCGCTCTTTTCCGGTCTGCCAACAGCCATTACCACGCGGATGACAACTCGGTTTCGCACCGAGCAGGTTTCGATGGGGAACAAGCTGGTTGTTGAGGGAGAGGATGGCAACAAGTTCTTCATCATCGCTCAGGGGCAAGTCGAGGTCCTCAGCAAAGGCGCCCATGGCAGTGACCTGCGAATAGCGTTGTTAACGGACGGGGAGTTCTTTGGAGAAACCGACCTGGTCTCCGACAAGCCATCCGATGTCACGATTCGCACATTGACGCCCTGTATTTTTCTGTCATTGTCTCGCCGCGATCTCGACGCGGTGCTGCGAGAGATCCCGAACTTCAATGCAGACTTTGAACGAGCGATCGCGGAACATCTCGAGCTGAAGTCGGCGGTGAATCGTTACGGCGAGCGTAACATCGATCTGGTGTCTGGCTTTGCGGAGAACGTGGAGATCCCTGAAACGTTCGTCGACTATTCACCCGAGCCTCGTGAGTATTCTCTGTCGTCTGTTCAGACTGTGGTTCGCGTTCACACGCGAGTCTCTGATCTCTACAACGGCCCGTATAATCAGCTTGAAGAGCAGATGCGGCTGACGATCGAAGGGATCAAGGAACGTCAGGAATGGGAGCTGATCAACAATAAGAAGTTCGGTCTGATTCATTCGGTTGATCCCGCCATGCGAATCAGTACTCGCTACGGCGCTCCGACGCCGGATGATCTGGACGAGTTGCTGGCTCTGGTCTGGAAGAAGCCAGCGTTCTTCCTTGCTCACCCGAAAGCCATTGCGGCGTTTGAACGCGAATGCACGTGGCGAGGTGTCCCGCCGGTCACAATGAATCTTTTTGGAACGCCAGTGATTATGTGGCGAGGCGTTCCGATCGTGCCTTGCGACAAACTGGAGATGAAGAGTCGCTACCAGTCGAATCAGTGGTTTGGGACGACAAGCATTCTGTTGCTTCGAATTGGTGAAGCCGATCAGGGCGTTGTCGGTCTGCATCAGCTGGGCATTCCCGGTGAGATCATGCCGAGTCTGTCGGCTCGCCTGATGGGCCTCGACAGTCTCGGCGTCGCTTCCTACCTGCTGACGACATATTTCTCTGCGGCCGTTCTGACGGATGATGCTCTCGCGGTGTTGGAGAACGTTGAAGTCGGTTACTACCACGATTATGAAAGCGGTGTGACGAAGGGCTTTGAAGGTGGGCTTGGTATCTAAGAACGACACTTAGAGCCGGTGCTCGCTGCCGGGCATTTCAAATGAAGTCATGGTGTGCCAGCGCTGTCGCTGGTCACACCCTACGAAAAACTTAAAGAACGGTTCAGGATTTTTCCAAGAAGGAATTCACGATGTCAGACAATCTCCTCCAGCGCAGTGTGACGACGGCCGTTGCTCGCAATCTTGCGAATACCACCAAGACATCTCCAAAAATGATGTCGATTACACCGCGATGGCTGCTGAGCCTTCTGCCATGGGTCAATGTGGAAGGGGGGACTTATCGAGTCAATCGGACCAAGGTGGAACTTAGCAAGGCTGAACGCATTGCCGTGGAACTGAATGATGGTGACGCTACGTTTTCGCCGGAATCGCTGCGAAGTGTGCCACTATTTTCGGGACTGCCAACGGCGATCACGGCACGAATGGCAAACCAGTTTCGCACCGAAGAGGTGTCGCTGGGCAATCAACTGGTGGCGGAAGGGGAAGACGGCAACAAGTTCTTTATCATTGCTCAGGGGCAGGTTGAAGTTCTCAGTAAAGGTGTGCACGGCAGCAATCTCCGCATCGCATTGCTGACAGAAGGAGAATACTTCGGCGAAACAGATCTGGTTTCCGACAAGCCGTCCGATGTAACCATCCGAACTTTGACGCCTTGTATTTTGCTGACATTGTCGCGGCGAGATCTTGACGGTGTGCTTCGCGAAATGCCAAGCCTGAACAGCGAGTTCGAACGAGTCATCGCCGAGCATCTGGAGCTGAAGTCTGCGGTGAATCGTTACGGTGAACGCAACATTGATCTCGTCTCAGGCTTTGCCGAGAACGTGGAGATCCCGGAGACGTTCGTCGACTATTCACCAGAGCCTCGCGAGTATTCTCTTTCCTCTGTTCAGACCGTGGTTCGGGTTCATACGCGAGTGTCAGATCTCTACAACGGCCCATACAATCAGCTTGAAGAGCAGATGCGACTGACGATCGAGGGGATCAAAGAACGTCAGGAATGGGAACTGATCAACAATAAGAAGTTTGGTCTGATTCATTCGGTCGACCCCGCGATGCGAATCAGCACTCGGTACGGAGCACCGACTCCGGATGATCTGGACGAGCTTTTGGCATTGGTGTGGAAGAAGCCGGCGTTCTTTCTTGCTCACCCGAAAGCCATTGCGGCCTTCGAACGTGAATGCACTTGGCGTGGTGTCCCACCTGTGACGATGAACCTGTTTGGGACACCGGTCATCATGTGGCGTGGTGTTCCGATTGTGCCTTGCGACAAGCTGGAGATGAAGAGTCGCTATCAGTCGAATCAGTGGTTTGGCACGACAAGCATTCTGTTGCTGCGAATTGGTGAAGCCGATCAGGGCGTTGTTGGCCTGCATCAGCTTGGCATTCCCGGTGAGATCATGCCGAGCTTGTCTGCTCGCCTGATGGGCCTCGACAGTCTCGGCGTCGCTTCCTACCTGCTGACGACGTACTTCTCAGCGGCGGTGCTAACAGATGATGCGCTCGCGGTGCTCGAGAACGTTGAAGTTGGGTTTTATCACGATTATGAAAACCGACGTCCTAAGGTGAAGTAATCTGCGTGCGGCCAAGTTGCGAGGCGATGAGCGTTAACAGAGTCGGCGTGCATCGAATTGCTTCCTGGCGACTGGCCTCAACTGATCGCTTCCCGGTTCACAGTCACATGCGGCTGGCCGTTAAACGAGTGTCATCGCATGCGGCCACCGCCCCATATTTTTAGGCCAGGCATTCCTGGTGTGATCATCAGAACGGAACAATTTCATGCAAGCTCTGACTCCGGAACTGCTTTCTGAAGCAACGGCAAAACTGTTTGCGCAGCTTCCCGGGCAAGGCGCACCAACAAACTTCGCGCCGACGCCTGAGGCCTTACCCGTGACGCCGGCCAGTGGCTTTTCGCCGATAAACGCGGGAACTCCAGTTGCCTCTTCGTTTCTTTCCCAGCCCTCTGCGCCGACAATGGCTACACCACCAGTGTCGCATGGAACTCTGACTCGTCCCGCCGGTACGCCTGCGATACCTCGAGCAGGCTTTCCAAACGCGGAGTTACCCGCGGCGTTCGCGCCGCTGTTTGAGCCGCAGGTTCCTGTGAAATCCATTACTGCAGAGCCGTTTTCGACTGGGGTGCCCGGACTCTCTGGGTTCAATTTTTCGGGGCTTCCAGTTCGCCCTGATCAGACTTCATCGCTTGCGAATCCGGCAGGTCTCGACAGCGTCAGACCCGGCAAAATGTCGCCAACAGGTGATTCGCACGACGGTTTGAAAGCGTTTGTGCAAAGAATTCAGACCGGAGAAGCGTCCGGCGAGAAAAATCCTGTGTGAAAGCGTAATGTGGATCTGGAACGCATCCGCCAGGCCGTTCAAATCTTCAAACACACGCAATTCGCGTCCGGTCATCTTTGATGTTCATCAGATCCTGCAAAGACTTTCCGATCCTGCATCAAAAGGTGAACAATCACGACCTTGTGTGGTTCGACAACGCCGCGACAACTCAGAAGCCGATTCAGGTGATCGAGACGTTGTCGCACTTCTATTCTCACGACAATTCCAATATCCACAGAGCCGCCCATACTCTGGCAGCACGAGCGACGGATGCCTACGAGGGTGCTCGAAAGAAGATTCAGAATCAGGTTGGAGCGAGCTCCTCGGACGAAATCATCTTTGTGCGTGGCACGACTGAAGGGATTAATCTCGTCGCCAATACTTTGGGGAAAGCGTTATTGCAGCCCGGCGATGAAATCGTGTTGTCGGAGCTGGAACATCATGCCAACATCGTGCCCTGGCAATTGATCGCGAAAGATCGCGGGGCGATCCTGAAAGTTATTCCGGTCAACGACCACGGAGAAGTTCTGCTGGATCAATATCAGAGGCTGCTCGGGCCAAAGACACGGATCGTCAGTCTGACGCAGGCGTCCAACAGCCTGGGAACAATCCTGCCTGTGGCCGAGATGACACAGACGGCTCGCCGAGTGGGAGCCAGGGTTGTCATCGATGGTGCTCAATCGATTTCGCACATGCCAATCAACGTGAATGAGATCGGGTGTGACTTCTTCGTCTTCTCCGGGCACAAGATCTTCGGACCGACAGGCATTGGAGCCGTGTATGCTCGCCGTGAAGTTCAGGAGATGCTGCCTCCGTGGCAGGGCGGAGGGAATATGATTCGAAACGTGACGTTTGAAGAGACATCGTACAGTGATCCTCCCGCGAAGTTCGAAGCCGGCACGCCGAATATAGCCGACGCGGTGGGGCTCGGGGCGGCACTGGATTATGTGAATCAAGTCGGGATTCACAATATTGGGCAGTACGAGCATTCCCTGCTGCATTATGGCACCGAGCGACTGTCGATGATCAATGGGCTGAGAATCATCGGAACAGCTCGCGAGAAGGTCAGCGTGATCTCGTTTGTCTTGGGCGATATGCCTCCGGAGAAAGTCGGACAACTGCTTGATAAACACGGCATCGCGGTACGGTCGGGCCACCATTGTGCTCAGCCATCACTGCGACGATTCGGCGTGGAAGCCACCGTTCGTCCGTCGTTTGCGTTCTACAACACCGTGGACGAGATCGACCATCTTGTGGAAGTTGTGCGAAGAATTCACAAGCGGTCCTGACCATAGTGCTAAGAATCAGAGCCACAGTTGCGAGCAAGTTGGTCGTGAGTATATTTCGAGGACTATTCAACCGGGTTCATCTGCAATACGGATCGTCAAAGATTTGAGATTTCAAATTTGAAATGTCAAATCATTTGGTTGCGGCAAGGTATAGCATTCGATCAAAGCTATTTCTTCTCGCACGAAGCCACATTGTTCCATGGCATTCGAGCCAGCAGCAGGCCCATGCCGCAGGTGTCGGTGATGCCCGCGAAGATCAGCCCGGCTCCGACAAAGCCGGATAGGCCGATCCACCACGGATGAACCCAGTGGCTGAGCACGGCACCCGTCAGCACCAGCGATCCGGCAGCAATGCGAACCTGTCGCTCCAGCGAGACGGCTTTCTTGCCGCGAATCACTGGCAGGCCGGCAGCATCCCAGGCCTGAGTGCCACCTTCGACGTTAATAACATTGGTATGGCCTGCACCAATCAGCTGTTCACAGGCCTGGCGACCGCGGCCACCGGATTTGCAGATGACGTACAACGGTGAATCGGTTTTTCGAGTCGTTGCAATCTTCTTTGCATCCAGTTCTGTCAGCGGGACATTTCTGGCGATTGTCACATGCACTTCCCGGAACTCGACAGGTGTCCGAACATCGATCAGTTCTGCCGGTTCACCCTTTGAGATCAGTTCATGCAGGCGTTGCGGGGTGATAGTGGATACGCTCATTGATTTACTCCGTTAGTTCAACTCGAACCCGTTTGATTCGAGCAGGGGGACTGTCGTGGCCCATGACCAAAATCGGGCCACTTTTGAGTTCAGGTACTATTTCTTTGTTGCCGTGTCGAACTGTGTTAGCAGGCACTGCAGGATGGCTATGACATGAGGTTCCACAATGAAGTAGAAGACATTCCGACCTTCACGTCGACTGTCCAGAAGTCGGCAACGCTGCATCAGACGGAGATGCTCTGACATCATGGTGCTGGGCAGTTCACAGGCTTCCGCCAACTCCCCGACGGGGTGTTCGCCCTGTGAGAGAATCTGCAGAATCCTCAGGCGATGCGGATGAGCAATCGTCCTTAGGCATTCGGCTGCTTCGGACAATGCGTCAAATTGCGTCAGACGCAGTGAGTGATCAGACATCGCACAGATCCTTTGTGCAATGGAAAAACCGGACAGCGCTGGGACGCTGTCCGGTGTGAGAATGGAAGAAGTCTGTGAGCCGACTATGGAACCTGAGCAACTTCACCGTTGCCACGAGTTACGAGACTTGCAAACAATGTGAGATCAATGTTCTCGCTGATGAACGCCACACTGCCGTCGCCGAAGAGGAACTGGGCACCACCCGTATGGAATGAAAACGGCTGGCTTGTTCCCTGAACTCCGTAGGCTCCTGTTGGATAAGTTTCGCCGCCAACATTGTGGCCGTTTGTGGCATTGAACGGAGTCGTTCCACCGAGACCGGATCCATCCGCTTTCTGGCTCATGACGAGAATGTCGCTCGCCGGGCGGCACCAGCCACCCGCATTCACTCGGCTGGTAGGCACTGTGCCGAATGGCTTCGGTCCGCGGCGGTAAACGGTTGGTCGTCCGGCGGATTCGATGACGGAGATTGTGTTGGAAAGTCCATCGGTTACGTCTCGGAATTTAGAATCAGCGTTCTGGGCGTGCATGCCAGCAAAGTATTTATGTGCCGCTGATGTTGGGTCTGTAAAGTTGCCCGTAATTGGAAAGGTAGCCTGAGCTGCTGTCGGCAAGTACGTATTGATGTTGACGTCAACGCCCTTTGACAACGCATAGTCGGAAACTGCAACCATATTGGCGGCATAACCCGACGGAGTCGTAGTGACGTCCGGGTCGCCGTCCAGCTTAAGATTAGATGCTGCGGACGGGCATTCGAATGCTGGCAATCGGGTGCTCACAACGGCTCGCTGAGTCACGTTCGGATCACTCCATTGCAGGGCCTGATTATACTGTGTGTAGAGATTCGGCTGTTCCAGCTGAGGCAGGATCTTCACGAATCCGGCAAGTCGCTTTGTTCCGGTACCCGGTGGACGGCTGCTGACCGGCAGAACGTTGTATGTGTCTGCAAAGTTATGGATCGCGAGCCCAAGCTGCTTCAGGTTATTCTTGCACTGTGTCCGGCGAGCAGCTTCGCGAGCCTGTTGAACGGCGGGCAGAAGTAAAGCAATCAGAATTGCGATGATGGCGATGACCACGAGCAACTCAATCAACGTGAACCCGCCTCGAGAGTCCTTGCGAGTCACAGACACTGAATTGAAACGAAACTTCTTCATAAACTCTGAAACCTTTTCTTAAAACGGAAGTGGCGTGAAATCGCCCTGAAAAACAGACATCAACAAACAGAGCACGCTATCACTACTTCTTAAGATCGATCGCAGGAATCGCGGTTTCCGAATCACCAATGACGACTTTGATCCCGGACGTCTCCGGGTTCGCATACTTGGCAGGCAGGGCGTTATCGCCTCTCACCATACTGCCCCCACTGTTCACAAGCTTGAACCAAACGGCGCTGACTTTGTATTCGCCGGCCGGAGCCCCATCGTCGGTCCCATAGGTCCCAAGGGTGAAGGATCCATCGGCACCGGATTTCGCTGAGGGCCGAACTGTTGCGGGAACGTCTGCAGCGACTGGGGTCAAAGTGAGCTCGGCTCCGTCAACAGGCTTGCCTTCGAAGGTCACTGTTCCTTTGGCGGGCACTACTATCTCCCATGGCTTTGCGGCCTCACCACAGCCCGTCAAACCGACGGCGAAAAGTAGACTCGACATCACAAATGAAAGGTGTGATATCGAAGGGGATTTCCTGACGCGTTCAATTCTCATGTTTACCGTACCCTTAACTCCCACTGCGGGAAAACTTCACTCGACAAATACATCATCGACACAGTCGTGTATATTTAATTGACTGACACCCAAGAGACTTGTTTGGTTCAGGAAAACAGCTAGGAGGACCGCTCACCTTCCAGCAAAAACAGCCAGTGGTTTGACGCGAAAGTCAAATATATTAAACGAATTTATAAATATCACACACTTTGTGAGTGGTATATATTGTCTGTGCGATTGACTGCAAGAAGAATCAGACTGTTTTGCCAGAGATTGGAGAAACCGGCTGATCCTGGAGTGCAAATAACCGTGTGGCCGATACGTCGCCTTTCTGCATCACTAGCTGTGAATCGGCGGCTCATTCAAATGCACTCTGGTCTGCCCTGATGCTTTAAGAGCAGGTCCTCAAATCCCGGCCCCACTGTTAAAGACCTCGTTTTGATGCTTCGCCTGAGTGATGTTGCTGTCGGGTGGCACACTGCGTGTCAGCCACACGTTGCCACCAATGACCGAACGTGCGCCAATGGTGATCCGGCCCAGAATCGTGGCTCCGGCGTAAATCACGACGTCATGCTCAACGATAGGATGTCGTTCCTTGCCCTTCAACAACGCACCGTTTTCATCGACCGGAAATCGTTTGGCTCCCAATGTAACGGCTTGATACACGCGAACTCGATCACCCACGACGGCCGTTTCTCCAATGACCACTCCTGTTCCATGGTCAATAAAAAAGCTTTGGCCAATCGTAGCACCGGGATGAATATCAATGCCGGTCAGTGAATGAGCAATTTCCGCGATGATCCGAGCGACCAGAGGTGCTCCTAGTCGGTGCAGAAGATTGGCCATGCGATGATGCAGAATCGCCGTCATCCCGGGATAACACACCAGGACTTCATCCGCACTCCGTGCTGCCGGATCGCCTTCATAGGCCGCCTGAATATCCGTCTCAAGCGTCTGTCGAATCTGGGGCAAATGTGCAGCGAAGTGCCGAGTAATCTCCGTGGCCTTCTGACGATTGTCTTCCGGCGTCGGTGAGTATCGTTCGGCGAAGATCATCTCCAGAGCGATCTGCTCGTCCAGATGTCGCAGAGCCTTTTCGAGCGTATGTCCTACGAAGTAGTCGATGCTCTCCTGAACAACGTCATGTCCTCCTAGTCGATTCGGAAATAACGCAGCTCCGAGATCTTCCACAACAACGTCAGCACTTTCCGCGATGGCAGTTTGATGGGCTTCCCGGCTCGTTGACGAGTTGCCAATGACTCTTCGCGGAGCGCACGCAACTCGGCCACGATTTCGCGAGTCTCCCAACGCTTACTTCGGGGAGGCGGACAACAGGCCGCTGGTTGTTCTTTGCTGTTCATCGAGCTTTGCCTTCCGCGTCGAACACACTCCTTCGAAGAGGATCGAGCTGAGGTATCGTTCACCCGAGTCCGGCAGGACAACAACGATCGTTTTCCCTTTGTTTTCCGGGCGTTTGGCAACTCGCACGGCAGCAGCTGTTGCTGCGCCGCAGGAAATCCCGCACAGGATTCCCTCTTCCTGAGCAAGTCGTCGTGCCATCAGGACCGCGTCTTCATTGCTGACCTGTTCGATCTCGTCGACAACCGACAGGTCAAGCACTTCAGGAACAAAACCGGCTCCGATTCCCTGAATCTTGTGGGGAGCTGGCTTGAGTGGTTCGCCATTTCTTTTCTGAGTCAACACGGGGCTCGCGGATGGTTCCACCGCGACAGACTGAACGCTGCCTTTCTTCTTCTTCAGGTAACGTGACACTCCGGTGATGGTTCCACCAGTACCAACTCCACCAACAAAGATGTCAACGAGTCCGTCCGTGTCTTCCCAGATTTCTGGTCCGGTCGTCTCTTCATGAATTGCGGCATTCGCAGGATTTTTGAACTGCTGAGCAGGACATACTTCCTCGATCGGACGCGTAGATTTCTTCCGCTTTGTTGACCGCACCCGTCATCCCTTTGGGCCCTTCTGTCAGCACCAGTTTTGCTCCAAAGGCCAGCAGCAGTTTTCTTCGCTCGATGCTCATCGTCTCCGGCATCGTCAATGTCAGCGGAATGCGTCCCCGCTGCGCCACGAATGCCAGGGCGATGCCCGTATTGCCGCTGGTGGGCTCGACCAGTTCTTTGCCCGGGCCGAGCAGTCCTTTTTTCTCAGCGTCCCAGATCATGGCAGCGCCGAGACGGCACTTGACGGAGTAGGCTGGATTTCTTCCCTCGATCTTTGCCAGCACTGTGGCGGGAGCTCCATCGATCACGTGATTCAGGCGAACAAGCGGCGTACGACCGATGGAAAGAGAATTGTCAGCAAACCAGCGTGGCATAAGAAGGTCCAAAGTCAAAAGTAGAAACGAAAAAAGGCCGCTGCGTTTTCAGTGAAACGCAACGGCCTCGAGTTTTCGGTCAGCAGTATTGTTGGGAAATTTACAGGGTTCACCGGCCCGACGTCAACATGGGTTGTGTGATGAGCCGTAATGATTCGAGATCTCAAATTTCAAATTTGAAATCTCTGGTTTACTGTCCTCGATACATGATCAAATCACATAATCAGTCTCCGGCATAAAGACGCGGACCGAACGAGGATGCACGTAGACAATGTCGTTGAGTTTCAACTCCAGCGATTTGGCTCGATAATGCGTCACATCGACGTTCAGCTCGACTCCGAATTCTTCGACGGCGACTCGAACCTTCAGCACAGAACCAGCCGGATTAATCTGTTTGATTTTCCCGAGCAGCGACGCCTGCGATGGTGATCGATCGATATCCAGCTCGTGAGGTCTCACGTACGCGGTTGCATCCCGAGGTTCCTCATTCTGGTACTCATCGTACTGGAGACTGAACGGCCCCATCTGAACTCGCCCCGATTGAACTCGCCCGTGAAACACATTCACGTTGCCCAAAAAATCCATGACGAACGATGTGGCAGGATTATCGAAGACGGCCTGCGGCGTCCCGGTCTGTTCGATACGTCCCTGGCTCATCACCACAACCTGATCAGCCATTTCGAAGGCCTCTTCCTGATCGTGCGTCACGAACACGGTGGTCACATGCATTTCTTCATGCAGCTTTCGCAACCAGGTTCGCAGTTCCTGTCTCACCTTGGCATCCAGCGCGCCAAAGGGTTCATCGAGTAACAGCATGCGAGGTTTGACGGCGAGGGCTCGTGCCAGAGCGACGCGTTGACGTTGTCCACCGGAAAGTTCGGAAGGATACCGCTGGCCCAATCCTTCGAGACGGACAAGATGCAGCAGCTCGTTGACTCGTTCGCGAACTTCGTTATTCGGAGCATTGCGAACTCGCATTCCGAACGCCACGTTTTCGAACACGGTCATGTGACGAAACAGGGCGTAATGCTGAAAGACGAAACCGACTTCTCGATCGCGAGCCGACCGAGTCGTTACGTCCTCATCTTTAAACAGAATACTGCCCTCGTCCGCACTTTCCAGCCCGGAAATAATTCGCAGCAGAGTCGTCTTGCCCGAGCCTGAAGGTCCGAGCAATGCGGTTAAGCTGTCTGAGGGAACTTCGAGATTAACGTTCTTCAAAGCGACGAAATCACCAAATCGCTTCGAAAGATTTTGAACGGAGATACTCATGGGAAATACCTGATTTGGGGGCAATAAATCGCAGCTTTTTTTACCACAGAGGGCACAGAGAACACGGAGGACAACACACTGAGACGGAAGAACGTCATTAGCCGGAACGCGTTAGCGTCCGTTTTTGAACCGTGGCCAGAGCCCAGCGGGAAATGGCGGGAACGCCTATCTCTGCGATTCACCTCTGTGCCCTCTGTGTCCTTCGTGGTAAATCTGGCTTTAAACCTCAAAGCTATTCCGAAGAACTCTGTTCCATTGATGCGGCGACCATACGTTCCAGAATGATCTTCAGTACCAGTGTTGAAAGAGCCATCAAGGTCAGAACGGACGCAACCGCGTAAGAACCCGGGTTGTTGTAATCCTGAAAGAGCTTTTCCACTCGCAGAGCCATCGTGTAGGTTTCTCGTTCGATACGGCCGGACACCACGTAGACCGCTCCGAATTCTCCAATTGCACGAGCATTACACTGGATCACTCCAAACAGCAGGCCCCATTTGATGTTAGGCAATGTGACTCGCCAGAAGATCTGCCATGGTGATGCACCCAGACTGACGGCGGCCAGTTCTTCGTCATCACCAAGGGCCTGCATTAAAGGAATCAATTCGCGAGCCACGAAAGGAATGGTTACAAACATCGTGGCCATGACGAGCCCTGGCCAGGCAAAGATCACTTTGAATCCGATCGCGTTCAGCAGCGGTGCGAAGTACCCGGTTCGCAGGTTGTACAACAACACGAACATCAGGCCGGCCACGACAGGTGAAACGGCAAATGGCAAATCCAATGCTGTCATTAAAAGCGTTCGACCCGGAAACTTAAACTTGGTCAGGGTCCACGCGGCAGCAACCCCGCAGACGGTGTTCACCAGCACCGCCAGCGGCACGACGATCAGCGTGAGAAAGATTGAATGTCGCGTTTCGGCGTCATTGAACAGGTTATTCCACCAACCCGAAATGCCGTCGGCAAAGGCCTGCACGAAGACATAAATCAGCGGCACGATAATCAGTATGATGGCGATCAAATAGCAGAGCGAGATCAGCAGAATGCGAAACCACAGCGGTTCGTTC
Organism: Planctomycetaceae bacterium; assembly: GCA_046349735.1. Taxonomy (GTDB): domain Bacteria; phylum Planctomycetota; class Planctomycetia; order Planctomycetales; family Planctomycetaceae; genus SXXK01. The sequence goes on from JAXMBU010000042.1 coordinate 36,740, forward strand.
GCCACCATTTTGCCCGCGGTCTTCTGAGTTCTGACAGAGTTAACGTGCATAGCGGCGATTCCTTGCTTCAAGCCAGTTAATCAGCATCAGAGTGGTGATCGATCCGGCCAGCAGCACGACAGCGATCGCGGTCGCCTCTTCGTACTTGTAGTCTTCCAGTCGCGAGTAGATCAGCATCGGAGCGATCTCGGACTTGAACGGGATATTCGTCGAAACAAAGATGATCGATCCGTACTCACCAAGCCCGCGAGCGAACGCAAGGGCGAATCCCGTGTACAGGTGCTGGCATCAGAGACGGCAGGAGAGACCTCGCGTAAACGTCTGCCAGCGAGAAGCTCCTAAGGATGCAGCGGCTTCTTCGATATCACCTTCAAGACTCGACAGAAGGGGTTGCACGGTTCGTACGACGAAAGGCAGTCCCAGAAAGACCAGAACTTAGCGTAATCGCAAATCGTGAGTATGCCTTCACCAGCGGCACATACTGGCCGAACCAGCCGTTCTTAACATAGAGGCTTGAATAGACAATAAGTCCGGCCACAGCCGTTGGCAAGCGCGAAGGGAAGATCGACGATCGCACCGGAGTATTTCTCGACCTGGGAATCGATATCGTACCAGAACCCATGCGAACAGGAGTCCGAGAGCAACGTCAACGACAGCGGCGATGGCCGCAGCTCCAAACGTCAGCGTATAGGCAGCTTCCTCGAGCACGTTCCGACCAGGCGGTCGTCAGGAACTCTGCGGGAGTCAGTGAAATCGACTTGGCAATTAAGGCCATCAGGGGAACAAACAGCATGACGGTCAGCCAACTGATCGTCACAACCAATCTCCGCCCGAATCCGGGCAGTGGGCTGCGATGTTTGCCCGAAACAAGTCGTCTTAATGTGCCCCCGAGAGATTGGATCGGGAGAAGATTTAAAAGCGCTCACGTTGTTCGCTCCTGAATGCGTGCCATCAAGTGCCAAAATAACGCGGACGCGTTTCTCGAATAGAAACTGCCGACTGCAAAAAGTCGCATCTGAACTGGCCCTCGAAGTTGTATCACCGTCAGGCAAAATTTGATTTTCGGTAAGAAGTACAGGTCAACTCAATCAAGCGGAGAAATCTTCGCCACCGACTTTACTTAAGGTCCTCTGTGAGCGGTGCGCGCTAGCCGCCGGTGTTTCACGTGTTGTAGAGACAGACACCGGTGGCTAAGCGCCATTCCGCTCACGAAACCCCTCCCTTAAGTGGTGAACCCGGAGGCGTCGCTTGTCTAAACACTATTGTGTTGTCTGTGACGTCTGTCGCTCATTGCGAGTAATGCGGCGGCGTTCGAGACGATCGATCTGCACCACAACTCCGTCCTGAACCACAATCTGCACATGCCCAAAACGGAGATTGCGAAGTGATTCGCGAATCTGCGCCAGCACCAGGTCTTCTGAGTCAGATCGACCGTCAGTTGTGGCATGATCCTCGGCGGTGTCGCTCTTCTTTCCCATAATTCTTCTCACTGTTAGCAGCTCGATCGTACTGTTACTTACCGCCCGTATAGATCTTGTCAAATTCAGCACCGTCCGCGAAGAATTTCGTCTGAGCGTCATCCCAGCTGGCTGCAACCTTTGTCACTGGAAACAGTTCGATCGCTGGAAATGAAGCGGCACTGGCGGCCAGCACGTCGGCATTCGATGGTCGGTAGTAATGCTTGGCGATGATCTCCTGTCCCTCCTTGGTGTAGAGGAACTTCAGGTATTCTTCGGCTGTTGCTCGAGTGCCCTTTTTCTCCGCGACGGAATCAACCACCGCAACATGTGGCTCTGCGAGAATGCTCACTTCCGGGAAGATAAGTTCCAGTTCACCTTTCGCTTCAGCGACTTCCAGATGCGCTTCGTTCTCCCATGTCAGATGAACATCACCGATGCCCTTCTGAGCAAACGTTGTTGTCGCTCCACGAGCAGCGGTATCGAGCACTGGAACCTGTTTGTACAACTGAGTCACGAAGGCACGTGCATCGTCTTCACTGCCACCTTTGCTGATCACACTTCCCCATGCTGCAAGGAACGCCAGCTTCCCGTTGCCTGAGGTCTTTGGGTTCGGCGTAATAATTTCGATACCGGAGCCGGTGAGGTCAGCCCACGTTTTAATATCCTTCGGGTTTCCCTTGCGAACAACGAAGACGATCGTTGAGGTGTACGGCAGGCTGCGGTTCGGCAATGCCTCTTCCCAACCGTCTTTGATCAACCCCTTCTTATGCAGTTGCTCTGTGTCCGACCACATCGCCAACGTCACAACATCGGCCTCAAGGCCGTCGATCACTGCACGAGCCTGACTGCCGGAACCCCCATGAGACTGCTTGATGGAAACCGTCTTGCCGCTGGCTGTCTGCTGGGCTTTGAACTTCTCGTTGAGTTCCTTCCACAGTTCGCGAGTCGGGTCGTAGGACACGTTGAGCAACTCGATGGGAGCCGAGGCTTCCGTGGCCGCTGAGCCGCCATTCGTTGCTGACGACTCTGTGGGCGAGTTGGAGCCAGAGCCGCATCCGATCGCAGTCAAAAAGAGGGGAAGCAGAAAAAACAGGGAACTCTTCTTCATAAAAGTCATTCCGAATTCAAAAATAAGCATCACTAAATGGGTGATAGATATGGGCAAAAAAGAGAGATGGCTAAATGCCATCCCCATAATTCAGTTCAGCCGAGAACACTTCTTCGCGGCTGACGATGGCTCCAGCGAACACTGTTGACAGTGTCGCACTATCCATCAGGCGAGCAATATAATTACGAATATCCAGCATCACACGGCGGAACCGACAGACACCTTCCTGCGAACAAGGCTCGTAGTCAGACGTAGAAACACAGGAAATCGGGGCCAAAATGCCGTCGAAATGACGGACAATTTCTCCCATTGTGATCTCCTCGGGTCGCTTCGCAAGCACGAAACCGCCGTCACGTCCCGCGATACTTTCCACCCATCCTCGCGATTTCAAGTCCAGCATAATCTGTTCAAGAAAGCGCCGAGGAATGTCATTTTGTTCAGCAAGGGTTCGGATCGAAATCGGCCCCTGGCCTCTGTACGCAACCAAACTGAACAAAGCTCGCAGAGCATAATCCGATTTTCTTGAGAGCTTCATCGACTCAGGGACTCCGGCCACTGGATAAGTATCACTCGATTGGTCGTGTTTTATCCTTCGAAGCCAATCTTTGCAATCAATGATTCAGATTTTCTTGCCGGAGAGGACGGATTACAACGCTCAGCCGACAACTCAAACGGTCGGCATAGCCCCAGGGCGGATTCGCAAGGTGAGGAAAATGGGCCAGAACGGCACTCCTCACGGTGGCCGTCTATTTGCTAAATGCTGCGACGGAGGCAATAAAGAACAGTCTCGAAATATGTTCCCTTGGTAGCCGAACTCTTGAATGTTCGGACTGAAGTCTCAAGACTTCAGCCAGGAAGTTATTTCGGGCCTGATCCTAAATGCAAATTGAACGCAGAGGCTGCAAGGAAATGCGGCGTTGCTTCGGTTCTATTTGTGCCTCTGCGTTCGATCCATCCCTCTCGTCGTGACGGTGGGGAATGATAAGACTGGCAGCCGCATCGACACGGAGGGCTGACGCCCTGCCGCTCGCCGAAGAGTTCTATTTCGGGTTACTTCTCCGCGATTGCCGCCACGATGTAAGCTCCTTCGATGTCGGGAGCAGTCGGTACCGTGACACCTTCAGGGACGGCCACAGGTTCGATTGCGCTGATGCATTGCTGACAGGCGTCTTCGACCACCCATTTGAAGGAAGGGACTGTCTTCGTTACGGTTTTCTTCATCAGCTTACGCTTGGTGACAACATCCCCACTGCAGCCTGGAAGCCACGATGTCCAGACCAGCCTCTTTGGCTGAGCACAGATATTCTTGTCTTCCGGTGTCTTCGGGTAGACCGTTTCGCAGTGCTTGCAATCCGGAGTGCTTGGCCCAGGAACACATACTTGCTCGCACTGCATTCCCCAGCACGTCGTTGTGATCTTTTTGTCTTCACACACCAGCCGACATACTTTGCGGCAACGGTTGGCACTGCAACCACAATGAGCACAGCAGCGATCTGCGGCGTTGCCAATACTGGCGAGCACGGGGGCCAGAGCGGCCGTAATCATGGAACCCAGAAAGAGTCGACGTGATGATGACTTCATGGATGCAGTGCCTATTGCAGCGAGGGCTGAATTTGAAATCTCAAATTCGAAATCTCAAATTCTTATGGGAACGCGTTTGAAGAAGAAAGACGACCGAAAGGTCATCACCAGTTGAAGTCAAAACGCATGGCCAGGAGATCGGATTGAGTTTCACCGAAGACCGTTGAACCGGTCGTGACAGGATGGATCCAGTCGAACATGACTCGCGTACGATCGCTCCAATACCAGTTGAAGCCTGTGGTCAGGTCGTTGTATTCACCCTTATTGAACTGGTTCAGATTAAGATTTGAATACCGTATTTTGACTTCCCAGGCTCCCGGGCTCATGGCCCCCGGAACAACAAAGAAGTTGGAAGTCGGAACATTGCGACCAAACTGAGCACCGTGTTGTCCGAATCGCTCATAAATTCGATTCTCGCCGGTCAGGAAGTAACTGAGATGAGCATAGGCGCCACGGGTCGTTTCTGTTCCTGCCGCCATCGTATTGACGTTACACAGAAATGCTTCGCTTTGAAGCGTCACAGGCCCCATCACAGCGGCAAACTCCAGATTTCCCGTGGTGTAAGATTCTGCATCAATACTGCCGCTGTCGATGATACGAGGTCCCTCATGGATCTGAGGACGCGAACGGAAACTGACTTTGCCGTCCTGGTCTTCCGTATGCAGAATGCCAATCCCTGTATGGACCAGGTAACGATCATTAGAGGGTTCATCGTAGAACGGAGTCCATGTCAAGTCGGCCTGAGACGCGACAACCCTGATTGTCGTCGATTCGCTCCTTAAGTCCCTCACTGATACTGTCAAAGAAAACCCCGCTGGCCCATGTCACACTTTGATCGTCGGTGCAGTTGTACAACGCGATGCCGACTTCGCGGTCTGCGGCAAAAACACCCTGTGAAGGGATTGAACGTTCCATGAAAATGTTGTTTGTGTCGTTTGTGACCTGCTCCAGACTGAATGGCACAAAGAAGTTACCAATGCGTATTCGACCCAGACCGGGAATCTCGTTCATCGAAAAGTACGCGTCTTTGACGTCGGGAGAAGTCACCGCGCCTGCCGGACTTGTGCCTACGGTTTCTGGTTCCAAAGTCATCTGAAGACGGAAGTCGCACTGTCCGTAACCTGTACCGTCAGCAACCAGTCGCAATCGACGGAATTCGAAGTAATCCTGAGTCCCGGGGATTGCCGGATCAGCATTGGCCCAATTGATGTATTCGAGCTGGACGTGACCTCCGAGTTTGACGGTCCACTTGTCGGTGGACATATCCTGCCAGCCTTCGGCTTTCTTCGCTTCTTCTTCCTTTTTCTTCTTCTCCCCGTCGACGCGTTTCTTTTCGGACGCCTCGAGCTGATCGATTCGCATCTGCAGTCGGCTCAATTCACTTTCAAACGTTGTTGCTTCAGCAGTACCGGAACCGGTTTCGGAATCTGCGGACTGAGAGACGTCATTGACGGATGCCTCAGGGAGCGGGCCAAAGAGATAGCTGGCCTGCGAAACTCCGCTGGCTCCGGAAAGCCACTCCGGGGCTGTTTCTGGCATGTTTAGAACGTCGGCTGCAGCCGAATCATCGTAAGCCGGAAGAGGCATTGTCAGCAGCAGCCAAATGACCAGCCGGAAGACTGTACTTTGACTGAATAAACGCAGAGAACGAACCATGCTTCCTTCGCCTTCCATGACGATCGGGCAGAGACCTGATTGTTGATTTCTCCGTGGGGTCACGGAATGGTCCCCGGCCTCCGGTTGTCCGGTCAGCTGGATACTCCCTGGAGACAAAAACGTCTCCTGATTCTCAAGAATTCATGGTTAGCATCGGAACCGACAGCTGCCTCGCTGAACGCGGTAGAGAGTTTTACGTGAACAAGTCCTACAGCCGTGATGCGTCTGCGATTCTCTGTGGCAGATGATGCCGGAACCGAACGGTCAACTCAACGCAGTCGAAAGAATCGTCAAAGTTTACGGCGAGTGTCGGACCGCCGTCCTGCCCTGATTCTTCGAGGCTCCGTTGCCGGCGCTAGTGCTCTGTCAAAAATAAAAACGGGGGGTTTGTCGTTCCCGCGGAGGCGGGAATCCAGAGCATAGAAGGCTGGATCCCCGCCTGCGCGGGGATGACCATCAACCCCAAAACTCTGGTTTGACAATGCACCAGGGGTGAATTTCCCTCATAAGCCATCGACCGACGTCGGGCGTTCCTGGCCGCCTGGGGCATCGCTACTTCGATGACCTGTGTTTCGGTTAAGCTTCCCGGAATGCGTGAGTCGGACAGGTGCATCTGGCCGGCCATTGAGGTGCGGACGACGACCGTGCCTCGCAGAAATCATGACCAGGCGGGAGTTTCCAGAAACATGTACAGCTCAGGATCATGTCGCCTTGTGGCTCTGCAAATTGTCTTCGTGATTTGTGGAGGTTTCGAGAAGAGTTCAGTCCTTGCGGACGAGTTGCCTGCCATTCAGGTCAGCTCGGACGGGACACACTTCGTTGTCAAGGAGACCGGTGTTCCGTTTCGACCGATGGGTTTCAATTACGATCATGATCCCGATGGTCGCCTGCTGGAAGACTATTGGCATACGGAATGGGATCGTGTCGAAAACGACTTTCGCGATATGCAGGCTCTCGGAGCGAACGTGGTGCGGATTCATTTGCAGTTCGGCAAGTTCATGAAGTCGGCCACGGAAGCGAATGCTGAAGAACTCAAACAACTGCAGCGACTGTTAAGGCTGGCCGAAGAAACAAAGCTATATCTCGATCTGACCGGGCTGGGTTGTTATCACAAGAAGGATGTCCCCGTCTGGTACGACGCGTTGGATGAACAATCTCGCTGGAATGCTCAGCAGGTGTTCTGGGAATCAGTGGCCTCGGTTTGCAGTGAAAGCTCGGCGATCTTCTGTTACGACCTGATGAATGAGCCGGTGATTGGCGGTGACAAAGCTGGGCCAGACTGGCTGGGACCCGCTTTTGCCGGCAAACATTTCGTGCAGTTTGTCGCCAAATCCACTAACGGGAGAACTCGCCCTGAGGCTGCCAGGCAGTGGATAGATCAGATGGTCAATGCAGTTCGACAGCATGATAAAAAACACCTGATCACGGTGGGATTTGTTGACTGGAGTTTGGACCGCCCCGGCCTGACATCGGGATTTGATCCTCTGAAAGTGGCCGAGAAACTGGACTTTCTGGCGGTGCATATCTACCCGGCCGCTGGCAAAGTGGATGAAGCTCTCGAGACATTAAAGGGGTTTCAGATCGGCAAGCCGGTGATCGTCGAAGAGACGTTCCCACTGAAGTGTTCACACGATGAAATGAAAGCGTTCATTGATCGCAGCGGAGATCAGGCTGACGGCTGGATCAGTTTCTTCTGGGGCAAGATGCCTGACGAATATCGGTCGACCGCTTCGATTGGCGATGCGATCATTTCTCAGTGGTTGACTCAGTTTTCTGCGATGATGAAAGCGGAGAAGCCACAAGTGTCCACAACTTCTGAAGACGACCTCGATGACGGCACCAAGGCTGTTGTTACGGGGTTTATTCAGCACACGCAGAAGAACTCAGACGGCCGTGCAGCCTTCTCTGTGGACCTGAAAGCGTGGTCCGATGATTCCAGTGACTTGCCTATCGGAGTCTTCGATTCGGGCATCGGCGGTTTAACCGTTCAGGAGGCGATCTATGCACTGGACGCTTTCGACAACGATAACTATTCGCCCACGCCGGACGGAAAGAAGGACTTCGCAAACGAGCGATTCATCTACTTTGGCGACCAGGCCAACATGCCTTACGGAAATTATCCCGCAGTTCATCGTGAGGCATATCTAAAGGAACTGATTCTCAAGGATGCGGCGTTCCTCCTGGGTCGTCGATATTGGAATTCTGCGGACGACCGTGAGCCTCAGTTCGACAAGCCGCCGGTGAAAGCCATCGTGATCGCCTGCAACACGGCAACTGCCTGGGGACTCAATGAAATTCGCGAAGTCGTCGACACTTGGAAGGTTCCGGTGTTCGTGATTGGAGTCGTCGAAGCGGGGGCTCGCGGGTTGACGGAATCGATCGAAACGGCCACAGAAAAACGCACCGTTGCTGTTCTGGCCACGGTCGGAACCTGTAGCAGCAATGCTTACCCCAAAGCCATCGGCCGCAGCGCAGGTTTAGCGGGAAAGCGTGTGCCGGATGTTGTTCAGCAGGGCTCTGTTGGACTGGCGGCTGCGATTGAAGGCGACCCGGCGTTTGTGATTTCTTCGGACGCTGCACGCTTGAATGCAACGGTTTACAATGGGCCGTCTCTCGATCACAAAACGGCGACGATTAATCCTGAGCTGCTTGATGTCTACGGCTTTAATCCAGCCGGACTTCAGGGAGATCTCTCGTCGCTAAAATCACTGCGACTTAATTCCGTCGAAAACTATATTCGTTACGACGTTGCTACTCTCGTCAATGCTCATCAGAGATCCGGACAGACAACGGCGATTGATACGGTCGTGCTCGGATGTACCCATTTCCCGCTTGTGCGTCAGGAAATACTCGACAGCTTTGCTCGCCTGCGAGCTTACGAGAAAAACGGTGAACGCCCCTTTGCGAATCTGATCGCGGAAAAAATTGCCGTCGTAGATCCTGCGGAGCTGACGGCAAAAGAACTCTTTCGAGAGCTCGCGCGACGCAAGATGTTTCGCAGGGACCATGAGAGTTCTAAAGAGGCAAGTGAGGCTGGTTTGCGCGATCAGTTCTTTATCTCTATCGCCAATGCTGGCTCGCCTGGTATTGTGCTGAGTCCGGACGGATCACTGGATCGCGACTATAAGTATGGACGCTCCGCGGGGCATCTGGAATTTGAAGATACGATCTGCGTTCCGATGACTCAGGATCGTCTTCCCGAGACCAGCCTTAATCTTATTCGCTCAAAACTGCCGCACGTGTGGCAACGGCTGAACGCACCGTCTCCGTGAGCGGTACGGCGCTAGCCGCCGGTGTTTGCTTCTGGGCCACGGACAGACACCGGTGGCTGGCGCCATTCCGCTCACTCAGTTCACGCCAATCGTGCAAAACCCGATGGAGAATTGCATCGGGATGCTATAACACGGTGGCCCACGTGCGATGAACGAACAGAAACAGGATCTCAAATGATCAAAACCATTTTTTCACTGTGCGTCTCCAGCATCATTGTTTCCGGAGTTTTCATGACGGCGAAGGCTGATGACGGCATGTATCCCATGAGTGAACTGCCGCGACTGAATCTAAAGGACAAAGGGATTGAACTTACCGCGGAACAGCTATTTAATCCTCATGAGATCAGTCTGGTTGATGGCATTTGTCGAGTGAATGGTTGTACGGGATCGTTCGTTTCACCGAATGGCCTGATCATCACAAATCACCATTGTGCTTTTGACGCCATCCAGAAGGCCAGTACGGCGGCGAATGATTTGCTGCAGAATGGTTTCAATGCCGCAAATCACGAACAGGAGATTTCTGCGCCCGATTACCAGGTTCGCATCACGGAAAACTATCGCGATGTTTCTTCTGAGGTTCTGACGGCTGTGAACGACACGATGTCGTTTCTGGAGCGAACCAAAGCGATTGATAAACGTCGGAAAGAACTGGAATTTGCCGCAGAGAAAGAGCATCCGGGACTCCGCGCGGAAGTCGCGGAAATGTTCGCCGGTAAAACCTATGTGTTGTTTCAGTACACGTTCCTGAAAGACGTGCGATTGGTCTTTGCTCCACCGGCTTCGGTGGGGAATTTTGGTGGCGAGGTTGATAACTGGGAGTGGCCTCGGCACACCGGTGACTTTTCCTTCATGCGAGCCTACACCGCTCCGGATGGTTCCTCTGCCACGTATTCAAAAGACAATATTCCCTACAAACCCAAACGATTTATTCCGGTGGCTCCCGAGGGTGTCGATGAAAATGATGCCGTGTTTCTTCTGGGTTACCCGGGCCGAACCGCACGTCATAAGACCGCCAGTTTTCTGAATTTTGAAGAGAAGGTGCGTTTGCCGCTGACGGTCGAATTGTATCAGTGGCAGATTCATGAAATGGAGAAGGCCGGAGCCTCTGATCGCGCTGTGGCCATTAAGCATGCTTCACGCAGCAAGTCACTGGCGAACGTGGAGAAACGATCACGCGGTCAGTTGCAGGGACTTCGTCGTGCGAAAATCACAGCCGGTCGAATGCAGCAGGAATCCGAACTGCAAAAGTTCATCGAAGCGGATCCTTTGCGAAGAGCTCGGTTTGGGTCTGTGCTGAAAGACATCGGGTCCGTTTACGAGGAGATGTCCACTGCGGGAGCTCTGGAGATTCATCTGTTGCAGTTACGACAGGCTTGTCGAGCCGCTGCGTTTGGGTACTTCGTATTTGACTCGGCGATGGAAAGATCCAGGCCCGATTTGGAACGCGAAGCTCCTTATATGGATCGCAACTTTGCCCAGTCGACTCAGGAAGTCAAAGTCGCGATGTCGGACTGGCATCGCGAAACCGATGAGATCATGCTGGCGGGTATGTTGGAAAGATTGAGTCGAATCCCCGGCGCGGAAGAGATCGAGCCATTGAAGGCCATCTTCACAGCGTCAACATCGATTGAGTCTGTTGCGAAGGACATGATCCAGAAAACTCAACTGGGTGATTTGGCATTTGTTGAAGCCTGCCTGAAGAAGACGTCCGAAGAACTGCGCAAGACGGATGATTGTCTGCTTCAGTTGATCATCAGTCTGCATCCACACTATCTGATATTACGCGATACCGAAAAGGCCCGCGAGGGGCGACTGGGACAACTTTACGGAGAGCTGATCGACGTGAAGCAGCAGTTTCTGTCGACCAGTTTCATCCCCGATGCGAACTCAACGCTGCGATTTACGTGTGGCCGTGTTCGAGCTTACTCTCCAGCCGACGCCGTCATTCGGACACCAATCTCCACATTGAAAGGTGTGATGGAAAAAACCACGGGAGTTGAGCCGTTTATCACGCCGGAAGCAGTCATCAGAAAGTACGAGGAGGGAGACTTTGGACGTTTCCTGCATCCTCGTCTGGGACAGGTCCCGGTCGCCATTCTGTATGACACGGACACAACTGGAGGAAACTCCGGCAGCCCGGTCCTGAGCAAGAATGGACATCTTGTGGGGGTCAATTTTGATCGCTGTTTTGAGGCCACCATCAATGATTTTGCGTGGAATAAAGACTACAGCCGGTCGATCGGAGTCGACATTCGCTACGTCCTCTGGATTACCGGGACGGTCTACGAAGCCCGACATTTGCTGACCGAAATGGGGCTATAGACGCCCTGTGAAAAAGTAGAGCAGGGGCATTCCATTATTCCCACGCAGTCGGGAAACCAATGATTTTGGGCGTTGCTGATACATGATTCCCGCCTGCGCGGGAATGACTGTGGATTTTCAACAGGCAGGTAGGCGGCCATCCAGAATTCAGATTCCGCAACCGAGTCGACTGTAAAACTGCAGGAATTCCCCGCAAAATGCATGGGTTCGGGGTCCGTTAACGAAGAATTTACAATGAATTTGAAAAGGACGTCTTCGTTCCGGGGGCGTTAGACGATAGGATTCCCACGCTTTTCGACCGTCCTTTTCGCGGAATCTGGTGGTGTCGATGCTCGACGCCCTCTGCGGTCTCCACTGCTGCTGATGGTCGCTTTCCCAGGGTTAAGTTCAATGTCTGTAGTCGAGTTTCCGTCTGTTGTTGACGATGCCGGTGTTCTGCGCCGGGCAGATGTTCGCAACATCGCCATCATTGCCCACGTTGACCACGGTAAAACATCGTTGGTGGACTGCCTGATTAAGCAAAGCGGAATGTTCCGCGAAAATCAGCAGATGGGAACCTGCATTCTGGACTCCAATGATCTCGAACGTGAACGCGGGATTACAATCCTGGCGAAGAACATCGCCATGATGTGGAACGGTGTCCGCATCAACATTATCGATACACCAGGACACGCAGACTTCGGTGGCGAAGTGGAACGCGTTCTGAAGATGGCCGACGGAGCCTTGCTCGTCGTCGACGCCTTCGAAGGGCCTCGTCCGCAAACTCGCTTCGTACTTCAGAAAGCACTGGAATGCGGTCTTGCTTTGATGGTCGTCATCAACAAAATCGACCGTCAGGACTGCCGACCAGACGAAGTCCTGTCGCAGACATTTGACCTGCTGGTCGAACTCGGTGCGGACGACAAGACTTTGGACTTTCCGTACATCTATTCCAGCGCGCGTGAAGGTTATGCGACCCACGATCCAGCCAAGAAGGGTGGCGACGTTCGTCCGCTGCTGGATCTGGTGCTTGAGAAAATCCCGGGCCCGGTCGTTCGCCCGGATGATCCATTGCAGCTGATGGTCACGTCGCTTGAATGGTCACGCTACGTCGGACGCATTGCCACCGGCCGAATTGCTGCTGGTCGTATCAAGTCGGGCCAACAGATCGCCTTGATGCGAAATGACGGCTCCAAGACAATGGCCAAGATCGACAAAGTTCAGTTGTTTGATAATCTGGGTCGGTCTGACTCAGAAGAAGCTCAGGCTGGCGACATCGTTGCTGTGACAGGTTTGCCGGATCCGGAAATTGGCGACACAATCGCTGACCCGTTGAATCCGGTTGCCCTGGAACGCATCGCGGTTGACGAACCAACATTGTCGATGAAGTTTACGATTAACAGCTCACCACTGGCTGGTCAGCATGGAAAGTTTGTTACCAGCCGAAATCTGCGTGACCGACTCATTCGTGAACTTCAGTCGAACGTAGCTCTCCGAGTTGAAGAAACGGAAGACAAGGAATCCTTCAAAGTTTCCGGTCGAGGTGTTCTGCATCTTGCTGTTCTGATCGAAACGATGCGTCGCGAAGGTTATGAACTGTCCGTTGGTAAGCCGGAAGTCATTATTCGCGAGATCAACGGCAAGAAGTGTGAACCATACGAACTTCTGGAAGTTGACGTACCGAGTGCGGACCTTGGTCCAGTCATGGAATTGGTCGGCGGTCGTCGTGGCCAGGCGAAGGTTATGAACACGACTTCCACCGGGATGACTCATGTCGAGTTCAGCATTCCTGCTCGCGGTCTGATCGGCATGCGAACGAAGATGTTGAATGCGACTCGCGGCGAAGCCATCATGCATCACCGCTTCGAAGAGTATCGCCCAATCGAAGGTGAGATTCCTCATCGTCAGAACGGCGTCTTGATTTCTCAGGACAACGGCAAAGCCATCGCCTACGCCTTGTGGAAGCTGCAGGAACGAGCAGACTTGTTTGTTCGTCCGGGCGACGATGTTTACGACGGCATGATTATCGGCGAGAACGCTCGCGATAACGACATGGTCGTGAATCCGATCCGCGAAAAGAAGCTGACCAATATTCGCTCCGCCGGTGCGGAAGACGCCATGTTGCTCCGTCCACCACGCGAACTGACTCTGGAACTGGCTCTCGAGTACATCGAATGGGATGAGTACGTTGAAGTCACTCCGCAGGTGATTCGCCTGCGAAAGGTTCTGCTCAGCGAAAGCGAACGAAAACGACAACATCGCAGCGGCAAGTAGTCTAAAAAAGAACCCAGAACCCCCGAGTATCCCTCGGGGGTTTTTCATTGGGCGGTCGAGCACCACTGGTATAGACTTTCATAAGGTCTCGCAAACTACAACATAGATACGCATGATTTTTGAGATTGGCGATCAGCACTGGAGTGGCAACGATGTCTCGTCTGCAAATTGTAACTGGCTCACTTCTGGTTTCGGGTTTACTCTTCTGTGTCGAGGCAGCTTCAGACGATCGGCCAGCTCAGGTCCCGTCATCAAAACAGGTACTTGAAATGGCAGCGACTGAGATGACGGCAGCTGGCATGGAGGCTGATCCATTGTTCGATATGTACAATGGAATTGGAGTCCTTGTTGCTGTCGGGCGATTCGACGAAGCCGTTGATGTGGTGTTACGTTCTGAAAACGAACTGCAACGCAAGGTTTACGCAACACAGTATGTGTCGGAAATCGTAAGGTTTCGTGCCGAAGACCGGCTTGAAGACGCCAAATTGCAAGCCGCGCTTCAGCCCCGGGAGATCGCCGAATTCAGTCTTTTTGGGTTGATCAAGCGCGGTGATCTGGACGATGCAGAATCGCGTTGAAAGCTCTTTCAGTGGATCATCCTTTTTGTGGTCACTTATTGAGCAGCATTTTTAGAATCGTCAGAAAGAGAATCCGTCATCAACAAACGGAGGCAACACGAGAGTCTTTGCGTCTGACCGTCGAATGCATTTCCCTTCAGTCAGAACGGAACCCTCGGATCTACTTATGGCTCAAACGGCTTGTTTTTGGTTACGGAGTTGGTCGCTCGGTGTCAGGTCCCGGATTTAGCTCCACAAGTTCTTGCTAACGTTGACGTGGCGTGTGGACTCCTGGAGAAAAGCGAATCCGAGTCGACTGATCGTGCTCAGTACTGTTCAGATCTGGCCGCGATGTTCTTCTACTGCGGGGAACAAGAAAAAGGCAGATGAACAAGTAACGGCAACGGCAGGATTGATTGATCGATCTTTCGAAGAGCTCAGGAAGGACATCGACTCTGGCTCTGCATCACCGTAAACTGTCGTTGACTGCAACCAGCCTGCTTGAAACAACAGGACGTGTTGCTGCTGCTCGCGAATTCGGGACGAATCGAAGAGGGAAGAAAGCTGGTTGAAAGCACAAAAGCGAAGGTGCAGACGGCTGAACCGGACCGACAGACGAATGATGACTGGGCCGCCGTCAAAATGCTTATCAACTATGGTGCCTTTGAACTCGCCGATGAGCTCGTTTCGGCCGTACGATCCATGCTGGCGTTGCCACTTTCAGATAAGTATTTGCGAAAGAACTGGCTCAGCGTAAACGTCGGGAGGATGCCCTCACGCGACTCCAGAATGTCTTCCTCAGTTTTCACTGGAAGCGAATCCCGTCAATCCGATTTGGCTTGCAGAAGGACACGATTCGATTGCTGAAGACCCTTGACGAAGAGCAAATCCGCTCAAAACTTCTGAAGGAGGTTTTGGACGACTGTCAGAGCCACGATGATCCAAAACACCTGCAGTCAGTCTTTCTTCTGTTGATAGCCATTCGTGACTATGAGAATGCATGGAGAATGATTCAAGAGCGTAAACTGGCAGATCCCGAAGGCGATGAACCTGTCAATGCTGGGTTTGTCGATGCGCGACGCTGAGATTGCCGCTTCTGAAAGAAATAGCCGAAACACGAATTCATTTCGCATGACTTATCAGAGCATCTTGCTGTTTGACTGCAAATAGTCGCAGTATTCGTTACAACGACAGGACTGCAAAACTTACGCCTCAATCTTCTGGTGCCTGAAATGACTGTCGCTGGGCTCAGCAACCTGCAATTTGACAATCGATTTGTTCGTTCGCTTCCAGGCGATCCAGAAGAAAGAACTTTCGACGGCAGGTTCGTGGTGCGTGTTACTCGCGAGTGCTCCCGACGAAGGCGGCACAGCTGGAGATTGATTGGTTACTCGCGGGAAGTGAATGACTGCTGGACCTGTCTCCTGAGCCAATCAATGCACAGGAAATCGCGAACGTGTTTTCCGGCAACGTGCAACGGATGGGATGGATCCGTTTGCGATGTGCTATGGCGGTCATCAGTTCGGAAACTGGGCCGGGCAATTGGGTGATGGACGCGCACGATCAATTTGGGAGAAGTCGTGAACTCCCAGATTGTGGATGCTGCAGTTGAAAGGGCTGGCCCGACTCCTTATTCGCGGACGGCCGATGGACTGGCGATGCTCAGATCATCCGTCCGTGAGTTCCTTTGCAGCGAAGCCATGTTCCATCTGGGAGTCCCCACGACTCAGGCTCTAGTCTAGTGCTCACGGGCGAACAGGTTGTTCGCGATATGTTTATGACGGGAATCCTCAGCGTGAACCAGGCGCGATTGTCTGTCGAGTCGCCCCGTCGTTTACTCGGTTCGGAAATTTCGAAATCCATGCGGCCAGGCGAGATAACGAAACACTGCAAAAGTTGATTGATCACACAATTCGCGTCGACTTTCCTCATTTGGGAGCACCGTCTCCGGATGTTTACGAGCAGTGGTTTGCAGAAATCTGTCGCAGTACGGCCGACATGATTGTGGGCTGGATGCGCGTCGGCTTTGTCCATGGAGTGATGAATACGGACAATATGTCGATTCTCGGCCTGACGATTGATTACGGTCCGTACGGCTGGCTGGAAGATTACGATCCGAACTGGACTCCTAATACAACGGATGCTTCAGGACGTCGATATTGTTACGGCCAGCAGCCACAGATCGCGATGTGGAATCTGGTTCAGTTGGCGAATGCACTGGCTCCGATTTTTGATTCGGTTGTTCCGTTACAGCGCGGGATTGATTTGTATTCGACTCATTTCAATGAAGCCTGTCAGAATATGCTGGCCGCCAAGCTGGGACTGGTTTACGACGCATCGCTCGATGATAAAGCTTTGTCTGATGATCTGCTGGAGTTGATGCAGGAGATCGAAACCGACATGACGGTCTTCTATCGCCGCCTGGCAAATCTGAAGTTCGATGGTGGAGTCAACGCCTCAGAACAGGACATTGAAAATGCGTTCGTCGCGGCTCTGGCCGATGCGTGGTACAAGCCCGAGCAGGTGACGGCGGATTATCGAGTGAAGCTGATGCAATGGATCCATCGCTATCGCGCGCGAGTGGACCATGTAGGTATTTCGGACGTAGACCGTTGTCAGCAGATGAATGCGGTGAATCCGAAGTATGTGCTTCGCAATTATCTGGCTCAGATCGCCATCGATAAAGCAACCGCCGGAGATTACTCGGGCATCCAGGAGCTGCTGAAGGTTTTACGTCGGCCTTACGATGAGCAGCCCGAAAACGAACATCTCGCCGCAAAACGCCCGGAGTGGGCTCGCCATCGCGCGGGATGCTCGATGTTGTCGTGTAGTTCGTGATTGGGAGGTGTTTCGATTTCGATATGCTGGATCATGAAGGTCCAGAAATGACGGGTCATGCTCCCCGTAGCGTAGGCTTCATCCCACCGGCATTGCTTCCCAACTGCGACTCGCCGCGAATGCGGTGCCAGCACGTAGCTGCGGGCTTCAGCCCGCAGTTCGCATTCACACAAACTCCCGGGCCGTGAACACGGTCCAAGCACCACAATCTAAAGCCAGCCGCACCATTGTTTCCTTTCGCGATTCGACCAAATTCCACTCACCCATGATGTTCCGCCTCAAAGAGGTATCGCGGATCAAACTGAATATTGTGTCGAATCAACATTGCCCGATATTCGTCTTCAAAGGTTGTTTTCTTGTGATGGCTCTCCTGCTGTTGAATGTAATGCTGGACTACTTCAACCTGCGAATAACTGACCGTGAATGCACCATACCCCTTTTGCCATTCGAAATGACGTGCAGCAAGTTTCTCCGTGTTCATCCATGTGGAAGAGCTGCCCTTCAGCTCTCCAATGATTGCACTTACGCTGATCGTTGGAGGAAAGTGAGCAAGAATATGAACATGGTCGGCAATTCCACCGATTTCGATGAGATGACCGGACTTCTCTCGAATGATGCCGCCGATGTATTTGTAGAGGCGTTCCTGAGATCCTGGCGTGATCAACGGGCGACGATACTTTGTGCCAAACACGACGTGGTATGTCAGTTTTGTGAATGAGCTCATTGAGATGGACCTCCTCTGCCGCCGCATTCGCGGCGGAGACCCGCGAGGATGGAGACCACAGGCTAAAGCCTGTGGCTACGCGCTGAGCCCGTATTCACGGGCCAATCACATTCAATTCATTGGGAGTTGTAGCAAAGTTCACAGAGGAGATCAATATCACCCTTGAGGGTGTAATTTGTGATTACCCATATTGCACGATAGCCGTGAAATCCTCACTGGTCAGTCGTGTTGGGGGCGAGTATTGTGCGGTGACAGACGCGCCGACAATAGTAGCGGCGGTTTGAATCACGGGCGGTTGGGAAATCTTTTGTCGGAGGAAATCTTTTCTCGTGTGTGGCATCACAGGGGCAATCTGGTGGCAGGCGGATCGGGCGGTTTCGAGAGAAACATTGCAACGGATGACGGACAGTATTCGTCATCGCGGGCCGGATGCGGATGGACATTACTTCTCGCCAGTGCTTGATTCTCGCCCGTCGATTGGTTCGCGAACTGCGGAGTCACCCACTGCTTCCAGCCCAAGCGTGGCATTGGGACATCGACGGCTCAGTATCATCGACGTCGCCGGGAGCGTTCAGCCATTGGGCAACGAAGATGGCAGCGTGCAGATTGTCTTCAATGGTGAGATCTACAACTACCTCGAACTCCGAGCCGATCTTCTGCGAGCCGGTCATCAGTTTCGCACCGACGGAGACACAGAAGTCATTGTGCACCTTTATGAACAACATGGGCTCGACTTCGTCAAGCACCTTCGCGGGATGTTTGCTCTGGCGATTTGGGATTCCAATCAACAGCGTCTGGTGATTGCTCGCGATCGCCTCGGCAAGAAGCCACTTTATTATCGACTGGAAGAGGGACGTCTGGCTTTCGGAAGTGAACTCAAAACCCTGCTGCAGATTCCCGGAATCCCGCGCACACTTGATCGTCAGTCTGTCCTGCGATTCCTGACGCTGCAGTATGTTCCTCATCCCCATTGTATGCTGGAAGGATTCAGCAAGCTTGCGCCAGCGACGCTTGCGATTGTGCAGAATGGCGAAATGCGGCTGCAGACGTATTGGTCTGCACCGTATGATCAGCCTGACCTTAGCCGAACTCGAGTTGACGACTGGCAGGACGAGCTGCGAAGTACTTTGACCGAAGCCGTTCGACTGCGACTCCGCAGCGACGTGCCGCTGGGTGCGTTTCTGTCGGGAGGTATCGATTCAACAGTCATCTGTGGTCTGATGCAGACGCAACTGGATCGGCCGGTGCAGACGTTCTCCATAGGTTTCCCCGTGGCGGCCTTTGATGAACGCGAATACGCGCGGCAGGCTTCAAAGCAGCTGGGCACCGATCATCACGAAGCTGTTGTCACTCCCGATGCGCTGGCGATCCTGCCGCAGTTGATCTGGCATTACGACGAACCATTCGGCGACAGTTCCGCCATTCCAACGATGTATCTGTCGCGGATGACTCGCGAACATGTCACAGTGGCTTTGACGGGTGATGCTGGTGATGAGTTGTTCTGTGGTTATGAACGCTACCGTGCGGTTCGTGTGACGGGCAAGATGGATTTCGTTCCCCGCTGGATCCGTCAGTTGATGTCATCTGTGATCTCGCGACTTCCTGCATCTGCAGAGCACCGTTCATTTCGTCGACGACTGAAGCGTCTGGTCGAATCATTGGCTCAGGATCCGGAGCAACGGTATCTGAACTGGATTACGATCTTCAACTCGTCTCGGCTTGAATGGCTGGTGACTCCCGAGTTGTGGGCTCTGACAAAATCAGAAGATCCGGCAGCGTGTATTTTTTCTGCTTACGAAAAGTTTCCGCAGCGCGACTTTATCACTCGCACGACAGCGACCGACGTTCAGACCTATCTTCCCTGCGACATTCTGACAAAGGTCGACATCGCCAGCATGGCGGCGTCCCTCGAGTGCCGATGTCCAATGCTGGATCACAAGGTTGTGGAACTGGCGGCTCGAATGCCGATCGAAGTCAAACAGACGATGCAGCAGTCCAAGAAGGTGTTGGTCGAGACCTTCAAAGATCTGATTCCGCCCGACATTCAGACTCGAAAAAAGATGGGATTCGGCGTCCCGATTGATCATTGGTTTCGAGCAGAACTTAAACCGATGCTCTACGACGTTCTGCTTTCCGAACGATGCCTGAGCCGAGGCTTGCTGAATCCTCTGGCTGTCAAAACTCTTGTCGATGAACATGTCTCCGGAACAATGGACCATGCGTATCGACTTTGGAATTTGCTTTGTCTCGAACTTTGGCAACGCATGATTCTGGATGAGGTGCCACCGATCTCAGCCCCGACTTCATTTGCGTGAGGTGTGTGTTTGTAAAGTGAGTATGTCAGTAATTGTCCTGTAAGCGGAGAGACACTCACCGGACAGCTCGCGCTATTCCGCTGAAAGTAATCTCGATAGGGTTCGCGCCGTTACGCGTCAATTTTCGTAACAATGACGTCAGAGTTTCACAGGCCGTTTGTGACGTCACCCATGACTTCGAGCACTCGATCGATCTCTGTATCGGTGCCGATGGTGATTCGCAGCCCGTCAAGCATTCCACCATCCGGCAGAGCGTCCGGGAATCTCATATAGCGAACCAGAATTTTGCGAGCTTTCAACTGTTCGTAAATCTCTTTGTGCTTGCCGGTGGTGTGAGTGGTCCACAGAAAATTTGCTTCGCTGGGGTTCACGACAAAACCAAACGCCGGAAGTGCCGCGGCAAGACGTTCGCGCGTTGCCAGAATTCGAGCACGATTCTGCAACATCCAGTCCTGATCTTCGAGAGCTGCGGTGGCAGCGGCAATGGCAACTGCGTCACAGTTGTAGCTGTCTTTGACCTTCTGCATGCCACTGATCAGTTCTGGCCGAGCCACGGCGAAACCAAATCGGATGCCTGCCAGGCTGTACGATTTGCTGAATGTTCGGGTGACAACCATACGTCCGTCAAACAGATCATTTCGCAACAATTCACCGCGATGTGGCTTTTGACAGAAATCACCATACGCTTCGTCCAACACGAGCACGCCTCGGTCGGGCAGTAGTTGAGCAAGCTGCTCGGCTGCCCACAGTGTTCCCGTTGGAGAATTGGGATTGGGCACATAAAAGATGCGAATCTTTTTGCGGAGTTCCGAAGCCGCTGAGGGCTCCCACTGCCACTGCGCGTTCAATGGCAATCGAACGACCTGACTACCCTGGATCTGGGCCAGCGATTCGTACAGCACATAGCTGGGGTAGGGATACGCAATCGACTGATCCGCATCGCAGAACGATCGAGTGATGATCGTCAGATTTTCGTCGCTGCCGTTGGCCGGAAGCACCCAGTCGGGGTCGACATTAAACAGCCTGGCAGCGACCTTACGAAATCCGGTGGCATTGGGATCCGGATAGACATTCAGTCGTCCTTCGGCCGCGCGGCGAATCGCTTCGACCACCTTTGGCGACGGCGGATAAGGATTCTCATTTGTGTTCAGCTTTACCCAGCCGCCTTCCTGAGGCTGCTCGCCCGGAGCATAGCCTGCCATACGATCAATAGCGGGACGAAAGACGGAGGTCATAACAAAAATCGATCCTGATGAATTCTGAGTGAAGTTCGGCGGTGCGCCTTTGTCTGGCGACGAAATTGTAGGTTGGACATTCTTGTCCGACCCAACTCAACGGGCACCAATGTCCATCCTGCGGCAAAGGACTGTAGATTGTCGGACGTTTCACGATGTCTTACAACAGTGGCGCCCCGTATTTCGCAAACGTCTAAGAATCGCCGAAACACGGCACAGACAAACGGGCACGATCGCTGGTTCGGAGATCTGCAAATGAATGGATCAGAAAGTCTGTCTCGACGAAACTGGCTGGCAGGATCGGCCATTGCCGCAGGCGGTTTCGCAATCGCTGGCGAATCCTTTGCGACCACAATGCGGCCTCTGCAGACTGAGAATTCAGCGTGGCCACCGCTGGGAAATCGTCCACCCAAAATGGTCACGGGAATCCTGACCACCTATTTCAAGGGGTCTCATTCCGACGTCCTGATTGGCCGCCTTCTGGAAGGCTGGAAAATTGACGGTGGCATCGGTCCATCATTGAAGCTCAGCTCTCTTTATATTGACCAGACCGTTAACACAGAGTTCGGCCGCGAACTGGCTAAAAAACACAACGTCCCGATCTTCGGCACGATCGAGGGAGCTGTCACCGTCGGAACAAGCGGCATCCCCGTCGACGGCGTGTTGAGTATCGGGGAGCACGGCGATTATCCCCGCAACGAGCTCGGACAGGACCTCTATCCTCGGAAAAAATTCTTTCAGGAGATCACAGACACATTTCAGAAGTACAGCAAAGTTGTCCCCGTCTTCAACGATAAACATCTGGGGCCTCGCTGGGAAGACACGCTCTGGATGTATCAGCGTGCCCTGGAAATGAAGGTCCCATTTATGGCGGGCTCCTCGCTGGTCGTGGGATACCGCAACCCGGATGTCACAATTCCGATGAATAGCGATCTGGAATCAGCGTTTGCCATCGGATACGCAGAACTGGATCGTTACGGGATTCATACGCTCGAATTTCTGCAGTGCATGGTTGAGCGTCGCAAAGGTGGTGAAGTCGGCGTCAAAGCAGTTCAGTGCCTCACGGGCGAAGCAATCTGGACAGCCATCGACGCAGGCAGGATTCATTCGTCTCTGATCGATTCCGTAGCGGCGGTGTCCATCAAGGCCAACGGTGCTTCTGTTCGATCGGCCAATGGTCCCGATGACCACTTGTTTCTGATTGAGTACTGTGACGGTTTTGTGGCGGGAGCCCTGATGACTCGCAGTTTCGCTCAGAGCATCAGCGCGGGAGTCAAAGTCCGAGGCGTGGCACAACCACTGGCCGCGCGAGCCGAAGAACGCACGGTTCCTCGGCATCCGCATTTTGCGTTTCTGTTGCACGCCGTGGAGCGAATGATCCACACCGGGAAGCCAACGTACCCGGTCGAGCGGACCGTGCTGACCAGCGGAGTTCTGGATCGGATTTTGAACTCCCGATCTCAGGGCGGAAAACGTCTGGAGACGCCGGAACTGGCGATTGCTTACACACCGGTTCCGTATCCGCATGCACCAAACCCGCAGCTTCCGCTGTAAACATCCGAGAATTCGGCCGAAAAATGGCCCTCGGCTCCTGAGCTTCCGGGACTTCAGTCTGTTTCCAATCTTTCCCGACATCGACGCCGCAAACCTTTCCGGTATTTCCGCTGGTGAGGCATGATGGCCGAGGATCTACGGGTTTTAGCCGTCGTGCGGAAAAGTCCATCCTGCCAGTTGCAATGAGTCGCCGAATCTGGACATTGAACAACCATCGTTCCTCCGGCATCTTTTTTTGGTTCAGCCGGCTGTGTCTCCGGTCACCCGATTCACTGCAGTGAGCTATGCCCAACGGTCACAAATCGTCCAGCGAACTAAAGATCCGGCAGAAGCTCGGAAAGTACCGCATTGAGCGCCGTTTGGGAGCTGGCGGATTCGCCGCTGTTTATCAGGCGATGGATACGGTGCAGGGGATTCGAGTAGCCATTAAGGTCCCGCACGCTCAATATACAACCGACGCGGTTCTGACGGAGTTTCGCAAAGAGATTCGAACCACCGCTCCGCTGGAACACGACAATATCCTGCCGATCAAAGACGCCAGCATCATCGAAGATCGCCTCGTTGTCGTTTTTCCACTGGGAGATGAGACGCTGCAGCAAAGAATGATGCGGCGAATCTGCCTGGAAACGGCCTTCGAGATTACTGAACAAATCCTGCGTGCAACGGCGCTGGCACATTCTCATCACGTGATCCATTGCGACATTAAACCAGAGAACGTAATCGTGTTCGCTGGTAATCGTATTCGCCTTGCCGACTTCGGAATTGCCAAGGTGTCACAGAAGACGGTTCAGGGCGGCGGCACCGGAACCGTGGGCTACATGGCGCCTGAACAGGCCATGGGCAAACCGTCATTTCGTTCCGACGTCTTTTCGATCGGTTTGATTGTCTGGCGGTTATTGTCCGGGCAATGGCCGGAGTGGCCTTTCGAATGGCCCGCCAAGGGATACTCAAAGCTGCGAGGCCGGATTCATCCGGACTTCATTGATTTCATGCGACGAGCAATCGAAATCAACCCTCGTCACCGCTATCGCGACGCCCAGCAAATGCTGGCAATCTTCCTGAAGCTCAAAAATCGCACCCTGCGACATGCCAAGACTCGCCGCCGTGCGACGGCGTGAGAGTGTTTTGAAAACATTCGTCATTCCCGCGAAGGCGGGAATCCATTATTCGCGATCATGAAAGATGCGGGATCCCCGATTTCGGGGGGAATGGAGGAAGGCGGTCACCACCTTTTTCAACCGCATCAAAGCGTTTCGATTCGCGGACCAGTACACGTTCGAAGTGTCACGACGTTCAGTCTTCGCGGGCGATTTCTGAACACTGAACTTGTCCGCAAGGTGGACATGGCGAACGGAATTTTCCGGGGAATTCCTGGTTTCTCCGACAGAAAAGCAGATGTTTTTGCCTGCCCGAAATGTGGGTTATGTCGACCGCAGCGATTGCCCATTTTTGTTGCCTGTCTTGCAATGCAACTCCCGCGATTTGCCGGAAGAGTCGTGATTTTGCACCGGCGATCTCTCCAGAATTGATCCTGCCAGGAGGCGATTCCATCTTCCCCCACCCACAGAAACGGTGCTTCCGATGCGCCAATCCGATCATCTTCCGTCGGCTCATCAAAAGGTTTCTTCGATCAATGTTCTGTTGCTGGAGCAACTGTTCGACCTAATGTCTGACGCGGCATTCTTTGTGAAAGACAAGAACGGACGATACCTCAGTGTCAATCAGTCGCTGGTGACTCGACACGGCCTGCACAACAAAGCGGACGCGATCGGCAGGACGCCCAAAGAAATCTGTCAGGGCGACTTTGGCATCGTTCCGGCCGACCAGGATCAGGCTGTTCTAAAAACCGGTCGGCCACTGATCGATCATCTGGAGTGCCATTGGCAACTGCCTCACCAGCCGGTCTGGTGCCTTACAACAAAGCTCCCGATTCGCAATCACAAAGGAGACATCATCGGCATCGTAGGTGTTTCACGCGATATCCGAATGATGATTGATGCCGACGCCGTCCCACAGCAATTTGCCAACGCTCTTGAAACACTGAAAACACAATTGCCAGTTGATGCTTCGCCCGCCTGGCTCGCTCGACGTTCACGTCTGACGGTCCAGAGACTGGCTCGACTGACCAAACGAATGTTCAACCTGACCCCCAGTCAGCTAATCTGCAAAACCCGGATGTCCGCGGCGTCTCGACTGCTGGTCGACACATCCAGGTCCGTCTCCGAAATTGCTCACGCCTGTGGCTTTCGCGACCACAGTGCGTTTACTCGCGCGTTTCGATCCGCGACCGGGTTTACGCCGAGAGAATTTCGGGCTCAGCTGGAAAAACGAGCGAACAGCTCAGATAACTAACTCGGCTTTTGCCTTCGTATAACCGATCCCGATCATGCGACAAGATCAGTTCGTTGGTTCCTGCCGCGTCACGATGGGCACGTAGCCAACTTCCAGCCCCGACGGAGGACTCACAATTAATGCCGGATCAAGATCCGCCAACGGGCCACTGGCGGGCGGCGCGAGGTATTCGCGATCCTTGCTCCAATTGCGATGAATCAGCTCAACTCGGCGTTGCACTTCTTCGCGTTCAGCATCAGAAAGGTCAGCATTCAGCATCGCCGGCTGATCCGCCAATCGGTACCAATAGTAGGTCACAACACTTCCGTCACCCGGAAATGCTTTGAACGGCCCCGCTTTAGGTCCCGGCGATTTCCAGCAACTCTCCGGCTCTGAAGGAGTTTCATAAGTTTTGGCCGAACCGTTCCGTGTCCGCTGGAAGTTCGCTTCGACCAGTTTCGTTTCCTGAGGAACCTCCGAGGCTTCAACCGGCGTCCAGACAGGCCGCTGCTTCTCATCAACGCCCTGTCGAAAGTACTCCGGCAACACAATCAGACTTCGATCCGATTCTGTTTCCTGTCGAACCCATTTTGAATCCCACTTGTAACCGAATGTCTGGGGATCAGGAGCGAAGGGGGTCGCAAACTGCGTCCATGCCACCGGAACTTTCGCATCTCTTTCCGTTCCGTCCGGATAGATTTTCCAGGTGGCTCCGCCGCGCCCGGTAAAGTTGTGGAGGACAGTTCCTTTTTCGGCAACCGTTCCACTGGCTGTCGGCCCACCTTCAAACCACGCCTTCATATCATCCCACAACGCTTCTTTGTTGTACGAAGTAATGCGATGAACCAGTGCTGATTCACCCGTCGCGTCACAGGGAAACTGCACCGGCGTAACTCTCGCCCAGGTTGTTCCCTGAGAATCCGTCGCCTGGACCGAAGGAATGTGCTGAGTTTCCATCTGCAGCGCACGGTTCGGATTTGAGGGACGTGAGTCAAGAAGCTGCCCGGCAAATCTTGGTTGCAGCACGGCGTTGCGAGACCAGAAGTAAGGAGTAAAAAATGTCACCGGGCCTTTGAAGTTGCCCGTATTGAGAAACAAGGTCCAACACTGGTCGCCTGTTGGAATATCCTGACCGTTGGTTCGATCCCGGGGCTTCGTCAATGGCAACGGCAGATATCCGTAACCAAACCATTCACCGCGTGTTCCCTGTTTCAGATTCAGTCCATCTGGCGGCCAAAGAATCCATGGACTCAACTGCGCCACGGCATACTTTCCGTTGGGCTTCGACCAGTCACGTCCTTTGCCGGCACCGGGACCATTGGCCCACTCCACGAAATCCGGCGCGACACCGCCCATGATGAATTTGGGGGTCTCGGTCGCGTACTCCGTGTCACGCCACCAACCCAGACCGCCTTCGATATCGGAGTAACCTTTTTCCAGCGGCTTTCCGACCGGTTGAGCAAACATCCAGGTGCCCGGCAGTCCTGATTGAAAACGCTGCCCGGGATAGTGCTTCAATAATGGCCACGCAGCCACGTACATCGAAAATCCCGCACCGTAGCTTTCCGGAACTTTCTCATTCGGCACCAGCAGATATCCGGCCATCTCGCCTTTCACGGGTTCTTCACCGCATGCAGACGGAAGCGGACAGATCAAAGTCAGGACAGAAAACGTGATCAGCAGAGTTTTCATTTTGAAGCCGTTTGTTCGAGTCGTTTTTTAATAAAAATTGCGGTCCTGGCCACGATCTCATTGAAGGATGGATCAAGCTCGCCACTTTCCGTACGCCAGTTATGGCCCGCATTCCTGACAATCACGATTTCCACAGATGCGTCCAGTTGCTTAGCGCGTTCCTGCAAAAAGTATGCATGCTTCACGGGAATCGTCGTATCCTTATCGCCCTGAATGAGCAACAGCGGAGGACTGTCTTTACGAAGGTAGTTAACCGGACTGACCTCACGATAAGCTGCGATTCGAATTTTCGGGTCAGTCCCCGGCTTCAGAATTCGAACTCCAAAACGGTCGCGAGTTCGCTTCAGGCCGTCGACTTCAAAAAGATCGGTGTTCTCAAAATCAACCGGACCGTACCACGACACTCCTGCAATCAGAGTGTACTTCGCGCCTGCTAGTCGCTGATCTCCCGGAAATGCATCAGGTGGAGACAACAACAACATCTGCGCAATCTGACCGCCCGCAGAATCGCCGACGGTAAAAACTCGATCCGGATCCAGAGAGAGCTCACATGCATTCAGCGCCAGAAACCGCAACGCATCTTTCGCATCCGTCACACAATCGCGAATCATAATATCACCGTCTTTGGTCCACAGACGGTAACTCACGGAAGCAACACAGAATCCTTCGGCAGTCAGTGCTCGGACACCCTTGAATCGAACTCCGCGATCTCCAAGCGTTTTGGAACCCGTCGTCCAGCCACCTCCATGAGTGAAGACAACCAGAGGATACCGCTCCTCAGCTCGGTAACAGTCGGGGTAGTGCAGGTCGAGCCGAAGAGTCACATCTCCGACCGTTTTGTAGGCCACATCCAACTTCGTCGTTGGCTCACCGGCGGGTGATACAGACGACGATTCCCGAGTGTTCCCCGGCGCGGCCTGAAGCGACAGGCCGATTGCCAGAGCAAGAGACATCCCAAGCGACCTCGAGATTGTTACTCGCGCCCCAGCTTTTCGAGCCGTCTCACTCTTTATTCTTGTTCTTATTGTTCTTGCGCTGCTTTTTTGCCACGCCGTTTTTTTCACCATCTTCGGCCCCCGGAGCAACGTTGTGTTGATCCCATGCGTCCCACTGCGTCTGCAGTTCTCTGACCTTGTCCGGCATCGTTTCCGAAAGATCATTGTCCTCATGGATATCACTGGCGAGGTTGTAAAGCTTGATCGGTGTCACTCGACCTGTGCTGTTGTCCGCAGCCGGGTCGTATCGCAGAAGCTTCCAGTCACCGCTCCGGATCGCCATCTGCTGTCCGAATCGCCAATAGACTGCCTCGTGAGGAATTCCGGAATCCTCTCCGGAGACGTAAGGCAGCAAATTGACGCCTTCAAGTTTCCATTCCGGCTTTAACTCCACGCCGGCTGCAACCAGCGACGTCGCATGCAGGTCGAGCTGAATGACTGGTTTCTCATAAACTCCGGATTTGACCGTACCAGGCCACGAAATCACAAACGGCACACGAACGCCGCCTTCCAGAGTTGTTCGCTTGCTGCCTCGAAGCGGCTCGTTGCGAGACCCATTCACGGTGACTCCGACCATCGTGGGGCCACCGTTGTCACTGATGAAACACACAAGAGTGTTCTCAACCTGTCCGGTCTCTTCCAGTTTCCTGCGGACGTTTCCAATAGCGTCATCCATGGCCAGCATCATGGCTGCATACGTGCGGCGTCGAGGGTCGGTGATTTCAGCCAGCTTCGCCAATCGATCTTCAGTCGCCTGCATCGGCGTATGCACAGAGTTAAATGCCAGATAAAGAAACCATGGATTGCTCTTATGCCGTTCGATGAACGAACAGGCTTCACGACCGAACACGTCCGTTGTGTAATCCAGCTCCGCAATCGGTTCCGTTCCGCGAAGGATTCCTTTCGAATTAAAATAATCATGAGCCCCACCAAGGAACCCGAAGAACTCATCGAATCCACGTTGCTGAGGATGCTGAGTTGCTTTGTCTCCCAGATGCCATTTTCCAACGAGGCCTGTCGCATATCCCGCCGACCGCAGACGATCCGCCAACGTTGACTCCGTGACCGGTAAACCACCGCCGGGGCCACCAAAGTTGGTTTCGTGACCAAAGCGAGTTTGATATCGCCCCGTCAACAGCCCGGCACGAGTTGGCGAACAGTACGGTCCGCTGACGTAGCCGTTGGTAAAGCGGACGCCCGAAGCGGCAAGTGCGTCGAGATGTGGAGTTGGAATATCCTTACAGCCATGAAAGCCCACATCGGCGTATCCCATGTCGTCGCCGACAATGATCAGAATATTGGGCTTCGCCGCCTGCAGCTCTGCGCTGCCAGCAACAAGACAAAAGATGAACGTGAGCAAGGTGGGGAATACAACAGGTCGCATCATCAGGCTCTCCGAACGAAGGATTGAGTTCTGTACACTCGTACATAGTACGAATTTCGCAACGCCAATCGAACTCGCTCGGCCGGATTTCGTATCCCTCGAGTGCTTTCGCCCCCATCAAAGAAGTGCATCGACAAAACAGCTTTGAGCGTCATCGCCCCGCTCCTTTGTTGGATGGCAGGTCACGGCTGCGACCAGAGGCCTTTGACGCTTCAAGCAACGACTTAAGCTCCCGCGCGAGTTCAGCGTGACTCTCGCAGAGAT
>JAXMBU010000043.1:0-64831 GCA_046349735.1 Planctomycetaceae bacterium
ACGCCCTTGGGCCCTGCGAGTTGAGCAACTTTACCTGACCCACCATCGCCGGAATATCCGCTTTTTCCAGTTCCTGCCAAATGGTGATATGTGCGAGTCATCAGGTCCATACGAAAGATGGCGTTGCCTTCACGGAGAGCCAGATACAGAGACTGTTTCCCGTCAAAATCCAGGGCTCGCGGACCGTTTAGCGGAGTTCCATCGAACGTGGCTCCATCGGGAGTTTTCGTTTTTTCGCCGGTCCCGGCAAAAGTCGAAATGATGCCAGTCTGAGGATCAACCATCCGAATTCGATGATTCCTGATGTCGCAGATGAAGAGTCGATCTTTATCGTCAAGTGCGATCGAATGAGGCTGATTCATCTGAGCCTTGTTGGCAGGACCATCGTCTCCGGAAAACCCGGCGACACCTGTTCCAGCGATCGTGGAGATCACTCCTGTTTTGTGGTCGACTTTTCGTACCAGATGATTCTGCATTTCGACAAACAACATGTTGCCCTGCTTGTCGAATCGCACTTCGTACGGCTCATTCAGCTGAGCCTGAGTCGCAGGGCCTCCGTCACCGGAGTACCCCTTCCTGCCGGTTCCAGCGACCGTCTTCGCTTCGCCAGTCTCCAGATCAATTCGGCGAATTAAATGGGACCCCACTTCGCAGACATACAAAGCACCGTCCGGGCCTGAACTGATACCGAAAGGTTGTGAAGATGGAGTGTTCAGCGCTTTTCCGTCCGGACTTCCAGGCACATCCTTTCCATTGCCAGCAACGGTCATAACCTGACCCACTCCTGGTTTGTGATCTTCTGCCACGATCGCCGATGAATGCCGGGCATAACAACAGATCAAGGCAAGCGCCAGACAGATGAAGCGACGAATGTTTCCGGCACACGGAACGTGAGTCATGAATATGTTCTTTCTTCTGAACCGGAGGTTTGATTCTTCAGCCGAAAAGTCTCTCGGCCTGCTGTTCACAGCGAGCAAGCCAGATGCCACCAATCACCGAGGACCATTTTCCATGAAACAAGTCGGTCACCACGGGATGTTGATACCCCAGGAGGATCTTAGAATGGGAACCGACTCATTGTCGATCGTTGAAAAATCGTCGCGAACGGCACTGGCTTCCCCATTCTACAGACAGAATCATTGGTCGCCTTGGGCAGAGTATCACTTGTGAGAGGAAATTTGACCAATGTCCACGACCGCGGCATGTGAAGGAATCGTGAGGAAGCTCGGAATCGCGAGGCGCACTTGACAGAATTGATTAGCAGCGGGTCAAATTCTGGTTAAGCGTTGCTTGTCGGCACGAAGACTCATTCGAGGTGACGGCATTCTTCTTCGAGCGGAACAGCAGCGGCCACCGGTCAGTGCTGCCACGACACCGGGAATGAGAAATGTGATGGCTGGAACGTTCAGGACATCGAAACGGAAGCCAGCAGTGATCATCTCTTTTTCAATGACGTTCTGCATCGACCTTTTTTCACTTTTAGACTTTTGGAGCGTGTGTTGATGAAATCCAATAGGAGTTGGTTGGCAATATTGCTCGGCGTAATCTTTTGCGTTCCGTTTGTGAATGCAAACGATGAGAAAAAGGATGCTGTTGGCGAATCAGGCAAAGCAGAGTCCGGGCCAAAGAAGTCAGAAACAAGCGATACGGAGTTCACCGCCACGTGTCCAGTCTCGGGCAGCGAAGCAAAGAAAGCGAATGCTTCAAAGTACCGAGAAGGGGAAGCTTATTTCTGCTGCGAAAAATGCAAGGCGGCTTTCGATGCGGAACCCGGCAAGTATTCATCCACGGCCAACCTGCAGCTGGTACAGACAAAGCAGTTTCGGCAAACGAAGTGCCCAGTCTCCGGAGGCAAGGTCAACAAAGAACAGACGATCAAAGTTTCCGGCGTTAAGGTCGGCTTTTGCTGCGAAAAGTGCAAGGGCTCTCTCGGGACGGCATCCAAAGATGATCAGGTGACAAAGATCTTTGGTGATGCAGTGTTCACAAAGTCATTCGCAGTCAAAAAAACCGACACCGAGAAAAAACCAAAGAATGGCGCGGAGTCTGAATCAGGCAAATAACACCAACATGACTTCGCAGGATTTGTTAAACAGGCTTCTTCGGCGAAGACAATTGACAGCATCAACAAAAAGGATCTCGGCCGCACTCCAGCGCGTCCGAGATCTTTCTTTTTGTATCCTGCTTAACGTCGATTAATTGGGGACCGCAAAAACCCAGATGCGGGAGGCCTCATTTGATTCAAAATCGTTATCGGTCCCAACAAGAAGCGTCTTTCGGCCGTCGGCCAGCGCAGGACCGTATGTCAGTCCTTCAATCTTCTCCGGCATGGTGGCACCAGCCAGTTTCCATTGAGGTGCCAGGAAGTCGAGATACACGCTTCTTTCAACGGCAACAATCTCCGGGGGCAGTTCGCCAGACGGCAAAGTTTCTCTGGTCACAACGTCGGTAGCATGACTCAAATCAATACGAATCAGTTTGCGATAACCTGCCGATTCGCCCGACTGACTGTCTCGCTCCAGGACCAGATACTGATCCGGGCCACAGGCCAGAATCTCGCTGTTGCCGTTGTCAGGACTGTCCATCCGATAGACGAACTCCTTAATTCGGCCGGTAGCGAGTTCGATCTGGATCAGGCGACAGTTTTGCCCGACCACGATGCCATTGTCGGTTCGTGTTCCGTCCTGTAACAACGGCCCCTGCATTAATGCAACCAGGTGCTGGCCATCATGAGACACAGCCAGACATTCGAGCCCCCGATTCGACGCTCGCCCAGTCTGATTCAGGCTGTTCTCCTTCTTCTTGTCGGCATCGGGTATGGCCACTTGAAGATGGTCTGGCAGCTGAAATCGCCTGAGTTCTCGTCCGTCCGCCGAGAACTCAATCACATGAGGCCCATATTCGTCTGACACGTACATGGAGCCATCTGAGCCGTAGCGGAAACCCTCCGGATCAAGCCGATGCCCCTGTTCCTTCGTGGCCTGAATTGCAGCCGAGGAACCACTAAAACGACGCCCCGCAGAATCAGTAAAGATAGTCGTCCGGTGAACGGTTACGTGAATCGATGATGCCGGAAGGTCGGAGAGATCCAGTTCAAGCAATTGAACACGACAGTGGTAGTCAACCGCTCCATCATCCGGCCCTCGATCCGACATGCTGGCAAACAGCATGCCCTTACCGGAGTACTCGAGAGCAGAAAAGCCTCCAAGACGATTCCGAGGCTCACCGTTCTCCAGCAAAGCCGTGTCACCAGAAAGGTCGACGGCATCCCCGGGAATGACTGCGGTTCCCAGGAATTCAGGAGTTGGTTCTTCGGTCGCATCGACACCACTCATCGCGCAGGCAGAAAGGAAACAGCAGAACACTAAAACCGATCGACCGCACACGTTGAGAAACTGCGTAACCACAGGAGCTCCTTCTATTCAGACCGAATCAAAATAAACGGTTTCCCCGCCACACACTCTCTCTCGGGATGAAATTTGGCATGAACAGTTACCATCAAGCCGACGCCGCAGCAGTGTATGAAACCAGCAGACAGGTCGCTTGTTTCCCTGTCAGGATCCGCCTCCATTGGTTGAAAATCAACAGTCGGAAGCAATTCGCTGAAGGTCCAATGTGATCCGTCGCGGATTATCCAGGCAGGGGTGCCGAGAAAAGTCTGACTTAACAGACGCCAATAGTCTGATCCGGATTATTAAGATTCAATGAAGCCAATCGCAAAACCAAACGCTCTGGTAGTAAGGCAATGAGGATCGTTTAACGGCTGTGAGGAAGTTATTTTGTGCCGGCGTTCTGGCGCAGCCTGCTTTCGTGTCGAGGTTATACGGCCACACATGCAATGCGCCCTATATCTCGACAGCCAGGAACATCGCCTGACTTTTCTGGACTCCGCACGAACGTATTTTTTCTCGAGGCCCAAAACATTCCTCTAGGCAGAGACATTCAATTGCGAAACGTGGAGTGTTTGCCCGCACTCAGTCGAATTCCGGAATTTCATGTCTGCGGTCAGCGAATTTGCGGGATTCCCCTTGTACATTGATGCGCCTCGAATGATCGGTCTTCGGCGAAGACTGATTGGGTATCGAGTGTTTGTCAGTGTTTGACCTGATTTCAGGAATCCAACCGCTATGAGCCCTGTTTCACGCTGTTTCTGCCTTGTGATGATCTTGTTTTTGAGTGCGTTGGCATCGAAGAACGCCGTGTCGGCCGACGAAATTCAGATCGGAAAGTCACTGGACGATTTCGTGGTGGCTTTTAATGAGAAGAATGCGGAAAAGCTGGCAGCTTGCTGGACGGAAACCGCAACTCATACGGATCGCGAAACGGGAGAACGAACCGAAGGACGAGCCGCCATTCAGGCGGACTTTGCAAAGATTTTTGCAACTCAACCGACCATCAAACTTAGTGCCACGCTGACACGCGTCAAGCTGATTACTGCCGACGTGGCACAGATCGAAGGCGTGTCAAATGTCATCAGTGGAGACGGGGTTCCTGTCGAATCCGTGTTCACAGCGATCGTGACTCGGTCAGGCGAAAAATGGCTGTTCGATTCGATCGAAGAAACCGCCGCTCCCGTTCCAGCAACTCCAGCCGATGCTTTGCAGCAACTGGAATGGCTGATCGGCGAATGGGCTGACGAATCCAGCGATGTCAAAGTTCGGACAACGTTTCGCTGGTCCGCGAATCGAGCATTTCTGTTGCGATCTTTCGTCGCAGAGTCGTCGGATGGCAATGGGGCCGAGGGGACTCAGGTGATCGGCTGGGACGCGAACCTTCAGCAGATTCGCTCGTGGACGTTTATTTCGGACGGATCGTTCGGTACATCTACCTGGTCGAAGAATGGAAAAAGCTGGATGGCCAGATCGTCGCACACCAGCTCCAACGGCGATATTTCTTCCGGCACCTATGTACTTGAGCAAGTCGATGAGAACTCTTTCACGCTGCAACTGATTGGTCACGAGGTCAATGGAGATGCGCAGCCTGCAACTCCTGCAGCCACAGTCACACGCGTGATGTCTTCGGTTGAAGTTTCTCCATCCGCCAGCAAGTAATTCGCCGGAGTCAACGAGATATGTTTCGCAGTAAACTTCGCGTTCTCGCGCTGTTGATGTTGGTGGTTGTTTTGTCTGCCCAGCAAGGGCTGGCCTTTGGGCTCCGAGGAGGAGGCGGTGGGGGCCGTTCAATGGGAGGCGGCGGCGGTGCCGGGCGAGGCGGCGGTGGAATGTCGCGGCCAGCTCAACGCCCCAGTGTTCCCAACATGGGCAGCAGTCGGCCGGCACCAGCCAGCCGCCCGAATGTCAGTTCTCCAGGTATAAGTCGCCCCACGACAAGGCCGGCGATGCCAGCGGTAGATCGTCCTTCAGGAGGTCTCAAGCCGTCGACACGACCATCCACACCTGATCGCCCAGGCACTCGGCCCGCGATCCCCGACAACGTCACTACAGGCGGGAAAAACAAGCTTCCAGGCGGGATTGAACGCCCCGTGACTCGTCCGAGTATCCCTAATCTGGGTGGTGCGGAGAATCGCCCAACCAATAAGCTGCCGAATGTTGGCGGAACAAATCGCCCGAGCGATAGGTTGCCCGGAAATGTCGGTAATCGTCCCAATGGAAACGTGCCGCCAACGATCTCCGCGCGCCCTACGCCGGGAGATGTCGGTGATTTTCTGGGAATGGGAAAACCACTGAGACCTGAAACACTGCCGGGCACCACAGGCCCGGGGTTTAGTAATCGTCCGGGGATTGAGAGTCGCCCGAGTGTCTCAACGCGGCCCAATTTCCCCAGTGTCGGCGTGGCGAATAATCGTCCTGTTAACATTGGGCAGATCAACATGGGCAACAATGTCGCGATCAGCAATCGTCCGACATGGGCCAATATTGATCGCAATCAAATCACGAACATCAACAATCGGTGGCAGAATCAAATCGGCAGTTTGAACAATTGGCAAAACGTGCATCCCAATCGAGCCGCCTATTGGGCTGGCTGGGGTGCTGGGGTCCACAGCGCATATCACTGGCATTATCACAATCCAGGCTGCTTCCGTGGTGACTGGTGGTACAGTCATCCCCATCACTGGTGTGGCTG
The DNA here is from genome assembly GCA_046349735.1 of Planctomycetaceae bacterium. Classification (GTDB taxonomy): domain Bacteria; phylum Planctomycetota; class Planctomycetia; order Planctomycetales; family Planctomycetaceae; genus SXXK01. The sequence continues at coordinate 6,085 of JAXMBU010000043.1, forward strand.
GCACTATGGATACGGTTTCACGTATCGCCCATGGAACTACTGGTGGACCGTTCCAACCTATGCGGCCTGCGTGAACTGGTTTACCTGGTCCGCTCCTCAACAGGTCTGGGCACAGCCAGTCTATTACGACTACGGTCAGGGTGGAAACGTGGTCTACAACGATAACTCCGTGTACATCAACGGCGAGAAGGTCGCGTCCACTTCCGAATTTGCTCAGAGCGCAGCCGACCTGGCCACGGTCGCTCCTCCTGCAGACGAAGAGACAGCAAAGCAGGCGGAATGGCTCGCGCTGGGCACATTCACGGTTTCATCGGGCGAAAAGGACGTTGAGCCAAATCGAATTGTTCAGCTGGCAGTGAACAAAGACGGTGTCGTCAGCGGAACGCTCTATAACACTGAGACTGACTTGACTCAGACTGTGCAGGGAAAGGTTGACAAAGAGACTCAGCGAGTCGCAATTCGAATCGGTGACGATGAAGATCTCGTTGCAGAGACCGGTCTGTACAACCTGACTCAGGAACAAGCACCTGTGTTAGTACACTTTGGCGCCGAAAAAATTGAAAACTGGTTGTTCGTGCGCCTTGAAGATCCAGATCCGGAGACCTCCAGCCAACCGGTTCCATGATTCTCGACGCACAGTTACACATGGCCTGCAGGATTCATTGAATGACTCGCTGTCCGACCGTTGCGAGCATTAGTTTTTTTGCTGGCAGATTAGTCCAGCCGGTGCAAATTCCGATCTCATCTGTTAGGTCGCCTGCATCGTTTTGATACGCCACGTAGACGACAAAAAGCAACTGTCGTTCGTAGCATCCTGAATGATCCTTGGCGCAACGCGGCATAGGGGAAAGTACGACCGGAACGATAATCGTTCCGGTCCTCCGTTTGCGCAACGAGATTGATCCGCATAAAACCGGAATCGCTCCCGCCAAACTCCTCAAGTTTGGACCAAAGTGTTTGACCCGGCAGCCAATGAGTGCCATCATCCCCCGGGAGGCCTCGGTCCCCCGGAAGGGCCTATTTAAGGTCATTTTCCTGAGCGGTTTTGTCATGTTGTGCGTCTAATCAGAGGAACTTCTCTGTATTGCCGCGCATGTTCGACATATCAGACTGAATAATGATCAGAGGCCGTCGTAGTCGAGACAGAGCAGGAACATTCACGAATGCAAGTTTTTCGGGCGACCGTCAGAGACAAAGGCTTCAATGTCAAATGTCGATAATCGGATTGCCTAAGCCTGTTAGGAACGTAATGAATAAGTCGAGGGAATCGCGACCGTGGCTGGAGTCCTTACAATACAAATGTCACTTTTGCAGAAAGGTGCTTGTGAGGGTACCTCTGTCAGGGATCTGGTTCCTGCTCGTACTGTTTGGGATTCGACTGTGGTACTGTCCGCACTGCTTTGAACTTCGAGTTCGCCCCTGCGGTTGGTTAAAGTTGATTCTGGCTCCATTGTGGGCATTGCTGAATCTGGTACGAGGGAAATAGAACTGTCATTTTCGGACATCAGTGATTCTGGCACACTCCCTCGTTCACTGAGCTGTGAGGACCTGCAAAGCGATCTCATCTGTTTGCACCCAACTCCAGAGCATCCGGCGTTCACCCCTTAAAATCAGGCATTGATTCTCGTAGAGAAACTGCGGGCAAGTAAGTCTGCGAAAGATGAAGAGATCATCGATCTCCGTATCGAGTTGTTCCTGGGCTCACAAGCTCTCGCGTAAATTGAAGGGCTGCCTGGCTGCACATTGACGAATCAACCCTTTACGAAAACAGAACGTTTGTCACCTGAAGATCACAGGCTGAACACAACAATCAGATGATTTTCCTCTGCCAGAAAAGTCACGATGGCGAGTCGTGCATGTCTAACTGAACAGAGCCAGGTTCAAAAGAGGTTTCAGGTTGCCAGTCAACTCGCAGACCTCGTTCTTTCCGTGTATTCCGTGGTAAGAGGGGCCATTTGTTTGACCACGTAGTACACCGAACACACGGACGAGCGATGGAAACGAAGTAAAACGTCTGCAGCTTTAACGTTGAGCCGAGCACCTCGTCCTGGCTATCGATTCCAGACGCCAATCACATCGCTCCCCGGGGCTGCACCGCTGAGCGATGCCTCGCGGACAGCTCACTCAGCAGCGGCTGTTGATTCCGCTACAAAGGGTTTTGCTGATTCCCGGTTGCTCACATGAGAAGAGGTTTCTGACTCTTTGTATACTTCGGAGGCAAATCGGCGTCGGCAGTGCGAAACCATTCGTCCACCGAATTTGCCGTCGCTAAAATGTTCGGACAGTGTTGTGAACTGAATGCGGATGATTTTTCGCCGAAGTAGACCGGCCGTTTGATGGAAGGAATTAGCCATGGCGCGATTTGCTGTCATTTTGCCGGCTGCTGGCAAGAGTACTCGAATGTCGGGATTTCAAAGAAAGAAACCCTTTCTCGAACTCAAAGGTCGGCCAATATGGGTCAGAACAGCCGAGCACTTTCAGGGACGGCCGGACGTTTGTCAGACGATTCTGGTGGTATCACCCGAAGATATGGAGTGGTTTCGAGACACTTTTAAACCCAATTTGGCTTTCATGGATATCAAAGTTGTTGCCGGTGGGGCTTCGCGGGCGGAGAGTGTGCGGAACGGAATTTCTGCAATCACTGAGCCCGCCGAATATATTGCTGTTCATGATGCGGCGAGGCCATTACTGACTCCTAAATGGATTGATCTGATCTTTGCCGCAGCGCTGGCACACAAGGCGGTGATCCCGGGGGTACGAATCAGCAGTACCGTGAAGAAGATCGATAACCAGGGAAAAATTGAGTCTACAGTCGACCGCACTAACCTCGTGCAGGCTCAAACTCCGCAGGTCTTTGAACGAAGTTTGCTGGAAAAGGCATTTGCGGTCTGCCCTAACCTGTCGTCTGTCACTGACGAAGCGTCATTGGTTGAACAGATGAATCATTCGGTTCACGTCATTGATGGCTGGGACATGAACATCAAGATAACAACCAATGATGATTTCCGTATGGCTGAACTTTACGTGAATGCGCTTCCGAAGTCGGGCGGAATAGTAGCACTCCATCCATTTGCGGACGAGATGTTTCAATAGCTGTTAAATCTATCGCCGACTCGCTGCGGACGAGCACCCACGGCGTGGTCGCATAGGCTTCTCGCCGTCAACAATGCAGGCAAATTGCTGCGGGACTGGACGTTTACGTTGCTAACGTCCAATTCCGCAGTGGCTATAAACCATAGTTTTTCGGCTCGTCCCTTCAGTAGTTTACCCGCGACTTGCGAGAACACCGCCATCCTCAGGGCAACTCTTTCGCAACAACCACAATATGCTGTCCCTTCGGCACTGGAGCCACCCATGCCTGTGCCAGTACGACGCCGTCGAGCGCCGCGACGCAGGGCCATGGATCGAGGTCGATTCGGTCAAAATCATGCAGGTAACCGACCGTCTGGCCTTTTTTAACCGGCGTACCGCATTCGACCAGCGGCTCATAGTGTCCGGCAAACGGAGCCGGAATAAAGCACTCTCTGGAGACCATTTCCAGTTTCCGCTGAGTCCCCGCTTTGTGGTGTGCAATCGGTTCGATTTTCCCATGCATCAGCCCATTATTGATCAGTGCCGCCAAAACTCCCTGCCGTCCGTAACGAACTCCTTCAGGATTGACCGAACGTCCCCAACCAAGTTCTGTGCCGACAGTGATTTTGCCGAGCCGTTCCGCTTCTGATGGCAGCAGTCCGGGAGTTACATTTTGATAAACCATCAGGGCTGGTGTACCAAACCAGCGAGCTGTCGTTTCGATTTTCGCAGCCAGTTCGGGATCGTCAACCGGATGAAAATTTGCGCAGATGGCAAACCGAGCGACATCGCCGCCGGAGTGAAGATCCAGCACAATGTGAACTCTCGGCCAGATATATTGGCGCACGAAAGCCGCAATACGATGAGTAATCCCGGCGAGTGCCGGGGTCACGCCTGCTCCATCGACAAAAGCGCGATTAAGGTTCACGCCATCATCAAGCTTGCTTTCTCGTGTTCCGGCCAGAAACGCAGCAGGATTGAGAACCGGGATCAGAATGATTCGACCACGAACATCGTCCATGCGAATATCACGCACCAGATGTTTCAGGACGCAGGGCCCTTCGTATTCATTGCCGTGATTTGAGCCGAAAGAAACCAGGCCTTCTCCGTCTTTCGCTTCCGGGCCCACAAAAACCGTGAGCGGCATCAGGTGATCGCCCCAGATACTGTCGTGCTCAAGAGCAACCCAGTAATCTCGGCGACCGGGAGAATCAAGATCAAGCTTTTCAGGGCGGACAATCACACGGTTCATGGAAGTACTCACTGGAAGAATTTTGCGAAGTGGCAAAGTTTGTCGAGGCAGGCAGCAGACATCTCAGCCGGTAGGATTGACGGGCGGAATGTAACGGTTGGCAAGTTCCGCGTAATCTTCTCTCACCGGACTGAAAACATCCAGCACCACAGCGGGCCCATTCACTGCGACCGCCCGATGGGGAACGTTTGGAGGAATAATGAACAGCGAGCCAGCTTCACAGATGCGTGTTTCCTCGCCAATCGTCAATTGAACCTGACCTTTGATCAGCATTCCCGCCTGTTCGTGAGGATGATGATGCAACGGCACTTCCGCTCCATCTTCCATTTCAAGATACGACAGCATGACGTTCTGCCCGTGAGGAGTTCGCATGCGACAGCCCGGGACCGGCTCAATCGCCGGGATTTTTGAAAGATCAATAAAAGGCATGATGGCTCTCAGTCTCTGAGCTTGTGCCCCGTCAACTTCAGGAACAGGCGTTCGAGGTTTGGTTCGTGAGTTCTGATGGATCGCACGCCGATTGAGTGTTGCCCAAGCGTCGTCAGAATTGACGTGACTTCATGATTTAACGCAGCTTCTGTATTCACCTCGGACGTGCTGATGCGGACGACGGTCTCGTCACCATCACGACCTATTGTTGCTGTCGATCCCAGCGAAAGTGTCGATGGAAGTGAGGCATTGCCGATTCGCAGTTCAATTTCGAACGGAATCTCCTTCAACAGGTCCGGAATCGTGTCGCAAGCCAGCATTTTTCCGTGATCGACAATTGCCGCACGGGAGCAAATAGCCTGCACTTCTTCCATGTAATGGCTGGCATAAATGACAGCCGTTCCGTTCGTCTGCAGTGTGCGAATGCATTCAATGAGATGCGCGCGGCTTTGAGGATCGACCCCCACGGTGGGCTCATCAAGAATCAACAAAACAGGATCATGCATCACGGCGGCGGCAAAATTGAGGCGACGTTTCATGCCACCGGAAAATGTCTCCGCCAGATCGTCCGCTCGAGCAGACAGGCCGACCTGTTCGAGGACTTGTTCAACTTTCTGTTTTCGTTGCTGTCCGCTCAGTTGATACAAGCTGGAAAAGAACAGCAGATTTTCGCGAGCTGTCAGGTCGGGATAAATCGCCAGATCCTGAGGCACAACACCCAGCCTCTGCCGACTTTGAGGAATCCTGCGGTCGAGTGCTTTTCCTTCCAGCCGGACTTCCCCTGCATCAGGCTCCAGCAGACCACAAATCATCATCATTGTTGTGGACTTGCCCGCGCCGTTGGGGCCCAGCAACCCAAATGCCTCACCCGCGTTCACGGAAAAGCTGAGCCCATCAACAGCCTTGAGACTGCCGTAGGCTTTGAACAGATTGTCAACTTCAAGCAATCGCGACATACCAGAAAATGCGCCTCAACTCGGGGCTGATAACTACGGGGCATTGATGTCGCCAGGGATCTCACAATGAAATCATCGCCTGCCCGCCACTTTTCATCGACGTGACATGCGCCGGGAAAAATACAGTGCCGTGAGAAATAGCCCGACAACACACTGCAACGGAGTATGGTGGAACTCGATCGATGGTCAAGCGGTCCAGAATATTGTGTCCTTTCAACGTGCCCACGAAACAGCCACACAGAGCATGTCAAATTGGTGGCTCTATGTTTCGTTGCTTCCGGATTGCGTCTTCAAGCCATGCGTGCACACTGATTCCTCGTCTCTTAGCATCCCGAATGACAAATGCTCGGGATTCTTCCGTGACGCCTTCCAGCTGGCCAAAATATCGGGATCGCATGCTGCCCCCACGATGCCCCTTGTGGATTACATCGATATTCATCTCCGGGCCGGAATCTGACACCTCGAAATCGATCAGATAAAAACAATTCCCCAGCACCCATGTCAGATGCACGTCCACAGCAGACTCAGGAATCAGATCAATGGGGGCTTTGGCAGACCAGAGCCGATTGTTGTTAACTGCGATTCGGCCGTACTCTGTGTTCGTGAGCCATGGCCCAATTCCTTCGTCACCAAAAACAACCCGACCTCCAGTCTTGACGACACGATTCATTTCATGGACCGCCTGTCGCACATCGGCAAAAAGATTGATACCGCCAAAATGAAACGCGGCATCAAAAAAACGATCTGCATAGGGCAGCAGAGTCGCATCGCACACGGCAAAGGAAATCTGCTGAGGCTCGTCAAGTCTTGCTGTTGCCTCAGATGCAGCGCTAAGGACCATTTCAGCAGAGATGTCGCTTGCCCATAAATGTCCTTCCACGCCAATCTGATCCGCAATAGGCCAGAGGTCCTCACCAAGACCACAACCCGTCACCAGAACTTTGCTGCCTGAGCGCAGTCTCAGATGACTCACCAATTGCTTTCGAAATTCCGTCTCCACTTCATTGAATGTAAGGAACAGCCATTCCAGAAAGTTACGGTAAACCTGTGGAGACGAGCTCTGGTTGTACATCACCATGGCTTGACGGGTTGACGCAGAATTGACGCAGTACGACAAAAAATCGGGAATGGGCCGTGCTGAAGACGGAAGAAACGGGGCCACAGCGCCATCATCTCGCCGGAGTCCATCACTTGTTTCAAGCAGCGGAGTCTTTGCGACAGGACAAATGTACGGCGACGTCATTGGGCGATCCTGAACTGCTGGAAGCTGTTGGCCGAACTTGATTCAATGTCAGATCAATGGGAGACCTTGCCCCAGTGGTTTGACCATATTCGTTTGGTCTATCCGTGTCAATGACCCCCAAAACTCTCCAGGGCAGCGATGAGGCATCAGCTGCTCAGATCGAACCTGAAAGCCCATGGGGTCGCCGAAAACACAGGCTGTGACTGACTAATCCTGGGCAGCATTCGGTCGTCCAGGAGGAACAGTTCAATTGACCGTTGAGAATGCTGACTACGTACTCTCCGGAGGCATTTTTGAGGCGAGCTCCATAGGCCCACGCCGGCCCACCGCTGAAGTGTTGATGAATAGCCATGGGTGGACCCCGGGACTCTGTTTGAGAGGCCCCCATGACGTGACTTAAATGGGATCAATGGAGCGAAATTCCACGCTGCCGTTCAGGTAAAATCCCACTTACTGACGGGCTTGCCGCACGAAAACCGTACAAACATGAATTTTGCTGAAGACAACGCCAGCGTCGCCGATCGTGGCGACGTAAGATCCGGAACTGAAAGGGCCAATTTACCTTGATCCAGAGTACTGAGACGACCGAATGTCCGGAGGAGTAGAAAATCAGCAAGCTGTCAACGCGGGGACCTCTGAACTTCGAGCTGTTCGGCGCTCTGGCGTCTTGACGATCTACACGCCGGAATCACCTCTAAAAGCTCCTTTTCAGCTGGTGTCGCAGATTCTGCGCGAAATCTGGCAACGCCGGGAGCTGACCCTGATCCTGCTGCAAAGAGATCTCAAGGCTCAGTTTCGACAAAGTTTGCTGGGATACGCTTGGCTTGTCCTGCCACCGTTGATCAACGCCCTGTTTTGGACTCTGATGCACACACAGGAAATCCTGCGAGTGTCTGATTCTGATTCTTACCCTGCGTTCGTTCTCGTCGGAACGACCATCTGGGCTGCATTTGCCGCGACCCTTTCGGCCCCTTCCGATGTGATCCAGGCGAATCGAGAAGTCTTCGTCAAACTGAACGTGCCCGTTGAATCGTTTATTCTTGCCGGAGCGGGTCGGGCTATCTTCAATTTGATGGTCACCTCCGCTGTCCTGTTGCCCTTGCTGCTGTGGCAGGGCATTCAACTTAGATACTCGATGCTCCTGTTCCCGTTCGCGGCAGGCAGTGCAATGCTGTCGGCCTTCACGATTGGAATGGCGTTGGCCCCGGTCGGTGCATTGTACTCCGATCTGCGTAATGCACTGACACCGCTGCTGAATGTTCTGATGTTTACGGCGCCTGTCGTCTTTCCGGTTCCGGAAGGAAACGGAGTCCTTGCTGGCATCGTGCGATGGAGTCCGTTGACTCCTGCCATTGCGTTGTGCCGTGATGTCCTGCTGACCGGGCACACAACCTGGCTGATGAGTACACTCCTTTGGGTAATCGTCAATCTTTCCATGCTCTTGCTCGCGTTTGTTGGACTGCGAATCGCACGACCTCACATCATCGCCAGGATGGGGATGTGATGCATGTCTGAAGTTATCATTCGGTGTGAGGACGTCAGCAAGAAATTTTGTCGCGATCTGCGGCAGAGCCTATGGTACGGAGTCCAGGACGTCGTAGCTGATCTCCTGCGTTTCAGCGGAACAAATCTCGATGGAGTCACCCTGAGACCTGGCGAGTTTTATGCAAGCCACAGGGTTAATTTTGAGGTGCGCAGTGGCGAATGCCTTGGTCTGATTGGCCGAAACGGAGCGGGCAAAACAACACTTCTGAAAATGTTGAATGGCCTGATCAAACCGGACACTGGACGAATCGAACTGAGAGGTCGGACCGGAGCATTGATTGCTCTGGGAGCTGGTTTCAACCCTATTCTGTCCGGCCGTGAAAACGTCTATGTGAATGGCTCAATACTGGGGCTTTCAAAAAGAGAGATCCGTACCAGGTTCGATGACATTGTTGACTTCGCGGGGCTGGGAGAATTCATCGATGCCCCGGTTCAAAGTTACAGTTCCGGGATGAAGGTCCGGCTCGGTTTTGCAATTGCGACAGAAATCCGGCCCGAAATCCTTCTGGTAGATGAAGTGCTCGCTGTGGGAGACGCCGATTTTCGTGTTCGCTGTGCAGGTCGGATCAAGAATCTGATGTCATCCGGATGCGCGGTGGTTCTGGTCAGCCATGACATGAACCAGATTGCGAATCTCTCGGATAATGCCCTTTGGCTTGAGAAGGGACGTGTCAGAGCGTGCGGTCCTGCATTCAACATTATCCGGCAGTATCTGTCTCCGGGCCCACGGACATCAAGCTATCGATGGTTTGCAGAAGACAATTCAGGATCCCCTGAAACGATCACATCGAAGCTTGCCAGCCTCAAACAGCTTTCGGTAGCAGCGCCGGCTGAGGCCGCTGCAATCTCGATCAGCTCGGGAGCAATCATTACGACGGAGTTTGAATGCCATGAGGAAGGATTGCATCTGGATTTTACACTTGAGCTGACGAATCAGGACGGCATCGTCGTCTTTCATTCCGGAGGGATAATTCCTGACAGCAACGGCTCCAGAAAAGGCCGATACACTGTCAAGAGCCAGCTGCCGCCATTCCTGCTCAATTGCGGCAGCTATTCCATGAGTGCGGTGATTGGAGAATCTCAGAGCGTCGTATTGTCTCGGGTAGACCACGCGGTGCTATTCGATGTGGAGCACGAAGCCGCCGGAGCAAATTTCCTCCGGATTCCAGGTGTCATCGCACCCAGGCTTGAGTGGTCCTATACTGTTCATGAAGCGGGATCAGCGGAAGGCAGGAAATGAGCAAATCACCTGATAATGCAGAGTATTTCAGATCCTTCGCGAATCTTACGTATGAGGACTTCCGAGAGCGAGCAAAGAATCAAACCTTATCGGCCAATGAAAAGATTGGGTTTCCACGGCAGTACCGCGATGAGTACTCGAAAATCATTTACTCGGAGATCTGCAGCAGGTTGCCAGCGATGAGCCAGAAGAGCTCAGTGATTTTTGACATAGGATGCGGTTGCGGTGATCTTGTTGAACTGATTGTCGACGGATGCATCCACCACGAACAATCACTCCTGCTGTTTGACTCGCCCGAGATGCTGGGACAACTGAAACTTGAAAACGGAAGTCGAGCAACAACTGTTGCAGGCTTCTTTCCGAATGAGTCAGGTGATGTGATTCGGCAGTTCGAGGGTGCTGTTGATGCAATACTGGTTTATAGCGTCATTCAATACATCTTCGGTCGCAGCTGTGCTTTCGCTTTTCTGGATGCGTGCCTGTCTTTGTTGAGACCCGGAGGACGATGCCTGATCGGAGACATTCCCAATCAAAGCATGCGGAATCGTTTTTTTTCATCAGAGTCGGGACTTCGAGCTCATCAGGAATTTACTCAGTCGTCTGAAAGACCACATGTCGATCCTTACAAAGCTGCTGCTGGAGGCATTGATGATTCTGTAGTCATGTCGCTCGCATGGCGAGCTCGGAACGCCGGGTTTCACTCATTTATCCTTCCGCAGGATTCTCGCCTTCCTGCAGCAAATCGGCGAGAGGATTTGCTTATCGTACGACCATGATGGGCAGCCATAATGAGTCCGGAGCGTCGACCTGAACAGGAGAACTTATGCATCGCAAACCACTTATCATTGTCGGTGACAGCGCCTTTGCTGAAATCGCGTTTGAATACTTTACGCACGACTCCGAGATGCAGCCGGTTGCCTTTGCCGTTGAGGCCAGCTATCGCACCAGGTCTGAGTTGTTTGGCTTGCCGGTCGTTGATCTGGAAACCGTAACGGACCACTTTCCGGCCTCAGAGCATCATTTTTTTGTGGCGGTCGTCTATGGCCGGATGAACCGCCTGCGGACCCGTCTCTACCAGGAGATGAAAGCTAAAGGTTACGTACCTGCCAGCTACATCAGCTCCAGGGCATTCGTTTGGAGAAACGTGAATCTGGGTGAGCACTGTTTCATTTTCGAAAACAATGTTGTGCAACCGTTCGTGACGATTGGCAACAATGTTGTATTGTGGAGCGGGAACCATGTCGGGCATCACAGCACGATCGAGGATAACTGTTTCGTGTCGTCGCATGTGTGCATCGCCGGATTCTGCAGGATTGGCAACTCCAGCTTTCTGGGTGTCAACGCGGCATTGGGAAACAATCTCACTCTGGGACCAGACGTCTGGCTTTCTCCAGGGGTCTCCGTAACAAAAGATGTTCCGGCCGGGACAGTGATTAAAATGTCACGACCGGAAGTTTCCCCTGTTTCCTCATTAAAGATGTTCGGTGTGGAGACCGCTGAGTCATGAAATGGAGGAAATTAGGGCTCATTTATCAGCCAACGTTTCAATCATCCCTGTTCGACCACTCCGCGATGGTCCCCACCCCCATTGCAGTGACAGACGATTCGATAACGTTTCTTGTCACTCGCTGCAGTAAAGATGGCATCGGCCGTGCAGCACAAGTGACTCTGTCGCCGGAAAGAACATCACCCATTCTTTCGGAGGTCCCGGAGCCTGTGCTCGATATCGGCCGTCCCGGGATGTTTGACGACAACGGTGTCGTTCCATGTTGTCAGATTTCTCTCCCGTCAGGCCAGCAGATTCTGTATTACGTCGGGTTTGAACTCAGCACGAAGATCAGGTACCGATTGTTTTCCGGAGCGGCAGTTCGGGAAAACGCATCGGCCCCCTTTGTCAGAAAATATGAAACACCCATTTTGGATCGAAGACCAGGGGAAGCCTTTTTCCGAGGAGGACCTTTCGTTCTTCAGGAGGGTAATCTCTTTCGCATGTGGTACGTCGCCGGAGACGAATGGATTGAAGTGGGCGGCCATGTGAAGCCTGTGTATGAGATTCGGTATTTAGAGTCATCAGACCCGCTGAACTGGGTCGGGGCAGGGCAGGTCTGCCTGCGTCTGGGTCCTGATGATCATGGATTCGGCCGTCCCTGGGTTGTGAAGTCTGATGGTCGTTACCAAATGTTCTTTTCAAGGCGAAGTCTCAAGAATCAGGGAGCCTATCGTCTGGGGTACGCAGAGTCTGACAATGGCCTTGAATGGCATCGAAAGGACTCCGACCTGAATCTCGATGTGTCCGAAGACGGCTGGGACTCGCAGGCAATCATGTATTCCGCCATCATCAAGTATCAGAATCAAACCTGGTGCTTTTACAATGGCAACGAGTTTGGAAGAGAGGGATTCGGCGCCGCGGTGTTGGAAAAACCATGATTAACTCTCGCCCCTATCAGTCGGAAGATGCAGAGGTCTGGGACCGGGTCATCAAAACATCGCGGAACGGCACGCTGCTGTTCTACCGCAATTTTATGGACTACCACAAGGATCGGTTTCAGGACGCCTCATTATTGTTCTTTGACGGACAAGAGGCCGTCGGCTGTCTTCCCATGTCACGTCACGGACAAGTACTGAATTCCCATGGTGGCTTGACCTTTGGTGGGCTGATCAGCCTGCCAGAGATGCGTTTCGCACAGATCGAGGCAATGCTTGAAGAGACACTGAGATTTGCACGTGAAACAAACTGTGAACGCATAATCTACAAGCCCACGCCGTATATCTATCATCAGTGTCCGTCTCAGGAAGATGTGTTCTGCCTCCTGCGTCGTGGAGCAACATTGACTCGGACCGATCTGAACACCGTTGTTGACCTGAATGGGCGAAGGCCTGTGCAGGAACGGCGTGTGCGGGGTGCAAAGTACGCAGCAAAAGCGGGTGTCGAACTTGAATTCCACAGCAACAGGTATGAAGAATACTGGACGCTGCTCGAAGCCACGCTGCATGACCGACATGGTTTGACTCCGGTGCATTCCTGTCAGGAAGCGATACTCCTGAGGAGTCGATTTCCGGAACAGATTCGCCTTCACGTAGCAACTCTTGAAAACGAAGTGATCGCCGGCGTTTTGACTTTTGATTCGGGGCTTACAGTTCATGCGCAGTACATTGCCGCCGACTCAAAGGGACGCGATTCACATGCACTTGATTTCTTATTCCTCAATCTGTTGAAATCAATGAATCATCCGTGCCGTTACTTCAGCTTTGGCATTTCAACGTTTGATGAAGGCCGGCAACTCAATCGAGGACTGCTGGAGCAAAAAGAGGGATTCGGTGGACGCACATTGACACAGGATTGGTATGAACTCAAAATCTGAAAACCCAGCCCACGGACGTCTGGAAAGCTGTTACCTGATTGATCTCCCGAAAATATCCTCGGATCAGGGCAGTCTGACGTTCATAGAAGGCCTGCACCACGTCCCATTTGCAATTCAGCGCATCTATTACATGTACGATGTGCCGGGCGGTGGAACACGAGGGGCACACGCGCATCGAGATCTGTATCAACTGATGATTTCGATGTCAGGCAGTTTCGATATCGAGCTGGACGATGGGTGCAACAAAAAAACATGGCACCTGAATCGCTCGTATTTTGGATTATTGATCGGTCCCATGATCTGGCGAAACCTGACGAATTTCTCTTCGGGTTCGGTATGTCTGGTGTTGGCTTCAGCTCACTATGACGAATCAGATTACATTCGCAATTACGGAGAATTCCTGTCGATGAAAGGCAGGCAGAAAAGTGACTGACTCTTCACTGACAGTTCCATAAGTTCATCGTCAATCCAGTCCACTGATCCTCGACGCGACGACGTGCCGCAAAGAATCGTGAAACACCGATGTCAGCAAAGATTCCATTCCTTCCCCTCGATCAGATCAATGCGCCATTTCGAGAGGACGTTGACCTTGCATTTCGTGCAATACTGAATCGAGGCTGGTATCTCCTGGGCGAAGAGTTGCAGGGCTTTGAAAAAGAGTGGGCCGCCTATTGTGGTGTTGACTTCTGCGTTGGTGTGGGCAGCGGGCTGGATGCTCTTCAATTAATCCTTGAGGGATGGAAAGCAACAGGTCGGTTACACGCTGGTGATGAAGTATTGGTGCCAGCCCACACATTCTTCGCCTCTTTCCTTGCTGTCAGTCGAGCGGGATTAATTCCGGTTCCGGTAGATATCCGATCGGCCCTCGGCTTATTGAATCCATCGGACCTCGAAGCTGCCATTTCAGAGAAAACTCGCGTCATCATGCCGGTTCATCTCTATGGCTTCATTTGTCCGATGCAGGAGATCCTGAGTTTTGCCGAGAAACATAATCTGCTGGTGCTCGAAGACGCTGCGCAGAGTCATGGCGCGAGAGATGCAACAGGAAAAACCGCAGGTGCATTCGGGCACGCGGCGGCTTTCAGTTTCTACCCCGGAAAGAACCTTGGCTGCTTTGGCGATGGTGGAGCTATTGTGACTTATGATTCTGACTTGGCAGATGTTGTTCGTATGCTCAGAAACTACGGCATGGCAAAACGGTATCATCACCAGCTGGCCGGCTTCAATTCACGGCTGGATGAGTTTCAGGCGGCCGTATTGCGAATCAAGCTGCGTCATTTGGATTCGATCCGGAAACGACGGGCAGGGCTTGCAGAAGTTTATCTGCAGACGTTGCCTCACCACCTTGTAACGCTTCCTGAGAATCCCAATGATCAGTCTCCTGCGTGGCATTTGTTTGTCATTCAGTCGACATGTCGCGACCAGATCCTGCATCGATTATCGAGCGAGTTTCAGATTGAGGCTTCGATTCATTATCCAGTACTCCCCGCAGATCAGCCTGGATGTTTGGCAGTTCGAAGACGCGATTGTCCGGTCGCGGAAAGATTTGCGAAAGAATGCCTGAGTCTTCCGCTTCATGAATGTCTTACGGAAAAAGAGGTATCGAGAATCGCTGAGTCTGTGCATAAATGCCTGAAGAAAGACTAATTCCGTGAAGCCTCTCGTATCCATTTTGCTGCCAACCTTCAATCAACGTGACTACGTTGCGGCAACAATAGAAAGCTGCCTTAGTCAAACATGGCCCGCCATTGAAATTCTTATCGGCGACGATGCGTCGAAGGATGGCACATGGGAAATCATTGCCGGGTATGCGAAGGCTGAAGGAGATCGAGTCAAGGCGGTTCGAAATCCCGCGAATGTTGGCGTTTCCAGAAACTGCAATCGCCTGCTTGCCCGCGTCACCGGAAAATACGTCGCCCTGTTCGCGGGTGATGATCTGATGTATCCCGAGAAACTTACTCGGCAAATAGAGTATCTAGAGGCTCACCCCGATGTTGCCATCTGCGCACATGACATGCACATCATTGGCAACGATAATGTTACTCCACTCAGCAAATGGTCTGATTCAGCGCCGACGTACTCCGGGGGTGTCGAACTTTTTTTTGAGCACTTGTGTTTTGCTTGTGGATGCTCGCTCGTTGTGAGACGTGATTGCATCCCCGACGGCGGTTATCTGGAATTTCTGGTGGCATCAGACTGGCTGTTTTTTGTAGAAGTCATGCTGAGAAACAACGGAAGAATTCATACGATCAACGAAGTGCTCGGAGCCTATCGTCGGCACCCGGGGCAATTGACAGTGAAAGGCCCCGAATCTCTGGCCAACACGCTGGATCACGCTTTTGCCTGTGGTTACATGCAGAAAAAGTATCCGGCAAGGTCTGAGGAAATCGGTGCCTGCCTGAATCGCTGGAAACGATCGATGGTGCAGGAGCTACGAAACCAGGCCGTTTGGGGCCAAGAGATTTCGCAGGCACAATTGGCTTCGCCGAGATGGCTGTTCAGGGCTGCTCTAAAAGCCGCCTATCGCAGGATTTGGGGCCGCTCCTGAACTTGCTGATCGTACGGTGGCGGAGGAAACGCCACCAAAAATCCGCCATTCCTCTCCGTTGCCCGTTCTCATCTTCGGAATGCACTTGATATACTCCAGACCACGCTGAAAACAATGTGTCGGCTCGAGTCGGCGACATGGCCGGGATGTGTTCGGCCATTCTCTCTGTGCCTTCTCTGAGTCGCTATGCAGAGTTCATCAGTGTGACGTTGCTGTTGTCTCAGCAAAGAATTGACGGGAAGTCGCATGTACAAATTCGCAATTGGTTTCTGTTGTTTTTTGAGCACTGCGGTCTCCGTATCTGCAGATTTCAAATCCACGGGAGTGCCACGCTATGACGCCGCCGTGAGGTCAGCCGTAGGCTGGCTCGTAAAAAACGGCGCAGATGCCCCGGAGAACCAAACTACGTTTATTGCCTATGCTCTCTACAAAGCAGGTGAACCCAAGACCTCACCGTTAGTTGCCAAGGGGATTGAGCACGCTCTGCATCGTGCCAACGAGACGGGCTACTCAGGCTATGATCATGTGTACCTGGCCGGAGTTGACGCAATGCTGCTGGCCGATCTCGACGAGCCAGACACCTATCGGTCAGCGATCCAGAAAATGGTCGATCATGTTCACGGTTCTCAGCGATCTGACGGGTCGTGGTCTGAGTCTCCGACAGCTCCGGGAGACTCCAGTATGGCGCAGTACGCACTGTTGTGCCTTTGGGCTGGTGATCGAGTCGGCTGCACAGTATCACCAAACGTGCTCGAAATGGCTGCCGCGTGGCATTTAGACAGGGGACAGCCGGATGGTGGCTGGGCTTATCGGCCAGGGATCCTGAATGGTCCGGAACGCGGTCTAAGTCAACATACAACGACGACAGCGGGAGCGGGTAGTCTTGCCATTGTTCGACTATTGTTTTTTGGGCCTCGAACTCTGCAAACAAAGAAGGTGGACACAGAAAAAAGATTTGGAGTCCTCGAAAAAGAAGAGGTGGACGACACGAGTCTGGCGGGCTCAAAATTTCCGGAATTCAAAACCCGATTCTCGATGGCCACCTTCGACTCGCGGATTGCTCGTGGCCTCGGCTGGGTGTCCACTCACTTCAGCCCTACTGCGGCAGATGTGCGGGCGAAGAACTACTTCTATTATGCCCTCGAACGTGTGGCTGCTCTGCATGGGATGGATGATATCTCCGGCAGTGATTGGTTTACCGTATACGCTGATGGTTTGTTGACCCATCAAAGTGCAGATGGCTCTTTCGACAAGACTTATCTCGGACCAAGAGTGGACACAGCGTTTGCAATTCTGTTCCTGATGAGATCCACTCAGGTCACCCTCATGAAGACGTACGGCCAGGGTTTAACACGCGGCGAACGAGGTAATCCGTTTGGCGATAAGGAAAAAAAGCCCGATCCCACGGAGTTGGATCTCCTGCTTTCTGCCATGGAAAAAGAGCTTGGCGAAGGTCTGCAGAATGTAGAACTTGACAGTGTCGACGAGAAGATTGCGAATGAGGTTGTGCGGAGTGTTCAGGCCATTACGGATCCAGAGGCTTTGATTGGGCAAAAGGACCGACTGAAAGCGCTCGTCGAACATCCCGATGCCGATGTGCGTCGCGCGGTTTACTGGGCACTGGGCAGAACCGGAGATTTTTCACTGATTCCCTTAATGATTGCGGGCCTCAGGGATCCGCACGTCGACGTTAATGTCGAAGCGGAAATGGCACTCCGCTTTATTTCGCGCAAACCGGGGGGCCTCGGAGCTTCTCTGAACCCCAAAGGTGGTGCAGAAACGGCAACGCCTGAAGAACAGGTGAAGATTGCGAATGAATGGAGAAGAAAGGCCATCTCTCTTTGGGCAAAGTGGTACTCTGATGTCCGTCCGTTTGAAGAAAAGGATGGATTTGATGAACTCGAAAACGCTGCAAAAACAAAGTAGGTATGGCCGGGCGCCGCTTGGATCACCGCAATGAGAACTCGTGAAATTGAAAGAGCAGCATTTCAGTTCTCGACGTTCTGGCCCATGAGTGCCGCCGGTGTTTCTACATTTCTGATCGCGATTGCCCCGGAACTGACCACCACGAGCGCGGCCGGATTTGGTCCGCTTCAGCAGTCGTTCATTATGATCTCGGTGATCGCATTTGCCCTGGCATGGGCCTTGCGAAGGCGATCGATTTCCATCTCAGTTCGAGGCCTGTTTCGCCTCGCTGTTGCTGGATTTTCCGTAACCATCACGCTGGTGACAATGGAGGTCGTCGCAAGATCAACATGGCGACAACTGAGTTCAGAGCAGGGTGTCAGGAATGTTGATCTTCTTCTGGGAACAAAATCGGCATCTGATTTGTTCAACGAACGCCCGCACCCATATCTGCTCTGGGAGAATACTCCCTCATTCATCGCGAGCAATGGGATTCGGCAGACAAATTCCCGGGGCTACCGGAACTCAAAAGACTATTCTGATGCTCCAGGATCAAATGTGCTGCGGATCCTCACGCTCGGTGGATCGACAACATACGGTTATTTGCAGGACTCCCCGGACACGACCTGGCCCTGTCAACTGGAGCAACTGCTAAACAATGAGCCCGGGAACAGCGAGCCCTCATTGTCTGCCGAGGTGATCAATGGCGGGCTGAATTATGCGACGACGGCCGAATTGCTTTGTCACTACATTTTTCGTGATCGATATCTGAAGCCGGATGTGGTGCTGATTCATGTCGGAGGCAACGACGCAGCTCCCCTGCTGTTCGATGACTATAACCCGGAATACACTCACTTTCGCCCCGGCTGGACTGGTGCACCGCATCGTCTCCGCTCCGGCGAAGGTTTTCTGCTGAAACATTCCGGTGTGGCGAAACTTCTTTACTCTCGATGGCTCGCGGATGCTCCTGCTGCTCTGTTCTGTGACAAGCAGAGTAAGTCTCTTGAGCTCGCTCCGGAGTATTATCTCGAGAACGCAAAACGAAACACGCCTGTCGGATTCGAACGCAACCTGGAACTGCTGATTCGAAACATCACGGCTGATGGTTCTAGAGTCGTTCTTTTCCCATTTGTTCTCTGCAATGACAGCACATTTACACAACTAAAAGGACTACCAGCGGAGCGGGCCGCCTATACACTGAATTCAAGAGCGGGAGTGAAGATCGCGATACAGAAACACAGGGAAATCATGATTCGACTTTCCCAAAAGTATCAAACTGGTTTTGTTGATGTTGATCCCGCGTTGATCCTGATTGAAGCGTGGTTGGACCACTGTCATCTTTCCGAACAAGGTGAGAAAATTAAGGCGAACGCTGTTCTTGAAGCGTTACAGAAGCAAAAATTTTTTGAGAAGTCTTTGCCTGATCATGGTGCCTGACAAGACCCGGCACTTTGCAGATTCGCAGCGCTCCGCATGCTGTGTGAAGGGGAAAAGAATCCGGACGGCCGAGCGTGCCAGTGGCTCTCGTGGAGATTGCACCCTTATTGGACAAACCGGCACACACGTTTTTGTGCGGGAGTGACACCGGACTCTGCTCAGCGAATTCCGTGATTCAAAGCTATCTATCTACAGCACGAACAGGACCGAGAAAATGGTCCCATTCTCCCCATGCGAACACTGAAGAAGTAATATTCCGGGGGCTAAACGGGCCAGCTGCAACACGGCCTCCTGGAATGAGAGTTTTGTTCTCGAACAGGTTGGACCGGAGTTTTTGCGATTCGAACTGTGCAATCCTTCAGGACTGGTGAAGGACCGGATACACCGATATTATTAAGAGATTCAACCACCAGCGCAATAGAAAGTTTTGCGGTCGGTGGCTTCTGAATATTGCTGCGATCAACCCGGAGTTTGAACGTGAAGTATTGTTTCGCCCTGATTTCGTTGATATGTGTTGGCCCTGCGTTTGGGCAGAGTACGGCTCCGGCAGCAACGGAATTCCTGTATCCCCTGGCAGTGACAGCTCAGGCTGATGGCATCGTTTATGTTGCCGATCGAAATCTGCCTGGGATCTGGAAGATCGAGAACGGCCAAAAGTCTGTCTTTTTTCAGGGCTCAAAGAAGTTTCGTACACCGCTGAATGCTATTCGATGTCTGGCGATTGATCATCAGGGGAAGTTGCTGGCGGGGGATTCGTCCACTCGTGAAGTTTTCCGGTTTGATGATGCTGGGCAACCGCAGCCTTTGACAAAGGGCTGGATCGGGATTCCCATGGCAATTGCGGTCGCATCCGATGGGACCATCTATACGGCGGATCTTGAGCTGCATCGAATCTGGAAAATGCCGGCTGCAGGTTCTGAGATGCCGACAGAGTTCGCTGTGATCAATTCACCTCGCGGGCTAACGATCGACGGTGAGGGCAATCTGTGGGTGCTGTCGACGTCCAGCAAGGATGGACAAATTCAGAAAGTGACTCCGGATGGCAAAATCGAACCGTTCATCAAGGACCATCCGTTTAATCTTCCGCACAACATTGTCCGCATGGAGGATGGGACCATGTTTGTCACCGACAACTATGAGCATGCTGTGTGGAAGGTCTCGGCTGATGGAAAGGTGGAGAAATTCGTCAGCGGTGCTCCGCTGGATCGTCCTGTGGGCCTGTGTCGCAGCGGTGCAAATCTGTTGATTGCGGATCCCCATATTCGCACGATCTTTACACTGGCACCGGACAAGACTCTGACCGTTTTGGCCAGTTCCCCAGTGGCTGCTCCTCCGACAACTCCCCCGGCTGCGGCACCGCCAGCAACAGCAGAAAAGAAATAAAAAGAAGTTTTTCGAACGACCAGGACTTTCGAACATTCGCTTGCGAGATCGCTCATCAGACCGTATTGTGATCGAGCACTTTGTGCAGAACCTCTGCCAGACTCGTCTGCAGCAAAACAAGTTGACCCTACAGATAACCCAAATGGGAACCTGGACTGATCCCGGCTGACTGTCACGCCGACTATGTCTCGGATCACATGACCCGGGCTTCGGGTGCCCACCTTATTTCTGATCAATGGGCGTCAACAGCGTTTGCTCAGCACGGCTGGAAGAGGTTTTTTCATGCGCGGATCTCGGTTTCCGCATTCTGACCAGACGCGGTTCTCAAATTGAGCGATCAGTCTACAATCTGCGGCAAATCAATTGGTTCAAAACGTCGCTGTGTGATTCGATCGCCTTCGAGTCATCCGAGCGTCGCCAGATTCTCGTCGTCGACCAAAAGTGAAAGTGATCAGAAATGAAATGGACTGTTTACGCGTTTATCGCAGGTGCGGCTCTGTCCTGGGGTGTCTACGTACCACTGGTTCATGACGCCACAACGAAGCTCGGCAGCAATTTACGAGCCTTCCTGATGGTCGGAGTTGCCTATTTTCTGGTCGCGGTTCTGATCCCCAGCATTTTCATCTTTCTGATGAAGAACGATCCGACGGTCAAGAATCCAGCTGACCTGAGTTGGGCTCCCATGAGTATGACCTGGGGTCTTCTGGCCGGAATCGCTGGAGCGGCCGGAGCACTCTGTGTCATTTTCGCCGTCAAAGAGGCCGGATCGATCGGTCCTCTGATTGTGGCTCCTCTGGTGTTCGCCGGTGCTCCGATCATCAACACGATTGCGTCGATGACATTCCTTGCAGGCGGAAAAAAGTATGAAGCCCCGGGCGGAATCTATTATCTGGGGCTCGTTCTGGCTGCCACAGGAATGGCGATGGTGATGCTGAACAAGCCGAAACCCGTTGCAGGTGGAAAACCTCCGGCAGCGGCGGCGTCTGACGTAACTCCGGCAGCAAAATAGCCTCGCCAGCTGAGATTCATGGCGACAAAGCGGAATTGAGTACACACCCTGGGTTCAGAGATTTTTTCTGAACCCTTTTTTCTGCGCAGAAGTTATGCGAGTCCCTTCAGGCAACTACTCATTCAGTCACCGTACGGCTTGCGACGTATCACTTTCCCGGAGTGGAATGATCCATTCGACTTCGACATCGCCTGGCTGAATCATCGACGTTGATCGTTGTACATCAGAGTACTTCAATCGACCGCTGACTCCCCATGGAATGAGCCTCAGACGTTGTTGAGATGGCTCCACTTTGATCTCCAGAAAACTCTGAAAGAACGGAGCCTGATTGGAATCGAAGGCTGCCGATAACCACTCGGCCGAGAACGGCCAGCCTCCGAATTGTCGAGTCCAGAACCACGCGGGCTGTTTCCAGAATGGGGCTGTGGCATCGATTTTTGAGACGACTTGCTGTCGTCCTGGATAGATCGCCCATTCTTCGGTGATTGGTGATTCCGGCCAATCCAAAGAAGTTCCAAAACTCAAGTAGGCTCCGCCACCGCCGTTGACAAAATGCCGTACAAGGCGATCGTCGCCCGAGGCGTTCTTCTGGTGCTCGAGATAGTATTCCAGATCATGGGTATCACCTCCCATAATGATGTCGACTTCATATTTTGTCAGCAGATCCTTTAACGATTCAAAGTTCTTTATGCCGTCAGTTTGATCGTGCCCACCAGCATAAAAAGGATGCCCCAGCAACACCATTTTGGTTTTCCCAGCGGCTGCTCTCAGGCCAGCTTCCAGCCACAATTGCTGGGCCGGGTCAATCTGACGAGCGACCCCCGTATCGACTGCGAACAAAGCAAAGGTGTCAGTCTGAAGTTGAAAATACGGAAGCTTCTGCCGCTGCACAGGAACTCGATAAAGTCTTTGCAGTCTGGTCGCCTCCGCAATCAGTTGTTCGATGTGCGAGTCCGTTGTGGAAGTGAGATGGTTATCAATTTCCACGCGTGCCTTTATCGCAGTTCGAGCAGCCTCCGGTTCAAAGAACGTCGCCGCAAAACCTTCCAACGCGTCGTACCAGTCATGATTGCCCGGAATTGCATAGACAGGCTTTGTCACCCCCATAAATGGCAGCCAGAAACGAGCTTCATAATCTTTCATCGCGCCGGATGGATAGACAACGTCCGATGAGATCACAACGAATTTGACGTCGGGCTGACGAGACACCTCAAGCAGCTGACTTCGAAGAGAATGTTGTGAGGCATCTCCTTCGCCGGGATCGCCGATGATGATGAACGAGAAGTCTTCCGATTCGACAAGTCCCTCCGGCTGAACCTCCAGTGGTAACTGCCCATCAGACGCAGATGATGGCGGCAAGGCTTCCGCCATCGCCAGTCGCCAGTCATCGGTTCGTTGTTCGGCCCATGAATTCCAAATCCCGGCGGCCCAGTTTTCGGTATCGAAGTACCAGCTCATTCCCCAGACAGGAGTTGTCGCCGCCAGAATCGCGGACAACGGTAGTCCCATCTGCAGACCTCGGCTCAGTGCAGCTGCATACGAGCAGCGAGCCAGTCGCAGCCGAATCGCCTGACGCAGACGCACCATCAGCAGCCAACGCAGGAACAACCGCAGAACTGCAAACAGACTATGGCCCTCCTTGAAACTCCAACGCCAGATTCGCCCTTCCAGGACCTGAAGAATCTTTCCGGTCGCCATCAAAGACGGAATCAGAATCGTAAATGCAATGAGCAGGGCAACAAACGCATCACCCAGCACTGCAAAGCCAGGAGAAACCAGGCCAAGAGATGTTCGATCAAGCCCCATGCGTCCAAGATGGATAGCCAGAAGAGTCATCAGAAAGGCCAGAATCCAGCTTCGATCTGCGGCGGCTCGCGATGTCTCTTCAGCGACCACCGTTACTGCAAGTTCGCGAATTCCGGGATCTGCCAGAAGACCGGTTGTGAGCTCTTCATTCGTAAGAAGCTCGGGGCTGACCAATGAAGCGGAATACATGGTTCGGGCCGTATTGAAAATTCGCAGCGAAACGGATGCGGCGATCATCCATGTGAGCCATTGATCGCTCAGCCACACGATGATTCCTGCCACGATGAACCATGTGATGGCAACGACTGCCGCCCCCGCCGCATCAGAACTTGTTTTGCGTCGAGCACTCCAGTTGCTGACTTCTCGAATTCCATCCAGAACAAACCAGATCGCAAGAAACCATCGTAGCGCCTCCACGGCCAACCAGCCGGCACTATAGAGCGCAAGGCCAAGTAACAGTGAGACGGCCGCACTTTTCCACGCCGCTCGCTGATCAGCCGCATGCAGGCGGCGGAATCCGTGCGTGAACTCCAGCAACGCCGCGATGATCAGCAGAACTCCGAGTCGCCCTCGATCATTGCCCTCAAAAATCGGGGTCATCAGGACCATCGATGCCAGAAGCAACGTCATTCCGGGCACAATCACATGCTGCCAGGGCTTGTTTTGATCGAGGTCGCTGGACATTCGTTTCATTTCTTGTCGGCCTGACAGCTGATTTTGTCAAGCCACAGATGCTAACGGAGCGACACCCAACTCAGAATCCATAGCGGCACTCAGGAACCGGAAAACTTACCAGGAATGGCTACAAGTCGAAAGTCAACCCGCATCGAAAGTCGGGCGTAATTAAAGCAAGTGCCAGGTATTATTCCGGCAACTCATGTTCAGTGCCTGACGTTGAAAAAGGGCGTTGCGAACAAGTCCAGTTCGTATCAGAACAGCTCTGCGATTGGTGAGCCACCATCGACGACGAAACGTGGTCGTCCCTGATGATCCAGATACTGGAAGTCCTGCGGAACTCCGAAGTAGCGGAATAGTGTCGCCGCGAGATCAGCCGGCGTAACAGGACGTTCCTTGATGGTACCGCCGTCTTTCTCTGTCGCTCCAATGATCTGGCCATGTCGCAGGCCGCCACCTGCAAGACACATGGACATCACTTCCGGCCAATGGTTTCGACCGTCAGTACTGTCCTGAGTTCCCATCGATGGCGTACGGCCGAATTCACCCATCGCTATCACCATGACCTTGTCCAACAACCCGCGAGCTTCCAGGTCGCTCACGAGTGTGGTGATCAGATGATCGAACAGCGGCAACAAGGGCCCAAGCCCTTTGCTGATGCCGCCATACGGAGGAATATTATCTCCATGAGTATCCCACGTTCCGGATGCTCCATGATAGCTGAGATCCAGCGTGACAAACGTGGTCCCGGCTTCAACAAGTCGGCGAGCAATCAAAGCCTGTTGGCACCACAAATGCTTGCCGTATCGTTCCCGCGTCTCCGCGTCTTCCTGATTGAGATCGAATGCTCGACGAGCACGTTCACCCAGCAGCAAATCGACGGCCTGTTGCTGATAGGTGTTCAAAGCATCCATCGAACCATCCTGATCAAGTCCTGCTTTCAGATGGTCAAATTGCTTCAGCAGACTGACTCGTTCATTTAGTCGATTCTCTGACAAACCCGTCGGCATTTGAAACAAATCACCGCCAGTCCTGCGGCCCGTATCAACACCAACATCTGTGTAGACGGGAAGCGTGGTTGCCTTATCACACAAAAATGGGTCGTACTGCTTCCCCAGGTAACCAGCGAACGCAAGATGCGATCGAGATTTCATGAACGCAGCAAACGGCGGCATCGCCGGATGATTGGCTCCATGACTCTTGGCGATTACAGAAGCCAGTGATGGATACTTGACAGCTTCCGGGTTAACACGAGGTTCGGCAGCCAGATTCGCGGTCTGGAACACCATGTTCGGCTCATGGTTACTGTGACGAGCATCAACAGAACGAATGATTGTGAACTTATCCAGCATCGCAGCCTGCTTCGGCAGATGCTCACAAATCACAACACCAGGTAGTTTTGTTTTCGTGACACCAAATGGTCCGCGATTGATCCATGGACGATCCGGCTTGCTGTCCCACGTGTCGATGTGACTTGGACCACCCGCCATCCACAACAAAATCACTTTTCCCGTCGGCCCGGAAGTTCCGGCCGCAGCGGCCTCCGCTTTAGCCTGCAACAAACCCGGCAACGAAAGTCCGGCAAGTCCCGCCATGCTGGCCTTCAGCATTGAACGACGCGTATCAACGTAAAGCCCTTCGCGAGTCCGCCCAAAGAAGTCGCCGAATGAATGGCCCACGTGTTGAGTCTGTACGCAGAACTTCTGCGCACCGGATGGCTCTGGCATGAAGCGTTCTCCAGAGGAGGAACGAGGTCGGTGAGAGAATGCGGCGGGACTATGAGATTAGCCGGATTCCCCCGCATCGGCAAGCAGGATTTTCCGCGTCCACCACGTACGGACCAAAGTCGCCTCCTCGCTCCGCCGAGAAAAGCCTTCTGCGATGCCTGTTGTTCAGTGAATGCCTGTTCCCAACGACAAATACAACCATTACGATGAAGTTGAACATCGCCGCCCCAGCTTCCTCAGCCATGGGCAAGATACAAGGCCTCGTCTCGACGGAGCGAGACGGCTACTTTGGGTACCGGCTGGTGCAGGTACAGATTCGACTGCATGGATGCCGTCTCACATCGCCTCATCAGCCAATCGCAAACGTTCGTTGCGGTCAAAGGCCAGCAACGCCGTGATGAGTTCATTCATATCGCCCGTCATGATGCGATCCAGTTTGTAGATCGTCAAATTGCAGCGATGATCGGTCATACGGTTCTGAGGAAAATTGTACGTACGAATTCGTTCGCTGCGGTCGCCTGATCCAACCAGCGTTCGTCGTGTGGCCGCTCGCTCTGACTGCTGTTTCATCTGCTGAGCTTCCAGGATGCGGCTTCGCAGAACTCGCATCGCCTTCGCACGATTCTTGTGCTGGCTCTTTTCGTCCTGACACTTCACCACGATCCCCGTCGGCAAGTGAGTCAGTCGCACAGCGCTTTCGGTCTTGTTCACCTTCTGCCCACCGGGACCGCCAGCTCGCATGGTGTCGACCTGCAGATCTTCCGGACGAATATCAATTTCCACTTCGTCTGCTTCCGGCAGCACCGCTACTGTCGCCGCACTGGTGTGAACTCTGCCCTGAGTTTCCGTCTCGGGAACTCGCTGAACACGATGCCCGCCGCTTTCAAACTGCAACGCGTGAAACGCACCTTCACCGGTAATCGAAAACACAACTTCCTTCAGACCACCCAGTTCTGTGGTACTGAATTCGAGCACTTCGGTCTTCCAGTTCTTCTGCAGACAATACGCCATGTACATGTCAAACAGATCCTTGGCGAACAAGGCCGCCTCGTCACCACCAGTGCCTGCTCGCACTTCCATGATGCAGGCACCGCGAGTAATCGAATCGCCGGCCGTGGCCATATCTTCCAGCTCGACCGAAAGCTCATCGCGTTGAGCAATCAGGGCGTTCAGCTCGGCCTTGGCATATTCGCGAGATTCGTGATCAGTTTCTTCATCGACCATCATCTTCGCGGTTTCAATGTCGCCTTCCAGCGTATGAAACTTGCGCACGGAGGCGGCGATGCGAGAAAGAGAACCCAACTCCTTCTGAATCTCCAGCATTCGCGAGACGTTACTGAGAACGTCCGGATCCTGCATCTGCTTTTCAAGTTCCTCGTAACGAGCGAGTTGGCGTTCAAGAACCGGAAACATGGAAGAAACCTCTGACAAAGAAAAACGACGTCAATCCATCAATCCAAAAAGAAAGGACGTGCGCAGATGAATGCGCACGCCCTGTTGCAGATTGTCAAATTGTCGTCGCTACTTCGCGGCTTCTTCTTTCTTGCCCCACTTGTACTTCTTGGTGAACTTCTCAACGCGACCAGCGGAGTCAACGAACTTCATCTTGCCCGTGTAGAACGGGTGAGAAGCTGCGCTGATTTCGACCTTTACCAGTGGGTATTCTTTGCCATCATCAAGCTTGATGGATTCTTTCGAACGCATCGTGGAGTTGATAACAAACTGAGTGCCTGTCGATGTATCCTGGAATACGACGGGGCGATAATTTGGGTGGATGTCTTTTTTCATCTCATTAAGCTTTCAGGGGTTACGGTCAGCTGATGACAAGTCCATCGGCTATCCGACCGAACCAAAATGCTGAGGCAAAAACCGTCAGCGTGACAGAATCCGGCTTCCTGGCCGGGAAACGAAGTCGCGGAGTCTACGCCCGCACGACCAAATCGGCAAGGAAAAACGACTCCCTTGAGCCTTTGCCGGGCGGACTTTCTCTTTTGAGGAGTGCGGTTCTGCCTCGCAGGCTGTTGATTTTCTCGATTCATCAGCCGACGGACGCCAGCCCACGGTCAACTTTGCCGTGTTTCTGCACCGAAAACCGTACCCTAGCGCGATATTGATTTAACACCAACCCGAAGCGCCAGCGAGGCAAGAATCACGAACTTCCTCGCTGGCGCTTCGGGTTAATTTGACTTTCACATCAGAATCTCGACTAAATCAACAGCCTGCTAGCCGTTCCGGCTGATTAGTAGTCTGCCTACCGTTCCGGCAAAATCCCGTATTTCCGCATTTTGTTGTACAGCGTGACTCGGCTAATACCGAGATGTTTGGCCGTATTTGTGCGGCTAAAGCTGTTGCTCAACAGGGCCTGTTCAATAATGTCTTTTTCCGTGAGCTCAATACGATTCTCCAGCGATTCTCCTCGTCGAACCGAGAAAAACGCAGCGACAGATGGATCATTTCCCGGCCCGGCATGACCGTCCACCACATGGGACGGCAACGTGTCCGGCGTCATACGACCGTCATGACTGTAAATCACGGCACTGCGAATCGCGTTCTCCATCTCACGCACGTTGCCTGGCCACGGATAGTTCAGCAGGCAGTCCAGAAAGTCTGGAGTGATCTCAACAACATCGATTCCAAGATTCGACGCATGTTGGTGAACAAAGAAGCGGGCCAGCGGCTCGATGTCCGGCAGTCGCTTCCGCAACGGTGGCAGAGTAAAACTGAGAGTATTGAGTCGATAATAGAGGTCAGGACGGAAACGACCAGATTCCACCAGCGGCTGAAGCTGAAGATTGCTTGCCGCGATAATTCTCGCTTTGACATGGAGAGTCTTGTTGGAACCCACCGGTTCGAATTCACCCTTCTCGATGACTCGCAGCAGCTTCACCTGCTGATCAGGAGTCAACACGTCGATTTCGTCCAGCAGAATGGTGCCACTGCCCGCGACGAGAAACTTACCGTCCTTGTCCGCATGAGCACTCGTAAACGCACCTTTCACATGGCCGAACAATTCGCTTTCGATCAACTCACCAGGCAACGCCCCGCAAGCAACATGCAGAAACGGTTCGTTGCTCCGAGTGGAGTGTTCGTGAATCAGACTGGCCAGGTGAGTCTTGCCGGCTCCGGTTTCGCCGATCAACAGAATCGTCACATTGTGCCGAGCCGCCACTTCGAGCCGCTTCAGCATCGTTCGAAGCTCGGGAGTTCTTGTGCGGAATTTCTCCGCCATTTGTCCTGGAGCGGAATCGGTTACTTCATTGCGGTTTCGCAGATCGTCCGAGCCGTTCATACGAGTCGGAGAAAGTCGCGAAGCGTGATTCAACGGTTCCACAGTTCCTTGCATTGACGGCGACGTCAATTGACCATCGAACAGTTCCGCCACTGCCTCATTTACCAGGGGAGTGAGATCTGACTTCTTCTCCGGTCGAAGGATCTCTTCAACCAGCTCATGGTAGTTTTCATCATGACTGGTCAACGCAATCATACGGGTTGAATGCATAACTTCTTCCGGCAGTGATTCATCGCTCATCTGTCCCGGCACTGTCACCAGCACACAGTCTACGGACTTGACGTGACTAATGGTCGCGAAGGTTCTCGCCAGTTGTTGCGGCGAGGCGGAGCGAACATCGAACACGGCAATGTCCGGCCGATGCAACTGAATCATCTGCGCGGCTTCGGGCAGAGAATAGCATTCCATAAGTCGGCACTGGCCGGCCATCAGACTTCCCACGCTGCGAAGAAATCCTGGCGACGCACTACAGATCAATGCAACTTCCAACGCCTTCATCACGGCACCTCAAATCTTGTTCACGTAGCTTTTCGGCATCACGGCGCGAGCCGGATTCCTGTTTTGGACTACAGAACAAAAACGGTGCCATTGAACACGCAAGAACGAAAACATCAAAAACAGGGCGTTTTACGTGTCAGCAAAGATTTACACGTTGCTGAGAAGGCCTCACATGTTGCTAATCGTCAACATCAGAGCAACAGTCGGCAGGATTCAGGGGACTCAATAACACAATTTCACCAGATGTGTCTGCATCTCGTCTCAACGAAAATCAACTCATGGACAGTCGTCGTGGGCATGCAATGATCTCCAGAGTAGCCAATTCATTCAGGTTTCGTTGTTCCTCTGCACGGCGAAGATGTTCCACACACATCGCAGCCCTGGGACGTCACCGTTGGCTGCGATTGATTTTGACAATGTTGAATACGATCATTGATAACAGCCAGCATCCCAGGATGAAGTCCGAATGGTGCGGTAACGAGCCATTTGACAGCCGGATGCTTCTGGGCAGCGACAGAAGTCAGACGTGGAATGTCCTCGGTCCAGTGACGACCGGGCGAAAGAAAATACGGGAACACCACAATTTCAGTGGCCCCACGTTCAACACATCGATCAAAGGCCTGTGCGATCGTTGGCTCTGCGAGCTCCATATGAGCGGCCTCTACAATCGAAAATTCTGACTGCGCAGCAAACCGAGCGGTTGCTTCGTGCAGCATTTCATTGCTCTCATGACGACGAGAACCGTGGTCCACAATAATGATGCCTGTCAGTGAGGACATTGGGGGCTCGATTGTTCCTGAGGATTAGACCAACAATTGTTTTCGGGCTTCTCGCAGCTTGACTCCTGAGAGCAAGAGTATCGACTTTTCCGATGATGTCGATGGCCCAAACACTGGATACCTGAAGATGAGTCGGCCGGAATCCTCCCTTTCCGGATTGTCACCACGGCCTGAATCATGGAAGGGCCGACCATGATACCCGGATTTTCTAACAGGGTTTTCTGTAGAGGCCATGAACACTGAAGGTGGGTCGGCAGGAAGCAACCTGTGCCAGACGTAAAAGCCTGGCCGCACGAAAAGTAATCCTTCCACAGCGTATCCGCAAAAGAAGGAGTATTCGTCCAGAAATCAACTCGGTGAAAGCAAGTCCTGTCCTGACGGATCAAATCGTATTGCCTGGTTGCATCAAGCACGATCGGCAGGAAATGCAACGACGCTGGAGATCTGCTTTTCCCCTGTGGCAATCATGACAAGCCGATCGAAGCCCAATGCCACGCCTGAGCAAGCGGGAAGGCCGGATTTCATAGCCGCAGCCATGGCGAGGGCACCCGGGAGAGGAGTCAATTCACTGTTGCTGCGAACGCCGTTCTGGATTTGTTCTCGACGTTTTAACTCCACAACGTCCGTGAGTTCCTGATAGCCGTTACAGAGCTCAATGCCGTCGATATACAGTTCAAAACGGCGTGAGACTTTGGGGTGGCTTTCCGAAGTTACAGCCAGTGCCGCCTGAGTGGGTGGATAGTCGCAAAGAAACTCAGGAGCACATTGTCCGGACGTTCGGCATCGCCCCAGACCGGGTTCTACAGCAAAAGCCAGCATGGCATTCAGCAGATCGTCACGTTGCTCGGGTACGCAATTTTCCGGAAGCGGAATCTGATACTGTCGAGCGGCTGTAAGGAGTTCCTCTCCTGTGGCCGAATGGACGTTAAGATTGAACGTGCGTTCAAAGGCCTCGGCATAGGTCGTTGCGGCAAATGGCCGCAGCGACCAGCCTGTCGAAGGGTCAAACGCCGTTATTCTGGCGGCGGCAGAAACACAGCTCCGTACAAGCTGTTCTGTCAAATTCATCTGCTGACGCCAATCGGTCTCTACGCCATACCACTCAATCATCGTGAATTCGGGATTGTGACGAACGCCGGATTCTCCCGCTCTGAAAACACGACTGATTTGAAAGATCGAACCACTCCCGGCGGCCAGCAGCCGTTTCATCGCTGCTTCTGGCGATGTCTGCAAGTACCAGTGTTCTCCCGAATGCAACACCTCCATGGGCTCCAGCCACGCATCAATGACGATGTCACGCGAAAGGCACGGCGTCTCGACTTCCAGATATCCCCGCTGTTGAAAGAACTCCCTTGCAGCCCGAAGCATCGCGGCACGGACATGCAACATTGCAAGTGAACAGGAGGGACGCCAATTGAGAATGTGGTTCACCGCGAAGGCCTCAAACAAGAGCAATAGCCGGGAGCTAACATCCTGCTGCAGATGGAGGCGTCGTTGATCATCTAGCCAATCCCCATCACGGCCTTGACGGCACAGGCAAGGCGACGGATGCCCTCTTCGATGCCTTCAATGGATTGCACGCCAAAGCTCAATCTCATTTCACAGCGAGGTCTTTGCGGCCAGTCCATGGGATACGCAAGTTCCCCGGGCACGTACATGACTTTATCAATCTGAGTCGCGCGGCGGAAAAGCTCACTGCTAAAACCGGTTTCGACATGATCCGGAAGTTTCATCCAGACATACATCCCACCGGATGCACGAACCCACGAAACTCCCGGAACACCGGCAAACTCACGTTCTGCCGCTGCCAGCATGGCGTTCCGCTTCTGTCGATAGCTGTTGCGGACTGTTTCCACGTGGCGTGCATAGACACCATTTTTCAGCACTCGCGCTACAATGTGCTGATTGAGATGAGCAGAACCGAAGTCTTCGTTTCCCTTGAGGTCAGAGACCGCCTTCACAAGTTGCTGCGGCAGAACTCCGAACCCACCTCGAATTCCGGGTGAGAAGCTCTTGGAAAATGTTTGAGCAAGAATTACGGTTTCCCGAGTCCTGTCGAAGGACCAGATGCTGGGAGCCGGGTCGCCATCATAGATGAGCTCGCGATACGCTGCGTCTTCCAGCAGCAGAATGCGATGACTGCGAGAATACCGCTGGGTCACTTCGAGAAGCTTCGGTCGGCGATCTACAGAGACGCTGATTCCGGATGGGTTTTCGAAATAGCTGACAACATAGACAAGCCGTACTCGATGCAGCTGTCCTTCAGCCTCTAACTGTTGCAGCGTCTCTTCGAGAGCGTCCGGGCACATTCCTTTGTCGTCAGCATGCACGGGAATGATGCGTGCCCCTGCAGCCTGAAGTACTCCGATGAACACAAAATAGGTGGGAGCAGCGACGAGGCAAATGTCGCCAGGGTTGAAGAGTGCCTGCGAAACCAGCGACAAAAGTTGCTGTGAACCCGTTGTTAACATCAACTGGGACAGAGGAAGGTCCTTGAGCCCGTCCGGATGTTGCTCAAGCTCAGCAAGATAGGTGCGAAACACGCGCCGCAAAGGCTCCGGGCCCGGCGTAATCCCGTATTGCAGAATTTTTCGACCGGCGGCAACGTCTGAAAGAAGTTCTTCAACGGTTTCCCGCGCGGCCTCCACCGGCAGAGACTGTTCGTCGACAAGTCCCGCTGCGAGGGAAATACAGTCGGCGTTCTCTACGGCCTGTTGCATCAGAAATCCAATGGCCTGACCAGCCGAACGTTGAGCATGCTCACTAAGTGAAAGTACGGGGGACATTGTCACTGTTGCCTGAAAGAGACTTGAAGTACGGGGAATTCCTCGAACCCAGGGAGCAAATTTGACGCTGAGAGGTTCGGGGAAAAACAGCAGGCCATCTGCAGATCCCGAGGTTCCAGCGTCACTCACTCGATAACCGTGCTGAACATGGTGGCTTCGCAGTCTAGCAGGAACCTGAACCGCATCGAAGTCTGCTTAAGGTTCAGGTCCAGGTTCAGCAATCCTGGCCGATGGCAGTCAAGCTTCAGGAAGAGACGCACCGGCAGGAGTTATACGACTCAGGAATGAAAGGCGCCCAGCCAGCAAGTTTACACTCGCGAAAAAGACAGATCCCTCGCGCAAATCCCCGAAACCTGGCCCTTGATTATCAGGAACCGAGAAGTGAACCACGTTCTGTCGAGCAGCCGCATTGTCCGGGAGAGTAACGGCCGTAGTTCGAGGAGACAGAATTCATCGATTGCTTTTTCTCAGCCGACACTTCGGAGGAAAGTGGCAATGTTCAGACGAACCTGGAATTTGAAGGCGTAGCTCCATATTGTTACAGTCCGCCAACAACCGTCATTCGACAAGCTGTCGGATGGCATTGAATTTGGCAGCCATGAGTGTTTGAATCCTCAGTAAACCCGTCGAGGAATGCGACTGATCTCATAAACATCGCCTGATTAGCAGATGACGTGAAGGATTGCCGCGCTTGCCCACCGCCTGACAATCTATCAACCTCAAGTATTGGTAACACGCGACATCTCGATTCACTGGTCAAAAAGGGTGCTTACGGGGCTTTCCGGGAGCAGAAGAAAGCGAAATCCTGCCGTAGCCCGATTTCTCCAAACAAGCACTGTCCATCAAATCCACGCAATCACAATTTCGGAACCGGATCTGAGTCCTCTATCAGTGCTTAGGTTTGGCGAGGAGACCCAATGTCTTCTGCAGAACGCAATCCTACTCGGCACACTACGGGAACTTCGTCCAGACCTGATTCTCATTCCGCTTCAGTCAGCTGGGTGTATCGCGAGCTCATCGATAAGTCGCCGGTCGGTTATGTGACTTTGTGTCGCGAAGGGCTGATTGTTGAAGCGAATCGTGCAGCTGCCACTCTGTTGGGTTCAACGAGTGAATCGTGGAATGGGAAACGGCTGGAGACGGCATTAGCAGAAGACTGCAAAGACAGATTTAGGGATTGTGTTCGAAAAGCTCGAACATCCGATCGGGTGATTGAAACCGAGTTGCAGTTTAACAGAGGCGGTGGCGTTCCGATCCCTGCGTCCGTAACGATGTTGAAATCGGACCACGCAGATTCTGGAACCGAATTGCTGTTGACGCTAAAGGATATCTCCTGTGAGAAGCTGGAGGAAAAAATCCTTAAAGAGAGTATTGAGAGGTTCCAGCACGTCATCGATGCAACACGAGATGGCATCTGGGACTGGGATATGCAGACGGGTTCCGTCTACTTCAGTCCGCAGTGGGCCAGATTGCTGGGCTATGAGCCTTCTGAGGTTCCTCATCGTGTCGAATTCTTTTTTAAGGTACTTCATCCGGACGACGTTGCTTCGGTTAAGCAGGTTCTGGACGATCACTTGAGCGGACGTACATCCATCAAGCAGGGAGAAGTGCGACTTCAGACAAAGACGGGCGAATATCGCTGGTTTCTGGACCGAGGTCAGGTTGTCACGCGTGATTCATCTGGTGTGCCAATTCGTATGGTGGGAACGATTACGGACATCACCAATCGCAAGCGATCAGAGGCCGCGCTGAAAGACAGTCAGGCCAGAACCAGGCTTTTGATCAAAGCCGCAAATCTGGGTCTATGGGATTGGGATCTTCTGACGAATGATGTTTACTTTTCACCGGAGTGGAAGCGGCAGCTGGGCTATGAAGACCACGAATTGCCCAGCGAATACTCCGCATGGGAATCACGTCTGCATTCTGAAGACATTGAAAGAACCCTGCTCGCCGTCCATGACTTTCTGGGAGAACGTCGACCGAGTTTCGACATTGAGTTTCGGCTGCGGCACAAGGACGGATCATGGCGATGGATTCTGGCTCGGGCTGACGTGATTCGCGACAAGACGGGACGTGCGATTCGCATGATGGGCTGCCATCTGGACATAACCGATCGCAAGATCACCGAGGATGCCATTCATCGCTCTGTCTCATTGCTGCGAGCAACTCTGGAATCCACCACGGATGGGATTCTGGTGGTCAGCTCTGAGGGCAAGTTTGCAGTCTACAATCATGTTTTTCGCAGGATGTGGAACATACCCGACGCACTGGCCGAGGAAGGCGATGACGAAATTGTGCTCCAATATGTTGTGAAGCAGTTGAAGGATCCCCATCTGTTTCTGTCAAAAGTTAAGCGTCTGTATCAGTGTCCCACGGAGGTCAGTTTTGATTCCCTCGAATTCCTGGATGGACGTGTCATCGAGAGATATTCCTGCCCGCAACTTGTTGCCGGGGTGGTTGTCGGGCGAGTATGGAGCTTTCGAGATGTCACGGAGAGAGTGCAGGCTGAAGTCGCACAAGCAGAAGCCTTTGATCGCCTCAAGAAGATTGCCGGACGGGTGCCTGGTGTTGTTTATCAATTCCGACTTCGTCCAGACGGGACCGCGTGTTTTCCGTATGCCAGCGAAGGCATGCGAGAGCTGTTCGAGATTGATCCTGATCAGGTTCGAGAAACACTGGAACCAAATGAAAACCTGATCGACCCGGACGGTTTCTGGCAGTCAATTAAAAAATCAGCGACTGACCTGACACCATGGGTGCACGAATTTCAGCTCCGTCATACAGACGGAACGGTTCGCTGGCTGGCTGGTAACTCGGTTCCGGAACGCGAAGCTGATGGCTCGACGCTATGGCATGGAGTCGTGACCGATATCACAGAACGACGAGAAGCAGAAGCCCGGCTTCGCGAAAGCGAAGGAAGATTGCGAGAAGCCCAGGCTATTTCGCAGATAGGAAATTTCCACTGGGATTCTCGAACTCATCGAGTGACCTGGTCTGATGAACTCTTTCGCATTTACGGACGAATCCCCGGAGAGTTTCAGCCCAGCTTTGATTCTTACATCGCCGCAATTCATCCGGAAGATCGTGCCCGGATTCTGCAAAGTCTGCAAACGTCGATGGGGAGTAAGTCCGGTTTCGACCACAACTATCGAGTCACACTGGCAGACAATCAATTACGTTGGGTACGTGCTCGCGGCGTGACGGTGCTGGATGTCGATGGTGAAGTCATCGGACTCGAAGGGACCTGCCAGGATATCACGGAACAAAAGCGAGCGGAAGCGGTCACTGCGTCCCTGGAGGCTCAGTTACGTGAGTCACAGAAAATGGAAGCTATTGGAACACTGGCTGGCGGGATCGCTCATGATTTCAACAACATTCTCACAGCGATTCTTGGAAATGTCGAAGTGGCTCGTCAGGAGATGGGCGACCAAAGTGCAGTGGCTCAAAGGTGTCTCGACGACATTCAGAGTGCAGGATCCAGAGCACGTGATCTGGTGCAGCAGATCCTCTCGTTCAGCCGTCGTCAGCCAACGGATCGCAAGTTGATTCGACTGGGACCGGTTGTTGAGGAGGCAGCACGCCTGCTGCGTGCGACGCTGCCTTCTCGAATCGCCCTGCATATCTATTGTGACCCAATTACTCCCCGAGTCATGGCCGATTCAACGCAGATTGAACAAGTGCTGTTGAATCTTGCCACGAATGCTATGCAGGCCATGAAGGGAGACAGAGGCACTATCACGATCACTCTGGACACTCTGACGCTGGACGAGAATCTCACCGAATCACATGCCGGGCTGCGAAAACTTCAGCAGTTGTCAGGCCAGGCAGTTCGGCTGATTGTAAAAGACAATGGACCAGGGATGGATGCGGCAACGCTCCAGCGAATCTTCGAACCGTTCTTCACCACCAAGCCCGTGGATGAAGGAACTGGACTCGGGTTATCCGTCGTGCATGGAATTGTTCAGGGACATGATGGCGTGATCACAGTGGAGAGTCGGTCGGGGCATGGGGCCGTCTTCTCAATCTATTTCCCGGCAGTTCTGGTGGAAGAAAAAAAAACAGCGACCGACTCCGGATCATCTCCTGCGTCAGAGAAGCCCGTCGCTGACCCGACGTTGAGTATTCTCTATCTCGACGACGATAACTCCGTGTTACTCCTGGTAAAGCGACTCCTGGAACGGCAGGGACATATGGTCACTTGCTTCGTTGATCCCCGTGAAGCCATTTCCGCCTTGCAGAACGCTCCGGACGCTTTCCACCTTGTCGTAACTGACTACAACATGCCCGGTATGCAGGGACTGGAAGTTGCAAGGGAAATTCATCGTATTCGTCCAGATATGCCGGTCGCAGTCACTTCCGGATTCATCGACGAAGAGCTTCGCGCAGGGGCAGCACGTAATGGAGTCTGCGAGCTTGTCGCCAAACCCTTTGCGATCAAGGAACTCTATGCAGTGATCCAAAGAATGGCTCAGGCCGCTCGTCGAAGCCGCGGGTGAGTCTGAATATCTGTCGTCTGTGTCGCCAGTCGAGTGATCAGCGATTCGTGCAGCGATTCAATGGTTCCTCCCGCCCGATACGTAAGCTTTACCGAAACCACGTCTCCCGCCGTGACCGGGATCGGTTGCGTCAGCGGTAGTACCAGTTGATTCATAAGCCAGGTGACCGCGCGTTTTTCGTGCAGTACGAACGCAAGAAAATTGTTTGTCAGCAAACTTATCGCGTTAAACTCTCCATCGACCTGAATTGTTAAATCTGCGGAGATACGAAATTCCAGGGGTATCTCAGCGTTGTAATCGATCGTGCTATAGAAGAATGGATCAGCCAACCACGAATCCTTCATGTGAGGGCCCGGCGGCTCAAATATCGGAACCTTCGCAATGTAACCGGAAAAGTTGAAGTCCTGCTGAATGGGCTGGAGCGCTAAGACAGATGTGTCGGGAATGAAGCGAGGCATTGTCGGACCGAATCGTTGACGATAGCGTTCCTTGAAACGGTGCAGGACCTCCAGCTGCTTTTCACGAACCATCCCAACATGCAGCATTTCGCAGATGACGACATCGACGGGCTCTGGCGGCAGATAGTTCATTGCGTCGGCCAACACCACTGAGACTCGATCGCCGCGAGGATTACAGGCCAGAAACGACTGTGCCGCACGAGCCAGGGCGGGATTGCGTTCAACGCAGTACACTCGACTCGCTTGTTGCGCAGCAAACCACGACAACACCCCAGTACCGCCACCGAGCTCAAGAACGACTCCGCCCTCCGGCACTGTCAGGTCAATTGCCTCCCGAAATGGCAACATGCGTTGTTGATCACGCAACATGTTGAAGTGATAGTGCAACGGAATAAACTGCCCCAAAAAATGCTCTTCGGGAACATCGGCTGAAATGTCGGACATTGAATTCTCATGGCGTCGAGTCGTTTGGTCATTAGCAGGATTCCTCGGAATCCATGTGGAGGCTAAACAGGACTTCAGAAATCCCACAAGGTCGAAGGCAGAGGATCGATTTCCTTCGCTCATTTGCATCGCCACAGACCATGACAACGTCTCAACTCCACCCTGGCGGCAGATGTTTTCACTCCTGTTTGAATGATAACCCTCGATGCTGCTGTATCTCCCGCTTGAAGTTTCCTGAAACCGCGTCGCGGACACTTGACCGGCCGCGAGCAACTGCCTTCTGTGCCTCCGGCTTCGCTGGTCGCTAAAAAGATTCGCCGGCGCAAAACACTCCAGCAAACCTCAGAATTCGCGACTCATTCGATGAATTAATACGGTGGCCGCCAGTTCGCGGGGCTCATCAAGAGACATGTCTGCCGCTGATTACGTACGAATCCGCCAAAAAATTACACCTGATGATCAGATCGCGATGCCGGCAAGTCTGTGAACGGCCAGCCATTCAGCCTCCGTAACAGGCTGTATGGAAAGTCGGCTTCCCTTTTTCATGACCATCATCTGACTGCATACCGGATCTGCGGCGAGAGCACCACGAGTTACTGGTTCGGGAAAAACTCTCGAAAGCTTGATATCCACCATATACCAGACAGGTTTGTGCTCTGTTGACGCATCGTCAAAGTATTTATGATCAGGCTGCCACGCAAAAGAGTCCGGGTATCCTTCTTTAGCGACTTCGGCCGTCCCGGCGATGCACATTGGGTCCGCGTTGCTGTGATAAAAGAGGACTCCATCACCCTTCTTGATTTCATCGCGCAGCATGTTTCGAGCCTGGTAGTTTCTAACGCCTTCCCAGGATGTCCGCTTGCCTTTGCTTGCGGCGAGATCATGGATCGAGAACACATCAGGTTCTGATTTGAAGAGCCAGTAGCGTCGCATCGTTTCGTTCTTCTCCAAACTCAACCTTGACTGGTGAGTTTTCGAGCAAGCCTTTGAGCCATCGCGGCATTATGCACCGCGATGGCTCCTTTTCAGAAACTCAGATCATGCTTTGGGTTTGACCAGGACATTGGCTGTCTGAATGGTGGCCGCTTCCAGCGGCTTGTCGTTGCGGTCTGTTTTCGTTGCACCAATCTTGTGGACAACCGCAAGACTGTCGGCATCGGCTGTACGACCGAAAACGGTATACTGACGATCGAGGAATGACTGAGTTCCCAGGCAGATAAAGAACTGCGATCCACCGGAATTCGGATCGTTGGTCCGAGCCATAGAAAGCACCCCATCAACGTGTGGAGTTGCATTGAACTCCGCCTTGATCGTGTAGCCAGGACCGCCGGTCCCTGTCCCCTGTGGGCAACCACCCTGAATCATGAAGCCACTGATCACGCGATGGAATGTTACGCCGTTGTAGTAACCAATTTTTGTGAGGCCGATGAGGTTTGAGCAATGTCCGGGGGCTACATCCGGCAGCAGATTTAACACAATCTTGCCATGGTTGGTGTTGAGTTCAATCTGATAGTCATTCTTCTTGAAGTCAATATCCTTCACAGCGGCATCAACTTCTGCTTTTCGATTCTTGCTCATAGCCTCATTCTTGATCACGTTTTGGTTGGATTTGGGGCGTCCAGCAACCGGAATACCCCATAATTCCGGAAAGTGTCCGGATTTGGCTCGCAAACGCAAGTCAACGGAAGACCTCTCGCAGACGGGATGGTCAGTGGAGTGTGGTCATTACCGAGATCTGGTTCGTGGTGAAAGGTCACCTTGCTCAGGAATTGGCAGTGCTCAGGCACGAAAACAGGGACGGGAGTAACCCGTGCCGACAGCCTCTGTGACGCTCGCAAATCCATCTCGCTTCAGTAATTCGGCCAGACCCCGACAAATATGGCGTGCCACGCCTGGTCCTTCATAAATCATGGCGGTGTAGAGTTGTACAAGAGAGGCTCCGAGCCGAATCTTGTGATAAGCTTCTTCCGCATTGAAAACGCCGCCGGTGCCAATCAGGACATATCGCTTTCGGTCCATTCGTGCATAGAATCCCGCGATGCAGCGATTAATTAGCTGTTCCACAGGTCGCCCCGACACGGCGCCTGGCAGGTGGGCGTAGTGTTGCTTCGGAGTCGTGATCTGCAACGTGTTCGGTTTTCCCGAGGGAAGATTGAAGCAAAAGCCTCGGATCCAGGAGAAGTTTTCGCATTCATGCAGGACTCGCTCATGTTCAGCGGGATCGTCGTGAGGTGCGATCTTCAGAAAGACGGGACACTGGATGTTGATCGACGCCAGTCGTTCCAGCAGTCGTGCAATGTTGGCAGGCTGTGCAAAGAAATCCTTGCCACCTTTTGCATTGGGGCAGCTGAGGTTCAGCGAAAGATAGT
The DNA here is from genome assembly GCA_046349735.1 of Planctomycetaceae bacterium. Classification (GTDB taxonomy): domain Bacteria; phylum Planctomycetota; class Planctomycetia; order Planctomycetales; family Planctomycetaceae; genus SXXK01. The sequence goes on from JAXMBU010000043.1 coordinate 46,793, forward strand.
TCGCATGCTCATGCAGCAGCCTGACGCTGTGTTCATAGTCTGCAAGGATTGCATCATCACTGCAGGCAGGAGCATTCGGCCCGTCATTTGTCTTGACGATATTGATGCCGAGAGGACCTCGATGTACCCGCGACTGAAGTCGGGCGGCCACAGCCAGAGCCCCGTCATTGGGCAGACCATAGTTTACGATGATGGCTCCGTCCTGCGGCAGACGAAAGAGCCGAGGGCGAGGATTGCCGTCCGAAGGTCGCGACGAAACAGAACCGATTTCAGCAAAGCCGAACCCGAAGGAATTCAGCATCTGATGTGCTCGGCCGTTTTTATCCCACCCTGCGGCAAGACCTAACGGGTTGCTGAATCGCAGTCCAGCCACTTCCGTCTGAAGTGCCGCGTCCCGGTATTCGAAGATTGAACGAGTCAGCGATGGCAATCCGGGGATCGCTCCCAACCACCGACAGAATTCCACTGTGCCATGATGCGCGAGTTCGGCGTCAAGGCGAAACAGCAAAGGTCGAATCAGCAAATTGTACAAGGGCATTTCATCAGAGCGTAACGAACAGAGGGATGTCAGGAAGGTCTTTAATCAGTAACTGAGGCATGTCCATGGAAACGATCAGGAGTTCCATAGGTCCTGTTTGGGCTCGGAATCTCGGCGAATTTCACTCAGGCCTGTCGTCATTGACGATTGGTCTTTCTGATTGCTTGATCCTCTGGTGGCTTTGGTGCGGAGAACGACTGAATCTCGACGTCATTCTTCTGCGGAGCACCTGGAGTACTGCGACCTTCCCGCTGATACTTCTGCAGGAGTGATTTCAGTTCCAGAACCAGCTCCGGCTTCTCACCATATCGATTGTCACGCTGAGCCGGGTCTTCGCGAAGGTTGAAGAGCTCGCCGGGATACGCGTGCTGAGTATAGCCGCGTTCGTCTTTGAGCCACTGCGGTTCCCCGTGGACACCATTGTCGTCGCCGCCGGGGGCATCAATGAAAACCCATTCGCCGCGGCGGATGGCGAACTTTCCCCGCGCACTGTGGTGGACCGTTGCCTCGCGAACGGGCTTTTGATGGTTCTGACCGAGCAGCACCGGCAGAATGCTGACACTGTCTTCTGCTGCATTGTCTGGCAACTTCTCACCCACAATAGCAGCGACCGTGGCAAAGAAGTCCACATGGCAGATGACTTCATCGCTGGAAGTTCCTGCCTTGATCCTGCCAGGCCAGCGGGCGATGAAGGGAACGCGATGACCGCCTTCCCACGCATCCCGCTTCGCTCCTCGAAGTTCACCGGCACTCCGATGGCCGTATTGTTGAACACGATCATACGCCCCGGGGTTTACTTCACCGGTAATCTCAGGGCCGTTGTCGCTGGTGAAGATGATCAGAGTGTTCTCTGCAATTCCTGCGCGATCAAGTGCATCTAGAATCTGTCCGATACTCCAGTCGGTCTGGTGAACAAAATCCCCATAAGCACCGACCGATGTGCGGCCTGCGTATTCCAACGAAGGCACGACCGGGTAGTGCGGAGACGTCAACGCAAAATAGAGGAAGAACGGCGTCTCCTTCTTTGCGGCACTTTCGATCCAATTCACAGCATGCGTTGTGAGTCCGGGCAGAATGTCTTCCAGTTTCCAGTCCGGAACTGTGGGCCCGGGAATGTTGAAATTGGCGCCGTTCATTGGCAAGGATGGAATACCCACAGTGCGGTCGTTCTCTAGGAAGCAATACGGCGGATAGTTCGGCACAATGGTCCCGAAGTAATGGTCGAAGCCTCTCGTGATCGGCCCATCGGAGATTGGCTGAGTGAAGTCAACGTTGCTCAGTGCCTTCTTTGCTCCACCGACTGGCGGCTTGCCATCTGTTGTGGCATAGTTCTGACCCAGGTGCCACTTGCCGATACAAGCCGTTGCATAACCATGCTGCTGCAGAAGTTTGCCGACGGTCAGGCGATCAGGTGCGATGAGCGGCTTGTCCCATGGTCCCAGCACATTGCGCTGCAGTCGAGTCCGCCATGCATAACGACCAGTAAGCAAAGCATATCGCGTGGGTGTGCAGACCGAAGATGGCGAATGAGCATCAGTAAATCGCATCCCTTCGGAAGCAAGCTTCTCGAGACGAGGTGTGGGGATCTTTGACTCCGGATTGTAACAGCCAAGATCGCCATAACCCAGATCGTCGGCGAGTATGTAGACAATGTTCGGTTGTTCTGCGGCGAGCAATGAACTGATACTGCTGAAGAGACAGAACAACAGGCAGGCAAGTTTTTTCATAGCGAGGCATGATTTACGAAGAGGAAAACGGTCAGATTCCCGGCACTGTTTTGTTTGTCAGACTCGGCTATTTCAAAGACCGTAACTCCGGATGATCCTGTGCGGTCTTTATCTTCCGTATGGCGTCGCGGACTGCCCTGGCCTTTTGCTTGCTCAGGTTCTTTGGAAAATTGACTTCGCCCTGATCAAAGATGGCTGCCGTTTCTTCAAGGTGAGGGATGATGACCTGAGCTTCGGCACCGTACGTATCCAGCACTGCCAGAATCTCCGGAGTGCGGTGTTCACTGGCCCACGGGTTTTGTGTCCTCAGATAGTCCGCGGCTGCCTGCATGCCTTCTTCGATGTGATGCAATGCCAGAACCTTCAAGCCGTTTAACCGGACGCCGTCGGCAAACATCTCGCCACTCGGGGCTGGCTTCCTGATGGCTTCGAAAATCGCTGGCAACAGAGGCCGGATCTGTTCATAACTGAGCCGCCGATAGACTTCACTGATTTCGCTGCGGGCTCGGCCATCCTGGTTCTGAAGGCCCTGAGCGATGGCTGTGGTGAGCTGATCCTTGTCGATGTCGTCAAATGATTTCAGCCGAGGCAGCATGGTTCCAAACACCGCGAACGCCACAAATCGCTGTTCCATGCCTCGCGGGTCTTCCGATGATGGCGCTCGGGCCACCAGATCAAGCAGTTGCGGCAGTGTGGAAAACGCAGGCTTGCCAATGGCAGCAAGTGCTGAAGCTGCTCGGACACGCAGCCACAGATCTTCATGTTTGAGTGTTCGAAGAAGCTGCGGAACGGCGGAAGCCGCGTCACCTCGTAATTGTTCCAGAGCATGACAGGCACCAATTCGAGCATCGAGGCTGTCGGAATCCAGCAGAGTAATGACGTCAGATATCGGTGGCTCCTTGCGCCAGGAAATCGCCATCGCAGCTCGCTCGCGGACGATCGGTGACCACGAACCGAGACGCTCGATAAGTTCTGCATCCGTCAGTTGTTCATAGAAGCTCCTGCGATCCTTGTTGTCCCAGCCGCGACCGTCAGCCACGATGTTCTGAGCCGCTTCCATCGATAGTGGCTGAACCACTCCTTGTCCTTTGCCGGTAAGTCGAATCTTCCTGAGCGGAAGTGCGTATCCGAGCAGATAAGCGCCTGTGGCATCCCAGCCGTGATAGCTGTCGTGATCGGGTTCGGGCGGGCCCTGATGCGTGAATGATCCATCGTGGCGTCTGGCAAGGTCATGGTACCAGCCGCCGAATTCCTGCATCCAGGCGCCCGTGGCATTTGGACCGGCCTGACCGATCGCGGGCAAGGACCACAGCAGGTTGAAATAGTTGCCGGTGTGTCCGCAGTCTCGCTCGTTGCCATGTGACGCAAGGGCCATTCGAGTGAAGTAGTCGGCGCTGCGGGATTCGCCAAGTCCATTGAAGAGTACGGCCGCCATCCCGCACTTACCGTTGTCTTCATGAGTTTCCGTCCATGCGGCATGATCACCATAGGGAACGGCGCCTTTTCCGGTGTAGAAGCGAAGGAGACGTGAGCTGAGTTCAATGGCCTGAGCGACTTCCGGATCTTTCACGCCCGCATCGCGAGCCAGGACCAGTCCGATCGTAAGCGGCAGACCGGGAGAATTCATCATGCCATAACCCTGAAGACGTCCATCCGGCAGCGCAAACGTGTGGCCCCAGGAACCGACAGCACTCTGGCCTTTCGCGGCTTCCAGCGACAGTCGCCGAAGACCGGGGATCACAGTGACATCGTCCGTGGCAATGACATATTCAGCCAGGAAGATCATCACATAGCCGTAGTACCATGTTCTGAAATCGGACGTCTGAAAATCTGCGGCCCAGCGGGCTTCCTGTTTGACGATCGGCGAGTGAGAAGGATCTCCTCCCGCGAGCAGAGCGAGAGCATTCAGGCAACGAGGAATCGGATCCGTGTTCTCCCCGTAATCCGGTTCTGAGATTCGTTTCGCAAGCGTCTTCAGGCCCTGCTCAAGAATGTGTTTTGACTTTGGACAGTCAAAAGGCGCGGTGGCACTGAACGCCCCCTGGACCGCAAGCATCAACGTCACGTCTTCTGACTTTCCGGCACGCCAGCGAGTCAGAACAAGGCGTCCGCCACCGTCATTGGTTTCAGCCACCGTCACAGCGCGCCCGAATTCCGTGCGAGGATCCGAAGTGAACGGCTTGCCGCCAACGCCCAGGATCACATCGCCCACAGCGATGAATCCATCGGCCGGCGAGCCTGAATCAACCGCAGTGATGGCGATCTGTCGTGCATCGGTCGTCACAAGTTTGTCGCAGAACATCCAGCCACGTAAACCGGTTGGCCCAAGGTTCCAGTCGTGTCTCGCTTCCGACGGGACAGCATCGCCGTTCGTAAAGTCTGGAATCTTCTGACCCTTCTCATCAGGCGCAGCCGAGGTCAGCAAGGTAACGCTCAGCCAGATGAATGCAGAAAGTTTCACAACCTTGCTTGTCTTCATGTCCGTCCTGTTTCGTGCCCTTGATTCCGTAGGGATCACGGTACGCCAAAAAATGCGATTCGGCGCGCCCGTATGTTACTCGGCGAGCGGCCTGGCGTCAGCCGGCCGGTACAACACACCTTCAAGGCTCCATCGGTCCCGCTGGAAGGTTCTGCAACAGGTATCTTAAAATATGCATCCGCACGCGGACCACAGTAGTTCCCTTCAAAAATAGTCCGTGATCTCGATTAGGATAAACCATGTAGTCGAAAGGCTTACCCAGCTTGATGAGTCGGTCCACGAGACCTTCAATGATCTGGATATGCGTGTTGGTCTCGCCGGATCCGGTCATAATCAGCAGCTTGCCTTTGAGACCTTCCGCAAAGTTGATTGGCGCTGATCGTTCATAGCCGTCCGCGTTGACTTCCCGTGTCCGCATGAAGATTTCTGAAACCATGCGTTGTAAGTGCAGTTGCGGTTTACGGCTGACAGCGATCCCCATGATACGAATCCGGCTTGCGGAACATCGCGTTCAGCGTATTCGAACTTTACCCGCTCCAGCCCCAGATGCCGACTCGATCGAGGTCAATGAACGAACATTGCTTCGCCAATGCCTTCAAGCCTGCTTCCTGCTCTTCGGTGGAGAGCGGCCCAAGGCTGCCGAAAATCGCTCTCCGCCAGGCAGCACCTTTCGGTGCCGGAGTTCCACGATTGTCGATCGACACGACGACATATCCCATTTCAGCGACGACTCGATGAAAGTCAATTTGTGCCGCCCCCCATTCATCAAGAACTGTCTGGGCGTGAGGCTCACCGTAGACATAGATGAACAACGGGTACTTTTTCGACGCGTCAAAATCGCGAGGCTTCAACATCCATGCGTCGAAGGAAAGACTATCACCGATATCAAGCTTCAGAAAGTCGGCAGGCGGACAGGCAATGGACTTCATTCGCTCGCGGATGTCATGATTGTCTTCGAGTGACACGACAACGCGGTGCGTTTCAACTTCGATCAGCTCATGAAGCGGCGGCAGGTTCAGAGTCGAATAGGTATGAACGGCCCATTTAACATCGGGTGAGAAAACATAACGGTGCGTGCCAGGCTGGTTCTCCGGGGAGATCCGTTGCTTCTGGCCGGAGCCGTCGAGGGCAACGCGATACAGGTATTTTTGAGTGGCATTCTCGGGCGAAGCATAGAAGTAATACCAGCCACGGTCTTCGTCGATGACCGCGCGATCGATGATGTCGTAGTCGCCGGGTGTCAACGGAGCCAGTTCTTGTCCGTCACGAGCATAGCGTCGCGCGTGTCTCCAGCCGTCCTTCTCACTGACGACGACAAACTCCTTACCATCATTCAGCCAGGCGAGCCCCGAGTTCCAGCCCTGACTTGCTTCCACCCATGCGTCGTTTGTTTCCGAGTAAATCGTTGTGGCCTGGCCACCGACGGTGACCAGCAGGAAATCGCGGCGATCGCGGAACCGGCTGAATTTTTCAACAAGCACTTGGTCCGAGTTGCCGGCCCATTCGACTTGCCCCAGATACATTCCTTCGTTCGGGCTTTCCACGGGCAGCCATTGCAGATTCTGTCCATCAGCCTCCATCACTCCGATCCGTAGTTTCTCGATGCTTCCGCCAACTCGAGCGAAGCGGTGTTGCCGAACTTCGGGATAGGATGGATCACCGGGCACCAGCACGGACCGTTGTTTGACATCGGTATAGTCCGCTTCGACGAAGACGACTCGAGCCCCATCGGGACTCCAGGCAGGATCGCGATATTCGACATCCTGATCTTCCGGGCCTGAGATCAGCACTGTTTCCTGCTGATTGCTCTGGTCGACCACAACAATTTTGTCACGCCGAGCCTCAAGTCGCAGCGTGCCATGCACCAAATGTCCGGAGTCATTCTGAACAAGCTGTTGGTCTTCGGATTCCCAAACACGCCGAGCACCGGTCGTGACATCGTGAAACCACTGCATGGGCTTCCCTGTGGCTGGATCTGTTTCCTCAACGACAAATCCCGAACTGTCACTCAGCCATGTCGGTCGATAAGCCTTCGCTCGAAATTCACCACGATCATAGATCGCCTTTAGTCTTGCTTCCGCAGTGGCTTGCCAGTTTGTTGTCTGGGATTCCTGAGCAAGCAGGTCGGACACATTGACAAGCACTGCAAATGACGCAAACGCGAAAATAAACAGTCTGGCGTTCGATGGGAGAATTTTATTGAGTGGTCTCATTGATTGCGGCCTTAACCGTAACAGGAAATTCCATTTATCGCTTTGACAACTCCTGCGCATCGCGCGCCAGACGCTCCCCGTTTCATAGTACGTTTCGGCGTTGTGGTTGTAATGGTGGCCCTGATTCACAGGTGAGACATCCGCATCTCGCCAGAGGTCGCGAGTATCCACGGCTGCCACGTTACCTTTAAATTCCGGGTACTTGTTCTTTTCTCCATCAACTGCCAGCTGGGCTTCTGCAATCTGTTTCCCGAAGCCCTCGGTGCCTGGGTTTCCGCAGCCAGTTGCCAGCACAAATTTTGCATTCGGGCAGTCGAAGTCCTTCCGCAGCGTCTTGATCAGGTGCACCATGTTCTGTTCGTAGCGACCGACCAGGCTGCACTTTGATCTTGTGCCCCTGCCACCAGACGAAGCCAGCGACTTCATAACCCTGGCCGGCGTAGCCCGGATAGTACTTTTCGATGTTCTTCAGCACGGCTTTGGCATGGGCAGTGTCTGCGTCGTACTGCCGACCGGCGTACCAGGGAACCGGCTTGGGTTCCGTGCCCTTGTCCCAGAAGTTTGCAACGTCTTTGGAGCCCGCGTAGATCTTCCCTTCGTGTTCGAACCGTTCGCTGCCCGGAGGCAATAAGTCCCAGCCAAGGCTGCGATTTCCAATGCACGCCTTCAGCAGAAGCACCAGCTCGTCGTGGAACTCTCCCATGACTTGTCCGAAGCCCAGTTCGGGCCCGAATGACTTGTTGGGGACAAGCCACTCGTTTCGTACCTCGCTGAATTTCTCCAAGTCCCTATAGTCAACGCCTCGTGGATCCATCACATGGACATAGCGAACATCCTGCCGAGTGATCCAGTTGCCCAGATCCATCAACAGATGGGAATACTTACCTTTCTGCTTCACGAGGTATTCCAGAGAGCCAATCGTTTCCTTCGGGCCGACTCTCCCAAAGCCAAGCATGTTGGATTGTCCCATCATGACATAGACCTTGACGGGCGCGGCCCTGACGGCCTGTTTGTCGCCCGAGTCAGACACCTGCCCCGTCACAACGGCCGACGAATGCGTGAGCAAACTGAGCACAAAAAGTGTTGAGCAGAGATGGCGATCATTCTTGTCTCTGTTTGCCAAAAAATGGTTTCACGCATCACCGTCGTCAGACGACCACCGACCTTCGTACCAGAACTGGGTCAGAAGACATCCACCAAACGCTTTCCAAGCACTTCGAATCGCGGTTCGACACCAAGGCCGGGAGCATACGAGGCCTGCATAAATCCATTTAAACGCTGCGGCGCACCGCTGGCGTTGCTGACTGTGACATAACTGTTGAAGTCGGTGCTCGTGAAACGAAACTCTTCCGGCGTGCTTTGTGCCAGGTGAGCGATCGCCGCTGTTGTTATGTCGCCTCCCCAACTGTCTTCCAATGTCATCGCGATTCCCATGCTCACACATAGGTCGCGGACCTGTTTTGTTTTCGTGAGCCCTCCCAGTTTACTGATCTTCAGGTTCACAACGTCCATCGCTAGATCAGCCTTGGCCCGCAGAAGCACATCAAGGCTATCGATGTTCTCATCCAGCACGAACGGGTTGTTCGTATGTCGTCGGACAGCAAGACACTCTTCGTAAGTCAGACACGGCTGTTCGATATACACATCAAGATCACTGACAGCGCGGGCGACTCGCATCGCTTCGTGCTGCGTCCAGCCGGTATTGGCATCGGCCACCAGTCGATCTGACGGTTGAAGGATTTGCCGAGCCTGACGAATTCGTTGAATGTCGAGATCAGGATCGCCGCCGACTTTGAGCTGAAATCGAGTGTAGCCTTGTGCTCGGTAGGTTGCGACGTTGGCGGCCATTTCATCCGGAGGCAACTGCGAGATCGCTCGATACAAACGAATTTTCTCACCAAATCGCCCCCCCAGCAGAGTACAAACCGGAAGTTGAGTCACCTTACCCAGCAAATCCCAACAGGCCATGTCGATGCCTGATTTGACGTAAGGGTGTCCTTTCAGAGCTGCATCCATGCGATGATTCAGCTTGAAAAGTTCCCTCGAATCAAAGCCGATCAGATGCGGCCCCAGTTCTTTGAGGCCGGCTCTGACTCCTTCGGCATAGGCGGGCAGATAAAACGGCCCCAGCGGACACACTTCGCCGTATCCAACGAGTCCGCAAGCGGTTTCGACGCCAACGATGGTGCTGTCAAACACCGACACTGATTTTCCGCCGGACCACTTATAGGTGCCCTCAACAAGCGGCAAATCAACTCTGTGCGCAAAGATGCGAGCAATCTTCATCTGGTTTCGCCTCGAGAATTCAGAGTCATTGAATGTGAGCGATTTTAGCCCGGGTTCAGGGGTACATCTTGAGTGGGATGTGCGGAGAAGCGTAAATCTGCGCACAGAACTGAGATTCGGAGTAAAACGTGCGGCGATAAATGAGCCCGACGGCAAGACCTGCGAACACTTCCTGACGGAGTGTTGTCAACTTTCGAACGGCCACGATTTGGTGATGAGCGTCCTCAGTATTGAAATACAGTCGCCAATTGGAAGAAGAGCACGAGGCTGGGTAACCGAGAAACGTTCATCGGCAGACCCAACGTTAGAGAGTTGCGGTTTCAGAGCGGAAGTGAAATCATACCGTGAACCCGGGAGTATGGATGGGACAGGTTGATGTTCCTGTCCGCCGGGCTGATACCCTAAAACCGACGAAATTGATCGACTATGGAACTCTCTGACTTTCGCAAAGTGGCCTCACTGGCCCGATTGGCTCTGGATGATGAGGAACTGATGGCATCCGGGAAGCAGTTAACTTCGATCCTGGAGTACGTCCGATTGCTCGATGAGGTTGATATCACGGGCGTCGCACCGATGACTCATCCCGTGCCCGCGGAAAATGTATTCCGGGACGATCAGATGGTGCCTTCGCTGCCTCGTGAGGCGGCATTGTCCAATGCGCCGAAAACGGATGGCGAATTCTTCGTTGTTCCGAAGATCCTGGAAGAAAAAGGCGCGTAATAGTTCCGGAGATTTGTCCGGCGTTACGTTTAGAGACACGGCAGGCACACGCATTTTTAGAGGAGGGTTCGAGGGATGACTCAGGCCATTGTGGATCCGGGCGAACTTCGCCGTTTTGCTCAAATGCTGCGCCGATTCAATGAAGAGATCAATGAAAAGACCGCTGCGGTCGCGGGACAGCTCAACCATCTTGGGCAAACCTGGCGGGACCAGGAGCAACTGCGGTTCTCCGAAGAGTTTGTTTCGAACATGAAGTCGCTTGGGCGATTTGTGGAATCGAACGAACAATTCATTCCTTATCTGCTCCGAAAAGCGCAGTTGGTGGAAGAGTATCTCCAGCAGCAGTGATGGTTCCGTTTCGCAGGGGAATGCTCAATGGGCCAGTCGGCTAACGTCTCGTCGGTGGATGCAATCCGGCAGTTTGCAGCGGCGGTCGTTGCGTTTCAGGAGGAAGCTCGACTGTGCCTCACAACGCTCGATAGCCAGCTGCGGCAGATTCTTTTCTGGCTGGAACGGGACCGTCCTTCGTTTTGGAAGCGTGAGATTGAGAATTGCATTCGCGACATCGCGGATGCTCGCGTCCGTCTTCACCAATGTCGCATGCGACGCATGGGAGACTTCCGGCCATCGTGTATTGAAGAAGTGAAAGACCTCGAGGCAGCTCAAAAGGCCATGGAGTTTGCTCAGAAGCAGGTTCCGAATGTAAAACGCTGGAACATCGAGGCGTCGCATGAGGGCAATGAATACCACGGTCGTGCCGCCCAGCTGGTGCAGTCGATCGAACGAGAAATCCCGAGACTGCTGGCGATCCTGGCGTTTACGATTGATCGGCTGGAGGCGTATGCGGCGGTGACAACGCCCGATGGTGCACCGGATCAGTCATTCTTTCAGAAGGTCTCCGGGGAGTTGGAGGCTATGCTGGCTGGGATCGTTCAACCTGCGATGGAGGAAAGTTCGACTGTGAAGGAAAATCCAGAGGTAGAATAAATCGTAATTTCTCGGCGTGACGCAAAAAAATGCCCGTAGAGCTGAATAAGCTCACGGGCATTTTTGTAGGTGATTGGATGAGCGAATTACGATGTGAGTACGGGGCTATGGTCTAGACACTCACCGGACGGCCTGCGCCGTTACGCTTTAAGGGAGAGACCGTTATCGGCTGCCGTAATCGATGAGGCGAGCGAGTTCAGATCGCATTTCGGAACGGTGAACGATGCGATCCACGAAGCCATGCTTCAACAGGAATTCGCTGGTCTGGAATCCTTCCGGCAGGTCGATCTTGCAGGTCGCCTGAACAACTCGAGGTCCGGCGAAGTCAACCAGAGCCTGAGGTTCCGCGACGATGATATCGCCAAGTGAAGCGAAGCTGGCAGCGACTCCCCCCATGGTGGGATTCGTCAGCACGGAAATGAAAAGTCCATTGGCACGTCGGAATCGAGCCAGAGCGGCGGAGACTTTTCCCATCTGCATCAGGGAAATGATCCCTTCATGCATACGAGCCCCACCACCAGAACCACTCACAATGATCAGAGGCAGCGACAGCTCGGTCGCTTTTTCCACAGCGCGAGTCAATTTTTCGCCAACGACAGAACCCATGCTGCCCATGATGAACGCGGAATCTGTTGTTGCAAAGACCAGAGGGCGTCCTCGCATGTATCCACGCCCCACTGTGCAGGCATCCTTCATGCCGGTCTTTTTCTGCTCGTCGATGATGCGATCCTTGTACGGCTTACGGTCGGCAAAACCAAGCGGATCTCCCGACGTCATGTCAGCATACCACTCTTCAAAGCTGTCTGGATCGAGCAGCTGTCGGATTCGCATCGACGTAGGGACGTAGAAGTGGTGTTCGCACTCCGGGCAGACGTTCAGGTTCTGTTCAACCTGTTTACGAAAAACCGTCGCGCCGCAACCATCACAACGCAGCCAAAGACCTTCGGGAACTCCGCGTTTTGCGCGTTTCACGGCTGGCTTCGCTGAGGTATCGGTGTTTTCCAAAGTACTCATCGAACATTCTCCATTTCGCCGACGGAATGAGCAGCACCGACAGGCTGTGGTTCTTCAACCGCCACAAAGTGGGCTGCTTCAAATGTCGTCGACTCAAGAATCTGAACAAGCTCGTTGGACTCTTCCCCGCACAAGCAAGCCGTCACATGGGGCCGTCTGTGCTGAAGCGTGCATCGAATTACGGTTGCCAGTGGCTCCGGTGCCACAACAGCCATCACGTCGTATTTACGCATGGCTTTGCTGAGGACTCGCTCCAGACGCTGGCAAGCGTCGGAGAGTGTCTCACCTTCCGGCGGACAAATCGCGGTCACATCCTCTTTTCCGGACTTAAAAAGTCGAGGAAATCTCTTGCGGATATCAGACTCCGGCAAACCTTGCCAGAGGCCCTGATTAACGTTACGCAACTCGTCCATTTCCTTGACTTTGACCCCGCCCTGAACTTCTGCGACGGCGTGAGCCGTACCACAGGCCGGATCGTCCGGCGAAGTCAGAATGGCCTGAAGGCGAATACCCTTCGAAGCCAGCTGCCCGTTAATTTCGCGGATCTGTTCGACTCCACGATTATTCACGGGCATATCGAGCGTTCCAAGGACTCGATGTTGCTCATCGTAATCCGTTGATCCAGCACGAATCAAAATCACCGTTGACATAAGGATTCATTCCTCAACAAGCAGACCGCGGTCCGGTTGCTGTCTGCTCAAGCTCGGCAATCGCTGCCGTATAACAGGGTTCATCAAAGACGGAACTTCCTGCCACAAACACGTCGCATCCTGCGTCCGCACATTGTTTAATCGTGGAGCGGCCTATTCCGCCGTCCACAGAGATAATCAAATCGTTCCCAGCCATGGCTCGCGCCGCAGCAATCTTTGGTACAACTTCTGGCATGAATTTCTGACCACCGAAGCCAGGATTAACACTCATCACCAGGAACAGATCGCATTCCCAAAGGAATGGCTCCGCTGCTGAAAATGGAGTTCCCGGGTTAATCGCCAGCCCTGCCACCAGGTTTCGTCTGCGAATTTCACGCAGCAGGGACACCGGCTGAGGAACCGCTTCCAGATGGAACGTGATCGCTTCACAACCCGCTTTGACGTACTCATCAAGATATTTCGCGGGGTCCGAAATCATCAGGTGAGCGTCAAACGGTGTTTTTGTCAGGGAGCGAACGCGATCGATCACCATTGGGCCGTAGGATAGGTTCGGCACAAAATGGCCGTCCATGACGTCCCAGTGGAGCAACGAAGAACCGGCTGAATCCAGGAGTTCTGTCTCCCGCCGCAGGTTTCCGAAATCGCATTTAAGCATCGATGGGGCGACCACAGGCCGTTTGGCCTTGAGGTGGCTCAGCATCTCATCACGAGTCAGCATTAAGCTCTGCCGATAACACTCTTCAGGGGCGTCGTAATTAAGAAAGGTTCTGATCAGGAACCCGAAGTCACAACACTCCGGGCGACACCCCTGCATCAGAATTGAAGACGAGCATTCTCCGGTTCTTCACAATCGATGTCCAGCCTAACGTGAGCGATCCTGGAAGGTTATCACCACTCCAGTGAACATTTGTATAATCACTAACGAGTCCTCAGGGTTGGCCAGTTTTTCAATTTGGCAGAGCGAGGCTCCTGCCGAGCTGAAGCAAGCGAGAGCGAAAATCAACACGGCTCCGCAGGAGCGTCGCCCTCCCGGGATCAGGTATCCAAAATGAATCACTGGCCAGCCGTGGCAGATCGCTTTGAAATGACAACAGGATAGCTCGTTCTAAAGCTGACGTTTCCGTCGTCTCAGGATGAATTATGTTCTATTTTTTCGCCGCTGAAGTTTTGTCAACAAACGCGTTGAGGTGGATAAGATAATCATCTGTAAGCCAGTTGTTGTGGTCGGCCTGTGGAATTCTGATCAGAGGTTTTGGCTCATTTCCGGCAGCAAACAGCTTCTCTGCCAGCTGAAGGGGAATCGTGCGATCCGCCGTTCCATGACTCTGAATCAACGGGCCGGAGTAGCGTTGGATTTCAATGCGTGAATCCAGTTTTTCCTTTGGCACGAGCCATGACAGCGCGGGGAAGTGCACATCCGCAATATCTCTGAGCGAAGAAAATGTGCTTTGCAGGATCAGGCCGCGTGGAGCCGACTCGGCGGCCAGTTGCACTGCAATTGCGCCTCCCAGAGATTCCCCCATCAACAGCATCTCTGAATCTTCGATCGACGCCATCCATCGTAATTGCGAACGAGCGGCACGGGCATCCGCAAAAACTCCTTCCACAGTCGGAGTTCCTTCACTCTTCCCATAGCTTCGGTAGTCAAAGATAAAGACCGCAACCTTTGTCCGCGATTGTAAATACCGCAACAGGGGAGCTCGATCTGCAAGATGTCCTGCATTGCCATGCGAAATCAAGATAACCGCACGGCGATTTTCGCAGGGGCAATACCAACCATGGAGCCGCGTCTTGTCTTCAGACTCAAAGACAACATCGTCGAACTGGAGATCTTTCGGCTTCCAGTTTCCTGCTGGATATTTTGAAGGAAAGAAGAGCAGTCGTTCGTCGAGCGTCTGTTGCTGAGGGTCTGTCTTGTTTTCGTCTGATGTCGTCGCAGACGGCACCTGCTGCGACGCAGCAGTCAACAGAAGAGACAAAACCACTGCGATCAGCAGCATGAACCGTAGTGCCATGGGCTTTCATCTCCCTTGAGTGTCGGAAGGAAACGCAGATACACGGCTAGCGACTAAACAATGAGCGACTAAACAATGCGTTCGTATGGCACTGATGTTGAACTCAACGGAATGTCTTTCAGGAGTCGCACCGTTTGTTGAGTAACTGCTCCGTCAATCGAGATTGCCAATTCACCGGTTCCAGTTCTGATTTCAGCAGGCGTTCGCAGATAAAGATGCGTTGGCGTTGCCTGGGCGATCTCAAACTGCGTCCCGTCAATCGTCAGAGTCATTTCTGCTCTGGCAGAGTGAGATCCGTTTTGCGATGCTGCAATCATGGAAGACTGGCGTGACGAAATCTGGGAACGCGCGAATTTGTTTGCCGCTAAAAATGGCCGATCTTTAATCGGCCAACTGGGCTACGGTTACGATGGTAACGTGTTTGCAACGGAACGACAATCTGCGATCAAGGTCTTGCGATTTCAACGACACTATGAACGTGAACGCGATGTTTACCTCCGACTGGAATCTCGGTCGATCGTGGAAGTTGCTGGATTCTCCGTTCCGCAATTGATTCATCATGACGATCATTTGTGGGTCGTCGAAATGGGTATCGTCTCTCCTCCCTTTGTGCTGGACTTTGCCGGCGTTTACCTCGACCAACGGCCTGATTATCTCCAAGCACTACCGCCAGATCGATCGGACGTGGATGATTGCACGAGAAATCATTGCAATCCCAACAATGCTGAGAGCGAGAGCAAACGTCAATGTGAATTGTGAAATGCTGATCCGCAACGCATAGCAAGCCAGACCAATGAGAATAAGCCCCAGCGTGATAACAAGAATTACCGACAACGCCTCGACGGCTGAAGAACGCCGGCGCCCACAGTCAAGCAGGAAACCGTAAAAGGCCCATTCCAGAGGCCAGAGCAGAAAAGAAACGGAGATCGTCCATGTGCCCCACGAATGCGGAGAGATGGCAAGAGCCTGCCATATACCGGTCAACGGATGACCAAGCCACAAAGACGTCCTGAACGCCTCCCCGGCCGTCGGAACTGACAAGCCCTGAAGGGAAAAAAGCAACAGCGGAAACAATAGCCCAGACAAACAGAGGCCGACTCTTGTTAGCTGCCAGGGATCCGTTTTTTCGGCAGTCGCTTCTTTGGATCCATCGCTCCCTCCAACGCATTGGGCTTCCAGGTCAGAACGATGAATGCCCTCGACAGCAAGTTGCCGCTCCACGACCTTCATCTGCGAACTCAGCTTAGCCTGCAGTGCGTGATATTTGCTGAGCGGGAGAACTTCGCCTGATCGCAGAAACGATAGAAACTTCGCCATATAAATTCCCGTGCGAAGTTCTTTGATGGCGTCCGTTTCTTTTGACTGCCTCGGCAGAAAACAATCGCGTTGAGGAAAGGCTGTCCCATTCTCTGCATTCAACAAATACAACTCCGCCAGCTTCGGAAAATCACGAAGGATTCTTTGGGAGTCTTCACGGGTCAGCAATTGTGACTGTTCCCATTCAAGGATCTGGTCTGCCGTCGATTCCAGAACCGACAACAACAGGTGCCAATTGGACTTTGAATCACGCTTCGTATCGGGCATCTTTGGCACTCCGGATTGTGGGTAACGGCAGGCAGACCATGCAAAGCGAGCTGCGTAAGAAAGCCGCTCCTGAAGTACAAAGGCGTGAAATAGCCTGAAGACAGCTAACGATTATCTGCGATTTTCGTTAGCGGTAGTTTGTTTTGCTCCGGGGCAAAAACGAGGAAGAGTCGGCTAGGCGTTGAAAGCCGGACAAAGTAGGAGCCCGCGAAGTGAGGGATCGAGGCTGGTCAAATAGCCTGTTGAATTAATCAGCCGGAACGCGTTAGCGTCCGGTTTTCGACGGCGAAACCGAGGAGAAAACAACCGGGGGGGGGGGGGGGGGGGGGGGGGGTATTTCCACCCTGCTGCCTAAGTCGATAAACGGTCCCCGACAACTCTTTTTGTGCTGGCGTTTGCTGGGCCCACCATTCGGAAAACGCCTGTCCCCTGACTATGTCCCCTTTGGCAACTCCGGCGTGCTCTTTAATCACGGGAAGAAAGTGTCGCGTTGAGCAGTCGACCGTCGGTATGCCACAGATCACCTCCACCGTTTCGGCCTTCGCGGATCTGGTGAAAATTGCTGACTGCCTGGATCTGGGTCAGTTGGCCAGCATGCTTCAGAGTTTCGATCAGATGATTTCTTTCGGCATCGACGTTGCCGTCAATGTGATGAGTGATCTGGCCGGTTGTGTGGCTGAACCCGACCCTTTCATCGAATGTTGCTGAGCCCACCCATGCCGGTCGCCCGGATGTGTCCACCTGTTCCGATTTCCAGAATCGCACATGATGTCGGCGTCCAGGACTGTCACCTGCAGGCTGTTCGAAGGCGATGTCTTCTCGGCGTCCCCAGAGGAACAGATTGCTGACAGGGGCAGTCTGGTAGGGCTTGTCGAGGACAGTATCCGCGGCGATTTTCAGATCGCTCTTTAATCCGAGTGGATCGGCCACAAACCAGCCAGCGGCCAGCATCGCGTTCCTCAGAGCATGCTCCGAACCGATTAGGGCGACGTTTATAGGATCGCCCGGATGCTGATCACCGGTGACAGTGACCCGCGACACATTCATAGTGGCGGGGTGGTATCTCTCGAAACGCATCCATGCCAGCGGCAGGACCATATAGGCCGCAGCAAGATAGACGATCACGACTGCACAAAGAGTGGAAAATCGATGCGATCGATGGGCAACATGCAGACGTGGTGCCTGCTGAGGCCACTCTGGAGAAGAAATGCTCGACGAAGTTTCGTCAGAGTGACTCATCGAACTGTATCTCCACAGGGCGAAAACAATGGTCTCAATGCGATGTCCGCAAAAAAGGGGGCGTGAGTCTTTTTCTGTTACGCTTTGCAGCCGCCGCGACGTTTAAATCCACTCCGCAAACCCTCAACCTGAAGAAAAAGACTCCCGCCCCCTTTTTTTCCGAAACGCCAGCGCGTGAATGGGTCGTGATGTACTCACTCGCTGGCGCTTCGGGCTTGTAGGGCAGGAGGAATTGCTTTTGCAGGTTCAGTATTCGGCGAGAATCGCCACCACGGCCGTCTGCAGTGGTCCGCCGGTGACTTCGATCTGTCCGTCGGCGTGGACGTAGACATCGACTTCGCTGCGAACTCCGAAGTCGGGCAGGTAGATGCCAGGTTCGATTGTGAACATTGTCCTGGGAAGAATTCTGCGGGACTCGATCGTTTCCAGATTATCCATATGCGTGCCGTTGCCATGAACTTCCTGAGAGAGGTTGTGCCCCGTGCGATGACAGAAGTATTCACCGTAGCCCGCCTTCTCGATGACAGCTCGGACCGCATCATCGACTTCACCGCCGACGATGGGACGCTTCGCTGCAAAGGCGGCTT
>JAXMBU010000044.1:0-63427 GCA_046349735.1 Planctomycetaceae bacterium
TTGCGGTCGGGTTTGTTGGCGCGGGTCATACGCGAAAGAAACTCCGTCGAGAGGAGTGATCTTTGAAGTCCTTGTGGTGGGTGGATTTAACCCCCTTATATTGTGTAGGATATCGGCCAAAAGAATGTTTGCACCCGGGCAGCCCGATTTCTGGCCGTTTTTGGCGACGTCAGCGAATGGGTGATGTTCGTGATGGCTATTGTGCGGCTGCCGAGAGTCCTGGCGAGCCGACGTTGACTGATGTCCGTTGCGATTCCGGGGCCGGAATACGTGACTAAATCGGGTATTTGTCAGCCAATTCCCGGACACATTTCAAGGATCGTGGGTACGGAGTTGGAGTTTCGATCGGTCCGCGTTAATCTGTTCCGCCTGAACTTATTTCATGGCTCGGCCTTGTCTGCTTTTGCGGCGAGCAATGCTGGCCGGAACAAGTCCTTTTAGCCTTTCAGTACTCAAGATTCAGCGTCCTGGGCGTCAATGACAATGTCTCGTATTACAGAAGTTTTCAATCGCGCGTCTGGTGAATCCCGAATGGCATTTATGCCATTTATTACGGCCGGTGATCCATCTCTGGAAGGAACAGCAGCCGTGCTTCTGGCGTTGCGCGATGCCCATGTTGATCTGATTGAACTGGGGTTTCCGTACAGTGATCCGATTGCAGATGGTCCGGTGATCCAGGCGTCGTACACGCGAGCTCTGGATAAAGGCATCACCGTTGATGGAATCTTTCGCACGATGGAGTCTTTGAAGACTCAGGGACTTCCGCCGGTGCTGGCGATGGTGTCATTCGCCATTATTTTTCGGCACGGTTCCGCGGCGTTTGTTGCGGATGCTGCGAAGGCTGGTTTCAGTGGGTTGATCATTCCGGATTTACCGGCTGATGAGGCGGACGATGTTTCCGCTCTCGCGAAGGCTCATGGTCTGGACCTTGTGCAATTGATTGCTCCGACGACAACTGAGCGTCGAACGAAGCAGATCCTTGCTGCATCAACTGGCTTTCTTTATTGCATCTCTGTTGCGGGAACGACAGGAGCACGCCAGGAGTTGCCTCGCGAACTGATCGATCAGCTTCGCAGCCTGCGAAGCCAGTCGAAATTGCCCCTGGCTGTTGGTTTCGGAATTGGGAGCCCCGAACAGGTTCCAGGTCTGGAGGGCGTGGCGGACGGCGTGATCGTTGGGTCTGCGATCGTTCGAAAAATTGCCGAAGCCGCAGATGTCTCTTCCGCAGCTACTTCAGTGCTCCAGTTCGCACAGCAGATGCAGGCGGCGGTTTCAAAGACGAAGCCTTCGTCCCGATAGAAGTCGCTGGCGAGCTTTACCCTGGAGATGGCCGTTTCTTAGGCTGAGTTGAACATTTTCAGCATCGAAAATGGTCTGTTCATTTCAGCAGTCTTCCGCGACACTCCCCAACGGCGGGTGCTGCTATTCTGCGATGGATGAATTGGCCACCCGGGAGATGCCGAGCCACGGATTGGTTCGGCGAAATCATCAGGGATGAGACATGCGACGACTGCTGCAGATACCGATGCTGATTATGGCATTGCTGCTGATTGGCGGTATCGGTCTGCACATACTCACGGGGCAGAAACTTCTCGATTGTTTCTACCAGTGCATCATTCTGCTCACCACAGTTGGCTGTCGTGAGCCTTCTCCTCTGACTGATGGCACCAAGATTTTCATCATGGGCTATCTGACCTGTGGCATCGGGGTTGTGACCTACGGGGCTGTTCAGTTTGGCCAGATCCTCATGAATACGGACTTGCAGGCTCTGCTGGAGCGACGAAAAATGGAAAAGGACATTGGGCAGCTGAAGGATCACTTTATCGTTTGCGGTTTCGGAAGAATGGGCGCGACGCTATGTGAGTACCTCGAAACACGGCACACACCATTTGTGGTCGTTGACGACAATCCCTCTGTTTTCAACGAAGACTTTCGTGCGAGACATTGGAAGTTTATATGTGGTGACGCGTCTCACGACGAGATTCTGACTCGAGCGGGTGTTAAGACGGCTCGGGGACTCACGACGGTTCTCCCGACGGATGCCGACAATCTCTATGTGGTGCTTTCTGCACGTCTCTTGTGTCCGAAACTGCAGATTGTGGCGCGAGCCAGTGATGACCGAGCGGCTCAAAAGATGATGCAGGCCGGGGCGACTCGCGTAATGAATCCTCTGAGCTCCGGTGCGATTCGTATGGCGCGGTTTATGTTGTCGCCAAGCATCGAGAACTTTGTCGAGGTGGCTGAGTCGGAAGGTGTCGACTGGGAAATCGCCGACGTTCAGGTTCCAGCCCATTCCGCGCTTGTCGGAAGAAAGCTGAGTGAGTCGGGTTTGAGAGATTCAGGGATCATGTTGCTGGGCGTGCGGAAGTCGAATGGCCAGAAGATATTTCCTCCGCCCGGTCATTTGGTGATCGAGCCCGGCGATAATCTGTTTGCGTTTGGTAGTTCAGAGGGAGTGGCGTCTCTCACTGCGTTACTGGAGACCGCAGCGAAGTAGAGCAATCGTCTTCCTGAGATCAGTTGCTGCTGAAGCCGTCAGACCACGGGTTGTCTGCCATAATGGAGCGGTGATCGTCCATTGTGCAGCTTGCTCGGCGAATCGCCTGGGTAGGGTTCTGCTTCTTGTGCCGACTGTAGTGACTGGATTCACGGTGGCGACAAAAGAAAACCGACGGCAGACGTCCCGTCGCGTCCTATGGTTGCCCGTCGCTCATTCTCGTCGCTTCCTCTCGGCGACTTGCAGCATCCAGTGATTGCCGTTGAAAAACGTCGACGCCGTGGCAGATCAGGGCCGGTAAACGTGTCCGAACGTGGTGCTTTACGGACTCCAGAATCGACGCGAGCATTCAAGCCTGCGCGCGAGAATGCATTGGATTGTGCTGGCCAGGAGAAGGGCCAGACATCGCCGAGCAGGAGCTCTCATGCATCCCTCACCGCTGCCGATCTGAGCCGCGCTGATCTGACGGGACTTCGACTGGGGCACTATGTTCTGGGACCGAGAATCGGTTCCGGAGGAATGGGTCAGGTCTTCGTTGGAAAACACGAGACACTTGGCAAACAGTTTGCGATGAAATTTATGGCTGAGCCGGCTCGGGCGTGCTCAGAGGGGGCTCATCGATTCCAGCTGGAGATCGAAAGTCTGGGGCGGCTGAGTCATCCCAACATTGTGAGTGCTGTGGATGCCGGCTGCGTCAACGGTGTGCATTATCTCGTGACGGAACTTGTGACCGGGAAAGACCTGTCTCAGGTTGTGGCCAACGATGGCCCCATGAAAGAGGACAAGGTCTGTGACATTCTGCTGCAAGTAGCCGCCGGACTTGCTCACGCGCATTCGTATGGTTTCGTTCACAGAGACATCAAACCGTCCAATCTGATTGTGGACGAACATGGCGTTGTGCGAATTCTGGACTTTGGACTCGTGCGTAGCGAGCAGCATTCTACGGATATGACGTGTCCCGGCCTGTTGATGGGGACGATCGATTTTCTGTCTCCGGAGCAGGCGGCTGATGGACGCATGGCGGATCATCGCAGTGACCTGTACAGCCTTGGTTGCACACTTCTCTTTCTGCTGACCGGGAAGGTTCCTTACAGCGGCGATCAGTTTTGCAGTATGCCGGCCAAGATTCATGGACACCTTTTTGTTGAGCCTCCGGCGTTGTCGAATGGTGATCTGAGAGTTTCGTCCCGAATGCAGCTGGTGCTTGCACGGTTGCTGCAGAAGCGTCCGGAGGATCGGTTTCAGTCGGCCAATGAGGTTATGGAGTTTTTGAAGGCGGATAATTCTCTCGTTGGGCCACCGAATCCAGTGCGAACTTCAGACGTTTCGCATCGAGAAGAGAAGGTAAAGCTCTCCCGGAGACGTCTATATTCCTTCGTGGGAGCTGGTGCACTGCTGCTGTTGTTTGCCGCTGGCATTCCAGGGCAGTCGAAAACGCAGAGGATGGAGGCGGCGGCTTCTCCAGTATTACCAAACGCGCCTTCAACTTTCGTCACAGCTTCGACCGCTTCACCCATCGAGCCTAAACAGGAAGTGGCTGCAGTAGCAGACGAGTCTTCAGACGATGCGATGGACATCGGTGTGGAAGAATTGCCGAATGTTGAAACCGTCACAACAGTATTCCGTCCTGCTGAATCGGGCCGCGTATTGAATCGAATGGCCAGCAAGTTTATGTCCGGAAAGCCAGGTTCTGACTCTGCGAAAAACGGGTCAACGGGACTTTTTGAAGAGCAAACCAACAAGATGAAAGGGAATGAGTAATGTCTGTTCAAATGCTGGAGGAGTTGCTGCCAACGAGGTTTGCTCAGGCACCGAAAACCGAACCGGATTCTTCCGGTTGCCTCGTCCGGATCTATCCATCGCAAGGACTTGGTCAATTGGTCACATTGACGAGTGGCCGCGTTTTAGTCGGACGCGATCCTTTGGCTCAGCTAAGTATTGAGGACGAGTCTGTTTCGCGTCGCCATGCGCTGATTGAAAGCAAGTCTGACGGGGACATGGTGCAGGACCTCGAAAGTACCAACGGGACTTGGGTCAATGAACAAAGAATACTGGCGAAGCAACTCGAGCCAGGCGACCGAGTACGCTTCGGTAATCAGATCTTCACGTACTTATCAGCAAGCTCCATCGAGGCGCAGTACCACGAGTCTGTTTACAAGATGATGACAACGGACGGGCTGACGCAGGTACACAACAAGCGATTTCTTCTGGAGTCGCTGGAGCGTGAACTGGTGCGAGTCCGCCGACGTCGATCTCCGCTGTGTGTGTTGATGATGGATATCGATCACTTTAAGTCGGTCAATGATCGTTATGGCCATCTGGCCGGGGATGCAGTTCTGGTAGAGTTTTCCCGACGTGTTGCGTCGGTTCTGGAGGGCGACGAGTTACTGGCACGCTACGGTGGCGAAGAATTCACTTTGGTCATGGCCGATACGCTTCCGGAAGAGGCCGTGCAAATTGCCGAGAAGATACGAGCGGCAGTGTCAAATGGTCCTGTTTGCTTCGACGGGGATCAAATCGCTCTCACTGTCAGCATTGGTGTGGCACAGTTTCCTGCCGAGGCAGACTGTGATGCGTCAGCGCTGTTGGAATCGGCCGACCAGATGCTTTATCTCGCAAAGTCATCCGGACGAAATCAGGTTCAATGTCGTCGGAGTTCATAGAAACATGAAGCGGAGATACCTTGCTCTCTTGGCGATGGCCATTACTTTTGTGACGTTTTCACCAGCGTCGGCGGAGGACTTTGTTCCTCTGATTGCCTTTGATCAGCAATTGTTTCCGTCATTCATTATTTCAACCGCTTCGATGAAATCAGCACCTCCCGAGGAAGGTCAGGAGGTTGACCCTTCGGCTCCGGTAATCATTGGTGATCGCGATGGATTGTTAGGCATTAAGCTCGTATCACCGAAGAAAGATACACAGATCAAGGTGACGATTACCTGCGACGACGTGATGGAGGAAAGCCAGTTTTCCGGGAAGCTGTCAGAGAAGGGTAAGGAGTACCACATTTATCCGAAGATCAAGTACCGCTTTACGAAATTGGCTGAGGTGACTCAGGCGACCCCTGTGTCGATGACATTCCGATTGCAGATCGGAAATGATGTCGATGAGCAGACCGCGACGGTGATGCTGCGTCCAATTCATGATTGTCCCTTTCTGGTCCAGGAAGGTGAGCTGGTCTTGAACACGAGCTTTACGTTTGCGGCCTACGTTAACGAGCAGCATCCGTTTCTCGACAAGTTATTGCGAGAGGCTCTGGATATTGGAATCGTCGAAAGCTTCAGTGGTTATCAGCAGGGCGAGGCCGAGGTTATTCGACAGGTTTATGCAATCTGGGATGCGTTGGTGACGCGAGACGTTCGCTATAGCAGCATCACGGCCACGTCAGTGAAAGCACAGACCGTCGCCAGCCAGCATGTCCGCCTGATTGAAGAGAGTCTGAATAACTCTCAGGCCAACTGTGTTGATGGGTCAGTCTTGCTTGCCTCTGCGCTCAGAAAAATTGGAATCGAGCCGTTCCTGGTGCTGGTTCCGGGCCATTGCTATGTCGGGTTTTATGTCGATGAGAAGCAGGAAAACATGCTGGCCATCGAAACCACGATGCTTGGTGATGCCTACGATGAAGACGAAGAGTACGACGCCATGGATCTGCTCGAGGAATCTGTGGATGAAGAAGAGCGTTATGACGAATCGTGGCCGAGCTTTTCGAGTGCGATTGTCGCCGGGACGACCAGTCTTGAAGAACATGGTGAGAAACTGGCGTCGGACTCAGAGCCGGAATACATGATGATTGACATCGATAAAGCTCGGGACCGGGGCATTCTGCCGATCGCATTTCGTGGCAAGGACAAGTTTGTCAGCAATGGACTTGATACGAGCGATAGCGACGCGGCCGAAGACGAAGAGGCAGAGATGTCGGATGAAGAGTCGGATGAAGAGTCGGATGAAGAGTCGGATGAAGAGTCGGATGAAGAGTCGGATGAAGAGTCGGATGAAGAGTCGGATGAAGAGTCGGATGAAGAGTCGGATGAAGAGTCGGATGAATAAGGTTCCGCGAAAGCTTTGGTCTTCCTCCATCATTTCAATTTGAAGGCCACTGAGAGGAAACCGGCGGTGTGAGCACTTGTTCTCGTGGCCGGCGCAGACCCAGACCCGATTCATTCCATCACTAACCGGCAGAATTCGCCGGTTAGTGATATGAACGTGAGAAACGATCGGCAGATAACAGGTACGCTCAAAAGAGATTGAGTGTTTTGTCCGGAAACAGGACTCGCGGCTAAAGTTCCGGATGTGTTATTTTAAGCATTGCTTCCACATTGCTGATGAATTTATTTGGTTGAGGATCACGGATGATCGCTCCGTCACGAATGACTGCTGTTGCAGCTGCATGGGCTCTGATTGGCATGCAGCTCATCGCTTCTGAAGATACACCGACAACGGAAAACGCCAATCCGGTGGCGGAAGCTCCCGAGAAAACAGCTGACTCACCTGCGGCGGTCGAGTCCAGCATGCCGTCGGCGGAGACCGAGAATGCAGCGTGGATTCTTCGGTACCAGTTCCAGCAGGGGCAGAAGCTTCGCTACCAGATGGAGCAGAAGATGACCCTGGAGGCTAATCTTGGCGAACGAGGTCAGCAGATCGATCGTTCGGCTTTGCGGCAGCGAAGAGTGTTTACTGCAACATCTGTGCATGAAGATCGCTCTGCAGAATTCACGATGCAGTTTGAGAACGTCTGGATGCAAAAACAGGTTGACGATAATGCACCAGTCGAGTTCGACTCTTCGATGAAGCCGGGAGAAGTGCCGCTCGTTTATCAGCAGGTCGCTCATCAACTTAAAGGAAGTGCGCCACGGTACGTTCTGACTCAACGAGGCCTGTCAAAAAAATCACCGGAGACACCATCAAAGGTGGAACGAGCATCGGCGGAGAAGTCCTCTGAGCCGCTGGTTGAGAGTGACTCTGCTTCGAATCCCGTGCAGTTGGCTTCCAGCAGCACAGTGACTCAAAAGCAGCAAGGTGATCCGGGATCATTCCTGGCCACTCTTCCTGAGCATGAAGTGCGAGTCGGAGACACCTGGAAAGAGCAGATTACGGTCACGGCTCGACTTCAGGAAGACATCAACGTCGAGGTCCCTATTCTTCGAACGTTTCGACTTGATTCTGTCGATGATGGAATCGCATCGATCTCGTTTCACTGTTCGATTCAGTCCCGAGTTCGGAGTCCGATCGTCAAAGGTCAGTTGATTCAGGCAACGCCTAAAGGAACGATTCAGATTGATACGAAACGTGGCTTGATGCTTCGTCGCGAGAACATTTACGACACTTCTGTTTTTGGTGCACTGGGGCAGAACACGATTTTGACCTGTGTCGGCCGCTCAACAGAAGAGCTTATTGAAGATGTTGCGAGTTCGTCAGAGCAGGCGGGAAAATGAGTTTGCTGGCTGACGATAAGGAACAGGGCCTTCTTTATCGCGATGGTCCATCCGGGCATAGAAATAGCCCGGACTCACTTCCTTCGCCGCCAGCCTGTTGCTTCGATCCGTTCGATTTCCTTATTGATGTCCTGACCTTCAAAGAAAGATTGCCATCCGCGAAGTATCTGTGTTTCTCCAGGTTTGCAATCAGGGAATTTGGGATCAGAGTGCAGGCAAGGGCATGGAGGATTCGCCCATGCTCGATCGATTGGCTCCCAGGCACTGATGATCCAGCGTGTTTTGTCGGGCGAAGACGCGATTGCGTATCCCGAAATAAACAGCTTGTTGTCATTGGTCTGCTGTTCGAATCCTTTTGCACCTTTGAGCATCACGCAGTTCTGGACTCGCAGATCGCTGAGTTCTGCATCTGTTCCGTTCTTCAGCCACATCGTCATTTCAATGTGGTCTGACAGGGCTTTTGCTGTAGTGCCGAATTCAATGCCGTTGGGAAGCCGTCGCTGAAGGCGATAGCTGCCGTCATCAGCAAGTTCCCATTCCTGTGGTTCAAGTTGAACACCCTGCAGATCCCAAATTGTTTTGACGTGTGTATGGGCCAGATATGTCAGACCCAGATTGGACCAGATGGCTTCAGGCACATCCATGACGACATAGCTTTGGTCATCCCAGGGACAGAATACGCTCAACTTTGTTTCTCGCTGAGGCGCTACGGCTCCGTCAAGAAATCCGATCCGAGGATGTCGTCCGCCCGGATATGGCAGCATCAGTAGTTGCTTATCCGGGCGTGGAGGTCTTGTCGCTTCGGAGATATTGAACTCCTTCAGTTTTGCAATGACCTGTGCATTCTCCAGTCCGGTGACCTGACTGACTTCTTCGATCGAATACCGATGGTGCCAGACCATATTCTCCAGCCATTGTCGCAACTCGGTGTCATTGGCTGCGGGACGGGTCTGTCCATCTGAAGCTGCAGCGATGGCGCAGCAGGAAGCGATGGCGAACAACAGTATTCGTGAAGTTTGAAGCATGTTCGTAGCTGACTGATCGAAGGTTATGGTCAATTCCAACCTGGCATCGTGGGTTTGATACTCTCAGGCCGTTGCTCTTTTTTGTGGCCATGCGGCACTGGCGATCGTACCGACGAGAATGCCCGTCAGCAATGAGCAGGGTGTCATCCACACGAAACTGATTCCCAGAGGAAGCCCGAGATCTTTTGCATAGGCAATTGCGATCGCGACCAAAGTGCTGGAAATCAGGCCGCACCAGGCTCCGAATCCATTGGACCAACGAACAAACAGTGCCAGGAAGAACAGCACGAACAAAGGTGCCGTCAGCAGATTCACAACCTTGTAACATCGTTCGATAATGTTTCCCTTGATGAGCGTATTGATCAGGCTTAGGCCAACGGACACTGCGGCAATGATCCAGGTCAGCACCATCAGGCGTCGAACCGATGTGGTTTCAGTTCCGGAACTCAAAGGACGCCGCGCCAAAAAGTCTTTTTCCACCACAGCACATGCGGAGTTCACACCAGAGGAAAGGCTGGACAAAGCTGCCGAGAGAATTGCTGCGAGGACCAAACCAGCCAGAAGGTCAGGCATTTCTGTCATGATGAACTTCGGAAATAGCTGGTCGCCGATATCAGCGATTGTCAGGTTGGCAGCAAGTTGAGGTGGATGAGCGCGGTAGAAGCCGAGGATGGCTAGCCCGGTGATGGACAACAGCACTGACACGGAGACATCCGTAATCTGCGAAACAGCCAGCGTGCGTCGAGCAGCTTTGGCGTCGCGAGTTGCCAGGAAACGCTGAATCGACATCTGGTCTGAACCGTTTGTGCAGACATACCACAGCGTTGTCGAGATGAACAACATCCCGAAGGAAACTCGCGCGTTCGGATCAAAACCCCAGTTTGGGGTTTGCCAGTGTTGAGGCCATGTGTCCGGCCACCACGCGCTGATTCCTCCCATACGAACTGTGATGACTGCGAGAGTTACGATGGCTCCGGCCAGCATCGTGATCGACTGAATTGCGTCTGTCATCACCACCGCCCGCATGCCGCCCGTCGAAGAGTAAATAGCCGTGAGAATTCCCAGCAGAATGCAGAGCCACGGAGTCCAGGAAATATCGAGACCCAGCAGCGGGACCAGAACATTTTGGCTGGTCGCGAACAGAATGGTCGACATCCAGCCCAGCCGCAACAGGAGAAAAACGGAAGCCCCCGCGACCCGGATGCTTGTCCCCAGTTTGGCTTCGAGGATTTCATAAGCGCTGGTGACGGGTTGTCGCATCAGCAGCGGGATCAGGCCAAAACCAACGATCAGAAAGATCAGCGGATGCGCGGCACTTTGAGTCATCAGCATCGGCCCGTGAGCGATCATTTCTCCCGGGCCACCGAGATAGGACAGCGTACTGACCAGTGTGGCAAAGAGGGACAGCCCGACGGCAATCGGGGACATACGCCGTCCGCCCAGAAGGTAGTCATCGGCCGTCTGGTTCTGTCTGGAATACCACGCGCCAACGCCAATCATCAGAGCGGCATAAACTGCAATGACGAGCCAGCCTGCGATGCCCATCGCTTCCGTCTCCTGACTTGAATTCTCCGACATCCGAACCGGCACCGTTGCGCCAGAAAACGAGCGGTCTCAGAAAGATGTCAGAATCCAGAATAGGCGACAACAAGTCCAGCGATCGGCTCGAAGACTTTCATCAAAGCCCCGACACATGCAGAGATAACTTATGCTGCACGACAGTCGAACATTCCATTGGGATGTTGTTAGTGGTCGGATGATCTTACTGGCCAGGACGTCGTCCCGAATCTCGACGCGGTGGTCCGTCTTCTCCACGAGGTCGATCGGGGCCAGGGCCTTGTCCCTGCACTGGTGGAGGTCCCATGCCTGGACCCCCGAAACCGAATTGGCCCCTCAGGAATCGTTGTCGATCTCGAATAAACTTGTTGTATCGATTCACTAACTGCTGCTCTGGAGACTGATTACTCGTTGTTTGAGCCAACAACTCCAGACGCTTACGTGCTTCATCCGAAGACATTGTCATCAGCTCCCTTTTGAACGACTTATCAGCGTCCGTTTCGTTCGGGAGAGATTCAAATGCTGCCAGAATCTGTTCCGACGTTACCGGAAACTGCTTTCGCAGATCATCGCCAAGAGCAATTGTTGCCTTATCCAGCATGGACGAAGCTGTCATAAACATCCACGCTCTGCCAAACGGCTTTCGATCCAGATCCTGAGCCATGGCTCGAAACTTTGTCAGCCACGCTTCGTCTTTGATATGCCTCAGCATCGCGGTCTTCAACAAGTCGCCTGGTTGATCAAGTTCACGTCTTTGAGCCGGATTACTGAATCTTTCGAAGAGCGTAAGTGTCAACAACAGTGCCCGATGTTTGTCGGACTTCAGCTGTTCAAGTTCCTTACGCAGGGTTTCATCGCGATGTTCGTCGGGCACCGTTTCGGAGATGATGGACCAATAGTCTTCAAAGCTCAATCGCAGCGTCGGCATACGCACTGATGGCGGACCTGTAAACTCGACAACGATCTCTTCAGGGGCGGCTTCAGTAGATTTTCTCCAGCGAGATTTTACGAATGTCAGGCGTTCGTCAGCACTCAGTTCCTCGAAGCTGTCCCATTCCGCCTGGGAGAGCGAAGACCACCATTCGAAATAGCGATCCATGGTTTCCTGAAGTTCAGGATTCTCCTGAGTCTGGTGATGAATCTGCTCGATCTCCGTCTGCTTTCGTGCCGGCATTGACTTCAGCAGAGCGTAACTCTTTTGAACGTTCTTCTTTTGGTCGGGTTCAAGGCTCTGGAATTTGTTCAACTGCTGAGTGAGGTAGTTTCGTTCTTCGCTGTTACGTCCCCATACGAAGACAGAAATACAGGTCCCCAGCAGCATGCAGGTGATCGGCAGCACGGCTCCCTGAGTCGTTCGGAGTGGGCTCATGGTTTGCGATCTCCTTCGTGGGACGCCGCATCCGCGTTGTCCTCCTTCGAATCATGATCGATTGCCGAAACCTGTTCGAGGAACGAAGCACTTCGTGCCGCATGAAGTCGAGGAAACTGCAGCAGCAAATCCAACTGGCGAAGCAACTGGACGTCTTCAGAGTTGGCTTTCGGAGCCTGGCTGGAACGGCCGAAAAGCAGTCCGACTGATGTGCCCGCAAAACCGACCAGTGTCCACAGGAAAATCCTTGTCAACGGGATCCAACGAATCCAGCTCGCATTACGATTTGCTGACAAGGACTGTGCAGAAAACTCTTCGTTGGAAACAACAGCTAATGAGGCTAGGGTCTTCTGCGTAAACTCGCCACTGGCTGTGGCTTCCCCGAGTGTGTCGAGTAATTGCCAGGTTCGATCCAGAGTCTCAGCGTATCCTCGCAGCGGGGGATTCTCGGCAAGTTTTCGTTCGAGTCTGCTGCTTTCCTCTTCACCGAGTTCACCATCCAGATAGGCAACGAGTTCCGTCAGCTGAGGATCATTGGACTCCTCAGGCTCATCGAAAACTTCGGTATCGGTGGGACGGGACATTGCATGCCGCTTTATGGACAGAGCACGGGACAATTCAGATCAGGTGACAGTCAGGGAATAACAGCATAATCTTTTTCATCGACGTCGCCGAAGTTCAATTCAGCAGTTCGATCTCGGTTTGTGCAACATTCAACGGTGATCGTCGTCAGACGAAACGCTCGAGCGCCTCCTTGAGTTTTCCACGTGCTCGGGAGATCAGTGACTTCACGGCCACTGGCCCAAGCCCCATGACATCGCCAATTTCTTCGTAGCTCATCTCTTCAAACTTGTGGAGGACAACAGCCGTTCTCTGCCGTTCGCTCAATTCATCAATTGCAATCCGAACGACTTCTCGCAGTTCTGAGGAATCAAGCTGTCTTGTCGGCATAAGTGCCGATTTTTCTGCCAGATTTTCTCCCTGTGATGGCAAGTCATGGGCTCCGGAACCCGAGGCCAGCGGAATCTCGCGACGACGAGCTGCCCCGCGTTTCTGATTGCTGGCCAGGTTGTGCGCAATTCGGAACAGCCAGGTCGAGAACCTTGCCGTGGCTTCATAGCGTTCTCGCGAGCGGAAGACTCGGAGAAACGCTTCCTGAGCCAGATCCTCTGCAGTCGTGCGATCATGAACCAGGTGGAAAAAGAATCCCACCAGCCGATCCTGGTATCGCACGACCAACTCTTCAAACGCGGAGTTGTCACCCGCAGCGACTTTCAGCATCAGCTGAACGTCCGGGTCAGAGAGGTATTGGTTTGTCAGGGACTGAGAGACCAAACGGGCACTCCGCAGTGCAGATTCATCAGGAAAAATGCTGCCAGAGTCGCGAGCCGTGAAGGGTCTCAGTCTGGATTGTTAGTGCCTAAAAATCATAATCGCCGATAGTACAGTGCGTCGGATAATGTATGTCCGGAATTGCAGTTCCGGCAAGTAACCCGACAACAGGCCCGAACAACGGTTCTCAACGCCGGCTGCTCAATGATTCTCTGAACACAGCAGGAGGTTGAACGGACCGCACTTTTGAGCGAAGTTTTCCTGATTTCAACATCCGCTCCATCGGCAGGCGGCACCGATGGAGCCAATGAACGCGAGCCGCTGGCCGATCTAAGGTGGGAATCGGCTAGCGCCTCAGGCGTCATGCCAGACGCTGCTTCCATTCAGCGAGCCTTGCTTTGACAGATTCTTCGCCACCCGACCCGTAGCTCTGCAGGGCCCGCATCGCATTTCTTGCACCCAGAATGCTTCGAACGTCCTCTTCGATCACCGAGCAGGCTGTCTTCAGGTCATCCAGAGAAAGGTCCGCCAGCCGGCACTGTCGAGATTCGCAATGGGCGACCAGCTTTCCGACGGTTTCATGACCGGTCCGCATCGGAACGCCCTTCTTGATCAGGTATTCCATCAGGGCCGTGGCGTCCAGAAAACCGTCTTCAAGCCGCGACTCGATGCGATCACGCTTCAGTTCTGCGCCAGCCACAATCGATGGAGCAAGTTCCAAACAGGCCCTCAAAGCATCGTAGGCGGAGAACATGGCCAGTTTGTCTTCCTGAAGATCTCGGTTGTAAGCCATCGGAAGACTTTTGATCAGAATCAGCAATTGTGGCACTGTCGTCATCACTCGAGCCGTCCGACCGCGTATCAGTTCGAGGACATCCGGATTGCGCTTCTGAGGCATGATCGACGAGCCAGTTGTGTACGCATCGGGAAGTTTCAGGAAGTTGAATTCCGTCGTGAACCAGATGATCCACTCTTCAGCCCATGTGCTCAGATGAGCAGCGACCAGCGACAGGCAGAACACGAACTCAACCAGGAAATCGCGATCGCTGCTGACGTCCAGGCTGTTGGCCGCCACTGAATCGAACCCGAGCAACTTTGCCGTCAGCTGACGATCGATCGGCAAGGTTGTTCCCGCGAGGGCGGCAGCTCCCAGTGGGCAAACATTGAGTCGTTTTCGGCAGTCAGCCAGTCGCTCACGGTCTCGCTGAAACTTTTCAACATAAGCCAGCCAGTAATGAGCAGCCAGGACAGGTTGCGCTCGCTGGAGATGAGTATACCCGGGCAGAACGACATCAGCGTCCTGCTCACAACGTGCAACGAAGGCTTGCTGGATTTCAACAAGCAGCTTGTCGAGATCATCAATCGCATCGCGAGTGTACAACTTCAGATCTGTAGAGACCTGATCGTTCCGACTTCGACCCGTGTGCAGCTTACGACCCACATCACCGATCCGCGCGATCAGCGCGTTTTCGATGTGCATGTGGATGTCTTCGAGATCTGTGCGGAATGTGAACTGTCCAGCCGCGATCTCTTCACCGATCTGGTCGAGATGATCACAGATACGATCACGTTCAACGTCTGTAATCAGTCCGGCATGAGCCAGCATGGTGGCGTGAGCCATCGAGCCGCGAATGTCGACGGCATAAAGTCGTTTATCGAAGCTGATCGACTCTGTGAACGCTTCTACTCTTGGATCAGTCGCCTGATGAAATCGTCCGCCCCATGCTTTGGCCATGTGTTCTTCTCCAGTTCCTGAATCAGCTCGCGCCTACGGTCGCGTGCCGTGTTCCACAATTACCGTTGTGCGAATACCGCCACGAGGTGTAAACGCTGCCTCGATCTTCATCCAGCGTGGCTGGGTGACCGCAACCAGGTCGTCCAGAATCATGTTCGTGACCCGTTCGTAAAAAGCCCCATGATTTCGATACTGCTGAAGATAGAGCTTCAGCGATTTCAGTTCATAACAGACTTTGTCGGCAACGTACGTGATGGTCAGCGTTCCAAAATCCGGATGGCCAGTCTTCGGGCACACGGAGGTGAATTCCGGTGCCACTGTTTCAATCACAAAATTTCGCTGAGGAAACGGGTTCTCAAATGTTTCCAGGGTGTCGCGAGACGGATCAGACATGACGACAACAGTCCTTCAATTCGATTCAGAGAGAAATTAACAGAGGAGATCGTGCAACGATCTTTTGCAGTGTGGTTTTAGAATTCGTTCGCAAAGTCCACAAACACATTTCGCTGCGGCGAATCATAGACGTGTCCTGATTCGCTAACGACTTTGCAGTTGCAAGAAAGGATGAATTCTTACCCAAAGGGAGCTTTGTGGGCCGCTCAATCCCGCATTTTCAGGCGAACAACCAGCCTTCGGAAATCTGAGATTGCGACGACGACTGCTCGCTGACAGGACTGAGACGGTCACTAACGGGGGGCCGCTGGTATTGGGACTGGAACGTCAAACAAATACTCTGACCGAGCGAGTGAGAGTTCTGTAAGGATCCAGGACTGCATTTGGGTCTGACGAAATGTGATTTTTTGATCCGCGTTCCCGGCGATGCCTTTCAGGGTTCCGCTGCCATGCAGCCGGATATTAAGTTCCATGGACTGAAAGCGGACATCTTTCTGCCCGGGAATAATCTCTGGCAGCGATTCAGGACGACTCCCCTCGGGCATCGGTGTTTCGTCTTTTGACTTTTCCTCGGCAAGAAGAATTTTGCCAGAGTACTCATCCAGTTCCGCCGTAACATTCACAAGCGGAATCTTTGACGAGATCGTTTCTCGATTCGGGACAACCAGGGGAGCAAAGCGTCCTTTGCCTGTCACGGTTATCGAATCTCCTTTCTTGTCGGCTGAGTTTGGCTCAAGTTCCAGCATGGCCTGCATAATTCCAAACGGTCCGATAGCGATCGAATCTTTTCTGGTCAGATAAGACTTTGTCTGTTCCTTTTGATCACCTTCCTGCGGCGGTCCATTCGCAAAGTCTGTCGGTCCGGCCCAGAATGGACGGCTCAGCCATGAAGCGATGACATCTTCGGGGCAGGAATCACGAAGCAGTTGAGATGTCGCAATGTCCAGCCCCGAAAGCGAGGAAAGGATGAAGTCCCTGTCTCGTTCGGTGATGGTTAGAATCTGACCCGTGGGGTCGATCTCGAATCCAATTCGCAGATCCTCAAGTGATCTGGCGGAACGAGCAGAGGCCTTCAGTGAATCCGGGGATGCCTCACCAACATCTCGACTGGCCTTCCTGAGTCGTGCCGCGATGACCGCATCGCCAGAGTTCTTGACCTGAGTCACTCGATATTCGATCTCGAATCGATCTCGAGTATCTGAGTTGGTTGCTGGCTGATCACCAATTGTCACTTCCGTATGCTTGACCGCGAGCACGCTCACTACAAATCGATCGCCAGCCTTCAGCCCCCAGATTGCATTGGTCTCGTCAGCATGTGCTGGAACAACTGCCACGGCGAAAAAGCCGCTAAGGAGGAAAAGATGCAGGGGGCATCTGAAAACACGCTGATAGTCTTGCATACACGACTCTTTGACCGGGCCTGAACTCGAATCGTTGCGATTCTGGTTCCGGAATATCTTCACTTCTCGGCGTTGAAATTAAACCGGATACAGACTGAATGGCGGAGTATGACAGGTTGGGCGGCGGAATTCGACATCATCAAGGCAGTTGGTTGTTCCCTGTCCAATCATGTCGGTACACAGTTGTGACTATCCCCAGGTCCTCCAGCACCTCGTCTGATGGGCCGGCAACCTTGAACCCATCGATTTGAGTGAGAACGCTGGGAGTTGATTCGCGAACGTCCGTGCCGAATTTTGCTCGCGGCAATGGTGGGAACGGTTACAATGTGGCCAGGGAGAGACGCTATGCCGCTGCTGGATCATTTTCGACCGCCAATCTTCAACAAGGGTTCCTGGGAAGGTTTTCATGGAATGTGGCCTGCGATGATCGTTATGGATCTCTGCAGATCTCTGCCTGATCACTACACCGCTGAACCTCGCGTGCATCTTGGAAAGAACTTCGAAGTCGATGTCTGCACGTTCGATATTGGAAGCGAAAGTGGATTCGAGGCGAGTTCATCTGGCCGAGGTGCGGCCACGGCGATCTGGGCACCGCCCGAGCCCACGCTGACTCTGGAGCTGGACCCAACGGAAATCTACGAATACGAAGTGCTGATTTTCGACCAACAGCGAGGTCGAGAATTGGTTGCCGCGATTGAGCTTGTCAGCCCGGCCAACAAAGATCGCCCGGAGACCCGCCAGGCGTTTGTTTCAAAATGTGCGGCCTTGTTACAAAAGAAGATCTGTGTTTCGATTGTTGATCTGGTGACCGTGAAGCATTTCAATCTGTACTGTGAAGTGCTGGACGTCTTCTGTCAGATCGATCCCGCGTTTGCTCCTACCCCGCCAGCAACCTACGCCGTGACTTGTCGAAGTCACAATCTGGCTACACGTTCGCGGTTTGAATCATGGGCCTATCCAATGGTTGTAGGGCAACGGCTGCCGATCCTGCCGATCTGGTTGGACAACGACCATGCCATTTCACTGGATCTCGAGATTTCCTATCAACAGACATGCACCGCGCTGCGGCTGGTTTGATCTTCTGTAGCCCGACCTGTCCCCAGGTCGGGAACGACGCAGCGTCACTTCATCACGCCGTTGCCACTATCCACCCGACATTGGCCAGTAACATGCAGGCTTGCTGATCTGAGACAGATCAGCCTACGAATCCCGACCTGTCCTCAGGTCGGGATTCGAGGCCGCATCGTTCAACAAGAAGCGTCCGATTTGAAACCGACCATGATCAACGGTAGATTTTTCTTGAACGGAATTTAGTGCCTTCATCGACTCTGCAGAGATTTTGCGATGCAACCAAAGGACGCGACTTTCTTTCAGCCGAAAGCCTCCTTTAAGATCATCGAAACAGTTCTTCCGCACTGGGATCAGCCCGGCACTTTTGCCTTTGTCACTTTTCGTCTCAAAGACAGTCTTCCTGTAGAAGCGATCCGTCGTTGGAAAATGCAGCGAGATATTCTGTTACGTGAATCCGGCATCGACCCGCGTCGCTGGGAAGCCAGTTTGAGAAAGAAAAAGACTGAACAGAACTCTGATGCCACTGCAGCGCTCACCAAACATCTGTCGCCGCGAGCCGTGTCACTTTTGAAATGGAAGCTGCTTTTGGTCTGGGACGATGAACTGGATGCGTTTCACGGTACCAGTTGTTTGCGGGATACTCAGGCGTCGCGAATCATTGCGGATGGGCTCTTGAAGTTCGATCGAGATCGATACGTGATGGCCGCATTTTCTATTCTGCCGAATCACGTGCATGTGCTGGCGGCCTTTGAATCGGAAGGTCAGATGCTCTCTCAGGGAGCGGCCTGGAGACAGTACTTCGCTCGCGAGATCAACGGTGTTCTTCGGCGAACCGGACATTTGTGGCAGCCGGATCAATTCGACCATCTTGTTCGCAGTCCGGAGTCGTTTGATCGCATTCGCAGGTACATCATCGAGAATCCTTTCAAAGCAAAACTGCATGCAGGCGAGTATCGACTGTATGTTTCGAAAGATTGGTAGTAGCCCGACCTGTCCTCAGGTCGGGAACAACGCCGCGTCACGTCATCACACTTTTTCCACTATCCACCCGACATTGGCCAGTAACATGCAGGCTCGCTGATCTGAGACAGATCAGCCTACGTAGCCCGACCTGTCTTCCGATCGTGAACAATGCAGCGTCGCTTTATCACGCCTTTTCCACTATCCACCCGACCTCGGCCAGTAACATGCAGGCTTGCTGATCTGAGACAGATCAGCCTACATAGCCCGACCTGTCTTCCGGTCGGGAACAACGCCGCGTCACGTCATCACACTTTTTCCACTATCCACCCGACCTCGGCCAGTAACATGCAGGCTCGCTGATCTGAGACAGATCAGCCTACGTAGCCCGACCTGTCCTCAGCTCTGGAACAACGCAGCATTGCGTCATCACGCCACTTCCATCACCAACCCGACTTCAGCCAGCAACTGGGCGATCTGGGGTGACGCAGCTTTACGCAAAGACTTCCAGGCCGTTCGCTGCGGGGGCCACAAATGAGTCAACAGTCATCTCACGGAACCCAATAGGCGGCCAGCGGCGATGATAGCGATAGCCGATGTAGCCACAGACTCCCAGACACGCGGCAAACACGAGCCAGAACGTTTGATGGGAATGCGGCTGTTTGGATTGAAATCGTCTGCAGAACCCAACGGCAATAAACCCACTCATGATCGCCGGAAGAAATCGAAGCGTATTCTGAGTTGGCGACCACGGCGCACCTGACGCTGCCGAAAAAACCGCCGCTCCGCCGGTGAGCAACGGTGCTGGCATCGCCATTCCAAGCGAAAAGCTGTCTGCCGTTTCAGACAGCGCATTGCGAGAGTTGAGCCAGGCGTAATCTCGTCGATTCGATAGCTCGCCGGAGGAACTCACGTCAAAGACCGCCCCACGAACGCTCGCCTTATCAAAGACCGGGACCTCCAGAGATGCGTGAAGGTAAGGGGAACCATCGTACGTTTCACAATAGGTGATTTTATGACTGCGAATGTCTTCTGGAAGCTCCATCCTGATCAGACCACTACCGTCCAGATTCATTCGAAGCAGCGAATCGACAGTTCGGATGATGACATGCCAATCTGATGGGTCGAATCGACGTCCTCGCAGGATGGTTGGTACGTCACTACGACTTCGCCGACCACCGTAGATCCCTTCAAACCCTTCAGGCAACGAGGCAATCAAAGTGCAACTTCGTTTCTCCAGGTTGACCAGCCGGATTCCATCGTTGGTGGCAAGGAACAGAAGTCCGGGAGAGTCCCATGAGCCGTATTGGATGAAGTTGTTTTGCAATCCTCCGATAGACTTCCGATACTTCCACGAGATCAGGTCGACATCGAAACGGTGTTCCAAATCCGGCGTTTCTTCGGTCGCTCCCATTGTACCAAGACAGATCGTTCGCCCCGGAATTCCCGGCGTGTAACACTCCAGCCAGCATCCACCGGCCCCGTTTCCATCGTGAACGAGAAACCATATCTCTGTCGGACTGTAGCTGTGTGCGGAGATTCTCACGCGGCCGGGATAGCTTTGACTTCGAGGAGCCAACGTCTCGATCACGGTGCCTGGTCCCAGATCGGGTTCTTCTCGAGGAAGTCCGTTCAGGTCCGTATATGTTCCGACGGTTGCTGAGCCGTATTGGCGTTTAGACGTGTAAACCAACGGTCCAAAATCGCCGTCATATTGAATCGTATGATGAACGTAATCTCTCGCGGAACCAGCAAAGGTAGTCGCAGCTTTCGTCCCGACTTGCACCAGCCCGGCCCAAAGCAACATGGCACCAAAACAGATGAGAATGGCTAATGAGACTGATGAGATGGCAGCAATGATGCGTTTCATGGATTCCTCGAATCATGCAAAGTCACGAACCTGCATTGAATGGAACAGCGTCAGCGTTTGAACAGTGACTGTCACGCACGTGATTGGTAGTCCAATAAACCACCAGTGTGGAACGATCGCGAGAAGTACACAGAGTGCTCCTGCGGCGGCGACCGGCAGCAGGCGAGTTCCATACCAGCGAGCGTCCAGCAGTCCGCTCTGAAAGGCCGCAAGATACAGGATCGGAATTGTCAACCACTGTTGCCAAAAGCCCAGCGTCATGTCCCAGCCAAACGGACTGTTATGCGTTCCGGGAGTGCTGGCCCAGATCCCATAAGCCAACCCTGGAATGGCTGTGCATATCAAAAGCAGACAAGTCCCCGTCACAAGTTTGATAGCCAGAATCTTTTGTCGCGAGGCCGGACGATAAAGCAGAAAGTGCCAGGTTCCTGTGATTGATTCCCAGGCCGATTGAATCAGGCCGATCACCACCGCCAAAACGCCGCCTACAAGACTGAAGTTAGCGACCAATGCATCTAACTGCTCCGAGTACAACCCAACGAAATACAAACTAAACCCGCCAGTGAATGGCGGGAATTCCGGTCGATTCGGATCATAAAGCCATGATGGCAGTGCGGCACAGGTAAGCAAAGCAACGAGACAAAAGCCGCTGCACTGAAACAGCTCTTTGCGAATCAGAGCACTAAGCATGCACGGGCTCCGTGTTGAATGAGGGAAGAGACCTGCGGGGGCCTCGCGTATATTCGATGAAAGCGTCCTCAAGATTCAGTTCAATCACGTCAATGGAACGCGGCGACAGTGACTCGATTGCCTTTTGATGCTCATCACCATAACCCACGATGATCAATTCCAGTTGATTGCGTATTGTTCGATGGCTCACCAGTCCGGGAATCGAACCCAGACATGGCGGCGTTTCATTGAAGTCGACAATGACGCGACGAATGGAATCCTTGAAATGTTCCGTCGGACAGTCGACTCGCAACACGCCATTGACCATGATCCCGATGCGATCGGCGACTCGATCTACGTCGTTCAAGATGTGCGATGTCATCAGAATCGTGCGTCCCGTGCGATGAATGATCTGAATCATCGATTCCAGAAAGTCGCGCCGCACGACGGTGTCCAGGCCAAGTGTCGGATCGTCCAGAATCAGAAGTTCCGGATCGGGAGCCAGTGCGATTGCCAGTGAAACCTGTGCACGCTGACCGTTTGACATCCGCCCGATCCAGCGTCGTCCCGAGATTTCGAAGTGATCCAGAATCTGGTCGACGAGATGCTGATTCCAGTGGCGATAAAACGATCGAGCAAACCGGATCGCTCCTTTGACCGTCATCCAGCGGTAGAGCGGATGGTTTTCGGCGATATAAGCGATTCGCTCGCGACGCTCGGGAGCCATCTTGCTGATGTCTTCACCGAGCAGTTCGATCTGACCAAAATCCGGATGCACCATCCCGGTCAGCATTTTGATCGTCGTCGACTTTCCGGCGCCGTTTCGTCCCAGCAGTCCGTAGACTGATCCGCGAGGAATCGACAGGTTCAGCCCGTTGACGACTCGGTGCCCGTCGTAACACTTTGTGAGCTGCCTCGTGACAATCGCGTCTATCATTTTTGTGACTCCGGCCATTGAAACTTTTTCATGCGGTCCGCAATCGCTTGCTGAACTTCATCGTGTGTGAGTCCCAGATGCACGGCATCCGTCAGCAGAGTGTCCAGTAACTCCTGAAACCTGTCCCGTCGCGATTTCCTGGTGAGATCAGATGACGGCACGGCAACGAAGACACCCAGTCCCGGCCGAGTATTCAGCACGTTCTCGCGTTCCAGCTCGGTATAAACGCGGGCGATTGTATTCGGATTCACGACCAGAGTGCGTGACAGCTCACGCACCGATGGAAGTCGATCTTCGGGCTGCAGCTTTCCCTGAGCAATGGCCTGACGAATCTGATCCCGTAACTGGCGATAAATCGGAATCCGGCTGGCGACATCTATATGAAACTCCATGCGACACCTCAACTGTACTAATACTAGTAGTACGGTGGCTACGGCACAAGGGAGTTTCATCGAGTTTTTGCATCATCATCCGTGAATCTGAAAAGAACAACTTCAACAAGAGCAAAGGAAAACTCAAACTGGACATCGGACGCGAACAAAGATGATTCCCGGCGCGACTCGCGGCTTGTAAACTGTTCGGTTCAGGAAACGCAAAGTTATCGAACAGTCATGACGGAGGTCTGAACCTATGAGCTCATGGACATGCACGCTGGCAGCTTTTTTGACAATCGGCTTGACGGCTCACAGTGCTTTCAGCGACGCATCGCCGCCGGAGGCGATTTCTGCATCGCTGATTTTTCATGCGCCGTTTGATGGTGGAATAGATGCTCGGATAGGAGCCGATCGTTCTCTGTATACCTCGGATAGTCTGGAGCGAAAATCGGAGGTTGCTGGCAATCAGCGGACCGATGTTTCCATCGCTAGCGGGGCAGGGCGGTTTGGAGATGCGCTTCGTTTCAAAGACAATTCGCCTCAGGTCATTTTCTACAAAGGGGCTAATGCGGGCTTCAGGGAGAAAGACTGGGCCGGAACGGTCTCATTCTGGTTGAAGCTGGATCCCGACAAAGATCTGAAGCCTGGTTATTGCGACCCGATTCAGATCACCGACAAGACATGGAACGACGCGGCGTTCTTTGTGGACTTCGATAAAGAGCTGCCTCGCACTTTTCGACTGGGTGTGTTTTCCAACTACAAGTTCTGGAATCCGAAAGATACGCCGTGGGAACAGATTGAGGTCGCCGATCGCCCTATGGTTCCCGTTGTGAAGCCACCATTCGCCAGCAACGAATGGACTCACGTCGCTTACACATTTGAGAACATCAATTCGTCAACGAATGCCGAATCAACCGCGACGTTGTATCTGAATGGGCAGTCGCAGGGATCACTGAAGGCACCGCTGAAGTTTTCCTGGGATCCATCCAGAGCGGCCATCATGCTGGGGATCAGTTACATCGGTGACTTCGACGATCTGGCCATCTTTGATCGCGCGTTGACGACCGAAGAGATTGCGACGCTTTATCAGTTGCCAGATGGTTTGAAGTAAGCAGTGTCGTAGTTGGCGGTGAACCTGCGCCTCTTGACAAGCTCGAACGTTGTGGAATCCCGCCCCTTTGTTGATGCAATCATTCCAATTGTGTCATCCATGACTACGCTTTCGTTCCACGAGTAGCGATGAATCAAATTAAAAGTGCATCAACCGCAGCCGAACCGTGATCAGCAAAAGGAAT
Organism: Planctomycetaceae bacterium; assembly: GCA_046349735.1. GTDB lineage: Bacteria > Planctomycetota > Planctomycetia > Planctomycetales > Planctomycetaceae > SXXK01. Next base: position 23,917 of record JAXMBU010000044.1, read on the forward strand.
CGGGCGGCCGATGTTGCTGAGATTTGTTGATTCCGGATTCAGCGCGAGGGCTCGGCAGATTGTGGCCATGAGATTAGGAACGGTCAGTAAGCCGTCCTTGATTTCCATGCCGTCGTCGCTGGTGGTTCCGTAAACCTGACCGCCTTTGATGCCAGCTCCGCCGAGCACTGTGCTCCAGCTTCCAGGCCAATGATCGCGGCCGGTGTTCTCGTTGATCTTCGGAGTCCGTCCGAACTCGCCCATCCAGACGACCAGCGTATTCTCCAGCAATCCACGCTGCTTCAGATCGGTCATCAGCGTGGCCCAGGCAGGATCGAGGATACCACAAAGTCCTTTCACAGCGTTGAAGTTGTCCTGATGAGTATCCCAGCCAGCTCCGCCAAGCCCATCAACGCCATTCAGAGAAACCTCCACAAACGAGACGCCTCGTTCGACAAGTCGACGAGCCAGCAAGCAGCCCTGACCAAATGCGTTTCGACCGTAGGCATCTCGGAGTGACGCTTCTTCCTGTTCCAGATCGAATGCTGCTACAGCCTCCGACTTCATCATGCGAACGGCCTGCTCATAAGACTGCAGATGACTGTGTCCCGGGCCATCGGGACGCTCGGACAGAAAGGAATGCTCCAGAGTACTTAGCAGACTCAACCGCGAATCCACCTGAGCCGTTGGCAGGCGATCCGCCGGCTTGAGATTTCGCACTTCAAACGAGATGTTCTGCTGCTGATCCATTTCTGACGCAACAACTAACGGAGACCACGACGGCCCAAGGAACCCAGGCCCGAATGCCGCCGGACTGAAGGCTCGAAACGGATTCACTGCGATAAACGAAGGCAGATCACATTCGGGCTTCTTCAGAGCTTTCCCAAGGAACGAACCCATCGCCGGGTACTGAATCGGACCCTGCGGAAGATACCCGGTTCGCATGTAGTAGGTTGCTCGAGTATGGTCGCCTTCTTTCGTTGACATGGACCGGATCGGCGCCAAATGCTCCATCATTGTGGCAACCTTTGGCAGGTTCTCGGCGATGCGAATTCCGGGCACGCTGGTGTCGATGGCTTTTGTCGGACCGCCATTTTCCTGACCCTCTTTGGGGTCAAAAGTCTCCATCTGGCTTGGTCCGCCGGACATCCATAACAGGATGCATGACCGAGTCGCCTTGGTGCCGGACTGCTGCACTTCGGCGGCTAATCGAGGCAGCCAGCCGGACATGGAGGAGCCAATGAGCGACAACCCGGCATACTTCGAAAAGGTTCGGCGATTGATCATGATTAAGTCCTTGCGGGTCGTTGGTGCGTTCTTGATTTCATTGCAGTCGTGTCTGTAGAGCTGGCTTCAGCCAGCAATCTTCCCGACGAATGAAACCATGCCGACTGAAGTCGGCACCAAAAACGAATTCAATGATTCAAAAGAAACTCACTACTGTTCAACAGAGCCCAGAAGATATCGGTGAATGCATCTTTGGCGTTTCCGGATGCACCGCCATCTGTGATGTATTTTCCGAAACTGGTTTTCTCGTCGTCCGTGGGACGACGACTGAGAGCTGCGATAAATAATGTCTCGAGGCGTTCGTCGTCGGACATTAGAGGAAAGTCGACGACCGCTCGAAGTGTCTGACTATTGTCGAGCGTCGTGGCATTGTCGACGAAGTCACCGTTCATCATCGCCAAAGCCTGCAGGATCGTTGTCTCCTTCATCAGCGGAGACTCATTCTCGTCCCGGAACAATTCCAGAAATCGACCGCGAGGAGAATCGGCATCGATCACAAAGGGGTTGTCTGTTCGAAACGGCTGATAGTATCCGGTGGCTTCGGCCAGGCTGTCAAAGAACTGCTCCGGCGTCAGCCCGCGCAGGGCCATGCGAGCATACTGATTGGGATCAGCCTGGCTGGCATGAGTCTGGCGACTGGTTGTTTGATAAACGCGAGTCGCCGTGATTGTGCGAACGAGGTACTTCAGATCAAAATCATGAGCCGCAAACTGTTCGGCCAGCAAGTCGAGTACCTCAGGATGAGATGGCGGGTTGTTGTCAGAAAAGTCATCGACCGGCTGGACAATTCCCTGACCCAGAAACTGTGCCCAAAGGCGATTCGCCGCCATCTTCGCAAACCACGGGTTATTCTTTGATGTGACCCAATCGGCCAACACTTTTCGAGGCGCGGCTTCCGCAGTCCACTCCGGTTCAGTGCCCGTCAGGAACATCGCTGGAACGACATCGCCGGTGGAAGGGACTTTGATTGATCGAGAAGTCTTGACCTCATTCATCGACATCATCAAAGCGTTCTCGGGATCAGCGCCTTCGGGGCGTTGAAAGCCGGAATAGAAAGCCGCCATGCTCCAGAATTGATTGCGCTTCCATTTGTCGAACGGATGATCATGGCACTGAGCACAATCCAGGCGAACCCCAAGGAACGCGCGAGAGGTTCCGGTGGCCAGGTTCTCTGGTTGCAGTTGGCGAACAATAAAGAATGCGCTGGGACTGCTGGCTGAGTTGAGAATGCCACCCGAATTGTCACCGAAATCGATCGGGGTTGTAATCAGTTCGTGAACCATGCGATCGTATGGAGTCTCCTCCGAGAAATGTTTCCACAGCCAGGCCTCAAACCCCGGAACAAGACCGCGAGTCTGCAAATCGTTGAACGCCTGTGGGATCAGAGCATTCCGCCAGATAATGGTGAAATGTCGCACGAACGCGGGGCCGTCCAGCAGGGACTCCACCAGTTCTGTACGTTTCTGAGGGGAAGAGTTTTCCATGAACTCTCGAGTCTCTGCGGCGGCCGGGATTCGGCCAGCCAGATCCAGATAGAGCCTTCGCACATATTCTTCGTCGCTGGCTGTGGGGGCAGGCTCTACAGACTGCTTCTTCCACGATTCGGCAAACAGCCTGTCAATTTCAGCGGCGGTTTCCTGAGGCGACAGCAGGCGGGATTCCTGACCAAATGTCGGCGTGATCACGGTAAACACCGCGACAAAGGCAGATAGTGAAAGAGTTCGAATCATCGAAAAGGGTCCTTGAGATCACGATGATCAGCAGCGAACGCGTTCTTGTTGGCAAATTCAATTCCAAAGTGCAGTCAGGTTAAAGCCCTGGCTAACTTTTGATGAGTTATGAATAACGCTGGAACTCGTGCAGGAAGAATACCCTGACCGCAGAATTATCGCAGCCTCAGGAGGCAATCGGCCGCCTGTTTTGTCTGGGGAATCCACCGAACTTCTTCGGGAAGAAGTTGAAATCCTGCGGATCAGGAAACGCAATGCACGTTTCTGGAATCTGATTAGATCAAAGATCTTTTGAAAGGGGACGACATGGTCAGGTTCTTTGGGTTGTTCGTCGCTGGAATGCTCATTTTCACAGCTCAGACTTCTGCTCAGGAGGCCGTTGCGGCGGAGGCCATTCAACCGCTGGTTGTCAAGCTCTACCACATTACTCCGCTGGTTACGCCTCGCCAGCATCACCGATTCCATCTTGGCTCCGTTCAGGTCACCGGGGGCGACATGGGCCTTGCTGGCGGACAAGGCGGAGTAGGCGGCGGCGGAGGACAGATGGGAGGCGGAGGTGGCGGATTCTTTAATGTGCCGGCTGAACCGGTCCAGATGGGTGGCGGTGGCTTTGGTGGCGGGGCACCCTCCAGTGTCTATTTTGGCGGATATGACGACCATGAACCGAGTCTGAAAAGCTATTTGGAGGGCTTGGGCGGGCCATCGATCTCAGATCTCATCAGGGACGCGATCGCCAATGAGTCCTGGGAGAGCGAAGACGGGAACGACATGATTCACGATCTGGGTAATTCCCTGATGATCCGCCAGACAGAAAAGGTGCATGTGGAAATCGCAGAATTCCTGAAGGAACTGACATCGTCGGTTGTCGGAACTCAAACCTATCGCCTGGAGGCATGGTGGATTCCCGTGGATATGGCAGATCGTGGAAACATCGAACAGATGATTTCGGGTGCGTCCGAGGTTGAAGAAGTTCGGCAGCAACTGACGACGTTGCAGGAAGCCAAATCGGGGCATCACGGGACCTTGATTTGCCGAGAGCGGCTCACCAATCATGTCGCCTCCGGGAATCATGTTCCTGTGATCGCGGGATCAATCCCTGTCGTCGGGCAGGGCACCACGGGCGACCAGCCGATCGTCCGAACTCTCTTTCTGGGATTGATGCTTGAAGCGCAAGTGCAGACGGTGCCTGAATATGCCGTCGCGAAGGGTGATAAATCCTCCGATCAGGTGGATCTCACTTTTCGAACGTTCGTTACGAGTCGCGACGACAAAGCCCAGGACGCGGCGAATGCCGGGAAGATTGATCGTTACTCTCTTGCGAAAGAAGCTGCAGAAGGAACCTGCCGGATCCACGTGGGACGGCCGACGCTGGTTTCATCTCTCAGTGAGCGGACATCAGCGAAGTCTTCGTCAAGTGAATTGCAACTGATCATGCTGCTCACAAGAATCGATGAATAGCCGATTGATGGGGGCTCGGGGATCGCTCTTTGGACGTGGGGCAGGGCAGGGGCTACAATCCCGGCCCTATCAATTACTGAACCCCGGACTCCTGTTGTTCACCCAGTCATCACGATGAATCCTGAGCGAATTCTTATCACGGGCAGTTCCGGCTTCTATGGTCGATCGTTGGTTAACGCGATTCGTGCTGCCTGGCCGACGGCTCAGATCCTTGGCTTAGACGTCGTCGCGCCCCGCAGCGATGCACCCGATCGATTCGAGACCTGTGATATTACAAGCTCGAAGCTTTCCGAGCACATTCAGCAGTTTAATCCTGATACGGTGCTTCATCTTGCCTTTGTCGTAAATCCCATGCGCGACGAAGGCAGGATGCATCAGATCAATGTTGAGGGCACCAGGAATATTCTGGCCGCAGTGGTGAATGCCAATGTGAAGCGGCTGTTCGTGGCCTCCAGCGCGACAGCTTATGGCGCGTGGCCAGACAATCCTGTGCCGATGACTGAAGAGCAGCCGCTGAGATCCCGAACCGACTATCGTTATGCGGCCGACAAGGTCGAAGTGGAACAATTGCTGGCGGAGTTTTCTGCGGCTCATCCGGAATTGATCGTGAGCTGGGCGCGACCGTGTATCATCTACGGCCCCGGTGTCAGCAATTTTATGATCCCGCTGTTTACGGTTCCGCCGGTGCTGACATTGCCTGGTGGCGATAATCCTCAGATGCAGTTCGTGCATCTTGAAGATGTCACTCAGGCAACAATGGCGATACTGCAAGCGAGTGCTCGCGGACCCTTCAACGTAGGTCCGCCTGACACCGTCACCATGAAAGAACTGGGAAAGATGAGCGGTCGAATTGCTCTTCCGGTTCCTTACTGGCTCTGTCGACTTGTCACAACATGCTGGTGGGCTCTGCGATTACCGATCTTTCGCTTTCCTGCTCCGCTCTGGAGTTTCATTCGCTATCCGTGGGTCGTGTCTTCTAAACGGCTCGTTGAGGAAACCGGCTTCCAGTTTCACCACTCCAGCGCGGATGTGATCGGCATGCTGCTGAAAGACGCGGGCAAGCTTCGGAAGTAGAGTTTCGGACGCGAAACAGTCTCTTGGCTGTCTGGTTTCGTGTTGTTCGAATTGAGTGGCAGATCCCTGAGCCAAGCTGCACCGTTCAATGAACGGTCATTCAGATGCGGTTCGAGCCGTCGGCTTCAGTGGTCGACGGTCCTTTTCCATTGCATCGCAAAACGCCTGGCGTCATCAGACACCATCACGTCCAGACAGCAGGCAATCCCTCATTGATTTCCTACAGTCGGCTACAGATTGAAATCGTTTTCAGCCATCGGGCTGTAGTTTTCGAATCGCATGTATTCCTTACGCCATGTCAAACGCACGATACCTGTCGGTCCGCTGCGGTGTTTGGCCACGACAATTTCCGCTTCGCCGGGGCGATCTTCCGGATCGTAGGCATCGGGGCGATGCAAAAACATCACCATGTCCGCATCCTGTTCGATCGCACCGCTCTCACGAAGGTCCGCGAGTCGAGGTCGCTTGTCTTCACGAAGTTCCACACCGCGGTTCAACTGAGCCAGTGCGACGACGGGAACTCGCAGTTCCTTTGCAAGGAACTTCAGACGACGTGAGATCTGTGCAATCTGCTGTTCGCGAGGAGCGTTCTTTTCATCAGGTTCGATCAGCTGCAGGTAGTCAATGATGATCGCGCCCAGTGGTGCCTTACGATGCAGCCGGCGAGCCAGTGCGGCGACCTGAGTCATGGTTCGGCCGGGCTTATCGTCAATAAACAAGGGCAATCGAGCCAGATCATCTGAAGCTCGCACAAGAAGATCGTGCTGAGCTTCGGTCAGATTTCCAGCTCGCAGGTCATGTCCGTTGATTCTCGCGGTGATTGCGAGGAATCGTTCGGCAAGTTCCAGATTGGACTGTTCCAGACTGAACAGGAGTACGCTCTTGCCTGACTTACGCGCCATCGCCTCGGCCATGTTACAGACGAGGGCTGTCTTTCCCATACTCGGACGAGCGGCAAGGATGATCAGTTCGGTTGGCTGAAAACCGGTTGTTTGATGATCGAGGTCCGTGAAGCCCGTCGTGATTCCTGTGACATCGCCGACCTTCTGCAGACGCTCGTCGATGCGATTGAACGTCTCCATCAGAATGTCGCTCATCGCGATGCTGGCGGTGTTTCCCTGTTCTTCCAGAATACTGAACACGCGCCGCTCAGCGCTTTGCAGCAGGCCTTCGACATCTTCAGTCGCGTCGTAGCACTCGCTGAGAATATCGGTGCACGCATAAATCAAACTGCGCTGCATCCATTTTTCGCGGACGATATTGGAGTAATACCGCACGTGGGCTGCATGCGGAACGGCTTCCAGAACATCAGCAAGGTAAGCGGCTCCTCCGACGGATTCGAAGTCTCCTCGTCGAATCAGTTCTTCGGCCAGCGTGATTGCATCGATGCCACGTACACCGTTTTCGTACAGCTTTTGAATGGCCGCATAGATTTTCTGGTGGGCGTCACTGTAGAAGTGTTCGGCCTTCAGTGATTCACCGACCTCATCAATGGCTTCGTTCATCAGCAGAATGCTGCCGAGAACGCCACGTTCTGCATCCAGATTCTGCGGTGGAAGTCGTAACTTATCATCAGCCATTGGGAGCGTCCCGAATTGAATGTTCGAGGCAGGCTTCACGGTCACGCAGGCCCGCAGATGGGGCGTTGCGGGTGAAGATACTCAAGCCAGTTCGAGAAAAAATCCTCAGACAAATGAATGCCTGAGGATTCAGTATGTTTGAGCAGTGCCGGAGTGATTGAAACTCCACACGGCAAAAGTTCAGAACCGATTAGCCGCTGGTTGCTGATGGCACAACCCAGACTTTGACTTCGGCATTGACCTTCTCGTGAAACTTCAGCTTCACTGTGTACATACCCAGCTCTTTGATCGGTCCGTCGAGACGAACATGTTCGGCTTCGACTGGATGACCGGCGGCCTTGAGTGCTTCGCTGATGTCGCGAGCGACAACCGAACCGTACAGATGATTGTCGGCAGTTGCATGTGCTTCAATTGTCGCACTGTACTTGCTGACCGCATCGGCCACTCGCTGGTACTGCTTGACGCGGCCAGCCTCGATTGCGGCCAGCTTCTCTTTGTGCTTTTCGACCATCCGCTTGTTCTGCAGAGTTGCCACAGTGGCCTTGCCCTGTGGCAACAGGTAGTTGCGAGCGTAGCCTGGCTTCACTTTGACGATTTCGCCACGGTGGCCGAGGTTATCAACGTCGTGGACAAGCAGGACTTCCACGTTTCGTGAACTGGGTTGAACTGTGCTAGCCATCGAACCGGGTTCCTTTTTCACCATTCCTGGCCAGCAGTGAGCCAAATCAAGACTCCATTGCGGCCAATCAAAATTGATCACTGTCAAAATAAAATCGTGTCTCTTGGGCCTGGGACGAATTCCTAGAACGGAACTTCGTCACCGCCGGGAGACGGCATATCATCATAGAATGTCTGATCCGGAGTTCGTCCGGAATCTGAGTCACCATAATTATCATTACTGCGGGATGGTGCCGAAGCTGGTCGTCCCGAGTTGCTTCTTGGAGCGGCATTGCCGCCTCCGCCACCACCTTCTGGCTTGCCGCCCAACAGTTGCATGGCATCCGCCACAACCTTCAGTTTTGAACGCTTTTGGCCAGTTTCTTTATCATCCCACTTATCCTGTTGGAGACGACCTTCGATCAGAACAGGTCGACCCTTTCCAAGATACTCACCAGCAATCTCTGCGGTGCGTCCCCAAAGGGTCACGTCAATAAAGGAGACTTCTTCTTTACGTTCATTGGACCGCTTATCAGTCCACTGATAATTCACTGCCAATGTGATGTCACAGACAGCCGAACCACCAGTGGTGTAGCGGACTTCCGGGTCACGGGTCAGATTGCCGAGAAGAATAACTTTGTTGAATGAGGCCATGAAAGACTCCGATTCGGACCTGCTTCCCGCACCCAGAACTCATCAGCGGCGAACTCAGTCTTCGAGAGCGTCAACTGCCGGTTCAGCAGGCCCGCCAGCGTCGGCAACCTGAGGAACAGCAGCACCGCTGATCGCAGCCACAGTTGCATCGAAAATGCTCTGTGGGTGATTGATCACCATCTGACGGACAATGGTTTCGCTCAGCTGACACTGACGAACCAGGGTCTTCATGCCGGAGCCTGGCATCGTGAAGCACACGATGTAATGCAGGCCCTTCTTCATTCCGTTGATTTCGTAAGCCAGTTTTCCATCCTGCCATGGACGATGCGCGACAACTGTGGCGCCGGCTCGCTTCAGGACAGCCAGAATGTCATTGGTGACGCCGTCCGGATCCATAGCAAATTTGCCACTGTCGACCAGGAACATGCCTTCATAAAGATGCTCACGCACCGGTTTTTCTGCTACGACTGACACGGAACTGATGCTCCCTCTGGGGCAGGCTCGAATGCAAGCATTCGAGCAAAAAGAACCTACTCAATGCCCGGCGGAACCGAACATCGAACTTAAAAAGTCTACTGAGAACCTGATTTATTAAACTTATTCATCACAGTGACCAGCCCGTCCGCAGCCCAGCATTCCACCGAATCTGCAGCGACCTTGGTCATGATTTCCGCCTCAGTGCGTTCGTCCGATCGAAATCGGGCGAGAACCCAAGTTGAAGCTTCCATCTGTCCGGGCGGTCGACCAACCCCTAAACGGAGTCGAGGAACCTGATCTGTTCCCAGCCGCTGCAGGATATCTGCAAGGCCTTTTTGACCACCTGACGAACCGCTCGCACGCCATCGGAGTGTGCCAAGCGGAAGATTCATGTCATCACAAATAACAACCACGTCTTCCGACGCAATCTGATAAAAGCGAGTAATCTGTTGAACAGACTTCCCACTGAGATTCATGTAGGTCATTGGAGTCGCGAGGAGTAACTTCCCACTGGAAGGAAAGGCTTCTCGAATCTCCGCATCAAATTTCAATTGAGGTTTTGGGCACTGCCACCGCTGAGACAGCTCGGCAATCACATCAAAACCTACGTTGTGGCGAGTCCCGGAATACTGCGAACCCGGATTCCCGAGACCAACCACCAGTTTCATCAGAGCTTCACCTTCATCAACCCAACGATCCAATTAGGTCGTCAGAAAAGACCAAGGTCTGCTTGAACTAGCCAGCCTTGCGCGGATCGTAGAGTTCTACAACAACGTCACCGGCAGAAGTAGCAAGCTGAGCATGCTCAGGAAGTTGCAGATCGGAGGCCTTCACAGCATCACCAATCTTCAAACCACCGATACGAACCACGATCGACTTTGGAATGCGATAGTCCGGACAGTTGATCGAGACCTTCTTCAGGTGCTGGCGAATTGCGCCACCATCCTTCAGGCCAACCGGATCACCACGCAGTTCGAGCGGTACGTCAACCGTCGTTCGGCCTGCTGGATCCACCAACCGCAGATCAATATGCTGGATGGAGGTGCTGAAAACGTCCCACTGCAGTTCCTGAACCACAGCCTTATCGACTTTACCATCCAGCTCTACATCCACGACGGAAGAACGGGTCGCAACCAGCTTCTCAATCGTTTCACCACAGATTGAAACAGATTCGCCCTGTCGGCCGAGACCGTAAATATTGCCAGGTACACGCCCGGAAGCGCGAAGACGCTTTGCGTCGACTGTACCGAGCTTTGACCGGCGTTCCGCCTTCACCAGAAGATCTTCCGACATCTGTGACCACCCTGAATCAAGAACCGAACAAACACCTATTTTCGAACCTCGCTGATCTCCGGCAAATTTTGCCGATCCAGCGAAGCATACAGAATTTCAATGCCTCAATTTCGACCGAAACCAACCAACGACCAAAGACATTTTGCAGTCTGATCGTCAATTGCCTGCAATCACTGCGCTTCTCAGTGCAGTGTGAGATAAGCCGTAAACCCAGCAGAGCTATAGTTTTAGGCTAAAATTTCTGCAAAATACAGCGCGCAGAGCCCGCGCCGCTGTTTTTCGGAAACGGGGCAGCATATCGTCGTCCTATCCAACGTTCAACTGCAGAAGCCAAAGGTTCGCCGAGATTCGCCGAGCCGGAAATTGAGTCAGGCAAGCGACAAAGTCCATGAATCTTCCCCCTTCTCTTCTTCGGCAGTGTTGGTTCCTTGCGGGGCCCACGGCCTGCGGGAAGTCTGCGACGTCTTTGGTTTTGGCCGAGCGATTGAATGCGGAGATTATTTCGCTGGATTCGATGGCCATCTATCGGCGGATGGATATTGGAACTGCGAAACCTTCCCGGTCGGATCGGCTGAGGGTTGCTCACCATCTGATTGATATCGCTGAGCCGCACGAAGAATACAGTGTCGCTGAGTTCGTCCGGCACGCGGCTGTTGCTGCCGAAGCGATTGTGGGGCGAGGCCGTGTTCCTCTGTTCGTGGGAGGGACCGGGCTGTATTTGCGGTCAATCCTACGGGGGCTTTCAGAAGGGCCCGAGGCGGACTGGGATTTTCGTCGTTCGGTGGAGCAACTCGCAATTCAGAATGGGCCGGAGTGGCTGCACGACAAGCTCAAAGCCTGCGACCCTGTGACCGCTGATCGCCTGCACCTGAACGATATGCGGCGGATTATTCGTGCTCTGGAGGTGTTCGAGTTGACGGGCCGGCCAATTTCTGAGGATCAGCAGCATACTCCCGTTCCCATTGCAGATCGTCCTCGAGCTGTCGTTTGGCTGGAGCCGCCCCGTGAATGGCTCAGAGCCCGAATAGATCTTCGCGTCGATCAAATGATGGCAGACGGCTGGCTTGAAGAGACTCGCGACTTGATGGCACTGCAGCCATCACCATCGCGAACAGCCTGCCAGGCGTTGGGATATCGTGAGTTGATTGATCATGTGAACGGTCGATTGTCGCTTGCGGCTGCTGTTGAGCAAATCAAGATCTCGACGCGTCAATTTGCTAAGCGGCAGCATACCTGGTTTCGCAATCTGGAGGAGTGTAGTCCCGTGGCGATTACGGGGCTTGAATCGCCGGAGATGATTGCTGGCCAGATTCAGGCGTTTGTCAGCGGGGGAGTGTTGTAGTCTTATGGCTTATTGCGAGGGGCGGTTGGCTGACTGTAGGGGGTTGGCAATCCGGCGGTAACTCAGGCGAGCGATGATTAATTCGCTTTGTGGGTGCTGGGGCTCAGAGTAGTCTGTGCTGTCTCCCGACGTTATGAACGTGTGATCAGAGTGGTGCGCAAATGCTCGTCCAGTGTACTCAGTGCAGCAAGACATTGAAGGTTCCCGACACAGCTGCGGGAAAGCGGATCCGCTGTCCGGCCTGTTCAGCCATCGTAGATGTTCCACAGGGTGCTTCGGCGCCCAGTGCTTCCGGGGCCGTTGCTCAGAATCCGGCCACAGGTAGTCCTCCAGTTCGAAAAGCGCGGCCTGTCAGTTCGGAGTCGCGTAGTGAAGCAGATGCGAGGCCTTCGACTTCCGGCGGTTCAAAAGCAGCGTCTTCATCGCCAGCGTCGAGAGAAACTTCTTCGAGGGGGACTTCGTCGTCGGGTAGTCAAAGCCGTGACTCGGTTCGAAGTGGTCGCGGCACGCCTGCGAGGAGTACCTCAAGCCAAAGGCCTCGGAAGCAAACCAGACCTGTCGAGCAGGAAGAAGATGACTTTGATTACGGAAGCTATGAAGATGACGGGGCCGAATATTTTGAGTCGAATCCATTTGCGCCGCCCAGATCAGCTTCAGGGGCATCGTCATCGCGTGCTGGTGGGAAGGACGAAGTTTCGTCTCGGAGATTGGCTGGTCTTGGTCTCTTGATTCAAGGGTGGGCAACGGTTTCGATATTCTTGTTAATGGTGTTTATTGTCGTGGCCAGTCTTATTGCCGGGGCGATGGAGCGCGGTGGAGGAGCGGGCTCGCAGGGGCTTTTGATTCTGATTGGATTCGCTGCCATCGGGATGTTTGTGGCTGCGATAGTGGTGTTGGTTGGGGAGTGTATTGGCATCGCGATTCCTCAGCGAAGTGGAGCAAAGGGGCTAATTATCGCAGCAATCTGTTGTCTCGCAGCCCAAGTCGTTTTTTCCCTGATTCAGACGCTGACTGACCAGGGGGCAAGTAACCCGTTTCGCCCGGCTCCTTTTCAGCGAGGGCCAGCGGCGGGGCAGTTACTGTTTGCGCTAATTGGGTTGTTGACGGGGCTGGGGCATCTGATCTGCTTTGAGCTTTTCCTGAAGAAAGCGTCGGAATACATGAGGCGAGACGATCTGGCGCGGCAAGCAAAGACAATCCTGATTGGCATTCCATGTTGCACCGTGCTGGTGTTTGTGTGTTCGTTTGTGGCTCCATTATTAGCTCTGTATGTGGCCCCGGTGATGGGATTGGTGATGTTGGCACCGATTCTGGCGGCTGGAATCGCCATGATTGTCTTCGCAGTCATGCATGTGTCGCTTTTGTTCAGGGTTGGGTGGGCTCTGAGAAGCTGAGTAGGAGAGTTTCGAGTGTTCTTGTGTCGCTCGGGCGAATTCCGAGGGCAAAACGGCACTCCTTCTTGACATCGAACCTGCTCTTTGACACGATGCCCGATTCGCATTGCGAACTCATGCACATTTGTCAACTTCTTTGCTCATGGGCGACTTTTGCCGGTCGTTTGGTGACACAGCAGTGCTGGCAACGGGCGAGAGGGGCTGGTATCGAAATCACAGGCAAAATTCCTTGGAATAGCCTGCTGATAGAAGTGCTCCGTGTCGAGAGCAATACCTCGCTGCGAAGGAACTCGTCGGATCGCTTTGACGGGTTGACAGTGACAACGTGATTTGTCGATGACAATCGAGTTGAACCTGTTTTGTTATCGTGGCGATCACATGATATTGGCGATTAAGTGTTCGAAAACTGGTATCTGATCAAAGTTTGCGTCTGGAAGAAGTGTCATGGCTGTACCTAAGAGAAGGCAATCAAAGACTCGATCGCGGAAGCGTAACAGTCATAATGCCATTAAGCCTCGCCAATTGGCAAAGTGTCCACAGTGTGGCACGATGGCTCCAACCCACGTTGTTTGTCCGACGTGTGGTTACTACCAGGGCCGAACTCTGGTTGAAAGCGTTGAGGAATAACTTCCATGCGGATCGCCCTGGATGCGATGGGCGGTGATTTTGCTCCCGGCCCGAACATCGTCGGTGCATTTGAAGCCGTTGAGCGAATCCCGAATCTGGAAGTCCTGCTGGTTGGTGATCGCCCTCGACTGGAAGAAGAAATCGCCAAAGTCGGCTCTCTGCCTCCGAGTATTCAGATTGTTGAATCTGAAGGTTTCGTCGGAATGGAAGAGAAGCCGACTGTCGCGCTGCGCGAAAAGCCGAACTGCTCGATCGTTCGCTGCTGGCAGTTGATGGCGTCCAGAGATGTTGAAGCGGTTGTCAGCGCCGGGCACACCGGGGCTGTTGTTGCGGCAGGTCTGAGAACTCGCCTCTTCCTGAAGGGCGTGAAGCGTCCAGGGATTGCGGTCCGGCTGCCGACGATTAATGGATCCTGTATTCTGATCGATGTCGGCGCGAATCCTGCGGCTCGACCGGAGCATCTTGCTCAATATGGCTTGATGGGATCGGTGTGGGCTCGTGAAATGCTGGGCATTGAATCTCCGCGTATCGGGCTGATGAACATCGGCAGCGAAGAAGGCAAGGGGACCGATCTTTATCGCGATACCCACACCATGCTGGCCAATTCCAAATTGCACGGAACTTATATCGGCAATGTGGAAGGACGCGGTCTCTATCACGGTGAAGCCGATGTCATCGTCTGCGAAGGCTTCGTTGGGAACGTCGTGCTGAAGGTCAGCGAAGGGATGGCAGAATTCATCCTGAAGACCGTCGGTGGCGCAATGATGAAAGCTCTGTCTTCTGAGCGTGATCTTGCGAAACAGACCTTGGGTAAGCTGACCGAGCAATTCCACTATCAGGAGTCCGGTGGAGCACCGTTGCTGGGTATTGATGGTGTCTGCATCATTTGTCACGGCTCCAGCGATCATCGGTCGATTCGGAATGCCCTGAAGATGGCGACGGAAATCGATAACCACCACATCAATTCGCGCATCACGGATCTGCTGGCTCAACAGAATCTGCCTCAGTAGACTGATTGGCTAATTCACTTCGGCCTTTGACTTCGCTCTGTCGCACAGGCACTATTCGGCTGCGCAAAGGAGAATTCATGTCCAAGATTGCTTTGTTCTTTCCTGGCCAGGGCGCCCAGCATGTTGGGATGGGCCGCAAGCTTGCAACTCAATACCCGAAAGCTCGAGAGCTTTACGAACGGGCTGCCGACATCATGGGCTTTGATCTGGCGAAGCTTTGCTTCGAAGGTCCCGCAGAGGAACTGGATTCTACGGTGATCAGTCAGCCGGCTTTGTTTGTGACCAGCCTGGCCGCATTGGAGAAGCTTCGAGCTGACTCACCGGAGATCGTACTGGCCTGTGAGATGTCCGCTGGTTTGAGCCTGGGCGAGTACACCGCCTTGGTATTTTCCGGAGCGATGTCGTTTGAAGACGGGCTAAGAGTTGTCAAACGCCGCGGCGAGGCGATGCAGGCGGCGGCCGACGCAACTCCGTCCGGAATGGTCAGCATTCTACTGATGGAGCGTGCTCAGGTTGAGCAGATCTGCAAAGAAGCGTCTGCTCATGGTCCGATTCAGATCGCCAACTTTTTGTGCCCGGGTAATCTCGTCGTCAGTGGAGAAAACGCTGCCTGTGAGCGTGCTGCGGAACTGGCTGTGGCTGCTGGTGGTCGAGCAATTCCTCTGGCTGTTGCGGGAGCTTTCCACACGGAGATTATGCGTCCTGCTGATGAAGCCCTGGCGGAGGTTCTTGCGGAGGTTGAGATCCGGACTCCTGAGATCCCGGTGGTTTCCAACGTCGATGCTCAGACTCATACGGATCCGGAAGAGATTCGCCAGCTACTTATTCGGCAGGTGCTCAACCCCGTGCGCTGGGAAGATTCGATCAATCTGATGTTGGGCGAAGGCTGCGACGACTTTTATGAAGTCGGCCCCGGCAAAGTTCTGAAGGGGCTGTTGAAGCGAATCAGCCGCAAGACCAACTGCACGACGATCAATGATTCGTTCGACGAGACAGGCGGCGTGTAGCTCCCATGAGCGCTTGCGCAAGCCACTATCGCGTTCGGTTGTGGTGAGTATTCACGGTGGCAGGGAAATCAATGCCTCGGCGATTTGTGATCCTTGAGCACGATCATCCCTTTCTGCATTGGGATCTGCTGCTGGAAGAAGAATGCTCCGCGCGAACCTGGAGGCTGCTCAGGAAGCCGTGTCTCGGCGAACCGATTGCCGCTGAACCCCTGCCTGATCATCGACTGATGTATCTGGACTACGAGGGCGTTGTGAGCGGAGATCGTGGAAGCGTAAAACGCATTCTAGCCGGAACCTACGACGTGGCTGATCAGACAGGCGTTCTGGTCGTGGCGCTTTGGGACAACGTCCTGGCTAAGTCAGCCCTTATTCGAACTCTCATTGACGGGCGTGTATTTGTTTCATTTGCGTGAGAAGAGAGGTCATCCGTCATCCCTGATCACTTGAGGCCTGTTGACTCGACGTTTCAATTCTCTAACGCTGTATCCTCATAAAAAGAAACGCTCACACCACATAGTGCAAGCGTTTCGTTGAGAGTTTCTGCCGGCAATCCTATCGGAGCTCGATTGGATCGGCTCCGAAGATCCATCATCAACAGATTCTAGATGACATTGGCCACTTGAACTGCGAGGCCGCTGCCCAGAAGGTTTGTGGTCAAAATCGCGGTCAATGCTCCCACCGACGTCGGTCGGGTTGTAAAGGTAATTGTCAGTGTCGTCGCTGTTGCCGCCGTCACTGTTCCAATGGCCCCCTTGTTGAAGACAACTCGATTATTAGCAGCCACTGTCGAGAAGCCGAATCCAGTAATTGTCATCGTGTTTGCCGTAATGGCGAGGTTAGCAGTGCTGATTGTGACCACGGGTGTTACGTTGGCAACCTGAACGGGAGTTCCACTGGATGCTCCGTTGGTTGTGACCACGGCGGTCAGGCTTCCGGCGGTTTGTGGTTTTGTCGAGAACGTCACAGTCAGGGTCGTCGCGGTCGATGCGGTCACAGTTCCGATGGCTCCGTTGTTGAACGTGACCGTGTTCTCTGCAGCCACCGTGCTGAACCCCGCACCCGTAATCGTGACCGTGGATGCGTTGGCGGCCAATGAGGTCGTTGTGGCAGTCACCGCCGGTGCAACAGTCGCGATCTGGGTTGCTGTTCCACTGGAAAGTGAACTCGATGTGACGACTGCCGTGAGGCTTCCGAGTGAAGTTGGCTTGGTTGAGAATGTCACCGTGAGTGAAGTCGCTGAGGCCGCCGTAACCGTCCCCACGGCGCCATTGTTCATCACGACTGTATTCCCGCCGGCCACCGTAGAGAATCCGAAGCCTCTGATTGTTACCGTTGCGGAGTTGATCGCAAGGCTCGCTGTACTGCTGGTCACAACCGGAGTCACGTTTGCTATTTGAACTGCGGCACCGCTGGATACACCACCTGTTGAGACGACAGCGGTCATGCTGCCGGCTGTTGTGGGTTTTGTCGAGAACGTGACGGTCAGCGATGTGGTTGTGGCTGTCGTCACAGTGCCGACGGCCCCCTTATCAAAGACGACTGTGTTGTTTGCAGCTATCGGATCAAAGTTGGTGCCAGTGATCGTCACCGTAGTCGCATCCGCTGCAAGGTTGGTTGTAGTGGCGGTCACTGTGGGAGATACCGTCGCAATGGCTGTCGCTGCACTGCTGAAGCCGCCAGTCGTCACGACCACCGTCAGGGGGCCGCCGACGTTAGGTAATGCCGCGAGAGTGACACTAAGCGATGTTGAGGTCGCTGCTGTGATAATTCCTACGGCCCCATGATTGAAGGTAATGGAATTGTTGGTGATCGTTGAATCGAAACCGAAACCGGCGATCGTCAAGGTGTTGGTCCCGGAGGCCAGAAGCGTAGTGCTTGCCGTTACGCTTGGGACAACTTTGGCCACCTGAACTGCACTACCGCTGCTCAGGGTGTTGGTTGTGATGACAGCGGTTAGGCTTCCCACCGTTGTTGGTCTTGTCGACAATGTCACTGTCAACAGTGTTGTCGTGGCTGTGGTGACCGTTCCGACCACACCGTTGTTGAAGACGATCGTGTTATTGGCGGCCGTCGTGGAGAAGCCGAATCCACTGATCGTCATCGTTGCAGAGTTAGCCGAGAGGCTAGTTGTGCTGCTGGTAACCTTAGGGATCACGTTTGCAACCTGCACCGGTGTTCCACTGGAAAGTGAGTTTGTGGTCACTGCTGCTGTCAAGCTGCCGGCGGTCGTTGGGCGAGTCGAAAACGTGACCGTCAGTGTCGTTTGTGTCGCCGTTGTGACCGTTCCGACGGCACCATTGTTAAAGACAACCGTGTTGCGTGAAGCCACAGGATCAAACGCGAACCCGCGGATGATCACTGTGGTCAGGTCGGCTGCTCTACTAAGTGTACTGCTTGTTACGACCGGAATGACAGTCGCGACCTGAATTGCCGGGCCGCTGCTCACACCATTGGTTGTAACGCTCGCCGTTATGTTTCCGACGGATGTCGGTTTTGTCGAGAGTGTCACGGTAAGTACCGTTGCCGTTGCCGTTGTAACTGTTCCAATGGCTCCGTTGCTCAGCGTCACGGTGTTGTTCGAGGCTGTTGTGTCGAAGCCAAACCCGTTGATTGTGATCGTCGATGCATTTGCCGCGAGATTTGCTGTGCTTACGGTCACGACTGGTTGAACGGTCGCTACTTTTACTGCAGAACCACTCGAGACACTGTTGACCGTTACGACAGCTGTAAGATCTCCAACTGCTGTCGGTCTGGTTGAGAATGTTACGGTCAGCGAGGTCGTTGTAGCCGTCGTGACAGTACCCACCGCTCCATTGTTGAAGACCACCGAATTCAGATTCGCTGTTGAGCTGAATCCGGCTCCGGTGATCACAACCGTCGTGGCGTTGATCGCCAGGCCTGCATTGCTGGTCGTAACGACCGGTGTGACGGTGGCCACCTGAACTGCCGTTCCGCTGACGATTGTGTTTGTCGTGACAATCGCCGTCATACTCCCCAATATGTTTGGTCGAGTTGAAAGCGATAAGGTCAGTGTCGTTTGGGTCGCAGCGGTGACAGTTCCCACCGCCCCATTGCTGAGGACAACCGTATTGCGATTGGCGACCGGATCAAATCCGAAGCCGTTTATCGTCATGGTAGTCGATGTGATTCCGAGACCGGAGGTACTGCTGGTGACTACCGGAACGGTATTGGCCACTTTGACTGCTGCACCACTTGACAGGCTGTTTGTTGTGACAACCGCTGTCAGATTATTGCTCGCAATCGGTTTGGTGCTGAGTGTCACGGTCAATGAAGTTGCGGTTGCGGCTGTGACCGTACCCACTGCCCCACTGTTGAGGACAACCGTATTGTTTGAAGGTGTGGGATCAAAACCGAATCCGGTAATTGTCAGCGTAGCGGCGTTCGCCAAAAGATTACCGTTGGTTGCGGTAACGATTGGAGTGACGGTTGCCACCTGGATTGCTGCACCGCTGCTCAAACTGTTGGTTGTTACCACAGCGGTAAGACTGCCGGCCGTTGTTGGTCTTGTTGAAAGTGTTACGGTCAGAGATGTGGCAGTGGCTGTCGTGACTGTTCCTGCGGCACCGTTGTTAAAGACGACGGTATTTCGGTTAGCTACTGGGTCAAATCCCAGACCGTTGATGGTCAATGTTGTGGCATTGGCGGCAAGGTTTGAATTGCTGCTTGTCACGACAGGAATCACACTGGCTACCTGAACTGCTGTGCCGCTGGCGATGCCGTTCGTGACAACGATCGCTGTCAGGCTGCCAGCACTTCTTGGCTTGATTGAGAATGTGACAACCAGAGAAGTCTTTGTTGCCGCAGTGACGGTCCCGATTGCATTGTTGTTGAACGCAACAAGGTTCTGTGCTGCGATAGGATTGAAACCGACACCGTTAATGGTCACGGTTGTTGCGTTAGCAGATTGGCTCACCGTGCGACTGGTGACGACTGGTCGAGCATTTGCTACCTGAACCGCCGAGCCACTGCTGACACCATTCGTGGTGACGACAGCCGTCAGGCTTCCCGCAGCGGCGGGGTTGAAAGAGAATGTTACGGTGAGGGCCGTTGCTGTTGCCGCAGTGACGGTACCGATCGCTCCGTTATCAAAGGTGACCGAATTGTTGGCCGGAGTAGTGTCAAAACCAAAGCCGTTGATCACCAACGTTGCTGCATTGACTGCAACGTTCGCTGTGCTGGCGGTTACAACCGGGATCACTGTCGCGACATCAACCGCTGCTCCACTGCTGATACTGTTCGTTGTGACGACAGCCGTGAGACTACCGGCAGTAGCTGGTCGTGTCGAGAGGGTAATGGTGAGCGATGTTGCGGTGGCTTCCGTGACAGTACCTACTGCACCGTTATTAAAGACAACTGTGTTGTTAGCGGCTGTGGTGTCAAAGCCGAATCCATTGATCGTTAATGACGACTGATCGGCTCCAAGATTGGATGTTGAACTGGTGATGACCGGTATTACCGTTGCGACCTGAGTTGACGAACCACTGGTTTGGGAATTCGTTGTCACGACCGCACTGAGAGCGCCGGCCGCAGTCGGTGGCGTGGTCAGATTCACGGTCAGTGACCTTGCTGTTGCTGCAGTCACGGTGCCGATGGCTCCATTTGTGAGCGTCACTGTATTGTTTGCTGCTGTTGGGTCAAAGCCGAATCCGTTAATGATCAATGTGCTCGCATCAGCAGCAAGATCCACGGAGCTGCTCGTGATGACCGGTGTGACGGCCGCCACCTGCACAGCCGCCGGATTGCTGATTCCACCGGTGTTGACAACCACGGTCAACGATCCCGCCGTCGCGGGTTTGGTAGAGAACGTGACCGTGATCGAAGTGGCTGTGGCTGACGTCACATCAGCTACGGCTCCATTGTTCAAGGTGACCGTGTTATTCGCGATTGTTGGGTCGAAACCGAATCCGTTGATTACAAGAGTTGCTGCGTTAGCCGCCAGACTCGCTGTACTGCTCGTCACCACAGGAATGACGGTGGCCACCTTGATTTCTGAACCGCTGTCCAGAGTATTAGTGGTGACTACCGCCGTAAGATTGCCGGCCGTCGTTGGTGAAGTGGTTAGCGTGATCGTCAATGAAGTTGCAGTGGCTGCGGTAACGGTGCCTTCTGCATCGTTATTAAACTCAACCTCATTGTTGGCCGCGATCGGGTCAAACCCAAACCCGGAGATGGTAATGGTTGTTGCATCTGCCGCGAGGCTAGCATTACTGGCTGACACGACAGGGATGATTGTGGCGACCTGAACAGCGGATCCGCTGCTCATGCCATTCGTCGTAACTATTGCAGTCAAAGGCCCTGCAGTTGCAGGCAGCGTGGTGAATGTTATGGAGAGACTTGTAGCGGTTGCCGTGTTGACAGTTCCCACCGCTCCGTT
Organism: Planctomycetaceae bacterium; assembly: GCA_046349735.1. Classification (GTDB taxonomy): domain Bacteria; phylum Planctomycetota; class Planctomycetia; order Planctomycetales; family Planctomycetaceae; genus SXXK01. The sequence continues at coordinate 44,881 of JAXMBU010000044.1, forward strand.
GTTGAACGTCACCGTATTGTTTGCCGCCGTTGTGTCGAAGCCGATTCCGTTGATGGTGAGAGTATTCGTGTTTGCCGTGATGTTGTTTGCGGTTTCAGCGGTTACTACGGGAACGATGTTCGCAATTTCAACAGCTGCTCCGCTTGAAAGTGAATTTGACTCAACAACCGCAGTCAGCGATCCTGCCTCTGTCGGATTTGTAGTAAACGTGACGGTGAGCGATGTTGCAGACGCTGAAGTGACGGTGCCTTCTGCTCCGTTATTCAGGGTCACGATGTTGTTGGCCGCGACCGAATCGAATCCGAGTCCGTTGATGGTGACAGATGTCGCATTTGCGGCGACAGTTGTCGTACTGCTTGTCACGACTGGATAGACTGTCGCGACCGAAGTAGGCGCCCCGCTGTTGACGGAGTTGCTGGTCACTACGACTGTCAGAACATCCGGCGATGTCGGTTTTGTACTGAAGGTAATCGTTAGTGACGTCGTTGTTGCAGCAGTCACAGTACCCACAGCACCATTGTTGAAGACTACGGTGTTGTTGGCCGCTGCGGTGTCAAATCCAAACCCGCTGATCGTCAGGGTCGTGGCATCGGCCAATAGGCTTGATGTGCTGCTGGTTACCACTGGAACGACCGTTGAGACCTGCACGGCCGTCCCACTGCTCCGACCATTCGTTGTGACGATCGCGGTCAGACTCCCAGCCGAGGTGGGAGCCGTTGTCAAATTGACTGTCAGCGTTGTGGCCGTTGCAGCGGTTACGGTTCCAACAGCACCATTATTGAAGACCACTGTGTTGTTGGCTGCCGTGGTCGAGAACCCAGTGCCGGTGATCGTCATGCTGCTGGCATTCGCCGCCAAACGAGCTGTTGTGTTCGTCGTGACAACCGGTCTTACCAAGGCAACTGGAATCGCAGAACTGCCGACAATACTGTTGGATGTAATTGACGCGGAAAGAGTTCCGGCAGCGGCTGGCTTGGTTGAGAAAGTAACGGTCAGCAAGGTGGCGGTTGCCGATGTCACAACACCTGCCGCTCCGTTATTGAAGGTGACGACATTTCGGCTCGCCACGGTATGAAAGCCAAAACCACTGATCGTCACCGTACTGGCATTTGCAGCGATAGTTGGGCTGGAGGAAGTAATCACGGGAGTGACCGTCGCGATCTGAACTGCAGCACCACTGGCTTTGCTGTTCGTTGTTACGACAGCCGTTAAGCTGCCAGCCGCTGCAGGCTTAGTGGAGAACGTGACTGTCAAGGATGTTGCTGTCGCGGCAGTGACAGTGCCGACAGCTCCGTTGTTAAATACTACGGTGTTCTGCGAAGCAGTTGTACTGAAGGCCAGACCGGTTATCGTTATCGTACTGGCATTTGCTGCGAGCCCTGAAGTGCTGACCGTGACGGATGGAACAACGGATGCCACCACGACCGATGCGCCACTTGACACGCCGTTTGTAACAACAATGGCGGACAGGTTTCCAACGGTTGTTGGCCGAGTTGTCAGCGATATGGTCAGCGTTGTTGCGGTTGCGGCAGAGACTGAACCTACTGCACCGTTGTTAAACGTAACGACATTGTTGGCCAGAGTCGTATCAAATCCGCTTCCGATAATTGTCAGTGTTGTCGCACTTGCCTTGAGAACATTGCCAGAGTTGGCCAAAACCACCGGAGTCACTGTTGCGACCTGAGCTGCAGAGCCACTCGTTTCCGTGTTAGTGGTTACGATCGCCGTCAAGCTGCCTGCCTTCGACGGTTTTGTCGTGAGAGTGACAGTGAGTGTTGTCGCAGTTGCAGAAGCAATCGTACCGACGGCTCCGTTGTTCAGTGTCACGGAGTTATTTGCTGCAGTTGGATCAAACCCAAATCCATTAATCGTCAGCGAGGTCGCGTTTGCCAACAAACTGGCCGTGCTGCTGGTGACTACGGGAGTAATCTGGGCGACTTGTACTGCCGAGCCGCTGTTCTGGCTGTTGGTTGTCACGATAACAGTCAGGCTGCCTGCGGTGGCTGGTCGCGTCGAGAATGTAACCGTCAGTGATGTATTGGTTGCTGAGGTTACAGTACCCACCGCACTGTTGTTCAAGACAACAGTATTTCGGGACGCGATCGGGTCGAATCCAAACCCACTGATCGTCATCGTATTTGAGCTTGCAGCCAAAGCGGCAGTACTGCCGGTGATGACCGGTTTAACGGTGGCCACCTGAACGGCAGTGCCGCTAGTTTGTCCGCCTGTCGTTACGATTGCCGTCAGGCTTCCTGCGGCTTTCGGTTTTGTTGAGAAGCTGACTGTCAGTGAGGTCGCAGTTGCCGCGGTGACGGTTCCCACGGCTCCGTTGTTGAACTGAACGGTGTTATTTGACGGTGTTGTTGAATCAAAGCCGAAGCCGCTGATCGTCATCGTTGAAGCGTTGGCGAGAAGATTCGAAGTGCTGCTTGTTACTACAGGCTTGACGGTAGCCACTTGCACGCCCGAACCGCTCCCGAGGCTATTCGTGGTGACGACTGCGGTCAAACTGCCCATCGTGCCGGGTGACGTATCGAATCCAACAGTCATTGATGTCGCTGTAGACGAAATCACCGTCCCGACCGCTCCACTGCTGAACACGACCGAGTTGTTGGCAGCGGTTGTGTCAAAGCCGAGGCCGGCGATCACGACCGTAGCGGCATTTGCTGCGAGACTGGCGGTACTGCTGGTGACCACAGGAGTGATCGCCGCAATTTGCGTCGCGCTCCCGCTGTTCTGGCTGTTTGTCGTTACGATCGCTGTCAAGCTGCCTGCAGTGGAAGGCTTCGTTGAGAACGACACGGTCATCGATGTCGGCGTCGCAGAAGTTATCGTTCCGACAGCTCCATTGTTTAATGTGACGGCGTTACTGGCGACGGTTGGGTCGGGAACCCAAATCCGTTAATGGTGACTGTTGAGGCATTAGCGGCGACCTGTGCAGTCGACGAAGTGACCACTGGTGTGACAAGTGCCACTTGCACCGGTGCACCGCTGCTGACACCGTTGCTGGTTACAACGGCAGTGAAACTGCCGGCAGTGACCGGGCGTGTTGTCAGGCTGACGGTTAACGAAGTTGAAGTGGCCGCTGTGATTGATCCAACAGCTCCATTGTCGAACGTGATGGCGTCGTTGGCCAACGTCGTGTCAAATCCCAACCCTGCGATGATGACGGAGTTGGCGTTTGCTGCCAGAAACGCGCTGCTACTGGTCACCACTGGAGCGACAGTCGCAACCTGCGTTGCCGTACCACTGGCTCCGTTGGTGACGACAGTCGCGTTCAATGCTCCGGCCGTCGTTGGGGCTGTGGTAAGCGTTACGGTCAACTGAGTCGCGGTTGCTGATGCAACTGTTCCCACCGCTCCATTGTTAAACGTGACGGTGTTGTTAGAGGCTGTTGTGTCGAAGCCATAGCCATCAATCAGGAGCGTTGTATCACTGGCAGCGATGGTTGCCGGATTGTCGATCACGTCCGGGACGACAGTGGCGATCTGAACTGCAGAACCGCTGCTGACGCTGTTGGACGTAACGACGGCGGTGAGATTTCCTGCCGAGGATGGCTCCGTCGTAAAAGTGACTGTCAACGACGTAGCCGTTGCGGCTGTCACGACGCCAACCGCGCTTTTGTTAAATGTCACGGTGTTGTTGGAGACAATGGGGTCAAAGCCTGTCCCGTTGATGACCACTTCCGTCGCCGAGGCCGACAGCGCTGTCGTGGCGAGTGTGACCGAAACACTCAGGAGAGTTCGGTCTTCCAATACTTCCATAGAATGCATCGTCGCAGCAGAAACTTCAACCATACGATTCCTGGACTTGTGGCGTCGAGTCGAGTCTTTCCGTAGAAATCGAATGTTGAACAGATTCAAAAACGAAGACAGACTTTTCCGCGGCATTGTGAATCTCTCGTCAGCCAGAGCAATAGGGGATAAATGAGGTGAGTTCACGCCCTTGATTGGTTTGGGCAAACGGAAGCAAGCAGCGAAAGCATGCTTACTTCACGCAGTTCAACTCACAGCGCAGGACCGAGCGCACGGCTTTCGCTGTCATCGCATGCCGTTGGATCGACTTGCCGCGAAAAAAATAAACTTCTGCTCTGGCAGCAACTGGCGAGATACACCTTTTGAATGTGCTGGATCTGAGAATTCCGAAGAACCACAAGTATGCGGTGACTCTGCGGCACACAACGATCAGGTAAGCCGCATTTGAATCCCAAATGCAGTTTGCGTTTTAACGCGCAGGCAAAATAGAATGGTGGTGCGCTGGTCGTAAAGGCTTTCAGTATCGGCCTTGACCGATGTGCTGAGAACGACGTTTGTGGTTTCAAGCTCGCGGGCCGGTTTCGAATTTGGCAGAGATCCTATGTTGCAACACGCTGGAACTCATGTATCGCGGAACTGGTGCGGATGGTTCCTCGTCACGAGTTCGTTCTTCTGCCGGATTGTTCTTTCAGATGATCCTGTCGCAATCCAGACAAGTGGCCCAGGTGTCACGCAGGCTGATCCAGCGAAGCTGGAGTACTTTGAAACAACGGTCCGGCCCTTGCTGGCGAAACGCTGTTATGAATGTCACTCGACTGAGAAAGGCCCCGACAACGGAAGCCTGATTCTGGATACGGCAGAGGGCATTGCTGTCGGCGGAAGTCGAGGGTTGATCATTTCAAGGGAAGACACCGCCAGGAGTCTCCTGCTGCACACGGTGCGATATGCCGACGCTGATCTCCAGATGCCTCCGGAAGGAAAACTACCCGACGCGGAGATCGCTGTCCTTGAGCGATGGATCAACGACGGAGCGGTCTTGCCGGAATACAAGATTGCTCCTCGACCGACGATGCACGAGATTGACTATGAAGCTGCGCGTCAGTTCTGGTCGTTTCAGCCTCTGAAGTCCTCCTCGGTTCCTGCGGTGGAAAGAAACACCTGGGTTCGTCGTCTGCTCGATGCCTTTATTCTGGCTCGCTTAAACGAGCACAAGCTCGCTCCTAACCCGGAAGCTGACCGCGCGACACTGCTAAGACGGCTCACATTTGACGTGATTGGTTTGCCGCCATCTCCGGAAGAGTTGGATGCGTTCGTCAATGATCAGTCACCTGATGCGGTCGAGAAAACGGTGGAGAGACTGCTCGCGTCACCTCATTTCGGAGAGCGATGGGCAAGAGTATGGTTGGATCTGGCGAGATACACTGACTCTACACCAGATTGGCAGAGCCCGACAGATCGAGGCTGGATGTACCGGGATTGGGTCGTTCAGGCGTTCAATCAGAACATGCCTTATGATCAGTTTCTCCGACTGCAACTTGCGGCTGATCTGATTCCTGAAACGCCACCGGCCGATCTGGCGGCCCTTGGATTCATCGGTTTGAGTCCAACCTACTGGAAAGAACTGGCGCTTGCTCCATCGGTGATTGAGCAAATCGTTGCCGATGAATGGGATGAACGGATCGATGCAGTATCTCGCACATTTCTGGGACTGACCGTCTCCTGCGCTCGATGCCATGACCATAAGTTTGATGCAATCTCGACGCAGGACTATTACGGCCTGGCCGGGGTCTTCGCGAGTTCACAGCTTGATGAGCGACCGTTGCTGCCAGCGTCGGAGGTCGCGGCCGTGAAGGCTGTTCGGCATCAGATCAAAGATCTTGAAGCCAAATTGAAGCCACTTAAGGAGCAGAAGTCTCCTGAAGCAGAGGCTGTCGAAAAGCAGATTGCTGATCTGAAGGCTACGAATCCGAATGTCGAACTTCCCTGGGCTCATGTGCTGCGAGAAGCCAGTTTGTATGTGCAGCCGGACGGAGCCGATCGCACGCGGCTTGAATATCGTGAAGGTGAGTTTCGAGATCTTCCTGTGTTTCGCCGGGGCAATCCCTCGAATCCAGGTGAAGTTGTACCGAGGCGTTTCCTGAAGGTCTTTCAACCGGCTGAAGAGTCGCGATTTACACAGGGCAGTGGTCGAGCCGAACTGGCTGCGGCGATCTTGACGAAGTCACAGGGGCTGGTGGCTCGAGTCATTGTTAACCGTATCTGGGATCAGCACTTTAATGCCGGACTGGTGCGTACTCCGAGCGACTTTGGGGCACAGGGAGATCGGCCGACGCATCCGGAACTGTTGGAGTATCTGGCCGCGGAATTTGTGAGTCATGGATGGGATCTGAAGTGGCTGCATCGCGAGATACTTCTGTCGGCGACCTATCGGCAGTCGGCTGCGTTTCGAGACGACGGCAATCTTGTAGATCCGGCCAACAATCTTCTTTGGAGATCAAATCGTCGTCGGCTCGACATCGAAATGTGGCGTGATGCGACGCTTGCCGTGTGTGGCAAACTGGATTTGAAAATGGGAGGCCCATCGCAGCCCATTGATGATCTCAATAACGTGCGTCGAACAATCTATGTGAAGGTAGAAAGAGAAGAGCTGCATCCGATGTTGCGGATGCATGATTTTCCAGAGGCCAGTTCTCACAGTCCTCGACGAGATCCGACGACAACTCCGTTGCAGCAGTTGTTTGTTCTGAACTCGCCGTGGATGGAGCAGCAGGCGTCTGCTCTTTATGAACGGCTGAAACCGATCGAGAATCATGAGGAGCGACTGCGGACCTGCTATCGGCTGTTGTTTGCTCGCGAACCGAATGCAGCGGAGCTGGAGCTTTCAACACAGTACTTGCAGGTCGGCAATGCCGCGTCTGAGGCTGAACAGGCCTCCCGCTGGAACGATTACCTGCAGGCACTGCTGGGACTGAATGAGTTTCATTTTGTGGATTAAGGTCGAGATCGCTGTCGCGTTTTCGTTTAACGGCGAGCCGCAGGCGTAGGCGAATCTGGCAACGACGCCTGCGGCTTGCCGTTAAACGATTCATTCAACAGCCCGCCGTGCCCACGGGTTGATAGATCAACTTCCCGTCAGCGACCTTTGCGCCGATATGAGAGAAACGCGGCCAGCGAGTCCGCGTGAGGCTGATCGGTTGTCAGGGGAACCAAACTGATGCGATGCCGATTGCATCCGTTAGTGAGTTGCTCGCGGAATTGAGCCAGTTTTTCAAGGTAAGCCCGACGAATCTGAGCCGGATCCACCAGATGCCTATTTGTGGCTGATTCGAGCGACGCAAACTGAGTCCATTGCCGGAATGGGAAATCGAGTTCATCCGGGTCCCAGATCTGGAAGATCAGGATCTCATGATTCGAGTGGCGAAAATGAGCCAGGGCTTTCATAAGCTGATCAACGTCACCGAACAGATCGGAAATGATCAAGACGAGACCTCGGCGGTGAAGCTTCGTGACCATCTCATGAAACACTGTCCCCAGTTCTGTTTCGAACTCGGGCTTCTGAGCTGTTAGCTCGTTGATGAGCACTTGTAGATGTTTGGGGCGTGCTCTGGGTGGAATGTAGCGACGGACCTGCTTATCAAACGTCACAAGTCCGACACTGTCCTGTTGCTGTAACAGAAGATAAGCCAAACAAGCGGCTGTGCGAACCGCATACGCGTGTTTGGTGAGTCCATTGCTGCGTGATCCGCTGTAAGCCATTGAACCGCTGGAATCCAGCAGGATCGTACAGCGCAGGTTTGTCTCTTCTTCGTACTCCCGGATATACAGTCGATCGGTTTTCCCGAACAGCTTCCAATCGATCGTGCGAATGTCGTCGCCGGGAACATACGAACGATGCTCCTTGAACTCCACGCTGAAGCCCTTGTGCGGCGAGCGATGAAGCCCTGAACAGAAGCCTTCGACAACTCCTTTGGCGAGAATCTGCAGGCTGGAGAATCGAGCGATATCACCGCCGGACAGTAAGTCTGATACGTGTGCCATGAGATCTTTCCGGCTCTGTTCATCAGCCGGAACGCGTTAGCGTCCGGTTTTCGCCGCAAATGAACCACAAAACAACCAGGTGCTAATGCACTGCGGCTGATCAGAGTATGTTGTTTTTCAGTCAGAGCAATTGCTTCGAGGCTTTTGGCAATTCACGCAGCAGCCGCCGAATGATGTCGTCGACGCTGACACCTTCCGCTTCGGCGTTGAACGTCGGCACGATACGATGTCGCAGAACAGGGAAGGCCAGTGCCTCCGCGTCATCGCGAGTCACATGGTGTCGACCATGCAGCAACGCGCGAGCTTTGGCTGCCAGCACAAGCTGCTGACAAGCTCTTGGTCCCGGTCCCCAGTCAATCAGATCACGAACCCACGAGGCCGTTGTGGGATCTTTTGGCCTGGCTGATCGTACAAGATCCAGCACGAAATTCTTGACGTGTTCCGGCAACGGAACGAGCCGCACGGTTTGCTGGTACTCGATAATCTCCGCGCCGGAAACCACCGGCTGTGGTTTGGCCGACATCGTCGAGGTCGTGCGATCGATGATCTCGCCTTCTTCATCCCGGCTTGGATAGTCGACAATGACATTGAACAAGAACCGGTCGCGCTGCGCTTCCGGCAGCGGGTAAGTGCCTTCCTGTTCGATCGGATTCTGCGTCGCCAGGACGAAGAATGGTTCATCCAGACGATAGGTCGTTCCGCCGACGGTGACTTCATGCTCCTGCATTGCTTCGAGCAGCGCGGCCTGTGTCTTGGGCGGGGTGCGATTGATTTCATCCGCCAGCAGCATCTGAGTAAAGATCGGACCCTTGTCGAAGACCAGATCGCGGTGCCCGGTTTCTCGATTCTCCTGAATGATGTCTGTTCCGGTGATGTCTGCCGGCATCAGGTCGGGAGTAAACTGAATTCGATGAAACGAAAGGCTCATCGATTCCGCCAGGGATCTGACCATGAGTGTCTTCGCCAGTCCCGGAACACCTTCCAGCAGACAGTGACCGCGGGCCAGAATTGCGATCAGCAACTGTTCGACGACATCTTCCTGCCCGACAACAATGCGTCCGACCTGTTCACGGATTTTTCGACACGCTTCCACCAGCCGCGCCGCTCGCTCTTGGTGGTCAACAGGAATTGTCTCAGCCTTTGGAGACATAACTTTAGTCCTCTAAAGAGATGCACAGAGTCGTCAAACGGGATTCTGACGCAATGGCGGTTGGAATGTCTATTCACGCAGGGTGTGATGTTCCCGAGACTCGAAACTGCCCCGCCCGTCGCGGTGGCAGCGTGTTGATTTAATCCCTCCTGAGCCTGCCTCTGGGGCCTGTGGGCTTTTGCACCACTGACAATAATCCGATTTTTGCTGGTGCAGAAGCCATTAAACCCCCGACGCAGGGCCGGGGGCGAAGCGATCGACAGACCGCTAACTCAGCACGTCCTTAAGCACGACGCCATGGACATCGGTCAGACGCATGTCACGGCCGCCGAAACGGTAGGTCACTCGTTCGTGATCCATCCCCATCAGATGCAGCATTGTGGCATGCATATCGTGAATCTCAGCCTTGTTTTCGACGACTTTGTAGCCGAATTCATCGGTGGCTCCGTAAGTCGTTCCACCTTTGATTCCGCCGCCAGCCATCCACATGGAGAAACCATATTGATTGTGGTCGCGTCCGTCGGAACCCTGAGCAAACGGGGTCCGACCAAATTCTCCGGACCAGACGACAAGAGTTCTTTGCAGAAGTCCTCGCTGCTTGAGGTCCGTCAAAAGACCGCTGATCGGCTTGTCGACAGATTTCGCGTTCTTTGTGTGTCCGTCAACCAGATTGCTGTGCTGATCCCAGCGGTCGCCGTTTCCACCGGGGCAGGTCAATTCGATGAATCGCACGCCACGTTCGACAAGTCGCCGGGCCAGCAGGCATTCGCGTCCAAAGGATTGTGTGTTCGGGAACTCATCGAACATGCCATACATCTCCTGAGTCTCGCGTGTTTCGCCTTTGAGATCCATCAGGTCCGGTACGGCCAACTGCATTTTTGCGGCCAGTTCGTAGTTCACGATCGCCGATTCAATCTGATCATCGTGGCCATACTGTTCAGCTGTTGCCAGATCAAGCTTACGAATCAGCTCCAGTTTTCGTCGTTGCAATTGAGCACTCGACTCACGAGGTTTGATATCGGAGACAGGTGAATCGCCGAGTCCGAAGACGGAACCCTGATAACTGGCGGGCAGAAAGCCGCTGCCAAAATTGTCGAGTCCTCCAGGAGGAATCAGGCCACCGTTGAGCACGACAAAATGCGGCAGATCTTCGCACTCAGTTCCCAGGCCGTATCCGAACCATGCTCCCATGGATGGACGTCCCTGCAGGCCTGAACCTGTATGCAGGAAGTAGTTCGCATTGGTGTGTTCGGGGAATCCGCTGGTCATCGAACGAATTACGGCCAGGTCATCAACGTGTTTCGCTGTCTCAGGAAACAAATCACTGACCGGGATTCCACTCTGACCGTACTGCTTAAACTTCCATGGGCTGGCCAGAGTATTTCCGATGTTATTGAACTGAGTGGGCTCAATCTTTGTCGGGAACGGTTTGCCGTGCTCTTCGTTCAGGCGAGGCTTCGGGTCGAAGGAATCAACCTGCGAGACACCGCCGTCCATGTAGAGGAAGATCACACTCATCGCCTTCGGAGGAAAATGAGTGGGCTTGGAGCCGAGTTCCTGGTTACGTGTTTTCTCCGCTTCGTTGCCTGATAGCGTCTGGTTCATCAGAAAACTGGCTGCGACCGAGCCAAATCCGCAAGCGGCCGCCTGCAGCAGTTCTCGTCGAGATCCGTTCAGGCGTCGAAAGCGTTGGCAGTGAGATCGTGTCATTTATCCGGCTCCCTATGAGGAGTTATCTTTGCGCGGCAACGAATAAGGCTGCCACGTGTAACATCCTGCGAATCCCGACTTAAACTCAACGTTTGGAGAACTACTCCTTTGCACGAGTTTCTTTCGGATGATTGTCCCCGCTTGGCGTGCCGAACTCAAACGTTGTTAACGCTCGTGCCGGAATTTGGTTCATTCCTCTGGTGCATCTGGAGACCGTTTTGCCGTGATCCCGCGGATCAACATGCATTCCAGACTCGTCCGCGCAACAAAAAACCCTCGTCGGGTGAGTGACGAGGGCTTGAGAATAGCAGTTGTGTTGATGGCTGCTTTGAGGGCTAGCCGAATTCTGGTCGGCGACGATCCAGTTGTTCTTTCAGGCGGGCCACGATGCTGGAATGCATCTGACTGACGCGTGATTCTGAAAGGCCAAGTGTGTTGCCGATTTCTTTCATCGTCAGTTCTTCATAGTAATAAAGAATGATGATGAGTCGTTCGTTGCGATTCAGGCCCTTGGTGACCAGTTTCATCACATCCATTTTCTGGATGCCTTCGGTCGGGTCTTCGCAACGGACATCTTCCACGACGTCCACTTCGCGGACGTCTTTGTAGCTGTCGGTTTCGTACCATTTCTTTTCGAGGCTCACGAGGTTAATCGCACTGGCCTCTGCTTTGAGTCGTTCAAATTCCTGAATTGAAAGACTCATCTGCTCCGCGATTTCAGCTTCGGTTGGTGGGCGTCCCACTCGAGCTTCGACCACTTTGCGAGCAGCTTCCACCTTGCTCGCTTTGCTGCGAACAAGTCGAGGAACCCAGTCCATGGTACGCAGTTCGTCGAGCATTGCTCCACGAATTCGTGGTACACAATAGGTTTCGAACTTGACCCCGCGGTCCATATCGAAAGCCTCGATTGCGTCCATCAGCCCGAATACTCCGGCTGACATTAAATCGTTCAGGTCAACGCCTTCGGGGAGTTTGGCCCACACCCGTTCAGCGTTGTATCTGACCAGCGGCAGATACCGCTCCATGAGACGGTTCCGCAGTTCCTGATTCGTCTGGTCCTGCTTGTAGGTAACCCAGACTTCAGAAACATCTTCACTGACCTTGGTAGCCATTCAATCCTCCATGACGAACAGCAGGTGCATCTGCAGCAATATTGACTCGTATCAGTCAATATCGACACTCACAGCCCCGAAGATCACCCGATCCTGTGCAACAGTCAGATTCGATACACGAACAATGAATTGTCTGTTCCCCTAAGGAGAATTCTTCAATGTTGTGTTTCGGCAAAGACTGCCGTTGTGTTCGAGTGAACCTCAGACTGCAGATGCAGCATCGTTCGGTTCTTCCATTTTGTTTGGACAACCACTTTGTTCTGAGTCGCGTCAGTTCGTTCTCATTCACTTCGGCAGGTTGTGCCGAATCCCGCAGAATGAAGAACTTGCTGTCTGCCGAACTGCTTTGTCGCAGAACAAAGCACACTTCCCGGGACAGCGGGTGCCATCCATGGCGACCACTGCCGGGTTGCTCGATGAAGCGAAACCGAACCTCGATGGTTCGACGTTTCGGTCTCGCTTCACAGTGCGGGCGGGTTGATATCGCAGGCTATTCCGCGCTGTCCAGAGCGATGGAAGAAGGATTTTGAAGGTTTCGAATGAGTCCGCCTGCATTCGGCATTTTCAACCGGACACGCGATCATGAGTCGGCAGAAAGAATCACTCGGCCAGTTTTGTGATCGCCAATTGCGCTTATGAATTGCAGTTTCTGCAGAAGTGAAGCTTTTGAATCTTCGAAGGAGGCATTCCGAACGGAGTCACCGACGGCTGATAAGTCGGCGGAAGATCAGAGAAACGAACTCACTGCTTTCTTGGTCGTGATGAAGCGGCGAATTGTTGATGGAGTGCTGCCAATGAGCCGTTGAGGGTCGTGCTTTGGTTGATTTTCTGCGTCATTGAACGGGACTCACTGGACGGCTCGTGCCGTAATGCTCCAACAGTAACTCTTTACTGGGGCTTTGCTGCGTCCGGAGTTGCTGGCGGTTCCGGGCTGGTGGGCTGTGCCTCCGATGCAGCTGCCTGGCGAGACATCCATTCCTTGCCGATGTCTGAAGCTGCAAATTCTGCGTATTCAGGGACTGTTGCAAGATCGTTGAATGTCATACCGAACTTTTCGCCAATCTCATCCAGCAGTGCGGCGGTTGCGGCGTGGTCTTTAGCCTTGAGCTGCATGGAAACTTCAACCCAGTAGACATCGATCCGATCCGGGGCCGCAGCTCGGGCTTCGGCGATTGCTCTGCGGGCGTCTTCGATGCGATTCAGCGTCAGCAGGCTGTCTACCTTGAGCGTATTCAGGTATGGATCCTGCAACATCTGCAGCAGTCGATCCACGGTTTTCAGGAGTTCTTCGTGTTTGCCCTGAATAATCAGGAGATCAAGGGCTCGGAAGTCACGAGACGTGTCATTGGGGTAGTATCGCTCCAGATCCTGAATGACTTTCGAGTATTCCGTGTCACTCACGTTCTGAGCCACTACCAGCTTTGACAAAAGAACGGTTTTGTCTTTTTGCATGGCTTCGGGAAGAGAGGCGAACAGGGCCATGGCTTCCTGATACTTTTCCGCCTTCGACAGATTATTGATTTCCTTCATCTTCTCGATGTGATTCATGTACTCCGATTCCGCTCCGGAAAGTCGGGCCAGGATACCGGCATTTTCTGCAGCGACGGCTGGCAGCACGAGACGTCGGATGCTTTGCGACAGCATTTCTCCGCTCAGATGAACATGAATGTCTGCAATCCGTGGCTGCTTATTGGCATCAACACTGACAACAAGTTCGTGATAATTGATTCCGGCTGATTCCGGCAGAACGAGGCGGAACAGCGGACGCACCTCGTCTTCATGCTTGACCATCCGTACGAATCTGTAGTCGCCGCCATTCTGGACAGTGCCAATGATTTCGTTGGAAAGGCTGGAGAGTCCGCCGCCTTCTTTCATACCCTGCATGAATCCATTGCGGAAACCTTGTTTCAGATCGAGCCCTGCCAGAATTCGGTCAACCATCCGGTTCTCATCGATAAGTGCATTGAACGCATTGACGTCCTGATGCGCGACGGTTTTTTCGACGGCTTTGACGAGTGCATCAGCATCGGCAGGAGATGCTGCGACAAATTGAGTGACCTGATTGAGATCCTGAGTCGACATTTCTCCAACAGGTGCTGGAGGAGTGCTGGAGCCTCCACAGCCGACAACGGCGGCAGCCATAAGTGACAGAGCCAGGCTTTTGATGTTGTGGGCAGAATGGCAGTGCATAGGTGAGTTTCCAGAATTCAGGCTTAGGAGACCGTTCATTCCATAAGCCGGAACGCGTTAGCGTCCGGTTTTGTCGCAAAACACAATCAAGATAACCCGGAGGCTAACGCTCTGCGGCTGGTGGTCCCCAAAAATCAACAGACAGTTAGGCTCAGGCCCCCGCCGAATCTTCGCGGTGAACGGTGTCCGGAGAAAATGCCGGCAGACAGACCGCGATATATTCTGCACCTCCGTCAGCTGGTGAGCTGTAACGCACCCATTCACCGCGAGGGACGATAATCGCCTGGCCGGCCTTTACGTCGTACGCGGTCTCGCGCGTCTCCACTCGTAATTGGCCCCGAAGGACCACCGTGTATTCGTCGAACTCCGGAGTCTGCGCGGGTTCGCTCCAGCCACACGGGCTTACCATGCGAGCAATGCTGACGTCTTTTGTTCCGGAGTTGACTCGACCAATGTATTCTTCGATCGTCTTTGGCGGATAACCGGGAGCTTCGATGCGAGTCGGCGATGGAATCAAAATAGCCATGGAAATCTCCCCACAGGCGATTGTCGTGCAGGTCTGTATAACGGGTTTCAAATCAACAGGGCCGCGACAAATTTGAGTTGTCACGGCCCCGGGAGAAATCAGTCTGACTCTTTATGGCTGCCATCACTGGACAACCACAGTAAATCAGCAGTCGAGCTTATCAGGCCCAGTTTCGAGCAGGTCGTGATCGCAGGCCGTTGGCTTCTTCGTCGCCAATGAATTCCTGCTTGACCGGATCGAATGTCAGTTTGCGTTTCAGGATCCAGGACAACGCGGCGGCATGGCAGGCGATATGAGAATTTCTCATGACTTCTGCATTCGCTACGGTCGGCTTTCGAGTCTTGATGGAATCAAAGAAGTTGCGAGCATGTGCTGTAACGTCAAGGCCTTTGACCTTGCCGGCAGACTCCTGCAATTCTTTCCGGAGTGCTGCGGACGAAACTTCTGTTTCCCCGCTGTCACCCGTTTCAATCGAACCTTCTTCGCCCACGAACTTAACCGGGCAAGTGCCGAGTTTCGTGATCCAGTTTGGTCCGCGATCCCCGAACGGAGTGGCGAGGAAGTCCAGAAACAGAGTCACGCCGTTCTCATACTTGCAGGTAATCCCTGTGTCCGACGGCTCGTAAGAGATCGGAGCGGTCTCATCAGCCTGATTGGCCCATTGGCAAAGGTCGACCGTATGCGCGCCCCAGTCAAGGATTCGAGCACCAGAGTCGAAGTCGTAGTAACCACGCCATTTGCCGATGACATACTGGCTGTTGTAGGGACGCCAGACGGCCGGGCCGAGCCACATGTTCCAGTCGCAAACGCTCTTGGCAGGAGTCGGCTCGCCAGGCAACCAGCTGATGTCCAGTGTTGGCACATAGACGGATGCATAGAGCGTCTGCAGTTTGCCAAGCTTTCCGGTCTGTGCGAGCTGCACAGCCTGCTGGAAGTTTGGCACGCTTCGGCGCTGAGTACCCGCCTGGAAGATTCGACCGGTGGCCTTCATTGTGTCGGCCAGTTGCTGGCACAGTTCAATCGTCAGACCGCACGGCTTTTCGCTGTAGACGTCTTTGCCGGCCTGAGCCGCCAACATCGAGGCCGTAGCATGCCAGCGATCACCTGTGGCAATCAGAACGGCGTCGATATCTTTGCGATCGAGCAGTTCACGGAAGTCGCCATAAAGTCGACAGTCAGAGGTTCCATAATGCTTGTCGACCAGTGCCTTTCCGGCATCACGACGGCTGGCCTGAACGTCGGCGATGGCGACGCACTGGACATCAGGAAGTCCCAACATTGCCTGAAGGTCGTAGGTACATCGTGGACCGATGCCAATCACGCCCAGAGTGATTTTTTCGCTGGGTGCAACGGCACCATCTCGACCGAGCACATGGGCTGGAAGAATCCACGGCGCAGAAAGCGCGGCGGCTGAACGTCCCAGGAATTGTCTGCGAGACTGAGAATTTCGATTGCTCATGGCTACACCAGATCTGTGGAGAAGAAGTCATTGATTCAGGATTTCGAATGAGGCGTTTAAGTTCTACGCCGTGGCAGAAATTGTACCGATGACGATCTAAGGAAAACACTCTGGCGGGTTGTCGAGACAATAATGTCGGTCGAAAAAGGCCTTCCTCAAAACCGAACTCGTGGACGATTTTTGCTTTCGGTACGGAGACCCGTTTTAAGAGCCACATGTCTCTTGAGTATTTTGCGAGAATGGTCCAGTGGCGAAACCTATGGAAATTCCGCCTCAAAAAGTTCCTCTCGCCGTTGGATTTCAATGATGGAAATCCCAAGAATGCTTCACGAACCGTGGGCGTCGCGACGTACGACACTGCGTGTGATTGATCGTTCCGGGTTTCTCCTATTTCTCCAGGCCGCAAATTCTCATGGCGATGTCAGACAGCGAACCGCAAGCACACGCTGTCATCGACGTGCAAGATCTTGTCAAAAAATTTCCGACGACGGCTGGTGATGTCTTAGCGGTCAATGGCGTCACAATTCAGGTGAGTGCAGGCGAGGTCTACGGACTGCTCGGTGCAAATGGGGCTGGCAAGACGACAACGCTCCGTATGATGCTGGGATTGCTCAAACCGACATCCGGGACTGCTCGTATTGCAGGCTTTGATGTCGCAAAGTTTCCCGAAGACGTCAAACGCAACATGGCGTTGGTCTCGGCCAGTGCCGGGTTGTATCAATGGCTCACGCCGCGCGAGCTGATGCACTACTTTGCCGACTTGTACGATGTTCCGGCAGCGGCCGCTGCCGCTCGAGTGGAACAACTTGCTGAATTGTTCGACCTGCGAAAATTTATGGATCGCCAGTGCGCAGGGATGAGTACAGGTCAACAACAGCGAGTCAATTTGGCACGTTCGCTGATGCATGATCCTCCAGTGGTGCTGATGGACGAACCGACGCGTGGACTTGATATCGTCGGCAGTAAACGCATCTTTGATTTTACATCTCATCTAAAAGAGATCGGAAAAGCCGTCATCTTCTGTACGCATCGATTGGATGAGGCTCAGCGGATGTGCAATCGTTTTGGCTTGATGTTTCGTGGTCGACTCCAGCTTGAAGGAACGCTCGATGAGCTGCAAAGCGTTACGAAACACGAATCGTTGACTGACATGTTCCTGCACCTGATGGCGCGCGAACAGCAGATCGACCGCGACGCATCGGCATTACTGGTTTCTGAAACCTCTGATGGAAAGCGATAATCGCGTGAAAGAGGAATCAGAAGACTCTTCCAATGTGCTCTCGCCGGCAGGTTCGAGATCGGCGCCGGCGTCAGGTTTTTCAAGCACGTTGAGGAAGATCGCAAAGCTTGCGCGAAAAGAACTGCGAGAATCACTGCGAGATCGCAGGACGCTGGCCACGCTGGTGGTGATGCCTTTGATCGTTTATCCGTTGCTGGGTTCCGTCGTTCAGAAGTTCGCGGTTTCTCGAATCGACCTGAATGCTCCGGCGGCTGCGGTCGTTGTTGATCAGACTCTTTCGCCAGGATTGCAGTCGTTATTCGCAGTTCCGGATGCTGGCCAGAATGATTCTTCAGCATCAGCCGAGAACGATGACGCGTCGAAACCTGTGGAATCACAGAACCCGGCGGAGAAACCGAAATCCGGCGATTCCCCGGACCGTCTGGAAGATCTGGCGAAGCAGCTGCTCGAAGGAAAACTTCCCGACGGACAGAACTCGATCGACGGCGCGGAAACAGCAATCAGGCTGGAGAAATATATTCAGCCGCCGGGCACAGATCTTGAAGCGATTGTTAGAGACGGAGTTGCGGACATCGCCGTTTTGGAAACTCCGCCGCAACAGGACTCTGCGACAGGTGTTGTCACACAACGTGAAATCCGAGTCATCGCACGACAAGGCGATGCGTTCAGTACGAAAGCAGCGACCGAAGCTGTTCGTCGCATTTCTGCGTTTCGAGATGAGTACGTTCGTGCGGTGCTGGATCAGACTCGTTTTGGCCGACAGGTGATGCCTGCGATATCGCGAGTTTCATTGCAGTCGACCGGCCCGAAGGAATCACCGCTCAGTGCGTTTGTGCCATTGATGCTGGTGCTGATGACAATGACCGGTGCCGTCTATCCGGCGATTGATCTGACAGCCGGTGAACGCGAACGGGGAACTCTGGAGATGTTGATCGCCGCTCCAGTTTCGCGTCGGAACTTGCTGACTGGTAAATTTATCGCGGTCTTCACGGTGGCGGTGCTGACAGCCATCATCAATCTGACGGCCATGATTCTGACTCTGTATGGAACCGGCTTTGATCGAGTCATCCTGGGAGAAGGCGCATCGATCGGAATGTTCCTGCAGGTGCTTTCGTTGCTGGTTGTCTTCGCTTCGTTCTTCTCTGCAGTGCTGTTGAGCATTACCAGTTTCGCCAGAAGTTTCCGGGAAGCACAGGCGTGGCTGATTCCTCTGATGCTGGTTTCATTGGCTCCGGGCATCCTGAGTTTAATGCCGGGTGTGCGTCTGACAGTTGGTCTGTCGCTGCTTCCTCTGGTGAACATTGTTCTGCTTGGGAAAGAACTGTTTCAGGGGATCGCGGCGCCGCATCTCTTCGTTATCACGCTGG
>JAXMBU010000045.1:0-59218 GCA_046349735.1 Planctomycetaceae bacterium
GATCAGCGTTGATGCAGGAGATGTAAAGCAGGCTGTATGCCAAACCTGATTGGCGCGCAAAGAAGATTGCTGCATGCGAGGTGTTTGTTGAGTGTAAATGTATGCTGTGCAGTGTGTTGCGGCGATCTGTAAATATTTCATGCGGTGTTTACAGATCGTAAAGCCTGACTCCGAGCGATGTTGCCGGAAATCAACAGCGAATTCGGCGGCAGTAGATGACGCCGTGTTAAGTCCTGTGCTCAATAGGGTTTCCGCCAGAGCAACATCAATTGAAACAATTGATGCTGGTTAGCAGCGCAGGAGTAATCGGAAGTGCCTTGATGAATCGGCAGCGGCCGGACACAGCGACTCAACAGCTATTGAGAGGAATTCAGAGACGCTATCGGCACGAGATACTGTGAGAAGCGTCAGCTCAATTCACAAGTGTCAGCCACAGAGGATGCGGATTCCAGAATCCACGCTGTCATGTGAAAAGTCTGCTTCACTTGCAACTGGATTTGAGCCGCCTCGTTGCGACTCTTGGCGATTACGAAAACGGTTGAGCCGCTGCCGGACATAAAGACGGGGCGTTTAGCCAGTTTGCCAAGTCGAGCCATTAAGGCAGCCATCTCATGGTTCGTTTTCTGTGCGGCAGAAGTCAGTCGGTTAAACACGACCTCATGCAAATGCAGAGAGCCCTGCCCTGCCAGCGCTGATACCACGGCGGAAGAGTTTTGGCATTGAGCCGGCAACACGGTAGCTCGAAAAACGGAAGCCGTGCTGTTCCCAGACTTTGGCCGAACCGCGACAAAGAAGAATTTGTGAGCTAGTGCGATGGGCTCAATCATTTCGCCACGGCCACGACAGATGGCTGCGGGAACGCCACTCAGTAGAAAATTGATATCGCTCCCCAATGAGGCTGCGATCTCATGAAGGTCAGCATTTGAGAGAGACTGCACTCCGGGCGATGATTGCCAGATTTTTCGGCAAAGCAACAACGCAGTGGCGGCGTTGCTGGAACCTCCGGCCAGTCCGGATTCGGGAGGAATCCGTTTATGCAGGATAAACTCAGCGCCATAGTCCGTGGACAGTTTCTTTCTGACGGCTGCCGCGGCTTTGAGGATCAGATTGCTTTCGTCGAGCGGGATACCGCTGCGGTTTTGTGGCGCGGTGGCATCGCTAAAGCGAAGACTCAACTCAGGGGAAAGAGTCGGTCGCGCTGTTAACTGATCTGAGAACTGAGTTCTCAGCATCACGGTTTCCAGTTCATGATAGCCGTCGGGACGTTTCCCGAGGACCTCGAGGAATAAATTGAGCTTTGCAGGACAATCCAATGTGACTGCATTGTCAGACCTCGATTTGAATCCGCAATCGATTGTCGTTGACGGCGAGGTCAATGAGTTCCCGCATTCCATCATTGGGGTCTCTTTGCGAAGTCCGTTTCTATTCACCAGGGCCGATCATAAAGGAAATTATGAGATCAGGCTGGTGTCCGGAGACGTCTGTTGAGCGTGCTCCTGCATATCTTTCAGGACTTGCTGAATCGTGACGGAATCGACGCCTTCGAAAGATGGACGTACTGGCGGCGAAGTCAATTGGTGAGTCCTGGTGCCGCGGAAGACGTTATCGGAAATCTGGAATTGCCAGATCACCAGCAGAACTCCGATGCAAACAGCGATCCCCACCCACATCAGCCAGGGATTCATTTCGTCGGCTCGAGTTACCAGGGTTCGTGGCGGCAGGTATCTCAGTCGGCCCGCGAGAATCAACGGCGTCAAGGCCAGATCCCCTTGTCCGTCAACACCTTTGGCTGCATATCCTTCGCGTTTGAAAAAGTAACCGGTCAGTTCAACATCCGGGCCATTGGAACCTAGTTCTTCCTTGAGAGGCAGGCCAGAATCCGCCGACAGAGCGACCACATGCATCAGTTGATTGCCGGAATCACGCGTGGAGATCCACGCATCGTAGGCCGAACGAACTCCGTAAGTTTCCGCGCTTTTGGGCAACGGAGCTTTCACCAGACGTCTCAGTCGGCCTTGAATCGTGAACGCCTTGCCGCGGCAGGACTGGGGAGCATCCATGAAGAGGGCGAACTGTCCTTCGGGAATGCGAGATCGCTGTTCGCTGGTAATCTTCTGAGCCATTCGCAGGGTCGTGAACCAGGCATCGCTTTCAGACGAGAGCACTCCCAGCACGTCGTCGCGAATTGTACGTGCCAGGTTGTAGGGAACGTTGCTGACGCCATTGGTGTTCTCTGGAACTGCTGCTTCCATCTGAGCAGCCCCGGCTCGATCTATCATGGAGGCATAGTCGTTTGCGGTTGCAGGCGTTTCGGTTGGAACGAACTCGACTTCATCTGGACGCAGTTCTGTATTTCCCATCAGAGCTTCCGAAACGGGCTGTGTCTTCTTTTGCACCGTCGTTGGATCTGAGAACAGCTGCGTGAACCACGAGGACTTTCCGGATATCATCAGCAGCATCACCAGAATACCGACCCCCGCAATCGTGAGCGTAATGCGTCGCTGTTCTCGCGCAAGCATCTGCCCTCTCGGTTGTCCTTTGGATCGAAATCTCATTACAGCTCTCCTGATGATCGGGAATTAGCGAGTTTTCAGAGGTTAGCCTGGCAGAGGACAGGCTGGCCAATTCCATTCCTGCCGCCAGTGTAAGGCCATTCGCACTGATGACTCAAGTGATTCTACCCAGTCGACGTATTTCTTCTGATCTGCGTATTTCGGTGATGAGTTGGCTATCGAAGCGGATTCCGGAATGCTGGGCGATCTGCGATACTACATTGCGTGTCTTCGGTTAATGTCGGAGTGTTTGAAAAAACGCCTGGGGACACGCAAATCTGCTGGAGTCAGGGCGAAATGGAATCCGGGATCAAAATGTCGGAAACAGGGCGAGTGAATGGCTGACAAGGGACGCAAACATCATCGATCTCAGGAAGGGAAAAAGCACCGGGTCGACATCCGACGCAACAAGCAGACACGAACGCGCCAGCAGAACCTGACTCAGGATTTGCAGAGCAGCGATGAAACTGTGGAAGATGTGGCTCGTGGGGAACGAGTGACGGCTCGTGGTGACCTGTCCCGCCGCCGAACGCTGGTCGGGATTGAGTCCCATGGCGATCAGCTGTTGCGAGTTGTCGACGAAACCGGATGTCGCACCGGGCGAGTTTCCAGTTTCATCGGGCTGCATGTGATGGTGCTGGATGATGTCGATGGTAAGGAGTATGCCTGCTCGATTCGCGGAATTCTGCGTTCACTGGCTCGTGATTCGCGAAACGTTGTTGTCACAGGTGATCGAGTTTTGTTTCGCCAGGAAGGGTATGTGAGTCAGGGAGTCATTGAACGAGTCGAGCCAAGGCACGGAATCCTCTCACGCGGTAGTCAGGGGCGAGAGCATGTTCTGGTCGCCAACATTGATCAAGTGCTGATTGTCGGGACTGCAGCCGATCCGGACTTTAAGCCTCAGTTGATCGATCGCTATCTGGTTAGTGCAGAGCGGCGAGGAATTCAGCCGATCATCTGCATCAACAAGATTGACCTTGTAGATCCTCGATCGCTGCTAGTGCATCTTCGCGCCTATGGTCGTGCCGGGTACACGGTTGTGTTGACGTGTACTCGAGATGGTCGTGGGATTGATCAACTGCGAGGATTGCTGGCCAATCGACAGACGGCAGTCAGTGGCCAAAGCGGCGTCGGTAAGTCGTCCCTGTTGAACTGTGTGGATAATGAGCTGGGTCTTCGCACCGCGGATGTCAGTGACTGGACACGGAAGGGAACTCATACTACTCGGCGTGCGAAGCTGGTGCCGTTGACCTTTGGAGGCTGGGTTTGTGATACGCCCGGCATTCGACAGTTTGAGTTATGGGATATCTCGATCGAAGAAGTAGACGGCTACTACGTCGAGTTCCGCCCGTTCATTCCTTATTGTCGTTATCAGGACTGTACTCACACTCATGAAGATGGATGTGGGGTCAAGGAAGCGGTTGCTCAGTCGCTGATCTCTAAGACCCGATACAACAGCTATCTACGTTTGCGAGAGGATGACATCTGGACCTGGAAGAACCCGGCTCGTGGGCACGTGAAGCAGTGATTGAGTAATGACTTGCTTCCGTCCGGCTCGTCCGGGCGGGGCAACCCACTGCGGGCTACAGAAAAGAAAACGACGCACAACTGATCTCCGCGTCGGGCTTGCCCCGGCGGAATTCACGAGTTTTGTCGCTGCGTCCGCCGGGACAAGCCCGAAACAGAGCGTCTACTCGCGAATCGTCCGAGATCGTCGTTGCCAGTTGTGTTCTCCGCGGAGACAAGCTCGACGGAAGAACGCTGGACACGAATGAATCGCTTAAGCCCACGCCCGTTGGGGGGTAAACCGGTGGGTAACGAACGTTCGCTCGTTTGAGGATTAGTCCTCCGCTCGGCTCAGGATCTCCTCGTAGATCGCTTTGGCTTTGTGATACTCCGACAACGATTCATCTGGAAGCACCCCATCGTTTCGAGCGATCTCTTCATTCATTCGCTGGACGAAGAATTCAGCGTCACGTCGGCGTGGCTTCTGGGGGTGTCCGGCCACATCCATGAAAACGGGATTGGTGTGAGCAAAGCTGACTTTCTCTCCGGGAAGGTCCTCGAAGCAGCGAAGAGCTATCCATCCAGAGTTCAGCAGCGACGCTTTCGTATTGATTGTGTACTTCCAAACACCGTATTCGGTTTTCGTGGGCTCGCCATTGAGACTCTCCAAGACGACTCCATTGTGAAGCACCTCGATCGACCTGAGCCGATTGATGCAGGTGACAGTGCCAGTGATTGCGACATCGTTCTGCTGCTGGGGCGTTTTCCACGTCGTGCCCGGAAGATCGCCATTGAAGCGGACGTTCATCAGCGGTCCGGTAGTGACAAAGCTGTGTCCGGCGTTCAGATGTTTGATCCACTTTTCATAGGAAAATGGATCTCCGGTGTGGACGTAAACCCGGCTGTGTCCGGCTGGAACTGGATGAACGCCCGAGCCTGTTCCCGCACTGACTCTCATACGGAAGCCACAGTTCAGCAATGAGTAGTAGGTCTGAAGGGCAAACTCAGTCCACCCTGGTTCCGTAAATCCGGTCGCGTTGCGTTCGACCTCCGGCCAGTTCGGAGCGTTCTCGATCGTCCATTGCGAAAAGGCAAACTCAGTCCGCCAGTTGTGATTGTTGCTGAGTTCGAAGAGATCAACGTTCATGATCGGTACGACCATCATGGACCATGCCCACGAGTGCTTCTCAAGATCCAGCAGTCCGCCCTGTCGGCGAGCTTCCTCAGCGACCGAAAGTGACGGAGGAGCGGGAACGTTCAGTGGACGTTTATGATTCAGGACCAGAACTGCTCCCTGCGTATGACGCTTGCCATTGACCGAGAAGATTTCGTATTCGGTATTAACCGGGTAGAGGAAATGATTGGGGGCGACTTCAATGGGTCTTCCTTCGAGGGCGGGGCCAGATGCTGACGGAATTTCCTGACTATCGCGAACCCAATATGTCATAGGGAATCCTGTGTTCAGGTCTTCGGCAACAATGACATTGGACATCTCATCAATTGGGCGATGAGCATGGACATCACCCGAGAACCAGCCTGATTCGGGCATGTTGATGAACCGCTGGAGTGAGATTCTTAGACTCACGGGTTCATTGCTGACGTCGAATTTCTGGATTGTCGGAAGAAATTCTTTTCCTCGGACGGCTTCAATGCGGTACTGGCCCGGTGGCAGGGAGATCTGAAACGGGTGTGCGGACAGAGTTGTATGCATCTCCAGCGAGGATGTTTGGCCGATCTGCCGACGATACTCTACAGCGGTTCCCGAAGGATCGGCGGATTTGGGAAACAGCCATTCACCAGTGGTTTTGTTCCGCATGTAGAGTCGGCAAGCCAGAGTCTTGCCTGACTCAGCATCGATCACATTGCCGGAGACAAGATGAGTTGTTCTTGAGGTGACGGTATCTGCCGCAGTGATGCTGTTCGCAAACGCAAAGAAAACAAGCACGCTGGCGAAAAGTCTGCGGCATGGCTGCAGTGAAGAGCCTCGTTTCAAGCCTAATGGCCCAGGGACATCAATCACATTAATCATATCGGCAAAACTCCGTGATTCACCGGTGATAAAAGAGACACTAGTGAACATTAAGTGGGTGACGTGAGTCGCTTCTGTTTAGATGTCTACAGAGGTAAATGTTCGAAAGGGGTGACATCTGGAGATGTCATGTCGCATGTTTTTCTGACGTGAATGGCGTTCAGTGTCTTGTGCACTGTGGTTGCCTATTTTGCTGACTTGATGAAGTGATGCTGTGGCAGACGGAAGCGTATAATACGTAGACTAGTTTTGTCATCAGTGAGTCAATTGCGCGCACTTTTGCCCACTTGACTTTCTTCGCAGCATAAGCCATTTCTGAAGCTCCGTGGAATTCTCAAGAAATTTTGAATCATTGGTCAGTTTTTTTATGCTGGCACATTGTTTGCTTCTGATGTGCTGGCGATTCCAAGCATGCGTGATAGTCGACGCGAAACTCGACCGAGAGAAGATTTCTCCGCTGCAGCGATAACCAAGTGATGTTTGAATCCACCTTCACCTGGCAGATGTATCAACACTGTCAGTTGCTCTCAGTTGTTTCGCTCGTTTTTTTCCGGGGGGAGAGTTATGGCGGTTCGTCGTCGCGGTTTTACTTTGATTGAGTTGTTGGTTGTGATAGCAATCATCGCTATTCTGGTTGCATTGTTGTTGCCCGCCGTTCAACAGGCGAGAGAGGCTGCCCGTAGAACGCAATGTAAGAATAACTTAAAACAGCTTGGGCTTGCTCTGCACAACTATCATGATACGCACAATGTATTTCCACCCGGGGGTGTTAGTCAGGGGGATTGTGGTGGTGGGTACACAAGTGCGGGGCGGGCTAATTCAAAAGTTCTTAATCACAGTGGCTGGGTGCTGTTACTGCCGTACATCGAGCAATCCAATCTGTACGGCCAGTGGAACCTAAGTGCGGCGACCCGAAACTTTACGACCACTTATGGCACAGCGCCAACTACAGTGGATGGTGCTTCACAGGTGATCATGGGACCAACCGCGGCTGTTCTGGCTAATGCAGCACTGACGAAAACTAAAATTGACGCTTTTCGTTGTCCATCGCAGCCGTCCCTTGATGAGTTCGTGGCGGACACACCTTATTCGAATGCTGCTGCCGGTGTACAGGGTGCTCGAACTAACTATGATATGGTTTACTTTGCGAACTACAAGCACGGTACATGTAACTCATGGTCCACTGACTCATCTGCAACTCGTCGTGCGTTCGGAGACAACAGCAAGTGTGCTATTCGAGATATAACGGATGGTACAAGCAATACTCTGCTGGTGGGAGAAACTAAGTTTCAGGTCTTCAATGGCTTCGGAACTCCGTGGGCTTACCGAGGATGGTTACAGGATGGAATCGATCCCACGTTCAAGATTAATAACTCGTACTACTCGGCGTCTTATCCCGACGTTCGCCCCGCTTTGGCTAGTTGGAGTTATTCGGGCAGTTATCACACTGGTGGGGCTCAATTCGTCATGGGTGATGGGGCGGTGAGATTTGTGAGTGAGAATGTCGATGCAACCACGGTGGTAAATCTGGTGACGATCTCGAACGGTGGAATAGCGGGTGAGTTCTGATCGGCGGTTCGAGATGTTTTGAGGGCGACATGACGTTTTTCGCAGTGAGGATATTTCTGTGCGATTGATTCATGATTTCTTTAAGGCTGGCCTCTTCACTGGATTTTGCTTGTGTCACTTATCCGGTTGTGGCTCGGATGCTGCTCCAGGCTACGTTTCTCAGCTTGTTCCTGTGAGTGGCGTGGTGAAAGTTGATGGTGTTCCGACTGCCGGCGTTGATGTGACTTTTGTCCCAGATCAGCGTTTACCAGGGAAGAGTGAGAATGCAGGCGGTAATGCAACGGCGGTGACCGATGCGGAGGGAAAGTATATATTGTATACCCCTCCCGGGGGAGGAATTGCAGCGGAGAATGCGGAGTTAATGAAGGGAGCTGTGCCGGGAAAGTATGCAGCCACGTTCCATTTGTGGGTTCTGCCAGATGGTTCGCCGTGGGCGTTAAGCGGTAGTGCCACGATGGGGCCAGCACTTATGGGGGCGGTAGAGAAACTGCCGACTGGATATGGCAATCCGCTGGCATCAATGAATGTCGTGGATGTGAAACCTGGCAGTGATAATGTCTTCAATTTTGATCTCAAGACAAAGAAGTAGCCCCGGCTGAGTTGTCTTTGCGTGTTTCTGGATCCCATGCAGCCTTGAGGTTGGATGGGATTTTTTTTTCGCCTCAGTCTAATAAAAGCTGTGGCATGACGGGCGTTGGTCAACAGTGTGTTTGGACCGCAGGTGAGATCGTTCGCGAGCAGATTTGTGTTGATGGGACTCAACGACTCGGAATCCGACCAAAGTGTCGACTGATTGGAACTTTCATTCATGAGACAGAGTTTGCCTCGGTTTCTTGCAGGAGGGCCGGGGAGGAGCAGGAACTTCAAACTGAAGGAAAGGGATGGTTCTGTCGAAGACTCCGTTGCCGTCCTTGAAATTGCTTTTTTACCTCTGGATTTGTCCGCGGGTTCTCCGGGCAGGCGTGGTGAAACCCGTCGGATGCTTCTCAGAACGCCGTTCTCAGGTAATACTTACGGACGGGTATGAGAAAAATGGGCACTTTTTAGCAGAGGACACGCGGAAATGGGTCAGGGGAAAGCCACTGACGTGCAGGTCAAAGAAGTCAGTGTGTCATTTGAGCCGGTTGAGTTCCGGGCTCCGCTGAAGTTCGGTGGCCGTGTCGTTAGTTCGTCGTATCTGATCAATGCCGAAGTCACGGTCGAATCGCACAATGGAAAGCATGCGACCGGACATGGAAGCATGCCTGTTGGAAACGTCTGGGCGTGGCCTTCAGCAACTCTGGAACCAAACCAGACTGAACAATTGATGATGGCTTACGCCAAAACTGTTGTCGATTTGTTTGATACCTATCCTGGTTTCGGCCATCCACTGGAAATTGAGTTCGAAGTCTCATCGGAATACGAACATCAGGCGAAGCGGCTATGTGAGTCAAAAGGTGTGACGGAGACGATTCCTCCACTTGCTCGACTTGTCTGTGCCAGCCCGATCGATGCGGCCGTGCACGATGCGTATGGTCGAATGCTCAAACTGAACAGCTTCAATACTCTGTCGAAAGAGTTCTGTAAGACGGACCTTGGGGAGTTTCTCGATAATCAGTTTGCGGGAGAGTATCTCGACAAATACACGTCGCGTGAACCAGTCCCGACCCTGCCACTGTATCACCTCGTCGGTGCGATGGATCCGTTGACGGAAGCGGATGTGAAAGATCGTCCAGCTGATAAATTGCCCGTCACGCTTGGCGAATGGATCAAGGCGGACACGCTGACGCATCTCAAGATCAAGCTGGCTGGTGATCAGCTTGACTGGGACGTGGATCGAGTTCTGGCGATTGAAAAGGTCACAGCAGAAGCTCAGGCGGAGCGAGGATGTGCCGCCTGGTTTTATTCCTGTGACTTCAATGAGAAGTGCCAGTCGGCAGACTATGTCATCGAATTCCTGAATCGGATTCGAAATGCGAGTCCGGGGGCATTTGACCGCATTCAGTATATTGAACAGCCGACAAGCAGAAATCTGGATGCGGCGAACGCCCCTCGAATGCATGACGTTGCAAAGTTCAAACCGGTTGTGATTGACGAGGCTCTGGTTTCTTATGAGTCTCTGCAGCAGGCTCGGGAACTGGGTTACTCTGGCATTGCATTGAAGGCTTGCAAGGGACAGACCGAGTCCTTGCTCATGGCAGCTGCGGCTCAGAAGTTTGGGATGTTTTTGTGTGTGCAGGATTTGACCTGTCCTGGAGCATCGTTCCTGCATTCGTGCAGCCTCGCGGCAAGAATTCCCGGAGTCGCTGCGATTGAAGGGAACGCTCGGCAGTATTGCCCTTCCGCGAATCAAAAATGGGCCAAGAAGCTTCCGACGCTGTTTAATGTCAAAAATGGCACAATCGACACAAGTCGACTTGCCGGGCCGGGGCTGGGGTTCCAATAGACGTAAATTTGGGGCCGAACAGTGATTTTTTTGCCACCCGAATGTGCCGAAGCTACGATGTGGACCGGAAGTTTTGGCTCACGATGCACTTTCGGACAGGTCAATTGTGGAGTTCGCTTTTCTGTTGCTGGTACCATGGACGATGTCAGCGATCGGAGGTTCTGCTTGATTTCTACCCACTCGATGTGGGGAAAGCAGTTTTTCCGAGTTTTGAAGACTTCTGATCAGTCACCATGTAAATAGCCAAGGTGCCCCATTCTTTGGTAATTTCGTTGTTGATTTGTCAGGTTGCCGCACTTGTTTTGAATAAGTGCGGCTGTTCTTTTTTGATTCGTCTACGTATCGCAAATTGCGGAATCACGGACAATGAACTCTTCGCTCCGAACAACACGGCTTCGAAATTCAGACCTGCTTCGAACGACAGCCTTGCTCATATTGACAGGATGGGGGACAATTGATTTTGTTTCAGCGCAGGACGAAACTGCCGCAGTGGCGCCAGTCGAGGAAAGCGTTCTTCCCGCTGATGTTGTTGATGAATCTGAACCCATCACGATCTACAACGTACCCAGTCTGAAACTGCTGTGGGAAGCTCAGGCCGTGATCAACAAGGGGCGCGACAAAGTCGCTCACATTGCTCTGGATGAAGAAGTCGTCTTTGTGCAGTCTTCGGCTGGCGTTGTTACGGCGCTGAACACAGAAAGCGGACGTCGCTTTTGGTCTGCTCAGGTTGGGCGAAACGACGAAGTGTCTATGAAGGCCACGAGCGACAGTCAGATGGTGGCAGTTGTTGTCGGTCCGGTCATTCATGCTTTTGATAAATTCAGTGGCCAGAAACTGTTCGCCTTCAGGCTTGATAACGCAGCCAGCGGTGCCCCGTTGATTACGCGGCGTGAAATTGCCGTTGGAAATCGAATTGATGTTATTCGACATATCTTCGTCCCGACTTCGGATAAGTCTGTCGTGGCGTACGACGTCGAACAATTGCAGTATCTCGGCACTCATGGCACGCTCAAGGATGGTGTTATTCGAGCACTCGACTGGCGTTTTGCGACTGCTCAGAATATTAACTTTGCGCCTATTGCTGGTCAGGAACGTTTAGCTTTTGCCACCGACGTTGGAAACATCTATGTGATGGACATGACGGGAATTGCAAAAGGGAATACGCGATTTGAGTTTCTCATGAACAGTGCAACCACTGCTCCACTGTCGGTTGTGACACGCGACGACAATGAGTACCTGCTGGCAGCCTGCGAGAACAATCGATTGTTTTGTATTGCACTTCAGACTGACGGAAAAATGCTCTGGACCATCCCCATGTCGCATCCAGTGACGCACCCAATTTCGGTTGTCGGGGACGATGTCTTTGTTGTGACAACCAACCGTGAATTGCTGAAGTTCAACTTGCGTACTGGTCAGCCAGCGAAGATTTCGAGGGGCGTTCTGGGCGTTGCAAGCCAGACTGAAGGTAACAAGGAAGGTGAAGAGGTGCTTCCTCCCGTTTTTGGGGCATCAGTGTCGGCGGAATGCAACGGTTTGTTGGCCCATGAACCCGTGCGCATTTCGAACAATTCAACGGGCCAAATGGTGAATTCAATTACGTTGGATCTTCGCAGGTCAAAACAGGCTGTGACCTTTGCTGCTGATGGGAATGGATCTCCTCTCATCTACGTTTCGGATGGAGATCGGGAAGCCACAGGGATGCGTCCTGCCGAATTAAGTGAGGATGGGAAAGTCTTGACCATTGAGTTTACAGATTTCAGTCCTTCCGAAGCCGTAAGTTTCTATCCGGATGTTGTGCATCCGGAAATCCCTGCCTGGAAGTTGACACACAGTGTGTTTACCGGGTGCGATTTCAAATCAATGGTGTCGCCGATTCGAGCGGCTGCGGCAAGTGTTGCCGGAGAAAGTCGTCCGTTTCCTCCAAGAGAAGTAATTGGTCAGTTAATTGATGTCGCAGTGCCATGGCGAGTTGGCGGGGTGAAATCCCTGGTGGCGATTTATGAGAGCACGGTCTACTACGTTGATCTGAATGATCATGTGGTTTCCGTGGGACGAGAGCACGGCGGAAGTCCGGTGGTGACTCCAACGAGAGACTACACAATACACATTAACAACTCATTGACTGACCGAGTGTTTTTGAGCACTGCCTCCGGCCGAGTTGCTTGCTTTACAGAAAGCAGAATTAGAGTGAGTGCTATGCCGTTGCCAATCTTTGGGCCGCCAGCATGGCTGATTTATCCGTCGCAGGAGGTTACTCCTGAACCGGCAGCGTATTATCAGATCCCTCAGAATCGTCCGATCTCCACCGAAGTACCGGAGAAGGATCCAGCTCCTGCGCCGTCCGCAGCCGAGTAGGCACGGGTCTGTTCTGCCCTTCATCGCTTCACGGGATCAGATCTCGAAGCTGTAGCCCATGGCATGAAATGCTGGTATGGGGTCTGTGGCTGACGTGCGTCTGCACATTTGGTGATGGGCTGTAGAAACGGTCTGCTTGTTGTAGAGTTTTGTGCTGTTGGATCGTTGAACTCGCCAATCATTTCTAGTGATCAGACGGTGGTTCAGGTCTCCACGCGTCTCAATCTTTCCCGCAATTCTGTCGCTCACAGAGATGCGCATGTTTGGGGTTTCGTTGGCTCTGTCCGACTTCTGGAAAGCGTTCGACTGGTTGTGGTATTCGCAGCCTCAATAATTGTGTGGGTTTAGGGGACTTCAATAGAGTTGAACTGTCGATTTGCTGCCCGTTCATCGTTCATTGAGGCAGAGGATCTGTGACGATCCAATCAGCCGCTGTGTTAATTTTGAGCAGAACTGCTTAAGCGGCGATCAGGTGTCCGTTCGCGTTTTCGAAGATCGCCCGAATTTGCCGTAAAAAATTGCGGCCCTGTACAGTGTTTCTCGCATCAATCGATCCGATGTGGTGCAATTCGCGGGCACCGTTCAGTGCCATGTTCATGTCAAATGGATTTCGTTTCAGGGGCTATCTCGATGTCACTCAGCGACCTCGAAGAATCAATTGGTTTTGTCTCTCATCAGTCCAGCCCGGAGCTGGCTGAATCGCGTCAGAGTATCACGCGTTATATCGTGCTTAAATTGCTGGCGAATGGTTTGCCAATTCCAAAATGTTTCGAGGATCACGACCGCCTCGGGGCTCCGCGACTGCTGAGCACTTATCATCATCGATTGAAACGACTGGACTCCATCCACTGTCCTGCGGATGCTCGGATTGAAGCCTTTTTGCGTCGGTACTTTGACCGTGTCAAAGGCTGTAGTGCAATGCGGCTTCCGGACCTTACCGTGATCCTCGATCGACACAGCATCGCGCGAGAATTGTCGCTGCCTCATGACGGCGATCAGTACACAAACCGCTACGGGGCTTCCTACCGTGTCCGGAATGGAGTCCTGCATAATCCAGCCAATGATCGGCGTACGACAGTAGGTACATTTCATGTCACCGAAGGCGGCTTGCCAATCCCGCGCGACAAGAAAGTCGTTCCCAAGGTGACATTCGCCGCGCTGTTTCGGCACGCCATGAATCCGCCGCAGGAACTGCTGCATCTGCCATTTACACATCATGAATCCGAGCCTGCCAGTGCGTTTGTCTCGCTGCTGATCAGGCCTCTGCTGTGTCCGGAAGTGGCGGGATTCTGTAAGCAACAGACTATGGAGATTCGCTTTTTTGCCCCTGGTGCGCTTGTCAGCAATCTTGACTTCGTCGAGTCAATCTTTGGTAATGCTGGCGATCCGTTTTTGCCGGTCAATGATTCGGCCCTGGATGTACATCACTGGAGTGGTCATACGGGCTGCGTGATTTTGGCTCCGCATCTGGTTGATATCACCAAGAAGGACTGTGGACTGCCGCACTATGATGATGCCACGGAACGCCAGCGTGAAGATGGTATGTGCTGGAAATCAGAGGATGAAAAGTACAACGACGGTGTGCCGTTTAAGCTGACATGTCGGGATGAGGAAGGTGTCATTGTCACGCTGATTGCGGATAACTATTACGGTTACTGTAAGAAGGAGGTCAAGACTCAGTTAAGCTATGCTGCGAACCTGATGGGGCAGGTTGAAGAAGAGCATGCCGGCGGAGCCATGGCCTTTGCCAGTTTTAATCTGGGTGAAGAGTTCTCCGCGGACAGCAAGCGGTACAACAATCGAACGTTTGCCGATGTTGTCAGAGACTATGGTTCTGCGATGGAGGTGCGGCCGGAAGGCTACGCGATCGACAGACTGCATCCGACAGTCATTTATGTGTCCGAGAATGCCAGATTCACTGTTAGTGATCAGCGTGTATCGTGGCACTACAACAGCCAGCCGCATTACATTCCGCTGCGTCCGGGCTATATCTACATGACCCCGTCGGGGTACAAGGTCCGGCTGGAGAAACATCCGGCCGCTCCGTCATGGCGATTGATCGGAACCTTGTTTGAGGGTGCGTTATGTCACAAACCCTGCACAGTGAGCGGTGGTGGCAAGAGTGAGATCAGCAAATCAATCACTGACTATCTGCTGCATGGACCGGTCTTTATCGCAGATGCCGAAAAAGACCTGGATGTGGTTCAGGAAATTTTTGATCGCGATTACTCTGATCGCTGGCGACCAGACGGTTCGGTGAAGCCGGATTACGCTCGTCTCTCAAGCCGAAAAATTCTCGACAAAAGCCGTTCGCTCGGCAGCGTTATCAAGTTGTTGACGCCATCTCCGGACTACACCGACGCCTACAATGAATGGCTGGAGCAGATCCCGGATCACATTTATGCGATCGTGTTTATCATCAAACGGATGCATACAGGTGATCCGACTGAATGGCGAAAGTACTTTTCGGTCGACATCGTGAACGGTCATCCAGGGCACGAACTGAAATTCAGTGACCGCAAGCTTGTGGGAACCTCTGCGGGTCGGATTGTTGGGTGAGAACACCTGGCGAACCTATAAGTTACTGCGGCAGGACTTTGCTCCTGCTCAGAAGGTTCAGACCGAAGACGATATCAGTGCGTCAGTCGTGGTTCCTCGTCGAGTGTTGCAGCATCTGGGCAACGTGCTGACGGAAGA
This sequence comes from Planctomycetaceae bacterium, assembly GCA_046349735.1. Classification (GTDB taxonomy): domain Bacteria; phylum Planctomycetota; class Planctomycetia; order Planctomycetales; family Planctomycetaceae; genus SXXK01. The sequence continues at coordinate 15,134 of JAXMBU010000045.1, forward strand.
AGTGAGTTATAAATTTGTCCAGAACTGTGAGTACAGGCTGTTTCAACGGCCGGATGATGCAATCCACCGGGGACTCGACAAGCAAACAGAAGCGGACCTTGCCCGATCCGACAATTTTATCGTGAACTTTGAGCCTCTGGCTCGCCGCCAGGTGAATGAGATCTGTGATCGACCTGTGGATCTCAGTCAGTTTACGTTACCAATGCAGCGGCTGCTGCACGAGATGCAGGAAGCAAACGACAGCTATGTTGTTTGTTCTAATACACCGCGCCTTGTGAATGGTGTGCCCAGCAAGAATCCACGATATCTTCAGCCACGCCCTGACCTTATCGACCCAGTGAATCGGTATGTTGGTGAGATGGGGATTCGATTGTCACGAGCGGTTCCGCTGGACAAGCCAGTGCATTCTCCCGTCCAGGCAGTGCTGATCGGGCGTCGAAATAATCCGGCAGAACCAGCGAAAGGTATCCGACCTCTGGCCGTCTATAATCCGATCCATTATCAGGAACTGCCTGAGCTGTTCATGGACTTCATCAGTGCTTTGTCCGGAAAAAGTCCGTCCACAACCGGAGCTGGCAGTGAAGGCGCGCTGACAAAGGGGCCATTCAATTGTCTGCGGCCGATTACAGATCTGAACAACGCTCTGGTTAGTTACTTGCTGACCGGGTTGGCAGGCTTCTCGACGCCCGCCGGTCACATCGGGAGTGCGGTTCGAGTTGACCACGACGTCAGCCTGCTGATTCCGGAGATCTGGTGTCGCCTGAGTCCGCAGGAGCGAGATCCGAAATTCCTGATCGCTGAGCAGTTGCTGGAGAAGCTGGAAGACTTCAGCTTTGATGGGAAGTTGATACCCGCAAGCAGACTTGGATGGCGAATCACGTCTCGGTTCATTCGGCGGTTTGCAGGACGCGTGTTCGACAATCCCAACAAGGTTTTCGACGCTGCCATTCTGAAGCCTGAATCTCAGGATGAAGCGGCATTTGCAGATGGGGTTCTGTTTATTGCAGAAGCTCAGGAACGTATTGCTCAAACCTACTTTGAAGATGGCTCTGTTGATTTGGCGTGTCCGCCGCTGAAAGCTTTGCTGCACATTATGGTGAATGGAAACTTTGAAGGTCGAACTATAAATGATCCCTTGATTCGCAATTTGTTTACGCTTGAAGCAATGCTGGCCTCGGATTGGTACGCTGATCGACTGCGTCGGCGTCAGCAGCGAGAGCAGGAATTGTGGCAGCGACATGTGCAGGCTCTGGAGACATTCCAGAACAGCAATGAGTATGCGGAAGAGAAGATTCAGATGAGAATCAACGATCGGCTCGAATCGGCTCGACAGCAACTTTCAAGGGTACTTGCTCCCGAGTATCTCGCCGAATTGCACGGAACTCTTGGAGCCGATGTTCTGTAAAGTCTGTTAAGAATCAATCGATGTTGCCCTTTTGCAGAATCGATTGGTTTGACCTCGCCCGAGATTCAGACTCTTTCTGAAACGACTCGTGCAAACAAAAAGAGACATCAGGGAGTCGACCAATTTGGTCGGTCCCTCTGATGTCTTTTCATTTCGGTCTTCAGGAGGTTGAGCCTGGATAGCGATTCAGGCTCACACTAATAGTAGAGTCCACCGAAAAGTCGCACGCCCGCATAATACCGAAATGCTCGCATGCGGCAGAGAAATGGGTGTCGCGAACTCTCACAGGCACAGTTCATGCTGTTGTAAAATTCACGGTCGCATTCTCGGCGGGATCGCCCTGAAGCGAGGCAGGCGTCATGAGTCGCACAGGAGGGGCGAAAATCAGCTCCGAAACCACCCTGCGGCAACAGGCGATTTCCTCCAAAAGAATTTCCGGGTCCGCAAGGCCGCCATGGAGGACAACCACCTGGCCCGGCCGCCTGTGAATCCGACATACACGAAAAAAATGCCACAACAGACAGAACCACAATGCGCACGATTGTTTTCATAGACATCAATCCCCGGTAAATCGATTGGCATCTTGCCATGAGACATCCTTTTGCTCCGTCATACCGGCAAGTTATCAAAGGTTGATTGAGGCGTCTAATGGGGATGGGGTAATTGTGTTGTGTGGGAGTTTTGCGGTGTTTTCTGTGTGCCGAAAACTTCAGGCATTTCCTCGTGTCTTCCGACACCCGGTTTTCCCTTTTGGCAAAGATTCAGCATTCGTTTGATCGCCTTGACGGCGTACGGGCCGGCGATGCGAAGATGCGTTTCTGAATGCATCGTGGCGGAAATACGTCGATGAAGATTTCCTGCAGCTCATGGATTACTTTGTTTTAGCGAAGGCCCCCGCCGGTCTCACGCCGGAACCTTTTTGCTTGCCATCTCCCAGTTCAGATCTCGCCTTATTGGCGAGCGCGATCAGGTTCTGGACAACGGCGGGATGCTGTTCGGCGACGTTTTGTGTTTCGCCGGGATCAGATTCCAGATTGAACAAGGACTGTTCGATAGCCAGGCTGTCGTACTTCGCAGGAACGCCATCTTTACCGCCCTGCCTGTTGTTCAGGCTTCGATAACCATGAGCGAAATGCAGTTTCCATGATCCACTGCGGACGGCATGGAGTTCGTTTCCCCAGTAAAAATAATAGGCGTCCTGAGGCGATTTGGCGTCCGCGTTATTTGCGATCAGCGGCCAGATGTCGCGGCCATCAATTGGGTGTTCCGGCAATTCGGCACTAATGAGGTTAGCGACTGTTGGCAGTACATCAATCGTCATCGCCGGTACATCACAGGTTGTGTTCGACGGGATTTTTCCGGGCCATCGCATCAAGCAGGGAACTCGACAACCGCCCTCGAACATAGTGCCTTTACCTTCACGCAGGTGTCCAGCTGAGCCGGCATGCTCACCATAACTAAGCCATGGACCGTTATCAGAAGTGAAGATGACCAACGTGTTCTCGTCGAGATGATTTCGCTTCAAGGCCTCCATAATCTGGCCGACGGACCAGTCGACTTCCATCACAACATCACCGAACAGCCCTGCCCCGCTCTTCCCCTTGAAGCGTTCGGAAACGTAGAGCGGAACATGGACCATGGAATGAGGAACGTAGAGAAAGAACGGCTTCTCGGCATTTCGATCGATAAATGAAACGGCCCTCTCGGTGTACCACGTCGTGAGTTGCGTTTGCTCGATATCAGTGACTTCGCTTGTGACGACGTCATTGCCGTCGATCAGCGGAAGGTGCGGCCAATGCTTGAGACGCTGTTCCATCGGCAGATGACGGACCTCGGGATGGAACGGCCACATGTCATTGCTGTAAGGAAGGCCGAAGTATTCATCAAAGCCGTTTTGCTGCGGCAGAAACTGGCGATGATGTCCCAGATGCCACTTGCCAAAGCAGGCGGTGGCGTACCCTTTCTGCTGGCAGACTTCTCCCAGAGTCATCTCATCCGCATGAATGCCCTGCGTGGAATTCGGACCCAACGCGCCGAGAATTCCGAGTCGCACGTTGTAGCAACCGGTTAACAGGCTGGCTCGCGATGCGGAACAAACGGCCTGTGAAACATAGAAGTTTGTGAACTTCCGACCCTCGGCTGCAATCTGATTCAGGTGTGGAGTTAAGGCCGGGTTTCCTCCGAACGGACCGATGTCAGCATAGCCCATGTCATCTATGAAGATGACTACCACATTTGGTGGATTTAACCCAGCCTGGGCCTTAAGTTGACATGAGGCGAGTACGGTGAACAGGACGAATGGAAACAGCAAAGACCTCATCGCGAAGAGCTCCGAAAACTCAGGGTGGGCTGACGTTTTTCGGGCGATGTTCTACTCTGGTGAGGAATCAGAAGCAATCGGACTGAATACCCCTCATGCTTATTCGTACGTCAGATTTGATGGCTTCCAGCCGCTGTCCATCTGGAAGGTAGAATCCAGGGACTTTTGTGGAGTCACTCCGGATTTAGCTTTCTGAGATGTCGATTTGTTTGTGGAAGGGATTTCTTTGACTTCTTCATCGTCGAAAGGATTATCGAACGGGTTTGATTCTGTTGTCTTTCGTTTCGACGGAGCCTGCTCAAACTCAAAGTCAGGCTCTTCGTCAGCGGCAGTCGGCGCTGGAGCGTACCTCTTCAGAAGCGGGCGTGCTGTGGCTGATTCGTCGAACTCAGGAGTTTCGAAGTCGGGAGTTTCGAAATCCATGACGGCATCGTCTGCGGCCTTGCGAATTTGGCTGGCGGTTGATTTGACATGATGCTTTGCGGCTGCTGGAGCTGATGAGACCGCAGCGGCAGCGTTATTAGTTTCCTGAGTCCATTTCTGTTTTTCCTGAGTAGCCCATGAGCTGAAGTCTTCAGCGGACTGTTCGGTCTCCTCAACTTTGCTTGCCACTTGTTTAGCTTTTGAATGGACTGTGTCCGTACCTTTCTGCAGGAAGTTGTCGAACCCCGCAGCTTCTTCGCTCAAGTCCGGAATCGCTGCAGCTCTGGCCGCTGGAGAAATGGCACTCGCCGGATTCTTTGCGACCTCAGTTGCGGTACGAGTGACAGCGTTGGCTTTGTCTGCCGCTGCTGTGACTGACTCAGCCTGTTTGCGGCTAAGGAAGTCAGATAACGCAGGTCCCTGGTAGGAGCGTACACCAGGATTTGCTGCGGTTGCAGCCCCTTGTGCGGATGATGTGCCAGCGGCTGCGGTTTTTTCAGGATACGAGGCGTTGGCGACTCGACCTAACTTGGCAACTCCGTCTTCGGAAGCTCCAGTTTGAAGAACCGATTTCGGCGGTGAGCCCGGTGACAATTCAGATTTCGCGACAGCCGATGGTGAACTTGTCGTTCCGCCGAGCTTGGCACGCCCCGCGCTGTCTCGAGATCCTTCGGACGAAGATGATTCGTCTTTTGACGCAACCGCTTCCGTTTCCATGAACGGATCCTGAATTTCGGAGTAATCTTTTCGCGAAAACCAGCGATTCTTGGCGGCGCAACCTGTCGAGAAAAACATGCTGCAGGCCAGAGACAACAGGATAGGTTTCTTGATCATCGCAGGATCCTCCGCCAAAGACTCTCTGGAAAAATTGAGGGTCTGGTGGTGTCGCAGAATTTTGGAATCGAATTTCAACGCAGGTCAGTTTTTGATCAGTCAAAGGCAGTTTTCGAAATTCCAGAGAGGACGGTCTTCAAAATCTGATTCCGGAGATTGCACTCAGGAGTGCTCAATTCTGAATCAGGCTTTCGTTCGTCTCATTGGACATGTTCTCATTGTCTTTCGGTGCTTGGTCAGAGTTCTGTGTACTTGTGGGCTTACCGAACCGTTGATTGAATCCTGCCGGATCGAAAGCATCACGGGCGTTCGCTCGCGATGCCTTTTGAAGAAAACGAACATCGGTTTCGGTTGTCGTAAGAACTCGACCATGGAGACCCATTGTGGTCTCATCTACGGCCGCTTCTGATTCAGGTTCTATGGCTTGTGACATGGAGGCCAGTTGAATTTGTTCCTGCCGCTCACGCATCTCTTCGTTCAGCTCGGGGGCGATGTCATTTGATACGGCACCAACCCAATCTCGCAGAGTCTTCATCTGCGCTGCCCCACTGCGTCCTCGAAACAGGGGCGCTGAGGTATTGGCGTGATTACCTTCCAGTACTGACAACAGCGGGCTGGAAGATGGTCGGCTGAGATCAATCTGTTTCATGACCGCTGCCAGATTTCTCTCTGCGATCGAAACACTCGTTCCTCGATGTGAAGATGCCAATTGAAAGGATGATGTTGTGCGGACTCCGTGACAACCGGCACTGGCGCAGTTGTTCATCAGGATTCGCTGAATGTGTCGAGTATAATCCTGTGAGACGGAACGAGATAATCCTGCCAGAGAACGTGCTTCTGGGACAGGCCCCGCAGGTCGCGCGAGCGCAGGGAATTCACTCAGACCACTTCCGCGGGATGATTTCGGAGCTTGTTCGGATTGCTGAACGAGACTTTGCAGGAGTCGTTGAGCATCGATTCGATTCGGATCTTTATGGAGCGCATCAAGAACTTCTCGACGCGCCAGATCTGTACGTTTGTTATTCAGGCACCACCGCGCCAGTTCCATATGACTCTGCGGGGTGAGTTCAGAAAACGAGGCTCGCATTCTCTGGTACGCGTCTTCGAAATCTCGAGCGATGAATCGCACTCGCGCCGATTCAATAAACATGCGGCCGCCCTGCACTTCGACTTCATATCCATCGGGTCTTGGAAGAAAGCGGCCATCCAGGACTTTTCCGTCAGCCAGAACCAGAATGCCGGACGAATTGTCATTCGGCGTTGCGCGCAGTTCTGGTCCGCTGTCCTGAGCGATACAGATTGCCTGTATTGCGCCGGAGAGAAGGATCATCAGAAATGTGCAGCGCCCATCCATGAGCTTTGTGATTCCAGTGGCACTCCAAGTGGGCAACTGAGTACGCTCTGCGCGAGACTCCGCCATTGAGAATGCCATCGGGCAGTATCCGACGGTCGGTTTTTGGGGTCAATACGAGGTCTGAGTCGGAATGCGATCTACCGCCTTCTGATCGCCAGAAGTGTGCGAATGAACGCCTATTTTCGACCATCGAAGCCCTCAACCAGCCGAAATTGCCGAAGTTTCGCCTGTCGGGATGCACCACCGTGCCGGTGAGATCGGGTTTTGGGTAGTTTTGTCGGGCGATTAATTACCCTTTGCCGGGATTTCGTTCCAGCAGGTAAAACGCGCTATCGGCTCGAAGATTTGCCCCCCAAAGCTGATCGACGGAGCGACCTTTGATGATCGGACTTTCCTTGACAATGCGGAGACCGATGCCGTCCATCAGGTCACGAAAGTCACGCATCGACATAAAGTGCACGTTTGGTGTTTCGTACCATTCATAGGGCAAGGCCTGAGTGATTGGCGTTCGGCCGCGTCGCAGAACTTCCATGCGAACTCGCCAATGTCCAAAATTGGGCACGACGACGAGTGCTCGGCGTGCAACGCGGAGCATTTCCAGCAGCAGCAGCTTTGGATTTCGTACCTGCTGCAGTGTCTGACTGAGAACAGCAAAGTCAAAGCTGTCATTTGGGATGTCAACAAGACCCTCGTTCAGGTCCGCTGCAATGGCTGGAAGTCCACGCTGGATAATGGCAACGATGTTGGATTGTTCGACCTCCACCCCCATCACTTCGCAGCCCATTTCGTCATGAAGTCGTTGCATCAGTCGACCGTCACCACAACCAAGGTCGATGACTCGGCTATTACGATCAATATGGTGCATGATCAACTCATCGGTGAGCTGAATCGACGGGTCAGGCATCTGGTAGCGATTGGAGTTTGGCATTGCGACGAAGTCACGATCCGATAGATCTGCTAGGGACTGGTGGATTCAAATGTTCGCTCGAGAAACGGGGACACCAAAGCTGCGAGAGGATCAATATCGATCAGGAAGGAATCATGTCCGAACGGACAGCGCAGCTCGATAAAAGACACATGCCGCCGAACATGCAGCAAAGCCGATACGAGTTCGCGGCTCTGACTTGTGGGAAACAGCCAGTCCGTATCATAAGAGGCGACCAGGAACCGAGCTTTCGTCTGTGCGAGTGCAGCAGAAAGCGAAGGGAATCCTTCTGACAAGTCAAAGTAGTCCATCATGCGCGTGAGATAGAGGTAGCTGTTTGCATCGAATCGCTGCACGAATCGTTTGCCCTGATAATGCAGATAGCTTTCGATCTGGAACTCGGTCTCTTTCTGCATGCTATAGGCGAAGCGATCGCTGTCCTGAAGTCGCCGACCAAACTTAAGTTCGATGGAGTCCTCTGACAGATAGGTGATATGAGCCACCATACGAGCCAGTGCGAGGCCGTAACGTGGGCCTTCGGAGTCGTAATAATCTCCGTTGGCAAACCCCGGGTCGGCATAGATCGCTCGTCGCCCAACGGCGTTAAACGCAATCCCTTGTGCCGACAATTTTGGAGCCGAAGCCAGCACAACAGCCGCCTTCAGTTGATCCGGAAAACGAACCGACCATTCCAGAACCTGCATCCCACCAAGGCTACCGCCAATCACGGCCAGCAGTTGCTTTACTCCCAGATGTCGGACAAGTTCAGAGTGAACGGTGACCACATCTCTGACCGTGAGGAATGGGAAGTTGAGGCAGAAGCGAGTTCCCGTGACAGGGTTCACGCATCCAGGACCTGTTGTTCCCTGGCACCCGCCGAGTACATTCGCGCAAATTACGAAGTAATTGTTGGTATCGATCCCTTTGCCGGGGCCGATAAAGCCGTCCCACCAGCCCGGTTTGCGATCTGACGAGGAATGCACTCCGGCCGCATGAGCATCACCGGTTAGAGCGTGGCAAATGAAGATGGCGTTGGAGGCGTCTTTGTTGAGCACGCCATAGGTTTCATAGGCGACTCTGACCGGACCGAGTGTTTCACCGCTGGCGAATGTAAGCAGATGCGGCGGCTGAAAAAGGTCCACATACTGAGTCTGCACGATTTCGTCAGATCGGTCGTTTGAACTGCCCTGATCTGTAGCTTGAGCTGACATTCCGAAGTTGCTGTCTGAATTGACCTAAACAAGGAGACTGGAAGTCCGCGAAACGCTTTGGATCGCGATTGTTCTGACATTGTAACAATCCTGCGCTGCACTGACGAGGATCAGGCATTAAGGGGCAACTCCGCTTTCTTGGCTGCTCAGCCTCGAATTCTGGGCAGAATTTCGGCCCAGAAGACGAGCATGGCCAATGCCGAATAAAAAACTCCGCAGGCGGCGATGCCAACTCGCTGATACCATCGCGGCCGCAGTGGCTCGGGAAGCAGTCGGCAGTTGATCCAGAGGATATGAAACGAGGTGATGGCGAGTGCGGCGTTGTTGACGTTGGCGATGACGTAGGTCATGACCTTGGGAGAGTCCATAACCGTCAGGAATAGTGTGACGACAACAAATGACCAGACGGTGTAGACGCCGAGAATCGCATAATACAAATAGTGGACTTGATTGGTCCGAAGTTGCTTCTGAACTCGTCGACTGCCTGACCAAAGAATGTCGGTCCATCGTCTGGCAAAGTCGTCGACGATCGACATCTGACTGGGAAGAAACACAAGCAATCCTACGATCAGCGACGCCGTCCAAAGCAAAGGAGCCCAGGTTCCGAGGGCCTCGCTGTGTCGGATTCCGTCCGCCGTGATGAGCGGCTGAGAATACGTCACACTTTTCCCGTACATCGGGGAAAGGCGCGAAAACTGGATCGACATCAATGCTGGAAGGGCCATCCCCATGAAACAACCGGGAACCCAGACCAGAATCTGGTCGGCCAGAATATGTTTCCACCAGCCTCGCCAGCGACGCAGGTTTTCTTCGGTCAGCGGAAACACTTTTCCCACATGGCTGAGTGCCACATTACGACCACCGACAGCACTGGGGATTGCGCCAACTTCATGTCCCATTCCCCAGCCTTTGTCTCGCACAAAATTGGAGTACGTCGAATTGCTTAGTCCGCCGCCACCGGCATAACCCGCGAAGGCTCCTAACATAGCGATGTTGCCCAGGGCCAGCACAGGCAGTGTGCCGTCTTTCCAGAGTGATGCAAAAACGTTGGTGACCGTATCATGGCCTGCCGCATCTTTGGTGGGAATGTTGCCAAACTTCAGGAAGCCGCTGAAGACATCGATCCATCCCTGTGGACTGACAAAGCAAAGTCCCAGGAACAGGCAGAATCCAAGTACCGAAAAGACCTTGACCGTCATCACAACCTGCAGAGTGTTATAGACCTTGCCGCCGATCAGGACCGGCAGGATGACTCCGCCGAGGCAGAGATAGGCAATGGTATTGACCACGAAACTGTCGTTCGGAGTTGGCGGTCGATCCAGCCAGAGAGTCGCGATCAGGACGGCTGCGTTGGTCGAGAGGCCGGGTATAAAGAACGACAGGCTCATCAAAAGAGTGACGCCCATCCAGAATCCCGGGCCGGGAGCGGTTCGCATGAAGCCAGTGAAAACCGGTTCGCCACAGTAGAGAGCGTAACGTCCGGCTTCGATGTTGTAGAAGGCCTGAGTGATGATCGCGATCGTAGCGATCCACATCAGTCCTCCGCCATACTTCGCCGTGGTATCCGGTCCCAGCAGCCATTCGCCGCCGCCGATCTGGATTCCGCACATGACGATTCCAGGGCCAATCAACCCTGCGAGGTTCTTGAGTCCAAGAGGTTTTGGCGACGGGAGATCCGCGGTTCCCCAGGCGGGAATGCCGCTGGTTGGCTGGTCACTTGATGACTGCTTCTGGTTCGACGCGTCGTGGGCGCGCGGGCCATGGCCTGCATCTTGCATCAGGATTTCTCTTTTCTCGTCTGAACAATCGGCCGGGTGGGATTGGCTGACCGATCAACAGAATACAAAAAAGCCCGGCGTTGGGAACAACGCCGGGCTTTTGATTTGGTTTAACGGTGACTTTGCAGTGCGAATCGGGCCAGGCGTCACTACGTTAGTGTCAGATTTCGGCCGTCATACCGGGCGACGCGATCCGGATTGCCTTTAGCCTGCTCTTCAAGAATCATTTCCATGGCCTGCACCGCCGCAACAACCTGGCGATCGGCAGAAAGGTCTGCATAATCGAGTTTGCGGATTTCTGCGAGTCGCTGCGAACGATGATCGGCAGGACCACCATGTTCCACGAACGCCACTTCGCGAGCAAACCGGTCGATCACTTCAATGCCGTAGCCTCGTTGAGAACGCTCACCCCAAGGTTCGAGGAAGCTTCCATTGTAGTGGTTATTGATCGTGTTCTTCATCTTAAATGGAGTCATGTTCTCGACGGTCAATTCAACTCCGCGTTTCCGAGAGTGACCATTCCAGATGCCGTTGTCGAAGCGGAACTGAACTTCCTGCTCAACATACCCCGGAAAATTGTCAGGCGTGACCCATGATGTATGGATATCAAAGGCCGCTTCGCGACCAGATTCATATTCATAAATCAGTCGCAATTGGCAGCTGTCCCATGTATTCCCATCCCTTGGACCGACAAGACCACGTTGCCCCGTACACATCACAGTTTTCAGGCGACCGCCGAACGTGAAGTCGATCAGCTTGATGTAGTGCACGGCGACGTACGTTCCAGGATTACGGCCAGTGATCCATTCGGAAAACTGGCTGCCGGAAATCTGGCGTGGTTCGAGCAACGAGCAGTAGCCGTTGTTCACGTGCTGCAGGACGTTATCGTGCACCAGTGTTCGGAGCTTCTTGTGGTCAGGGTCGAGCAGTTTGTGATAGACCACTCGAGCCAACAGCCCTTTCTCTTCTGCGATCGTTGTTAATTGGTCAATCTCCTGCAACGACAGCACGGATGGCTTTTCAACCAGCAGATGAACGCCCGCTTCAAGAATCGCTTTTGAAGCTTCAAAATGTCGGTCGTCCGGAGTGGCGACACAGGCGAAAGTTAAACCATCGCTCAGCATTTGCTGAACGGCATCCTCACCTCGAAAACTTTGAAAGGAAGGAATCTTTCCTTTCGACTGAGCAAGATAGCGATCAGCTCTTTGGCCTGTCTTTGTTGCGACGGCCACCATTGTGACGTCGAGGTCTCCAAAGCGACGATCGTAGAGCCCTTTAGCGTGAACCGATTCCAGGAACGGTCGATAGGTTTCATCGAAGATCATTCCCATGCCAACCATGCCAGCACGCAGTTGAGGCCGTGGGGTCTGAGAGCTCATGAGAATTCCTGATCTTGTTGGTCAGTTCGGACAGAAATCGGGCCATCTGAGGTGATGAACCAAAAACACTGAATAGATTCCAGATTTTCGGCGTCTAGCGGACCCCTCGAGATTACTTCTTCTTCTGCAGGTCAAGGATCGCCTTTGGCAACTCTTTATCAACGAGACCCAGAACGCCTCGGCCCTCATTGAGCCGGTCATCGACATCGTATTGAATATCTTCCGAATCGATCTTCCAGAAGTCTTCGATCTCCATGCGAGGCAAAGTCTGGAGTGGGCGGAGCAGGCGAAAGCCAACTCCGCGAGCTGGGTCGTCCGTGTACCACCATGGACTTAGTGGAAGATTCGGGTCCTGGTACTTCCATGCTTCGTCATCTGAAGGCAGTCGAGCTGAAGATCGACAATCTGCAGCCGGGAACTCCCACGATCCACCACGGACGACTCGAGGATCAGGTTTGTCGGTTCGTGCCCAGTCTTTCGCAGCATTAACGACCGCTTCCTGAGGCATGTAATTCGCGTAACCATCGATGACCCATTCTGCGGCATTGCCGTGCATGTCGTACAGTCCCCAGGCATTCGGCTTCTTCTGTCGAACGACACGTGAACCCTTCTTTTCGGTGTTTGATTCGAACCAGCCGTACTCAGCCAACATCGCCGGATCATCACCGAATGAGTAAGCCGTCGTGCTTCCAGCTCGGCAGGCATATTCCCATTCTGCTTCGGTTGGCAGACGGAACTGCTGGCCGGATATTGCTGAAAGCCACTTGGTGTATTGCTTGGCAGAATACTGCGTCATCGAAACGGCCGGCAGTTTCGGGTCATCGCCAAACTCGAATGTGAAGTCCGGCATATAGAGTGGTGTTGGGGCGGTGACAGCATCTATCCGATTGGCATCAGTGACGGTTCGGATCCTGTTCGCCTGAAGCTCTTTGAGAATACGGTACAATTCCATGAACTGACGGAACTCAGCCCAAGTGACTTCGCACTCACCCATCCAGAATGGAGCGACCACGACCTTTCGTTGTGGTCCTTCGTCGTCTTTGCGGTGTGGCTCAGTCGCCGGACTCCCCATCAGGTACTCGCCGCCGGGGACCGGGACCATTCGAAACTTGACGTCAGTGCCAGGAATCGCCATCTCATAAGCGACCATCCAGCCCTGCTCTATTTGCACGGAGAAACCTTCAGCCGGTTTCTCTTTGACCAGTCCCGGAAGTTCTTCAGCTCCCTGGAGAGTGCTCAATGCAAACAGACATGCCAACAATGCGGCAAGAGAAGACCTCTGCATGAGACCAGTACTTTCGTGCGAATGAAATAGGAAAAGAGGGCCGAGATTTCGGTGCCATCCGTGGGATGCAGCCGGAATCAATCAACTCGACGATGATCTTTTATAAGCCGTTGAAGCTTTCGTCTCGCCGGCGGACAGCAACAGCAAACACTTTGTCATGATCTGGAAAGCATCTCAATTTCCAGGAGGTCTTGGTCGTGGTGGGACTGGCTTCTTCTTTGGTCCGCCGGGGCTGAACGTACGTTGGACTTCCTCAAGTGAAGTCTTGCCTTCAGCCACCAGTCGGATGGCATCCTTCTGAAGAGTGGTTTGACCATCTTCTGCCATCTGTTTACGAATCGCATCGGGAGCGGCGCCGGCGGCGATGACTTCCTTCATTGTGTCGGTCATTTCCAGCATCTCAAATGCGGCGACTCGACCATGGTACGGAACTCCATCGCAATCGGCACATAGTTCTTCAACTGTCTGGGCTTTCGGATCATCCGGAGGCGGAGGCAGTGGAGCTCGATAGAGGACGGATGTTTCGGGAGGCAGTCCAAGCTTCTTGAGCAGCATTGGATTTGGTCGAAACGCCTGCTTGCAGTCATCACAAAGTTTGCGAATCAGCTTTTGAGTGAGGACGCACTTGAGGCCTTTGATGACTTCGTCAATGCCAACCCATTCGATGAGTTTCCTGATCGCCTCGGTTGGTGTATTAGCTGGAATCTCCATAATGAACGAAAGACGATCTGCATATTGGAAGATTGTCTGTGCATCCTGAGGAGATGTTAGAGGATTCAGATAAATCACATCCGCTTCACGGCGCAGGATGCGGTCAAATGACAACTCCAGATCATGTCCGGGCTCCGGTTTGAACTCGGTCACATTGATCAGTTCCTTACCCTTCATGTCGGCGAGGTTGTAAACCGAGTACAGGTAAGGGTCGACACTATGCAAGGCCACGATGGCCAGAGTTGTGACTCCGGAGTCGGGTGGACCACAAATCAAAACGACGCCACTTCGGGACGATGTGAACTCGCGGATCTTCTTCTTAAGATGATCGGGCAAGCCAACCTCAGACGGCTTCTGGCGAACAACTTTTTTATTTTCAATTTTGACGCGAACTCGCTCCGCGCCACCGCCAGCCGGCACGGACTCCACCATCAGGTTGTAAGGCAGCCCGTCGAACTCCGCTTTAATTCCCCCGGCCTGAGCTGTCTTGCGATCATTAGGGTCAAGACCTGCCAGCAACTTCAGCATTTGAACCATTGCCACGCCTTTTTGTCCAGGCACAGCGGCAGCCGGATATGGCATTCCATCGATCACGAATCGAATGCCAAGTCGACCTTCGCGTGGTTCCATCAGCAGTGTGTGAGCGCGCCGGGACAAGGCGTCGGACATCATCTGCTTCACTGGAACAAGAGCAGCCTGAACCAGTTTTGCGTTGGCTTTAAGATTGGACTCACGCCCAAAAAGCGGTCCCTGAAAAAGTACCTGCTCAACATCTTCCTGCTCGGCCGCGCTGTCGGCAGGTTTCTTGCCAGCATCTGCTTTTTTGGGATCTGGTTTTGGTGGGCCAGCCATTGTCTGGAGTCCTCTATGTCTGACTGAATCTTAAATATTGTCGATACGAATTTACTTGGAAACAGGCGGCCGCTGAGTCGGGAGTCCACCTCGAAATCCGGGTGGAGTGTCGGCCTTTTGTTCGCGATGCATTTTGGCTGGAAGAAGGGTGATCCTCCAGCGTCAAACTCCAAATTGCAGGTCGAGAAGCAGATTTCGAACATCTGTTGCATGCAATTCGTCACGTTCCACACGTTTCGTGGAGCAAACGAGAACCGGGCCATCCTCTTCGATCCGATTGGCATCAGGAACCCGGCCGTGACTACCCTTGACGATTGATGCGTCGAGCCCAATCAGGTCCATGTAATAGCGAAACCCCAGCATTTTTCGGGCTAGCCGCCGGGCAACGCGGACTTTGGGGAACCTGATCTTTGGGTCCACGAAAAGTTCCACGGGGTCGTAGCCGGGTTTCCGGTGGATGTCGACAGTTCGAGCGTAATCAGGGGCTAGATTATCGTCCATCCAGAAATAGTAGGTGAACCAGGAGTCCGGCTGGCTGATGCAGACAAGTTCGCCACTTCGCTCGTGATCGATTCCAGCCAGACGCTGCCCTTCCCCATCAATCACCCGCTCTACTCCCTCGACGCGTTCCAGCAACTGCCGAACACGCGGGACGTCAGCAGTGTCTTTGATATAGATATGAGCCGCCTGGTGATCAGCCACCGCAAACGCTCTTGAAGCACCGCAGTCGAGAGTTTCCCAACCGCATGATTCGCGACGAACAGCCAGCAGGCCTGCATCTCGCAGAATACGATTCAAATGTATGGGCCGGCGAACTTCGGTAATCCCATACTCTGACAACACGACGATATCAGCTTCGGTCGCTTCAGCGGCAGCGATGAGCTTTCCTGCTTCATGATCGACGCGTCGGATGTCTTCCGAGATTCTTGAATCGTTTGGTCCCCAGCGCTGCAGGTTGTAGTCCAGATGCGGGAGATAGACGAGCATCATTGAGGGCTGACAGGACTGGAAGACATCGACGCTGGCATCTGCAATCCACGCGGTGCTGCGGATGTCGGCAGTCGGTCCCCAGAAGTTGAACAACGGAAACTTTCCCAGCTTCTGTTGCAGCTGATCGCGGAAGTTCACAGGAGCACTGTAGATGTCCGGTATCTTACGGCCGTCCGCCGGATAAGACGGTCTAGGAGTCACGGACCAATTGACGTCAGCATACATGTTGTACCACCAAAACATCTTGGCCGTGGTGTGTTCTGGATTTCGAAAACGAGCCGACTGATAGACACGTTCGCCGGAGATCAGATGATTCGATTGCTTCCAGAACATGACTTCGGCAAGATCTCGGAAGTACCAGCCGTTAGCAACGATTCCGTGCTGTGACGGCAGAAGCCCGGTCAGGAGCGTTGCCTGCACTGAGCAGGTCACTGCTGGAAATATCGTCTGTAGCGGACGAGAAAAACCTGTCTTCAGGAGTCGGCTGATGTTTGGAGTATTCTCACCGAGCATCTGACTAGTGAGACCAACAACGTTGATCACCATGAGTCGACGATGTCGCGCAGTGCTTGTCATGACCTTAGAAGTCTCCGGAGATGGAACAATTCGTCTTTGTCGCGTATGCTGACCGACGGTTTCCGAAAATCAATACGTTAGAGATACCGATTCATGAAACACCCATATTCGCGTTTTCGATGCATTCTTGTCGGCTGTCTTTGTTTCGGGCTGCTGTCGATGTCTCTGCAGGCTGATGAAAAATCACCTGGGCGATGGGAAAAATCGATTGTTGAGATTGAACAGAAGATTATTTCCGGGGAGTCGGCTTCTGGAGTCGTGTTGTTCGTCGGCAGTTCCAGTATTCGGCTTTGGAAGCTGCAGGATTCATTTCCTGATTTGGTGACCGCGAACCACGGATTTGGCGGTTCGTTCCTGTCTGATTCAGTTCATTTTTTTGATCGAATCGTTGTTCCCTTAAAACCATCTGCCATTGTGGTGTATGCCGGCGACAACGATATTGCCTCCGGAAAGACTCCCGAGACCGTTTACGCGGATTTTCAGCAGTTCGTTGAAGCCGTTCGAACGAAGCTCCCGGAATGTCAACAAGTGGTTTACATCGGTATAAAGCCAAGTGTGAAACGTTGGGCACTTGCTGACAAGATCCGGGAGACCAACTCAATGATCAAGGCTGACTGCGATAAGGATTCGCTTGCAGACTATGCTGATGTCTGGGAGCCGATGTTGACGGCGGATGGCAAGCCGAATGCTGATCTGTTGCTTGATGACGGCCTGCACATGAACGAAAAAGGCTACAAGATCTGGGCGAATGTCGTGAAGGCGGTTTTGGAACTTGCGCCCAAAGAGACGGAAGCGACGTCTGTTTCAAAGTAGACCTGTTTTGTTGTTCCCATTCAATTCACTCTTCGGCGTGAGAGGATTGTTTGAGCAATCTTTCCCACCATCAGAGAGCAAGAAAACTCGAGGTGATCCATGAAACATCGCATGACGACACGACGGCAGGCTTTGCAGGCATCAGTGGCATTCGCCTCGATGGGTTTTATTCCTCCCGTGACCTTCAGTCGAACGCTGGCCGCATCAATGCCTCGCCACAGCGTTGAGCGTCCCGGGATCGGCGCGATCGGACTGCGGTATCAGGGAACCGTCATTACGGAGAAGGCTCGCGAGTATGGCGATATCGTCGCGGTTTGTGATGTGGATCGTCATGTTCGCGAACAGGCGCGAGCCTCGTTCGGC
Organism: Planctomycetaceae bacterium; assembly: GCA_046349735.1. Taxonomy (GTDB): domain Bacteria; phylum Planctomycetota; class Planctomycetia; order Planctomycetales; family Planctomycetaceae; genus SXXK01. The sequence goes on from JAXMBU010000045.1 coordinate 32,353, forward strand.
AGTACTCCGAAGATTTTCGAGAATTACCTTGAGTTGCTCGCTGCCAAAGATGTCGATGTTGTGCTGATCGGGACTCCTGATCACTGGCATTCGAAGATGGTGATTGATGCCTGCCGTGCCGGGAAGGACGTGTACTGCGAAAAGCCTCTGACACTTACAATTGACGAAGGCAAGAAGATCCGAGACGTCGCGACTTCATCAAAGCAGGTAATCCAGGTGGGTTCGTGGCAACGAAGTGATCACAGATTTCGGCAGGCTGTTGAACTGGTCCGCGCTGGTCGCATCGGAAAGCTGCAGGCCGTTGATGTTGTGCTGGGCAAGAATGAAGTCGGTGGCCCGTTTGAACGGGTTCCTGTTCCAAAACATTTCAATTGGAATCTTTGGCAAGGACAGACGGCGGATGTGCCGTATCTGGCCGAGCGATCTCATTACACGTTTCGCTGGTGGTTAGACTATTCCGGTGGTCAAATGACAGACTGGGGTGCTCATCATATTGATATCGCTCAATGGGCTATCAATTCGCTGCCCGTTGAGATCGCAGGCAAAGCAAAATTCCCGGACGTTGTGGATGGGTATACGGTGCCGATCGATTTTGATTCCACAATTCGATACGAAAACGGAGTTGTTTTGACGATCAGCGACACCGGACGAAACGGGATTCTGTTCACAGGAACGGAAGGCCGTTTATTTGTGAATCGCGGAAGCATCACTGGGAAGCCAATCGAGGATCTGGCCACCATGCCGTTGCCAAGAGATCAGTTCAATGTTTACAGATACGATAATCTGACACGGCCGGAACGTTCCGGGAAGCTTGATGCTATTGTCAATCACATGGGCAATTTCTTTGATTGCGTGGAATCCCGTCAACAGCCGATTTCAGACGTCGAAAGTCAGCACCGCAGTGTTTCGACATGCCATTTAGCCAACATTTCTTTGAGGCTCGGGCGATCACTGAAGTGGAACCCCGCGGCGGAGAGCTTCGTGGGCGATTCTGACGCTGACGCGATGCTCCGTCGGCCTCAGAGAAGTGGTTTTGAAGTCGTCTGAGTTTTGTTGAAGCGGCAGTTGTGTCGATGGTCTTCTCCCCCTCCCAGATAGTTTGCTCACCTCCATTTTCCCTTAAGGAGCCATTTCGATGTTAAAGTCTTTCATTTGTTCTGTTGTTGGGTGTTGCATCATGATGTCCGGAGCCATGGCTGTGATAGCGAACGAAACTGTAGACCTCAAGGTCGGTGATGCCGCACCTGTGTTTGAAGTTGAAGACGACAAAGGTGAGACATGGAAGTCCGAAGATCATGTTGGTAAGAAGATTGTCGTCGTGTATTTTTATCCGGCTGATATGACTGGCGGCTGCACAAAGCAGGCCTGTGCTTTTCGAGATGACTTCCCGAGGCTTGAAGATGAAGGAGTTGAGGTTGTCGGCGTGAGCGGTGACTCGGCTGCGAATCATCGGTTATTCAAGAAAGCACATGATCTGAATTTTGCTCTGCTGGCCGATGTTGATGGGAAGGTTGCCGATGCATTCGGCGTTCCTGTGACTCGTGAAGAGAAATCTGTGAAGGCGACGATTGAAGGCAAAGAAGAAATTCTGACGCGCCGCGTGACAGCCAAACGCTGGACATTCGTTATCGGAATAGACGGCAAGATTGCGTCAAAGAATACCTCGGTCGTCGCGGCTGACGACAGCAAGGCAATTATGGATGTCGTTGCTCGCCTGAAAAAAGGCAACAAGTAAAACATCAGATTCATGCAGGATATTGATTAGATCGCCCTCGCCTCGCCGAGGGCGATATTTTGCGTTCCTAAAGAACGCCGAACGTTTCAAAGGCTTTCGTTGCTGACATGCCTTTGCGGATTGCATCGCGAACTTCATTTTCTGCGTGAGCCTTCTTCCACGCGGCTCGAACGACCTGTTCTTCCACAGCCTGAGGAACGATGATGATTCCGTCGATGTCGGCTGCGATCAGATCGCCCGGCTGGATTCGGATGCCATCCAGCTCAATCGGAATATCGATATCGATCACTCGTTGCCGGTCGCGACTGTCGTAAGGATTCATACCTCGCGCAAAGACCGGGAACTTCATGGCTTTCATTTTTGCAACATCACGCACGGCTCCATCAACAATGACACCGACGCAGCCAGTATTGCGAGAGGCTGTGGTCAGAAGTTCGCCCCAGATTCCTGAGCGATTGGAGCCTGAAGCGGCACAAACAAGAATGTCGTCGGGACGACAGGAATCAACAGCGGCCAGTTCAAGTTTGTAAGGCTCAGGATCCGGGTGAGCCATGTCGGCCCAAAGCGATGTTTTGCTGCGACCGATCAATGTCACGTCCGGCATCGTGATGGGAACGATGGGAAGCCGAGGCGACTGACGTGTGTAGCCGAACGAGTCCAAAGCGTCGCAGAGCAATGGAACGGACAGAACTTCTCGCATCATCGCGAGAGTGATCTTTTCAGGGTTTGAATTGGAATGGTTCGATAAGGAGTGCGAGCTGGCGGCGGGATGATCTGCTGGGGGCATGACAAGTCCTGTCACAATGGAGGTTGGAACTGACAGGTTGCATTGTGGCCTGTGAAATCAGGGCTGCAAGCGATTGAGTCCACGACTGACACGTTCCGCATTGACAGAGGTCCACGCCTCGGAACTCTTTGCGATAAATCGAATGAGCTGGGTGGTGGAGCAGCCCAGTGCAGCAGCTGCGCGGCGCACGTCGTATTCTTTGGCGTCAATCGCGTCGAGAGCTTCTGCCAGCAAAGAGGGGTAGTCGTTATGATTCTCGTTGCAGGAGATTCGCTGGTTGCGGCAGCGTGACTCCCAAAGCGTGGAGGGCAGAACCTCGGATGATTCAACGGCACGGAGGCGAATCGCCAGGAGGAGCCGAATACGGAAGACGGCTACCTGACGATTCGCCTCCTGGCTTCTCCGCTCAGCGGCGAATGTTGCGATCCCGGTCGGCGTGTGGATAATCTCTATGGCTGTCTCGACCTTGTTGCGATGCTGTCCTCCTGGACCGGTGTGCCGCGTGCGACGCACAACACACTGACCCAGCAGTTCAGATTCCGGCAGCCGACTGGGATGCATTAAACCAGCAATCAAAAATCGAGATAAACAATCCGGCCTGGAATCAGGCGGACGAATCGAGTCGCATAAGGTTCTACATCAGCGGCTGTTTGTCGAGCTTCAACTCGGACAATCTGGCACGCACCCGGATCGAGTGGTCGACGCGATTCAAATAACCAGATACCGCTCTTCATTTTGATGCCGCCCATATTCTGAACGCTCAGGAATGGAATGGACCCGTCATCTCGAACGGCCAACATGCCCGTTCGGGGATGTTCGTCGGCAGGGACTGGATGAGAAGGGCGACTATATGTTTGTCCTACGGTGCCTGGAGGCAGCGGGGCCACTGGTAACTCCAGTTTCGCCATTGAGACTGACCCAGCGCCCGTCTGAATTTCGGCAGATCCGCCATAGCCCGGGATGCCCATCGGCAAAGTATGTACCACCTGACCATCACTGGCCGAAGAAGCCGTGTGTATCAGGCAGATGGCCGCTACGAACATTCTGGAAACCAAATAAGAAATTCGTCTTCCCATCGGAAGCACCTTTCCTCAGCAAAACTACGCTATTGAACAGGCTCGCCCTGACACTGCTGCCAAATAAAGCAACGGTTGAAATCTACCACCCGGTGTCGGTGGCTCGAAGGAAATCTTCAGACGTCAGCACGATTATTCAATCTGCCCTGCGGGAAAATTGCGTCTGGTAAGTTTGGCAAAGGCTTCCAATTGAGCCGACTTCGTGTTCATCAGTCAGGAGATCGCGGGTTATATACTGATGAATGATTCCGGCAGCATCGCAATCATTTATTGTCACACAGTTCGGACGCAAGTCCGCGATTTCAGTGATCAAGTCGCGACATTAGTAATGTCGCGAAGACAATTGCGGCTGTTTCGATACGAAGTATTGTCTTCGGCCAGGAAACAGGTACTGCGCCGCCGGAAACAGCGAACTGAACTTCATCGTTCGTAAAGCCGCCCTCGGGGCCAATCAGGACTGCGGCTGGCCTTGTCAGCGGGGCCTGACTGGACAGATCAGTGAGGCTGTTGTTTGTCTCAGGATGTGCAATGCAGATGTATGGATTGATCGTTGAAGATTGTAGTTCAGAGAGTGCGGTCCGCATCGACTGGAGAGGACTTAGCTCCATAAAGAACGGTCGCCGACATTGTTTGCAGGCGGCAATCATGTTGCCGTGGATTTTGTCGAGGCGTGTTTCTCCCGGTGTCGTCACTGTGCGTGAGGTATTGAGGAGTACGAGTCGATCGACTCCGATTTCTGTCAACTTTTCCACCATCGTTTTCAGGCGGTCTGCTTTGGGAGGAGAGGCGATCACCGTGAGCTCAGGTCGTGAAAGGCGTGTATGCTGAATACGTGACCTGATTGAGCATTTGAGATCTCTGCGAGTGACGGAAACAACCTCGGCTGTCACTTCGGTTCCCTGACCGTCGAACAGAGTTACGTGGACTCCTGCACGACATCTGAGGACGTGAATCAGATGATGAGCTTCAGCGTCCGAGACCGTAACGTCATCGCTCAGTAGGTTTTCGCAATAAGCCCTGGGGAGCATCCGAATTTCTCTAACCTGAGTTGCCAATTCAAAAGCATGGCCCGGTCCTCTGTGAAGACCGGGCCAACTCTGTGTCAACTTCAACCGTCTGAACCGTTTCGCGTCTGATTCCCAAAAGGAACGTCAGGTCAGCTTATTCTTACCACCAGAAACGATGGAGTTAGCATTCCACCATTCCGAGGCGTCCCATGCTGCCATTACGTGATCAGTGGCCTCGGCTACAATGGTTGCGTCAATACTGACGTCGGCCGAAATCTCCTGTTCAACATAAGACGATGTCTGTGCAGAAATCGTCTCTTGTTTTGTGATGACTTGGCGATCAGACGTATCACCAATTTTGGACACTGTCTCCACTGGCCCGTTTTGGAGTATAGTCGTGAGGATTGGCGTTGCAGACTGTTTTTGCAGTTGAGTACCTGCAACGGTGATGTCCACTGCAGTACTCCAGCCGGACAAATGTCCCTGAAGACTAACCGCTCGCACCCAGATACGATACTTGCCTGAGGCAAGATTAGTTGACGGTGTAAAGCTGGTTCCGGTAAGATTTCCAGTTTGTACAACGACTACATTGCTGGCAATGTTCACGATCTTCACGCTATATGACGTCGCTCCGTCTACCTTTGACCAGTTGATCAGCGGCTTTCCGCCGGTTGAAGTGTTATTGGTGGGGCTGGTGATTACCGGAGCCGCTCCTCCGATGAAGCTGACTGGATCACTCCAGTCCGTGACATCGCCGATAACACTGATCGCTCGAACTGTTACCTGATACTCACCAAGTGGCAATTTGGTCGTTGGTGTAAAAGAAATCGCCGTGACATTACTCGCCTGAATCACGTAAGCGTTCGTGTCCTTGTTGAGGACCCAGACTTCATAGCGGTCTGCTCCGGAGATACCTGTCCAATTGAACTTAGGCTGCGCGCCAGCTTGCTGATTGGCAAGCGGAGAGGTGATTTTTGGCGATGCTCCTACGTCGAAGAAACGGGACTCAGACCAGTTTCCAAAGTACTTACCACTCTGTGCTCTGACGAGAACCTCGTAGCCAGCATCTGGTAAGTCCTGAGGAACTCGAATACTGGTCCCCGGCACGGAGCGGTCCCTGAATGCAATCGCCTTCGTCACAGCATTCCTGACGATGACATCGTATGTGGCGGCACCTGCTACGGCTGACCAACTGAGATTTGGACTACGATCAAAAGTTCCGCCGCTGACCGGTGTCAGCACTTTAGGAGATGCAAGGATGGTGAAATCCAGCGTTGAACTGAAGTTGCCGTAGTCTTTGCTGCCATTGTAAGCGCGAACAAGTGCTCGATATGAACCTGAACCAAGATTCTCCGTGGCCCGGTAGCTTGTTGTTGTGAGGTTTTTCCGCAGGATAACATACTGCTCTCCTGTTGTCAGATTATGAACGACAAGCTCGTAACCAGCAGCGTCGATGACCGACGTCCATGAAATTTCCGGGAAGGTCGCTCCGACAAGCGTTGATGTTGTTGTCGGAGATGTAAATGCGGGAGCCGTGGTCACTCGGAAATTGCGGGCGACGCTCCAATAGCCCGGCTGCTCCAGTTGGTTGATGGCACGCACCAGCACCTGGTACCGTCCAATTCCAAGTGGTTCTGGCTTCGGCTGGAGATTCAGTTGTTCCGCTGGAATTACGAATCGATTTCTTGTGATTCCGGGGTAAAGTTGCTCAGTTCCTGTGCTGAGATTGAGCAACTTAACGTCATACCGAATCGCACCGGGAACAATATTCCATTCAATGTCCGGAGTTGAATCCTCCGTCACGGCGGCCGGGGAAGTAACAACCGGAGGCTCGTGATCATCCACGCGGATTGACGTCGTTGCCGTGACGTAGTTCGCAGCAGTTGCCGTGATTGTCACGGACTGCGTTCCATCCAAGACTGGGTCGTTGATCGCATCAATATTGAACTCAACTTGAACGGTCCCGCTTGGTATGGTCACCGTCGTAGGGACCCTGATCTCGCTGAGATCCGAACTTGTCAATGTGACTGTTAACGGATAAGCATAATCCTGATTACTTCTCCTCAGGATGCCCACCGCCGCCTTATTTCCATCGTCTTCTCGAACAGAAGTCTGCCCACCTTTTATCTCAAGAGAAAGTGTTTCGTGGTCGGTGATCTGGAACGACAAAGAGTCTTCAGTGATTCCCGACGCCGTGGCCGTAATTGTGGCCGTTTGAGTTCCGTCAAGAAGCACATCGTCTAACACAGACACGGTGAAAGTCTGGTTTGTCTGTCCGGCAGGAATAATCACTTTCGGCGGAACGCTGATCGGCGAGGCGATTCCTGTAAATGCAGACACCGAGAGGTTGACCGTCACGGGCTGGCTGATGTCTATCTGCTGTTGGCGGGTTACCGTGACAGAATAGGAGCCGGAATTCTCCTTAACGGACGTGACAGAGCTGGACAATACCAGTTTTGGTTCAAAATCTGTCACCGAGATAAGTCGGCTTTTGTCAACGAAGTACTGAGGTGTTACCGCCCGAATGGCAACATACTGTGTGCCATCAAACAAGGCATCATCAACGGCGCTGATCGGAAATGTCACTGAAGACTTACCTGCCGGAATCGTGACTGTCGCAGGTACCGTTAACTCGGAAGTATCACTGCTGGTCAGAGACACTGTGAAGCTTGAGTTGATGTCGGTGTTAAGTCGTTGAAGTGTTCCAGTGATCGCGCTGGCCCCTGCTGTTTCAGGAACAATGGATTTGTTCACAGAGAAAAGCAGAGTCTCTTTGTCAAGGACGTTGACCTTATCACTGACCGACAAGTAGCCAGCTGTTGTTGTCGATGCTCGAATCCCGGATACGCGAGTGCCGTCAAGAATGCTGTCATCAACTGCACCAACCGGAATAAAGATTTCGGACTGATTCGCCGGAATTATGACAGTCTGTGGGATCTGGATTTCATCCGTGTCGTCCGTCTTTGTGAGATTGACAGTCATCGGCGCGAGACCAACAGTCTGAAAATCAATAGACCAGCCAAGCAGTGTTCCAAAGTCGGTCCGATTGTCATCCGTAATTTCAAGAGTCCATCGCCCTGCAGGATTTTCACCATTCAGATTAAGCAGCGATCCTTCCGGCCGGAAACGGCCAGTGTAAGGAGTGGACCCTGTCAGGATGCCGGAACGTGCCGCATCATCAAACACCGTACTGCGCATATCCGGTTCGTTGGAAACCATATCGGTCACCAACTCGACCCGTGTGCCTTTCGGACTGACGAGGTAAATATCAAGGTCGCTCAAAAACGAATGTGTCAGACTTATAGTGACATCGATATCTGTGATCCGAGAAGTCTGTTTCGGTACTGTGATGTAGGAATTCGTTTTGTCGTAGTCCAGAATAGTCTGCGACGTGTTGTTGCTGAGAACCTGTCTTGGCCCCACATAGGTGAATGGGCCATCTGTATCTGTGCGATACACTCGTGCCTGGGTTGCACCACCACCCGCTGCCTCCGAAATTGAACTGGCGACGATATCCACCCCTGATGATTCGGCATCGAGAACCGTTACTGTCCCGGATGCCGTTCCGATGTAAGTCAATGCTGTCGCTGTAATCGTGGATCTCTGAGTGCCATCCAGCACGTTATCATCGACAACATCTGCCAGTACCGTCACAGAACGTTGCCCAATGGGAATGATGACAGAAGAAGGCAGTTTTATCGCTGTTGAGTCGCTGTTCGTCAGTTGCACCAGAACTGCGCCTGACGGAAACGTTTGATGCCGTCCGAAGCTCGCAAACACAACGGCGCTGCCCGTGCTGAATGACGTTGGCGTGGTTCCCGTCGTATCGGTTTGATATTGGGTTCCCAATGCACTTGTCAGCAGAATCTGACCAGTAATGTTCAGGTCGATGTCAACGAGGGATTCCGAGCCAACCTTAATCTGGCTGATGACTGTACCCGTTGCACTGAAGTGGTAAAGCACGCCACTAGCCGACGCACCCCATAAGGTTCCATCTGCCTGGGCTGCTAATGCGTTGACCGGATTGGAGAGGGTAATAAATCCGTCATTCGCAAGTGTGGAACCGTCATACCGCCCAACCGTGCTCCCATTAACATCAACGGCATAGATCCTGCCATCCAGCCCGGAGTAAACATCCCGGAAGCGAAGATTAGTGTCAACCTGCGACAAAACGTTGTCGCCACCAAGAGCATGTATTCCGCTTGCTGAAAGCGTAACGCTACGCTGGAATATCCCGGAGCGATCGAAGACTCTCAGATTCCTTCCGATAAACTCCCCAACGTAAATCTCGTTATTCGCAGTTGCCACTCCTTCTGCTGAGTTCAGCCCATGGACCCAGGTATTGGTGATCACTCCACTTCTTGGATTAATTTCGTACATCGCAGATCCGCTCTGAGATGTCGCATAAAGTCGGTCTGGTCCGGTGATGGCCGCAAGACCCCCACTAACTCGGTACGTGACTCCGTTGATGGTGCCTATATTGAATGAATTCACCTGCGAACGGAGTAGCGGATTGTACACGCGAATCGTGTTCGTGGCGCGGTCACTTGTGTAGATGAGTCCATTCAGGACAGCGAGACCATCCCAGAAAGTTCCCGAACCAGGATTGTGTATCTCCAATACAGCGCCAGTATCCGGGTTGACCTTATACAACTGATTTGATCCCAGTGGCCCCGCAAGTACCCACAACGCAGTGCCATCAAAAGCAAGTCCGGTATCGAAGCCAAAGCTACCAGCGACTGGCATCGGAATAGTGTTAATCACGGCGCCTGTCAGGTAATCGATCTCCTGAATGATGTCTGTTAGACCATTAGTGTCCTTCATGAACATCCGATAGCCGGGCGACAGCGTTGCAAATCGCGTGGACACTCCGGTGTTCACGTCCACGCGAACAATTCCATTGTCCTCCGTCGCAGACTCTTTTGTGTCGGTCAAAAATACGTAACTGCCCGACGATGAGATCCCACCGGTTCCTACGACAGACGTTTCAGTGGATAACTGAGGAACCGAAATATGCTGCCACGTGTTCGACGACTGTGTCAGAACGGAAAGCCAGGCCTGCGAGTTTCCGTTGTAAACAGCGACACGATTGTCTTCCATCACTACGACATCATGAGCATTCTCGCCTGCTGGACGAACTCCCGTCGGCCAGGGAATCGTTCGGGTTCGAACCAAGGCTCCCAGGTAGTTGTATTCACGCAACTGGTTGTTGGAAACGGCGAATGTGTTAGGAGGCAGCGTGTCTGTATTGCTGCGAGTGATTGTTACTTTTACAGCACCTTTGCCCGCGTTCTCAAGTACCGTTGTCGGGCTGATACTCAGTGAGAGCGTTTCGTAATCCTTAACATCAATAGTCGCTGTCGATGTGCGGAGTTTACCTGTCAGTGTTGCGGAGCCTGTTATATCAACTCGCTGAAGACCGTCAGCCAGCTGGTCATCAATAGCCCTGATTGGGAAAGTCGCTGAAACACGGCCCGCAGGAATCGTCACCGTTGTGGGCACAGTCAATTCGCTGACGTCGGAACTCGTAAGAGTGACGACGATAGGGGTTGCAAGATTCGCAAAAGCGCTACGGGTGACCGTTCCCGTCGCCGCGTTAGCTCCTGCGTTTTCAAAGACAGAGGACTGATCAACAGTCAGAGAAAAAGTCTCAATGGGAGTGACTGTTCCGGCCAATTTATACTGGCCAATTGAACCATACTGCCCTGTGGTGGTCACTTCAATGTAGTAGACCCCGGCAGGCACGGTTGCTGATACGGAACCAAACAGGGTGGTGGTCAGGTTCGACGAGTCCAGCAACGCGCCAGAGGAATCATAGAGGCGAATCACAGCGTCCAGATTCGTGCCAAAATTCAGGCTGTTGTCCGAGTAGATGTTCCGAAGGTTCAGTCCCTCGACGCTAAATGAAATTGGACCTGCATCCGTTGTGAACTGAAAGAAGTCCGTATCGTTGTTGCGTTCAATAATGCCACTCGCCGAAACATTGGCGCTGCTTACCGTAATTGATGAGGCCGCAGCGATCGTGTTGGCATGATCATCTGTTCGGTACCGAACTACACGATTGGTCGAACCTGTTATAACTGCCAGGTCATCCTGAATGCTGGTCACAGCGATGCTGTCCGGAGCATTTGCCCATGTCTCACGCTCAGAAGTGTACGGAGCTCCCATGATCGGGCCCAGATTTGGTCGACCAGGATCGTACCCGGCGGTTTGATTTCCACTCGAGTCGTAGACTGCGTGGTGCAAAAGGCCAAGCTGATGTCCCACTTCATGAGACGCTGCCAGCGCAGTACCCTTCATATGATCAACGCCACCGAATCCCGTATTGTCGGTGAACACATAGCATGTGTTTGAAACTGGATTATTGAAAGCGTTGACAAACGCAATCCCTCCCGGACTGCCGATCCAGGCCCCGTCTCCACCGATCGAAACAAGCACACTTTCAAAGTCATTGAAGGTACCAGGGTTGACCGTAGTTACGTTGATGTTGAACGGCGAATAGTCTTCGGAGACGCGATACCAGACTTCCTCAATCATTCGCAATTCTTCATCGCTGAACGTAGTTGGGTCGTTATCAACGTCAAAAACCGGGGTGACGACTGGCCCGGTCTGGCCGTCGGATCGTGCGGAAGGCCAGTCCTGAGATTCCGTGTGGCCGTCGAAATCCAGATACACAGTCACCGGAGCGCCCGGATTGCTGTTCAGCGACGGGATTGAAGTGAGTGGATTCAACTGGCCAATAACTGCCGTCCCACCGCCGGGGACTACGACTGGGGGAATGGCCGGAAATGCACTGATGCTGCTGAGAAGCTGACGCGATTCAAAAGTCTCAAGACGCACCGCAGAAAAATAAACTCGTTGACGGCGACAAGTTTTCTGGGCAATCTGGCTGAACGACTTCAGGAGAGCGCTCAAGGACATCGCGAAATTCCTCTTTGGTCAGGTCAAAATTCATCAATAGCGGCAAAGTCTGTTTTTTGGGCCGTGTCTGGTCTGCGGCCCGTGGTGACACATCTCAATTCATCTTCGACACCGAATCCAGCAAATCTTCCCAAAGTCGCCAAATAAGTTTGCACACTTGCTGTGGACGGTTGGCCAGAGCGCGTTATCCCGCAAAGACGGAAGACTGGCGGAGACGAATCTCAATGAGAGAATCACCACCAAGTGGTGCTTAGACGACGAAACTCGGTCGTCCCAACACAATTGCCCGGTTTTTGCGGAATTTCTGCGGGCCGTGATTTCCCAATTGACGTTGATGCGAAACCGTCTGGGGTTTAAATCGCCCCGTCGGCCGCAAGGCTGCTGTCGGTCGGATCACAGTTCGATAGATCGCCTTCCGGGTCGAGATCCAACTGTATTGTTGTTGCGATGGTGTATCTGCCATCCCACCAGCGGAAAAAGTCGATCTTGCGACACCGATCCGAGCAGAACGGTGACTTTTTTGAGTCAATTGTCGGCTTATGACAGATTGGACAGGTGATTTGCTTGATCATGAAGAACTCTTGTGGATTGCTGAAATTCTGCTTCAACGGAGCTAAATCCTGAGAAGAGCCAGAACTGATGAACTCACCTACTTGGAAATGGGGATCGAAGGATACATCTGTTCCCTTTTTGCGGTGCTGCCAGCATCTTTCAAGAGCCTTTATTTTCTGAAACGGCATTCCGGAGAATGTTTTGAACTGATGGCAAGCGGGGGCTTACCACCTGCGATTCGAAGATGATTGAGATGAACCTCCGGTTCTCCTAACCGATTGGTCCTGAGGATGTTACGTTACTTGCCACCTCTGGGGCATATTGTTCGAAGTTCTTTTGAAACTTGACCGCCAGCTTTCGGGCCGTATCTTCAAAAGCGCCGATGTCTCTCCATGAGAGCCGAGGCTGCATCATTTCTGTGGGGACCCCTTCACAGGCCGAGACAACCGCAAGATTCATGATTTCGTCTCTGACAGTCGGGGCAGATTGGAGTTTACCTGAGTGGATACCGTCTACAATCGCACGCGTAAACCGCAAAGGCATCCTGCTCCCCGTTCCGTAGGACCCGCCTGACCACCCAGTGTTAACAAGCCACACATTTACGTTATGTCGGCGGATTTTCTCGGACAAAAGTTTTGCGTAAACTCCTGGATGCCAAACAAGGAATGGACCACCGAAGCATGGTGAGAATGTCGCCTCAGGCTCAGAAATGCCGACTTCTGTGCCGGCAACCTTGGCCGTGTAACCACTGATAAAAAAGTACATGGCTTGTTCCGGAGTCAATTTCGCCACTGGTGGCAGAACACCGAACGCATCACAGGTCAGAAAGATCACGTCAGTCGGATGACCCGCGACGCAGGGAATCTTTGCATTTCGCATAAACTCAATTGGATAAGCCCCTCGCGTATTCTGCGTAATTGATGTGTCATTGAAATCGACATGATGATGCGCCCTGTCGTAGACGACATTCTCCAGCACGGCTCCAAACCGAAGAGCTTCAAAGATTTCGGGTTCTGACTCGCGAGTCAAATAGACGGCTTTTGCGTAGCATCCTCCTTCGATGTTAAAGACACCGTTGTCTGACCAGCCGTGCTCATCGTCACCAATCAGGCTGCGTTTGGGATCGGCGGACAAGGTTGTTTTTCCGGTCCCGGAGAGACCAAACAGAACAGAAGAAGATCCTGTTTGTTTATCACAGGTTGCTGAGCAGTGCATGGACAAGATGCCTTTGCTCGGCAGGAAATAGTTCATGAAAGTGAAGACGGCTTTTTTCATTTCGCCTGCATATTCGGTCCCCAACAGTACAACTTCCCTGCGTTCTAGGCTCAGGTCTACGCTGGTTCGCGATGTCATTCCGGTTGTATACCGATTTGCAGGAAAACCGCCGGCATTATAGATCACGAAGTCCGGGTCGCCAAAAGTTTCCAGCTCTGCATCCGTCGGACGGATCAGCATGTTGTGCATAAACAATGCGTGGTAAGGTCGAGCACAGATGACCCTCACCTTGATCTTTGTGTCAGGATCCCAGCCTGCATAGGCATCGATACAATAGATACGCGATCGCGTATTGAGGTAGTCAACGGCTCGCTCACGATTTATGCAGAAGGTTGATTCATCCTGTGGAAAATTGACGGGCCCCCACCAGACATTCTTTTCTGATTCGGGGTGTCTAACAACACGCTTATCTTTGGGTGATCGTCCGGTTTTTTCACCAGAATAGGCGATCAGGCAACCGGTGTCGGAGATGCTCGTTCCCGGCTCGTGTCGAATGGCTTCTTCGTAAAGGCTGCCCGGGGAAATATTTCGGCAGACTTCCTTTACTGTGATACCATGACGCGAAAGGGAAAAGTTTGTGTCCATGATCAATTAACTTTCATAGGTTCGACGGGACAGTCTGACAGTAAACTGCTTCGGTCCTGAAAAGCATTGTTGCTGCGCGGGCTTATGTGCCTGAATGCTCGCATGACCGTGCACTGCTGCACATGAATCCATCAGGAGTGGCGATCAGGGTTACCTGCGAGACGCTCAGCAATCTGAGTGCCACTCTTGCAATGACATGGCATTTGAGTCCAATCCAATGGATTTGTTTCCCATTTATTGGGCCGTGGCGGCAGCGGCTTTTGCTTTTTCCTCTTCCTTCGCTGAAAGCTCCGGATTTGGAATGGATTCAGCCTCAACGTCGCCGCGAATCCACTTGATTCCTGCCGTGATCGATTCGAGATAGCGGCTGTCGGCCCATGTCAATTCGTTGTGTCCAAGGTTATTGAAATACACGCGGCCTTCGCCATAGCTTTTGACCCACGCAACTGGCACATGATAGGGAGCCGAAGGCTTGCAGCGGGACATATCAAGACTCATCAGAACACGAACTTTTTCCGGCTGCCAGTTCTTGTACTGATAGATTTCGTCTTTAATTGTGAATTCTTTGCCAAACGGCTTCATTGTGGGGTGCTCCGGTTCATGCACGGTAATCGTCACCGTGTTTCCAGCATTCCACGGATGGCCATCGAAGGTTCCTCCAACCATATCCCAGTATGGCTGATAGTCACCGTAAGTGTCAGCTGCTGAGTGAAACCCGATGAATCCGTGTCCCTTCGCCGTCAGCCATTCTTTGAAGAAGTAGTCCCGATCCTGTTCCGCAATCGGCAACGAACCTGTGGTGTAGAACATCACAATGTCGTAGTTCTGCAAATTGGCTTTGGTGAAATCTGCGGCCACATCCTGCGTACAGTCAACCGAGAATAAATCCGTCTTCTGCCCCAATTCGATCATGGCAATTTCGGCTGCCGCGAGTTTCTTTGATGGTTCGGCACCATCCGGTCTCCGGACGCTACCGTGCATAAAACCCTGACTCTGAGTGACCATCAGGATTCTGGACCTCGCTTTGTCACTCGCGTTCACCGAATGAGGTGTAAGTAAAGTGAATGTCAGGGCTGCAAAACAGAAAGCTCTCAATAACTCCATGAAGGATCTCCTAAGTAAGTTGGCATGGTCTCATGTTCTTCGCGATGTTTTGACGCTGCATTCAGATTCTGAGATTGATTGTCTACTGAGCACAGATTGTTTTCCAGGGATCAGATTCTTTGAACGGATCAAACAGATTTGCCAGTCCTGCTCCAGCGAGCTCTGCCCCGGTTACGAATCTTCCTGGTCGAGTCCACCCGTGCAGAAGCGATTGATCTACGCCAAACAAATCCCGGAGTAGAGTGTCAAGCCTTGATTCCAGATCTTTGAAATGTCTTGCCCATTCCGTGGCCTCTTCGAGTTTGACATCTTCGTCCGATTGCCATCGCATCGGATGAAACAGGAGTGTGGAATGGTGTGTGACAAATCGCTTTTGACAGGCGGCAAATGGCAGTAGAGCCGCCGATGAACATTCGCCAATCACAATACCTGTTACTCGCAGTCCCCGCACGCGAATCAGTGTTGCCAGAGCAAGCCCGGTATAAACGCTGCCACCGCAGGAATCGAAGTACATCAAGCCGCGACTGTTGCGAGGCACTTCAGAGACCTGTTCCAGCAGGTCCGATTGTCGATCTGTCAACTCGCCGCAGAGAGGGATCTCCCAACGCCTGAGATCGGGGCGATGATTACGACAATACCACGTGGGTGAAGGTCCGAGATTCCGGCTGCAGGGCTCTTCTTCCTTTTCCATGATTCAGGCAGTTCCAGTTCGTGACTTTTGAGTTATCGCACAAGACGGCGAAAGGCGTCTTTTTGAAGCGTGCATTCGAGTTTTGAGGCCACGTGATTTGCTGCAATCGCCTCCGCGATAAAAGCAAAGGTTTCTTTGGCGGCCTGAGTCGTTTGATCTAACTCTGACTTTCCTTGAGCCGCATTCAGATAAAACGAGGCATAGCCATGGCAGCCTCGTTTAGCCATCTCCTGAATATACAGCGTGGTCACTTCGGTTCGTATCTCTTCCGGGACGTTGAATTGCATTGCGGGATGAACATCAATTCCCACACACTCAGCAGAAAGTCCAGAGCTAATGGCTGCGGCATTCAGGGAACTCTTGAGTTGGGCACCAAACTTCCACAACTGTTCTGAGACGTTTCGGCGGCGAGTTTCCTGCAGAGTGGTCAATGCCGCTCGCAGTCCAATCGTGTCACTCCAGTACGTGCTGGAGATAAACATGCGGGCGGCTGGTTCCATGATTTCTCGTCGTCCCACAACGACAGCCATGGGAAATCCATTGGAGATGGACTTGGCAAACACCGCCAGATCAGGTGTGACACCCAGATATCCCTGTGCGCCACCCATTCCAAATCGAAGGCCGGCTGACACTTCATCGAAGATCAGAACTGCGCCATGGTCCCTGGCGAGTTTTTGCACGCCGCTCAAATAATCTGGTGCCGGAATTTCGGATCGCAAAGGTTCCATCATGATGGCAGCGACTCGCCCCTTGTGTTGATCCAATAGTTCTCCCAGTGCGGCCAGATCTCCTCCGGCAAATGGAAGCGCGGTCCCCGCAAGAGCTTTAGGGACACCGATTGGTTCGATACCGGGAAACAGATGAGAATTGAGACTGGCCTCTTCAGCCAGATTTGCTGCGAGATACCAATCGTGCCAGCCATGATAGCCACAGAACAGAATCAGATCTCGTCCTGTTACGCCGCGAGCGATCCGAATGGCCATTGCACATGCCTCACCCCCAGACTTTGCATAGCGAACCATCTCTGCGCAAGGGATGCATCTGCAAAGTTCCTCCGCCAGTTCGATTTCTAGTTCATGATTGACGGAGTACATCGTGCCACGAGAGATCTGTTCTTTGACAGCCTCGTCAACGACTGGGTCGGCATACCCCAGCAGGATAGCGCCGATACCACTGATCCAGTCGATGTACTCATTTCCGTCGACGTCAAGAAATCTGGCTCCTTTGGCTTTCACCGCATAGATTGGTGAGACGCCGTAAGCAACTCGATTAGGACGTCGACTGACCAACTGGGTTCCCCCGGGAATCAGTTCCAGAGCGCGTTCATAGAGCGCCATTGACTTGGGAACGCGAGTCATATTGGTTCATTCCGTTGAGGGGACGAGGTATCGAGATCGCAAATCTGTCTTCCCTGTTGGTCTTGAAATCTGTCTGCGTAGATAAGGCCGCTGATGGTTGATGATCTGCTACGGCGACTGGTTATAGCGTCACGCCGTATTCGGGCACCACTCTCGGGGTTTGCAGTAGCCGAATTTTGGCAAATGGTTACGATGGTCGAATCGTGCACCCCAAAAAGGTGCCATTTCCAGGTCTGGTGCAGGTGATGTGTTTAATTTGCCGTGGTAGGCGGGGGCGTTGCTCATGGGTTTACTCAATTCCAATCGTGTTTTGTTTCGCATCGCAACGCTGCTTATGTGCTCGGCAGTTGTCATTGGTTGTGCCGAAGAAGAAATCACTTCCGATTCGACAGCTGCGGGGACGGCCCCGAAGGGCGAGCCCGGGGCAGACAGCGACAAGAATACCGATGTGGCCAAGCTGGATCTTGAGGAACCCGCAGAAGTTGTCGACGATCCCTCCGAGTTGGTCATTGGTGACCCAGCACCGATGATTGCTGTTTCCAAATGGATCAAGGGGGAACCTGTTGAGTCTTATGCTTCCGACAAAGTCTTTGTCGTCGAATTCTGGGCGACCTGGTGTGGTCCTTGTCTGAAAAGCATGCCACACATTGCTTCTCTTCAGTCGGAATACGGCGATAAGGTGAACTTCATCGGCGTTACTGCAGAAGATGATGCTACGGTGACAGAGTTTATGGGGAATCTGGCTGGCCAGGGCGACAAGACCTGGAGTGATGTTCTCACGTATCGTATTGCGCTCGATGATGAACGAAAAACGAACGAGCGGTTTATGGATGCTGCTGGACAGGGTGGAATCCCCTGTGCATTTATAGTTGGCAAGTCTGGTAACATTGAGTGGATTGGCCATCCGGTTGAGATTGACGGGCCGCTGAAGCAGATAGTTGACGGCAGTTGGGATTCGACATTTGCGAAGAAGTCCGCTGCAGAGTCCAAAGCCCTTGAGAAGGCACTCAGAAAAGTGGGCGCCAAAATTGACGAAGCAATGGCAGCCGGAGATGTTCCCGGCGCGATTGTGATGGTAGATGATCTACTCAAACAATTTCCTGGGAACAACATGCTCCTGAAAACTCGCTTCAAGATAGCGATGCAGGTTCCCCTCTTCGATGAAGCGAATAAGTCGGCAAAGATGATCGCGGATGGCGCAGGTGACGACGTCAGGGCTCTCGACGATGTGGCATGGATGCTGGCCACCGCAACTGAAGCCCCCGGCCTTGATCTGGATTTGGCCCTATCCGCGATCGAACGAGCGGCTGAGTTGACAAAGGAACAGGATATCTCGATTCTGGAAACGATTGCTCGTGTTCACTTTCGCCGTGGAAGCAATGCAGAAGCCATCGCATTTCAGAATAAGGCTGTAGAAGCGGCCCACGATCCCGACCAAAAAAAGCAGCTTGCTGCCGGCCTGGAAAAATATGAGGCGGGGGCAAAGAACGTAACGGAAAAGATGCAACCTTAGCCGGACAGCGCCTGGTTGGAGCGTATTTCGCGGCTACATGTGAAGCTCTGCCAGTGATTTGCCCGTGTGTTCCGTGTTATCCGCGGTGAAAATGTGATTGTTTATTTGACCACGGATAACACGGACTACACGGCTGGATCGCAGGGGCCACCAAATGGTGGTTCATTGCCTGACAGAACTGTAGTTCTTGCTTTTCCGCACGATGCGGGACACACAGACTGAACCTTGAACCTGGCACTATCCAGCCAGGCCAGATCTGATATGGATCCGCCAGAGTAAGTGAATCGCAGGTCATATTGATACGGTGCAAATGTCAAAAGAAGGACCCCCGTTTTTGCGATGGGGATCCTCAAGAGGCATTATGCTTCGGATACGAACATTTCCCGCCGCATTACTCAGACCGTTACAAGCTCTGGCCTTGATCGACTTCGTTCAAATGTGCGGAGGCAATCGCCTTCCTGAACGAGTGAGTCAACCACGAAGCAATTTCGCCCTGAGTGTTTTGCTCGATACATGGCTGCATCTGCTGCGGCGAAGAGCTTTTCACCGAATTCCTGTTCAGATCCCACGATTTTGCCTTCAGCTAGTCCGACGCTTGCGGTGAGTGGGATGTTCTTGCCTTCAAATACGCATACCGATTCCTGAATCTTGCTCCTGAGTCGTTCACCGACAACGGCGAGGCCGACAGCATTGGAGTCTTCAAGCAGGACCACAAATTCTTCTCCGCCATAGCGGCCCACGATGTCCGAATCGCGAATTGTATTTCGCAGCGTTTCTGCCACAACTTTCAAAGCCTGATCACCGGCCTGATGTCCATACGTGTCGTTGATCTTCTTGAAGTGGTCGATATCGATTACAGCCATGCCGAGAGCCCAACCACGAACTCGATGCAAAGCTGCCCGTTCGGAAAGCTCCTGAAGAAGGTAGGCCCTGTTGCAGATTCCGGTCAGGGCATCAACTCGCGAAACATGAAGCAGATCGGCGACGCGTCGCTTTAGCCGACCATTTTCTTCAAGCAATTCAATAGGGATTGACTGTGAGTTGTTCTCCTGACTTGCAAGATCGGCGAGCCGGGACATTTCTTCCAGTGCATCCTGAAGAAGATCACTGGCTGATGGTAGTTGATCAGGGCTAATGTCGAAGGACTGAGCCGTTGCATCGAGTTGTTCCTGAACACCTCCAATGACCTCTTCTACGGTGAGTTGTTTTGGCAAAGGAAATGCTGCCAGGGATTCCTCCAGATGAATCAAAGAGATGGCTGGGGTCTCATCGCACAAAAGGCTGGCAACAGCATCGGCAAGTCGAGTGACTTCAAGCAGAGGATGTTTCTCCGCGCCAGTTTTAGGGGCCGTCATGTTCAGGTCGTTAATTCCTCGAATTGCAGCGTGGCAGCGTTCGGGAAGGCCCATCTGCTGAAGCAGGATCGAAGACAACTTGGAATGATTGAATCCGAACGTTTCCTGTTCCACACGTGGTAGGGGAATCCCATCCGCTTTGGCCTTTTGCAGGCATTCGAGATATTTGACCGGCTCTGCCTTCAGCAATGCCAACTTGCCAAGGCCTGCCAGAATACTGGTCGTATAGCATTCACCTCGGAACGCCGGGGATCCATACTGAGTCGCCAATACTTCTGCCGCCGTAGCCTGAACGAAAGATCGAAGCCAGAAACGCCGGTAGTGTTCAAGATGGTCGGAATTCTCCATCGACTGTTTTGCCAGGGAGAAACTCAGAACCAGCGGAGCCGCAGCGGATCGCCCCATCAGCATGACGGCGCGGCCAAGATCTGTCACTTCACCTCTCGTTCCGTACTTCGACGAATTAGCCACCTTCAGGAGTTTCCCGACCATTGCCGGATCTTTCCTGATCACAGATACCAGTTGCTCATTGGAACTGTTCGTGTCGTGAAACAGTTTCAACGCTTCAATCGCGACTGTTGGTAAAGAAGGAATACGTGTGAACTGCGAGAAGTCAGTCGTCATGGGTGTACATCTATCATTGCAGAAGCAGTTTTGAAAATTGTGGAACTGACTTTACGGCCGTATTCTTCGCGCTGTTATCAGTTCGCGATGCTTGATCGCAGAAACGGTCATACGACTTGCTGGTAGACCCCTATAACAGCCCCAAGGGAAGTAAATCCAAGGTTCGGTTCTGAGGGTTGAGCGTATCCTTACAATCCTTCCGGTGGGGATTCCGATGCTCTGTGAAGAAATTCGTCGAGTTCAATCAAGGTGGAAGAATTCGTGCAATCGATACATTCGCGTGTGTCTTGTTCTGTTTGTGCATTTTACAGGAACGGAAATCGTGTGCTGATCACTAAGGTGCCGATCAGGTTCCTCAGACTGCGCGTTCGTTAAAGTCTACTGCGCCGATTGCCAAATGTGCTGACTTCTTGTTTTGCCAGCATAGATGAACGCGAGTCACGGGGAGTTCTGCAATGCAATATGACATCGCGGTCATTGGAAATGACGAAGCGGCATTAGAGCTTGTCTGTATGGCCGGATCTGCTGGCAAACGCGTACTTGCGGTTCTTCCGGAACAGCGTCACTCTGAATGGATGATAGGCATCGCCCTGCGTCGCCTTGTCGAGCAAATATTGAATGATGGAACCGGCTTGCAAATCTCACGTTCGGTGAGACGAGGATCTCCACGTTTGGTCAAGCGACTCCTGATCAATTCTCTGACCTCGGAGATCATGGATTACATGGAAATCTTTGAGCGTCTTGGAGTCGACGTTCTTCTCGGGGAGACCAGACTGTTGAATCACAATAGTCTGGTGATCACGAATGGGATGGATTGCCGTCGTACGATTATTGACGCAGACAATGTCGTTGTTGGTTGCGGCACTCGACGGACCGCAATGCACCGTTCTTTGGGTTTGCTGCCTTTCTCCCGGCCGGAGTCACTGTTTTCGGGCTCTGCTTTCCCGGAATCTCTGACAATTCTGGGAGGAGATCAATTGGGGGCGGGCTTCGCTGCGTTGGTCAGTCTGTTTGGTGTGCCGTCTCGTTTGATCCTTGCTGGTTCATCGGAATGTGCGATGCATGAGTTGGCGTTGGCGGCTGGTGTACAGATTTTCGATGCTGCTGCTGATGTGGAGGAATACTCGTGGAAGCGAGCCCGTTCAGGACGCTGCGAAGAGGTGATTGATTTTCGGCGCTCCGTCGGTTTCACAGAGCATCTAGGTTTGGCTGAAGTTGGGGTTGAGCCCGATGAATTGGGGCGGTTGTGGTGTGCGTCAAGCCTTGAGACATGGCGCAGCGGCATCTTTGGGATCGGCGACGTTGTCGGCTTCTCTGCAGATGTTTCCCGGAATCCGGCAGACCAGGCTCGCAGAATTCTGGGCAGGATTAATCACCGAATTCGCAGGCCACATTTTTTGCGAAACCGGGTCACGAACGTGTCTGGATCTTCAATGGCAATTTTAGATTGATTGGACGTCAAGGGGTAGAGATTCTGAGTGTCTCGATCTGTCTCCGTTGCTCGTCAGGCCAATCAGGTCTACGGTGGTGATTAAAGGCATCGTGGTCGATGCTCTGGTGTCGGGGGCCGTTTCGATAGTCTCTATCTTCTTCTTATCAGGCGCGACAATCGGAAGTCGCACTATGAAAAGGCTACCCTTTCCGAACTCACTTCGAAGTGACACGTCTCCTCCTAACAGCCGGGCCAGTTCACGTACAATCGATAGTCCCAGACCGGTCCCTTCGTATTCTCTTTTCACATGATCGCGAGTTCCGGTACCTGTAGACCCCTGGCGAAATTTTTCGAAAATGTGTTCCTGCTCCTGCAAGGGGATGCCGATTCCGGTGTCCTCAACGCTGAACTCAATGAATTCCGGCTCTGCAAGTCGCGACGAAATTCGGACTCTTCCACCTTCGGGCGTAAACTTGATCGCATTGGACAGCAAATTCGTCAGAATCTGGTTGATCTTGCTTCGATCCTGTTGGAGAAGTGGAAGAGCTTGCGGCGGTGCCTCGATGCGAAGATCAATGTTTTTGCGATCTGCCAGCGGCATGATCTGCTGCATCTGCAGTTCCAGCAAATCCGCGATTTGAACCTCTGTGCGATGAAGATCCATCTTACCGCTTTCAATCTTGGCAAGGTCAAGCAGATCATTGATCTGGACCATCAAAGACTGGCCCGAAGTCTGGATGTTGTGCACGTAGCGTTTTTGGCGTTCATCAAGGTTTGCGGCGCTTTGCAGAATATCGCTGAAGCCAAGAATGCTATTCAGTGGAGTTCGCAATTCGTGACTAATAGTCGCAAGAAAATCATCCTTCAGCTTGTTGTTGTTGAAGAGTTCCATGTTTGCCTGAGCGAGCTGATCAATCTTTCCGTCGAGGCTGTCGTTCAGGGAACGAAGCTCATCATTGACGGTCATCATGTGTCTCAGCATTCGATTGAATGCATGACTGAGTTCTTCAAATTCGTCACCGGTACTGATGTCTGCTCGCAGATTCAGATTGCCTCGAGCAATTTCGTCGCTGACATCTTTAAGGTGCTGGACCGGCTTCACGATGATGTAACGTACAATCGCATAGGCCGCGAGCATGGCGAGAAAAGAGGTTACGATTCCGGTGGCAAGAAGAATCGCTCGGTTTCGGCTCAACTGGGCGTCAACAGCTTCCAGGGAAATCTGTATTCTCGCAATACTAAGCAGTGGCGGTTTGGATTCATTGCTACCTTGCTTCGCTGCTTCAATGGAATCCCGTGTATCCATTATCGATGATGCGGGGGAACCACCTTCAGAATCGCGGCTGACAATTGGATTTGTCGACGCCTTCTGGCCGTCCGCGACATGACATGCTCGACAGGATTCTACGTTTCTTATGGCTGCAAAATAAACCAGTTCCCGCGGACGATCTCCCTCAGCCGTCTTAAAAACGACGTATTCATCTTCGGGAGATTCTTCATCCAGAAATCTTCTGCGTGCTTCGAATCCGTCGTCATTGTCTGGGAACTCGTCCGTTGCAGACGTAAGTCCCCAGAGAGTCTTGTCAGAAGTTCCTGGCAGGTCACTCATCGTCTGATTGAAGAAAACGACATTATCTGGAAGAGACTTGTCGACGATCAGGTTCTTCTGTGTAGAGTCTGTATTCATCCGATTCGGGGATGATGCAACGGCTACATCATTCGTGGGGCTTTGATCGGGAGGGCTGGTTAAGGAATCTGTGGACTGGGCAGGTTTGGAATCGGTTGCTGCAGGGATCAATGCAGCATAATGAACCAACTGCAGTACTCGTGACACCATCATCTGCGCGCGGAGCAATTGTTGATACTCGACCAGCCGGCGAGTTCTGGACGCATAAAGCCAGAAGCTGGCGGTGATGAGGAATAGCAGCGCGAATCCAAAAAGAAAGCGACACTTTCTTTCCAGGCTACTTTCACCGATCAGCTTTTTGAGGCTTCGATAAGAAATCACGAACCCATTCCTGCGCATGCGTCAATGACACTACAGATATCATCTCAGAATCACCTGAGAGATCAAATCCAGTTTGTCGAGGGTGTCACAATTAAGGAGCGATGTCCTGCGATTGGCAGCCTGAAAGGAGCGTCGTTATGCTGAGGGTGGGAATTCCTCTGTGTTCTAATCGAGATCGCAAAGGTGCAAGATCATGCTTCGGGCTTTTTCCATCGCTGAAATCCGCAGGGTCGATCAGGATGCGGTTCAGGAATTAGGGATTCCGTCACTGTTGCTGATGGAGAATGCGGCGAGGGGGGTTTGTGAACGAATCCAGCAAGCCGGAGTCTGGCGGTCGATAACGATCCTTGCTGGCCCCGGCAATAATGGTGGTGATGGCCTCGCGATTGCTCGTCTTCTGGCGGCTCGAGGGATTGAGAGCAAGGTTTGCCTGATCAGAAACGGAAAGGACCTGTCGGAAGATACATCCCACAACTACCGATTTCTTCAGAACTGTGGAGTACCGGTGGAGGAACCTGCACCTGACGTTTTGCTGGAATTGCTTGTTTCGTTGTCGCATCAGGATTTGGTCGTGGATGCATTGCTGGGCACGGGAACTCGTGGGCAGCTTCGCTCGCCATTTGCAGATGTGGTTGAGCAATTAAATCGTTCTTGTGCCATGGTGCTTGCTGTCGACATTCCAACAGGATTCGATTGTGATACTGGGTATGTGATCGGACCATGTGTACGTGCTGACTGGACCGTGACGTTTGTGGGTTTGAAAACTGGTTTCCTGCATGAATCTGCTGCAGAGTACACGGGAGTCGTCTGGATTTCTGACATCGGAATTCCTATGAAATGGTTGGGTAATTGGCAGCAGCGCAATCGCAGTTCGGGAGAACGTGGCATCTCGTAGTGCTAAAGACTGAAACTGCCAAACTGCCCACATTACCTTTAATCTGGATCAAGATCTCATTTATGGCAGGAATGTGTCTGAACCAGACACTGGTGAGCAGATGGCTGAAATTTGACAACCGGTTGATTACCATTGAAGGGAGTAGAACTTCAAAACAAGTTTCACATTTTGACTCTGCGACCAACTGCAAAGTCTCGTCTTTTGCAGGTTTTGAAGAAGCCATACGCGTTTTTTGACTTCAGGCTGCGGGATGCGGCCTAACTCTAATTCAGATAAGAGTCTCATGCCTTCTGTTCCCCAACGTATTGATGGACCCGTTGCGGTGATCGGTGATGTCCATGGTCAGACGGACAAGCTCAGGCAGATCATTGGGCAGTTGTCACGATTGCCTGATATTCATCGTCGCTGGATAGTCTTCATCGGAGACCTTGTCGATCGAGGTCCCGATCCCGCAGGTACCGTTGATCTGTACTGCGATCTGTCGAAGAACCATGAATTTGTCACATGGTTGTGTGGAAATCATGAATTGGCGATGGCCGGGACACTGGGATTGTTCGAAAAACCGGACTACGTAGATTTCGAAAAACGCTGGACGAATCATTACGATTCTCATACGACTTTTGAGTCTTATGGAGTGCCGCATCGCGATGTGGATGCGCTGCGAAAAGCCCTGCCGGATGAGCATCGGAGGTTGCTGTCTGATCTGCCGTGGAGCATCGAACATCGAGGCTACTTGTTCGTGCACGCCGGGCTCGACAGGAACATGCCATTCGAGACACAGGTTCAAATTCTTCGCCAGCGTGATTTCAGCCTGAGCCATCCTCCGTGGTTGTATTCAAAGGATTTTATCAATGCCGGGCCACCGATGGATTCACCAGTCACGATTGTGATGGGGCATGTTCCTGTCTCGGAGGTGTTGTTCAGGAACGGACTGATTGCGACAGATACAACGGGCGGGCTTGAAGGGGAGCTGAGTTGTGTTTTGCTTCCCGAGAATGTGGTCCTGCAATCAGGCAATTTGCCGCCACGACCGTTGGCTCCACTTGAGAAGAGAAAACCGTGGTGGCAAATCTGGTAGAATACTGAAGCGGTTTCTGACGTGTATTTCCTGAAGCGGAGTTCAAGATGTCTCAGTGTTGCTTGTTCCTCTGTCTTTTCTCTTGCGTAATTGGCATATGCCGGCCAGCGCTGGCTGCTCCTCCTGATCTCGAAAAGTATCTGTCGGAAGGTCGGCTTGCAGAAGGTGCTGCTGCGATGCAGGCTGCCGTCGATGCGAATCCCGCTGACGGGGTCTCTCAGTTTGGCCTGGGAGTGACTCAATTCTTTCAGGCGATCGAGTCTTTAGGACAGAGCCAGTTTCGGTTTGGTCTGCTGGGAAATCGGAGACGGGCGATCCCCTTTATGCGACTGCCGATCCCGGAGAATGAAAAGCCGGAACAGATTTCGTATGACCTTGCACGTTCAGTGATTCAGGATTTTATTTCCGGTTTGGGCAAAGCGGAGAAGACCCTGGCTGGAATAAAGTCATCAGATCTCAAGCTGCCTCTGAAGATCGGACAGATACGGCTTGATCTGGACGGTGACGGCGTCGGCACAGATGAAGAATCAGTCTGGAATATACTCAACGCTCTCGGAAGTGGAGGTCGTCCGGCAGAAGCAGACGTGGCTGTGAATCAACTGGTGATTGCTTTTGATGATGGAGATGTCTTGTGGCTGCGAGGCTACTGCCATGTCATGTCGGCATTAGGTGAGGTTGTGCTGGCCTACGACTGGAAAGACCAGTTTGAGCGGACGGCTCATTTGTTCTACCCGAGCGTGCAGACACCCTACGATTTCCTGCAGGCCGAAGGGGCCGGGCCATTCAATGGCTTCAATTCTCAAAACATTCTGGATGTCATCGCCCTGATCCACACTGTGAATTATGAGTGTGTCGAGCCCGAGCGAATGA
>JAXMBU010000046.1:0-57710 GCA_046349735.1 Planctomycetaceae bacterium
GTCGAGCCAGAAACTGAAAGCAGTTGAAACCGCGATCAACGGCAATGCGAGCCGTCGAGCCGCTGATGTGATCTTTGATGGTGACGATGTTCATTGGTATCACTCTGGCTTGAGATCTTGTTGAGGTGGCCGCGGCGTCAAAGAACGCAGTCGCCTTCGGCTTGCCGTTAAACGAATCACTCAGGGCACTGTTGACGCCACACCTCTGCGTGGATTCTTAAGATAATAGAATCGCCCATCTTCTGCGCCACCGACGAAATCAGGGATCCCGTTGCCGTCGAAGTCAACAGTGGTCGGACTCACATCATGGCCTTCGATGTTCTTCTGTGCGAGAGTTCCGGCATTCTTCATCACCCAGAGTCCGTCCTTGTAATCAACCTGCTGAAGAAAGTCGGCATTGGCAGAATTCAGCAGCAGATCAAAGCGGCCGTCGCCATCCCAGTCCGTGACACAAAGCTTTCGTCGACCGCTACGGCCGGCAGTCCCGGGATTGAGTCGAATGGGCTGACCGTCGTCTCCAATGAATGCTCGTCGCGGCGATTTGAGAACAATTGCGTTGTCGCGTTGCGCCCGTTCAAAGAACGCCAGATAGCCTTCATGATCCAGCATGACGAGATCCTGCAGGCCATCCTTGTTAAAGTCGTGAACAACCGGAGTCGTTCTCCATTGAGTCAACAGGGCTTTGCCCTTCGGATGCAACCAGCCCCACGCCAGTCGCGGCTGCTCAGTCTCCCATTCCACATCCACGCTTTGAGCCGCAGCAAATTTTGGCTCTGTCCGGCTGCCGATATTCTTCAGCCACTGAACTTCGCTGAGAATGGAATTGAAAATGATGTCCGGTAAGCCATCGTGATCCCAATCGGCAATACTCAACGTGGTGTAGCCCCACTTTGCTTCGGCCGGTCCCTGAATGCTTCCATTTGGCCCCGCCATGATTCGGAAGTCTTTGCCGTCAACCTGCAGTCGCACAGGAGCTGCCCATGATGGCTGCTCTACCTTTGCCCCGCTCAGGTTTTCAAAGATCTCGATGTATCCCGCGGTGTTTCCCGAGACGATGTCAGTGTCCCCGTCGCCATCCCAGTCAAATCCCACCGGAGTCGCCAGCGCGCCGCACTTCAGAGTATCCGCCTTCTGCTGGAAATACTGAGGAGCCTTGAACTGCGGCGGACCTTGTTGAGACTTTGCCGACACGTTCTCCACGAAGGCGACTCGGCCGTCTTCATCGCCAACGATTAAATCTTTGTCTCCGTCTTTGTCCCAGTCGAACGCGACCGGCACGATCATTTCCAGATCCATTTTGAGCGGCTGCTTTTGATCGTTCATCAAGCGAGCGCCAGCAGCGTAGACCGGGGCGGTTCGTGAACCGGTATTCTCAAACCACGTAAAGCCATCCAGGAATTCGCCGCAGATCAGATCGAGATCTCCGTCGTTGTCAAAGTCTTCAAAACTGGGCGAGGGACAGCCGAACACATTCAAACGCTCGCCAGCGGCTTCGACAAAGAAGGGTTGCTCATAAGCGGGTTCTGAATTCGATCCTTTGTTGACGAACACATAAACCCAGCCGTGAAGAGTTCCGTTAGTCCATTCGCCGCGTTCATTCCACGCGTCATCCCAGCCGTAGTAGCTCCAGTCTTCGATGCCCACGACCAGATCCAGAACACTGTCCCCGTTGTAATCCACATAGCGCCATTGGTTGTGGCGGACTTTGGGGCCTTTGGGTTGCGCTCCCAGCGGCTTGTGAAAGTTCGACTCGATTGGCAACTTCATCTTCTGAGCTAAGCCAACCCTCACGAAATCAACGTATTCAGCTCCGGGCGAGAGAATTCGCATACCACCGTTGACATAACTGGGCATGACATAGTGAACCGTGCGGCTCAGGAATTTGGCCGGTTCGAAAACTGTCATTTTGTGAGTCGCGGTGTTGCCCTGAGTATTCTCGAACAGCCAAACTCCATTCGACGGTTTGTCAGGACAAGAGACGATTAAATCAAAGTCCCCATCTCCGTCCGCATCGCAGGGAACCGGCCACGCCCAAAGTCCGACACCCAAATCAACGGTCAGCCCGGGGTTGTTGTAGTGCAGTTGTGTCAGCCCGTCAGCCATAGGTTGGCCAGCGGATGCATCGCTGGGGAGCAGCAGAACTGACAGAATCAGAATCTGGAGGCAGTCAAATCGTTTCACAGGGATTATCTCATCCAAAGTTTTTGCGGTGCGTCTCTTTCGTGAGAAGCCGACTGAGGGGCTCTAAACTAACGTGGATCACTGAGTTTGCCGCGTTTGAGTGAACCGGAAGCTGGAATTCTCTGTCTTCGGTTGAAGCGAAGCACAACAGTCTGCCGAAATTGTCGCGTGGAGTTCTTGAAAAGATGGGTCGAAGGCTGTAGTCTTCCGCCTGTTCAGCCGCAAGGCAAGCGAGGGGTCGTAGCTCAGTTGGTTAGAGCGCCAGCCTGTCACGTTGGAGGCCGCGGGTTCAAGTCCCGTCGACCTCGCTTTAAAAGCCTGTGTTCTCGAAAGAGACCTCAGGCTTTTTTTACGGACCAACAGCACCTCCAGCGGGAGTTTCCAATCGTGCCAACCGCGCCTTTTCATTTTGAACCGCTGTTTGATCTGGGTAAGGATGAAACTCAGTACCGCCTGCTGACTTCCGAGCATGTGAAAACTCGCTCGTTTGAAGGGCAGGATGTTCTCTGCATCGATCCTCAGGCTCTGACCCTGCTGAGCTCGCAGGCCTTTCACGATATCAACTTCTTTCTGCGACCGGCTCATTTGAAGCAGGTGGCCGCGATTTGGACGATCCGAAGCCTCAGAAAACGACCGTATGGTCGCTCTGACGATGCTGAAGAATGCAGACGTCTCCAGTGCCGGAGTTCTCCCGTTCTGCCAGGACACCGGTACCGCCACGATTCTGGGCAAGAAGGGTCATGCCGTCTGGTCGACGGGCGACGAAGCCGCATTATCTCGCGGCGTCTATGATGCCTACACCGAAAACAATCTGCGTTACTCGCAGAATGCCGCGTTGAATATTTGGGACGAAAAGAACACGAACACCAATCTCCCGGCACAGATGGATCTGATGACCGTTGACGGCAATGACTACAAGTTTCTGTTCGTGGCCAAAGGCGGCGGATCGGCGAATAAGTCGTTTCTGTTTCAGGAGACGCGAGCCGTCCTGAATCCAAAATCACTGGTTGAATATCTGACCTCAAAAATGGTGACGCTCGGGACCGCCGCGTGTCCGCCATATCACCTGGTGTTCGTCATCGGCGGAACCTCGGCCGAAGCCACGATGAAGACCGTGAAGCTGGCGTCTACAAAATATCTGGATCATCTGCCAACCACCGGCAATGCGTCCGGTCGTGCGTTTCGAGACGTAGAGCTCGAAGCCCAGATGCTGGAGTCAGCTCGCAAGTGCGGCATCGGGGCTCAGTTCGGCGGGAAGTATTTTGCACTCGATGTGCGAGTCATCCGGTTGCCTCGACACGGTGCTTCCCTGCCAATCGGAATCGGCGTGTCCTGCAGTGCGGATCGGCAGGCGAAGGGAAAGATTACGAAGGATGGCGTTTTTCTGGAACAACTGGAGTTTGAACCACTCAAGTATATTCCGGAACATCTGCGACATCGCAAAGATGACAGTGCGGTGCGAGTCGACTTGAATCGTCCGATGAAGGATATCCTGGCCGATCTGAGTCAGTACCCTGTCACCACGCGTTTGCTGTTGTCCGGCCCAATCGTAGTGGCTCGCGATATCGCGCATGCCAAACTGAAAGAACGGCTCGATGCCGGTCAGCCGCTGCCGGAATATTTCCGTAACCATCCGGTTTATTATGCTGGCCCGGCCAAGAAGCCTGAAGGTTATGCCAGCGGATCATTTGGACCGACAACGGCCGGCCGCATGGATTCGTATGTGGATCTGTTTCAATCAAATGGCGGCAGCATGGTGATGATTGCCAAGGGGAATCGTGGCAAACAAGTGACCGACGCCTGTCATAAACACGGCGGCTTTTATCTGGGAAGCATTGGCGGACCAGCGGCGATTCTGGCGAAGGAAAATATTCGCAACGTAGAAGTTGTGGAGTTCGCCGAGTTGGGGATGGAAGCCATCTGGAAGATCGATGTGGTCGACTTCCCGGCCTTCATTCTCGTCGACAACAAAGGCAACGACTTCTTCGAATCCGTTGGGGGTGGCTGCTCGCATTAGCGTGGTGTTCCTCACATGCGTTGAATGGCACCGTAATGGAATTCGTGAGAATTCTGAGTGTGGCCGAATTCCTGCGAATCAGACCGCCGGTTCGTAGCGGGTGATTCCCCGAAGTGCGATTCAAGGTGCGGGCCGGCATTGAATGGTGGTATTGCCGACACAATTGGCACAACCGGCAGGGCCGCGATCGTAAATTTGTTGAAGGTTCACCTCGAAGTTGCCGGAAATAACCAATAGTTGCAGAAAGGCACAATCTCCAGCTTCAGGCCAAACTCATGCTCCAGCGCATTCCAGTTCTCAGCAATCTTGGTGGCGTCTTCCAGAAGAGGCACCCCAGACAGCAAGCGGGTTTAGCGCTGACTCGTCTGTTGACGCAGTTTGATATGGGGCAGATGCCATATGAAACCGGCACGCGTCCAAGTCGCCGCAGCGAAGGAACTCGCAGTGTTGCGATCGGAATCTGGCTGATTCCTTTCGAGGAAAATCGAGGCCCCTCGAACGCTGACATGCAGAAGGCGATTCCAGCAGCCACTTGCGATCTGCGACGTCAGGGAATTGGCGTGCTGATGCCGGTAAAACTAACGTCCCGCAAGTTTATCGCAGCGGTCGCAGATTCGGAGAATGTCTGGCGCTACTTCGTAGTAAATGCACGCCATGTGACCGATCGGCCCGGTGGGTGGTATCAACTGGGGCTCAGCGTAGAAAGCATGTACGATCCGGATTCTCTGCAGACGTTAAGATTTCGCCAACGCGTCGAAAATGCGTTTACGGAATGAAGGAACATTCCCCCGAGGCACCCTCGCAGATAGAATCCTGAACAGTGAATTGACGATGCTGATTCAGGAGTTGCAACATGGTCAACACAATCCTTGATCCCACGACACTCGGTCCCACAGTACTCAGCCTCTCCCTGGCTGAACGTCTGGAAGCACTGGGTGACATCTCCGCGCAACGGCTGCGACTTTCTCCTGCTCCCGGTACGGCTTCCAGAAATGATCTGGAAGTCGCGAATGCCGAGGGAACGACGCTGTGTGAGCTGATTGATCAGTCGCTGGTGGAGAAAGCGATGGGATTCGAATCTTCTGTTGTGGCGATCGCTATTGCTCGCATTCTGGCGAACTTTGTTTCTGCTCGCCGATTGGGCCTGGTTTCGGGTGCTGACGGAATGTTTCAGCTTCTGGCGAACGTGGTTCGTGCCCCCGACGTTGCGTTTGTGTCTCTCAAGCAGTTACCCCAGGGGCGATTCCCGACGGACGCATTTCCACCGCTGGCCCCTGAATTGGTCGTCGAAGTCCTCAGTCCCGGCAACACAAAAGCGGAAATGTCCCGCAAGCGAATTGAGTACTTTCATTCGGGAACACAATTGATTTGGATTGTGGACTGTGACAATCGTTCCGTGACCGTGTATACCTCGCCTGGCGCGGCTGTTGTGTATCACGAAAAAGATACGATTGATGGTGGTGCCGTGCTGCCAGGATTTTCAAGCCCTGTGGCCGATTTCTTTGTGGATCTGGATCTTGGCAAAGCCTCCTGATTCCGGAACCACTTCCTTCCTCTTGATGCAATAGTTTTCGATGTCTGACGCTCTCTACAACAGTCGTTTCATGAAAGCCGTACGGCGTGAAGCGACCGACACGACTCCTCTGTGGATCATGCGTCAGGCGGGACGCTACCTGCCGGAATACATGGCGGTTCGCAGCAAAGTTACATTCATGGAGTTATGCAAAACTCCGGAGCTGGCGTGCGAAGTCACCGTCTCTGCTCGGCAGGTTCTGGGAGTTGACGCGGCGATTCTTTTTGCCGACCTGCTGCCGATACTGGAGCCGATGGGTCTGAACCTCGAATACCAGAAGGGCGAAGGTCCGGTTATTCACAATCCGATTCATACCGGACGCGATGTTGATCGTATTCGCGCGCTGGATGCGATGGACAGTGTGGATTATGTCTTTCAGGCGATTCGCATGATTCGGCGAGCTCTGCCGAATGACATTCCCTGCTGGTTTGCCGGCGCCGTTCACGCTGGCTTCGTATTGTATTGAAGGCGGCAGTTCCAAAGAACTACGTGCGTACGAAGTCGTTAATGTACAACGATGAAAGCGCATGGAACGTGTTGATGAGTCATCTCGTGGACATATCCAGCCTGTACCTGCAGCAACGGGTGGCTGATTCCTCGGTGCGTGCAGGTCTTTGACGGCTGGGCCGGATGTTTATCGCCGTCTGATTATCCGTCGCTGTGTGCTGCCTCACCGAGCGTGATACAGCTGGTGGAACCGTTGCCCCGTGATTAACTTCCTGAATGGCGATCCATCATTACATTCATTGCAGCGTGAAGCGGGGAGCCAGGTCATGGGGCTCGACTGGCGCTTGTCAACTTGAAGATGCGCTGGAAAAACACCTGCGACGTCGCAATTCAGGGCGATATGGATCCGGTTTCAGTTTCGCGGACCTGCCGATACTGAAGCAGCGAGTTGCCGATGTATTGAAGTCTGCCGGTGGTCATCCAGGTCACATTTTCAATCTGGGACATGGCGTGATGCCTGATATGAATCCGGATCACGTGAAGGCTGTCGTGGAATACGTCCGCGGGCTGGGAGCGGAAAACGGCCGTAACAGTGGCTGATTCAGTACAGGTCGCCCATTACAGTGGCCGTTGTCGGTGGTGGAATCACCGGACTGGCGGCGGCCGCCCAGCGACTCGTTTCAGATGGGCACAGTGCAGGTAACACTTTTTGAATCATCCGGCCGCGCCGGAATCATTCGCACGGGAGAGGCGGATGGATTCCTGATTGAACTGAGCCTGATTCCTTCATCACCAATAAGCCCGCTGGGCTGCGGCTGTATCAGGAGATTGGTTTTTCGGAACAATTGATTCCGACGGATGCTCGCTATCGGCGATCCCTGGTTTGCGAAATAGTCAGCCGATGGCTGTGCCCGATAGTTCATGTTGATAGCTCCGGCAAAGCGCAGGCCATCGCGGCGGCTCCGTGTTGTCGTTCGGTGGAAAGCTGCGATTGCTGGCCGAGGGCATTTGTGGGCCGCAAGGCGGCGGCTGATGATGAAAGTCTCGCGAGTTTTGTGCGACGTCGATTTGGTCGACAGACTCTGAACCGGCTGGTCCAGCCGCCGTCGGCATTGCCGTCCGATCCGGAAAAGCTCAGTCTGAAAGCTGCAATGCCCGCTTTCTGGATACCGGAGACAAAGTCACGGCGGCGTGATTCGAGCAGCATTGGCGCAACAAAATCAGACGCATCCAGCGATGGCACATCCGGCGGCGAGATACGGACTCTTCGCGTCCGCCGCCACGAAGCTCAACGATCTGATCGGAAGTCTGGAAGCGTAGCTGAAGAAATCGAAGTACAATTCAGGATTGGATGCGCGATCACGCAGATTTCTCCCGCAAAGGGCCGCATTCGAAATGGGGATATCGTGACTGGGAAACGGTGCAACTCAGAATTTGGCGCCGTTATTATCGCGCGCACTCACGCTGCTGCTCGTTTGTTGCCGGATCAAGGTCTTCGGATCTGACCGCACTGCTGAAAAAAATCGAATATGCCAGCAGCGCGATTGTTGTGGTGGTCACAAGCTGTCAGATTTTCGCGATCCCATGGATGCATTTGGTCTCGTCATCCCGGCGATTGAAACCTGGGATTCTGACGTCGATTTTTCCAGCCGCAAGTTTCTGAATCGTGCACCGGAGGGGCATATTTGCTTCATGCGTTTGTGGGTGGAGCGATGCAGCTGAACTGATGCAGATGGATGACGGCAAGTGGTAGCCACCGTAAATGCGGAACTGAAGACATCTTTGGGATGTCGGCCGATCCGATGTTCAGTGAAGTAGTGCGTTACAACAACGCAATGCCGCAGTATCATGTCGGGCATCTGGAGCTGGTCGCACAGATCGAGGCCGCTCAGGCAAAGATTCAGAACCTGCAACTTGCGGCGGCGATTTCTACGGCGTCGGCATTCCCGATAGTATCGCCAGTATCGCCAGACGGCGGCGGATCGGGTTATTGCCATGCAAACGCTGTAAGATTGATTCTTTCGGAGAAGCGCGCCCTGCCATCCGGTGCAGAAAATTCAGCTTCATGACGTTTGATATATCGATGAACTGTCAGATCCATTTCACGAACTCAGCCTTGCTGCTGGAGGAGCGGTCAGTGGATCTTCCGGCCAGGAATATTTTGGGTACCGTCGTTGAGATTCTTTGCGAACAACTTCGTGCGTGTTAGCCCAGAAGCTGGCGAGATCGCCAGTGACCTGTTGCAGTCTCATGTTGCAGCGCACGAGCAGATGCAGTAATACGGGAACTCGTCCACCCGCGATACGAGGAGTTGCTTTCATGCCGAAGATCTCCTGAATTCGCACAGCCAGCACCGGCGGACTACCTTCTTCGTAAGTCAAACGCATGCGGCTGCCTGTCGGAACCGTGATACGCTCCGGAGCTTCTCGCTCAATCGTCTGCACCAGCGCATAATCCATTTTTGACTGCAACGTAGACAACCACGGCGCGGACTTGAGATCCGCAAACGAACGTCGACCATGACATAGCTCGTGCAGCACTTCCAGCATCGTGGAATCATCAAATGCCGGCAGTGGCAGATCGGGCATCCATTGCTTCAGGCAGCGAACTCGAGCCAGAAAATTTGAGAACGCATCGTCGTCAGCCGGAATCACTGATTCCAGTTGTCCTTTCGCCGCTTCAAACAGAACTTCGGCGGCCGCCTCGCGATCGGTGATGGCCGTCGGAGATTCCTCCAGAATCAAATCGGCAAAGGCAACTCGTCGACGAGCAACCACCTGCTTCTGTGTCGGATGAAAGAATAACTCTTCGCCGCTGCGAACCTGATCCGGCGGCAGCCAATCGCGCTGCACTTCAGAGGCTTGCCGGACTGTGGCTTCGATCCCCGCTCCATCAATGTCGACGCAGAGAAACAGCGGAGACTTCTGTACGGACGATTTTGGTCCCAGTTTCACTCCACGACCGCCAACCATCAGACCTTTGTCACTCGTCACATCACGTCGCCGAGCGACTCGGTCCGGAAAGCCGGCGACGAGTGCTCGCAGCAGAACTTCGTCGGAAGCATCTTCGCTCATGTTGGACGCAGACTCAGCGCGAGCCAACTTGAGATCGCACTCACCATGTAGGGACGAGGCAAGTTGCTTGGCAACTTGAGTCAACGTACGCACAGCGTTGCGGTTGATCTCGCCGCAGGGAGAATTCGTTTGCCCGGTACTCAAAAAGTCTTCGACGGCGTGCAGGCGATCAAGCACATCGGATCGAGAACGACGGATGGTTGTTGTTCGAATTCCACCGCCGTGATGGCCCGCACCGCGAGAACTTCGGTCTGCAGCCGGGCCACGCAGGAAGGGATCTCGCTCTGACAACATCGCTGCCATCAGGGCGGCTCGATCCGGTTGCCCAAGTCGAAACGCCTCCACCAGCAAGCGACCAATGCGAGGAGCCACGGGAAGCTGGACGATCATTTGCCCCAGTGATGTGATACCTGACTCGTCGATCGCTCCCAGCAAACGAAGCAGCTTCACGGCATGGTCGATGGATTCCGCAGGCGGAGATTCGAACCATGGAAACGCCGCGATATCCGTTTCGCCCCACGCATACAGTCGCAACACCGCCGACGAAAGATCGACTCGATGCAGTTCCGCCGCATCAAAATCCGGGCGACGGCGTTGAGCCGATTCTTCCCACAATCGCAGGCAGACACCAGGCTGAGTACGACCCGCTCGCCCGGCCCGTTGATCGGTGGAGGCTTTCGAAATCGGAGTCAGTTCGAGTCGATCGAGTCCCACGTCGGCATCGAAGTTCATTTGTCGAGCCAGACCAGTATCAACGACGGCAGTGACACCTTCAATCGTCACGGAGGTCTCCGCGACGTTCGTCGACAGAACAATCTTGCGACGATCGCATGGCGAGAGAACTCGATCCTGTTCCTCCGGCGTCATGTCACCAAAGAGCGGCAGCACTTCCAGATTGTGCCTGCGCGAAAGTGGTTCAAGCTCAGTGCGAGTCTTCATGATCTCGCCAACGCCGGGAAGAAAGACGAGCACATCGCCTGTAGTCTGTTGCAGCACCGTTTCGACACCGCGAGTGGCCAGATCCGTCATGTGCTGACGCTCGCCTGCTCGCAAATCTCCAGGACGAAGATAGTCGATGCGAACCGGATGCAGTCGGCCCTCACTTTCCACGACAGGACAATGACCGAGATACTTCGCGATCGCGGTCGGATCCAAGGTCGCCGACATCACGACGATGCGAAGTTCCGGACACACGGTCTGTTGAACTCGTCGCACCATGGCGAGGGCCAGGTCACTGTCGAGTCGTCGTTCGTGAAACTCATCGAAGACGACGATTTCAATGTCTTCCAGAAACGGATCGTCCTGCAATCGTCGCAACAGGACACCTTCGGTCACCACCAGAATACGAGTATCCCGGCTGACGGATTCTTCGAAGCGAACTCGATAACCCACCGTCTGGCCGACTCGTTCGCCAAGTTCAAATGCCATCCGCCGAGCAGCCGTGCGCGCTGCGATGCGGCGAGGTTCCAGCATGACGATCTGGCCGCTGGTTTTTCCGTCCGTTTTGCTGCCCGCCAGCCCGGCAGCCAGCAGTGCGGGGGGAACTCGAGTCGTCTTGCCAGCACCTGCAGGAGCTCGCAGTACAACGCAATTCGAAGTCTGCAAGGCCCCGACAAGTTCGGGCAGGACAACATCAATGGGCAGGGACGCGGTCATTTTGACAATAAATCAACGTGAAAATCGTTGGTCGGGCGACAGTGGTGCCGGATCATGCGGATTGTCCCCGGTTTTTAAAGCGTAAGGGGGCAGGCCCTCCGGTGAATATCAGAAAACTTCGATCACAACGACGGGTGATGTTATGCCGTCAAGAAACCCGTATGTTGGCATGATTTGTTGAGATTGGGCGGCGAAGACGTGTGTTTTCAGGTCCTCACCGCACGGCTCGCGCTGGGCCGCTTCAAGAATGGTGAATGTGCTCAGAAACACGAAACAGCGGCCATTAGGGTCGGAATTCTCCGAAATGGGCGGTGAACAGTCGTCGTGCCCAGGGTAATTCCGGCAACAGAAGTTGATTTTGAGGGGGGCGTTCGGACAATGGCCAGACAAAATCTCTCGGCCGCCCGGTCTTCAGGAACCTGCGTCCCGAATAAGTGGTCCGTAGAATCAATTGGAAACGTGCGACGGTTCACCCCATGAAACTTCCCCATGACAATGTAAAGCGACTCGTCGCGAATTATGCCACCCGGGAGTTTGCGTTGAACACCAGCCGACAGCACATTCTCACTCACTGCCGCGAGATCATCACCGCCATCGTTGTCTGCGGGTTGCTGACGATTCAGGCAATGGTCTGTGCCGATGAGTTCAAGCCTGCGGTGGCAGTTACCTCGAGTGAAGTCGTCATCGAATCGCCCACGTCACCTTCTCCGCAGCCGCCTGCGCCCGTGACACCTCAGACAGATGGGGCGACGCCGATGCCGATGCCTGGGCAGCCAGCGCCCGGCACAGAGGCAAAGCCAGGTGATGCATCAGCGAATGGGTCCGTGAAACGTCCCACCTCCGACAAGTACGTGCCTCAACACATCGATAACGAGATTCGCAAGAACCCGGAAGGCAAAGTTTCGTTCAACATCAAAGGTCAGCCATGGGAACCGGTGCTGCAGTGGCTTGCTGATGCATCAGCGTTGTCGCTGGACTGGCAGGAACTTCCCGGTGATTCGCTCAATTTGATCACGACTCGCGAATACACCATGGAGGAAGCACGTGATCTGATCAACCGTCATCTGCTGAGTCGTGGTTTCACGATGATTGTGACCGGCGAGGTCATGTCGATCGTGAAAACCAAAGAACTCAACCCGGCGATGGTGCAGCGAGTCACCCCGGAGATGCTGGCCAAATTGCCCGACCATACAATGTGCAAAGTCTCGTTTGATCTGGACTGGCTGGTGGCCGATGAAGCTGTCGAAGAACTCAAGCCGATGCTCAGTTCCGCCGGCCAGATTCATAAACTGAGTCGAACGAATCGCCTCGAAGTCATCGACACGGCAATCAGTCTGCGGCAATTGTGGGAGTTGATTGAATCGGAACAATCCAAGGATGGAGAGGAACAGCTGGTTCGTGCGTTTCATCTGCAGAATCGCCGCGCCGATGATGTGATCAAGATGCTCCGCGAATTGCTCAAATTGCAGGGGCCAGGAGGCGATGCGGCTGCTGGTGGTGGCGGCGGAATGGATCCGAACATGATGATGCAGATGATGCAGCAGATGCAGCAGCAGATGCAACAGGCCGCCGCTCAGGCAGGTGCAGCGGGTGGTGCTGCTGGTGCCAAAGCGAAAGTTGAGACGCGGCTGGTGCTGAATCAAAAGGAGAACATGATTCTGGCTCAGGCTGCTCCCGATCAGATGGCCATCATTGAAAAAGCCATCGAGCAGATTGATGTCGTCAGCGGACGCGAAGGCAGCCTTCTTGACAACATTAATCGGATGAAGATTTATCGCCTGGAATCAATTGATCCCCAAACACTGGCGGATTTGCTGCAACAACTGGGCGATCTGGATCCTGCGACCGTTCTGAAGGTCGACAAGCAGAAGCGATCGATCATCGCATGGGCCACGCTGGCCGATCATCTCACGATCACATCACTTGTAGAAAAACTGGACCAGTCTTCACGGAAGATCGAAGTGATTCCTCTGCGCAGGCTGGACGCTGAATATGTCGCGGGCACTATCCGTTTGCTGATGGGGAAGGAAGAGGAAAAAGAAGAGAACCCCATGTCACGACGGTACGGTTTCTTCGACTTCGGGATGATGAATAATCAGGATTCTGTGAAGGAGCCGTCTTTTAAGGTCGAAGCCGATACAGAAAACAATCGTTTGCTGGTCAACGCCAATAACATCGAGATGGATGAGATCCAGGATCTGCTGATCAAACTGGGAGAACTTCCCGACCCGAATGCCGCTAACGACGGCGTGCGAGTGTTCGATCTCAATCCGGATGAAGACCTGAATGAGTTCCGTGAACGGCTGCAGCGCTATTGGCGACGCGGGAATAATCTGGAGTTTGATCTGCCTCCTCAGGACCCGAAAGACGACAACCCGTCGGATGAGTCGGGTGAAGAATCCGGATCAGAAAAACGAATGCTAAGAGACGGCGATGATGACAAGGCAGAGCCCCAACGAACTGGCAAAGACAAACGACCGATCAACACATCAACGACAGCCGTTGATTCTCAGAGCCGTCCGGATTCGTCACGAGTGCGAGTATGGCATCGAGGAAACACGTCGGTCTCCGCTGAGTCGCCGCTCACACCACAGATGAACAGCCGACCGGGAGCAGAACTGGATCGCCTGCTGGAAGCTCACCGTGCCGCTCAACAGAAAACAACCGTAGACGAGTCGGCCTTTTTCACTGGGTTGAGGGACGAAGAAACGTCATCGCCGGCTCGTGATGACGCGGGCTCGCAGACAAGCCTCGAGGATACGGTTCCTGCAAAAGAAGAGCAGAAAGAATCTGCCGATGACACGGCCCCCGAAAAGAAATCTGAACCTCGCATTAGTCGCGAACTGATTGACAAGCTCCGAAAGCAATTGGACGCCGCTCCAAAAGTAGATGCAGAGCCGGAGTCGGAAATGCCAGCGGAAGAGTCTGGTTCAGCACCAGTTATCGAAGAAGGTTCTCCAGTAAAAATTTCCGTGACGCCTGATGGCAAGTTGATCGTCAGCAGCAAAGATCCACAGGCTCTCGCGGAGATGGAAGAACTGATTTCTCAGGTTGCCGCCCCCCGCCGCAGTTTTAAGGTGTATCGACTTCAATATGCGACACCATCGTGGGTAACACTTAATCTAAAAGACTTCTTCAAGGCCGACGAAGAGACCAAGAGCACTTTGGAATACAGCCCGTATTGGGGCATTATGCCATCAGAGAAGAAAGTCAAAGGCAACCGCACATTGTCGAAGCGACGTCAGCCACAGTTTATCTCTGACAATTTTACCAGCACGATTCTGGTCCGTGATGCTGACGTGAAGCAGTTACAAACGATTGAAGATCTGATCAAGATCTATGACGTGCCGGAGCCGTCCGACAGTCGATCAATGCGAGTCACCACGATCTTCCGCCTGGAACATGCCAAAGCCACATCCGTGGCCGCGGCTGTGAAAGACGTCTTCCGTGACCTGCTGAGTTCCAACGACAAAGCGCTTGAAAAGGATGATAAGAACGGACAGCGTCAGGGCAGTGGAGGACTGGTGACGTTTTTGCCGGGCGGTGAGAAGAAAGAGGGCGAAGACGAAGAAGAGCCCATCCGCTTCAAGGGTTTGTTGTCGATCGGCATTGATGAATCTTCCAATACCCTGATCGTGTCTTCGGCCGGAACATTGATGGATACAATTTCCGAGATGATCGAATCGCTCGACCGGGCGGCCGAT
This sequence comes from Planctomycetaceae bacterium, assembly GCA_046349735.1. Taxonomy (GTDB): domain Bacteria; phylum Planctomycetota; class Planctomycetia; order Planctomycetales; family Planctomycetaceae; genus SXXK01. Next base: position 14,653 of record JAXMBU010000046.1, read on the forward strand.
TCGTCGTCAGTCGTTCAGGTGATCAAAGTGGACAAGAGCGTTGATCTGAGCCTGATTCAGGAACGACTGAAAGAACTTATGAAATCAGCGCAGCCGCAGCCCGGTCAGCAACCCGGCCAGCCTGGAGTACCAATGCCGGGCCAGCCAATGCCCGGCCAGCCCGGAATTCCTGGTGCTGAAGCGGCGGTTCAGGAAGCGAATTAGATCAGCAGTCTCAAATTGCATCTGTTGACGCCACTTAGCTCGCCTGAGTGGTGAAGCGTTTGGTAACCAGAACCGAAAGCGTTCACGCCCATTCCAACTTCCCCAACTGCTGGCTGCGGCAGCAGTTGGGTTACTTCGACAGGTTTCGATTCTGGTTCCCAAACCGACTCACCCTCGACTCACCTTCGGCACGACGCCAAAGGGGTCGATCTTGCAGTCGAAACAGGCCGTCTGGGTGTACCGCGACCGGAAAAAGAACTCATGGCAAATCACAAAAAGAGTTCCCAACCCGAGTCTTGGCGAGCGGGATGCGTCAGCTTCCCGGTATGCGTTTACCACGTTGAACCCACCATGCCATTGCGGCGACGGCAGATGGAATGCCCCCGCCACTTTCACGGCGCAATTCCAGGACTGTTTTCGGCTGTCTCCCGTAAACGATTGGCGCTTTCGAGCGGGAGCGTTACCATTTCGGCCCTTGTCAATTTCTGTCACTAGTCACATCAAAAACACGGCATTTCCATGATTAAACTCGGTATTAACGGATTCGGACGCATCGGACGAATGGTCTTCCGCGCTGCGATCCAGAACTTTTCTCAGGACATTGAAGTCGTCGGTATCAACGACCTGCTCGAGCCAGAGTACCTGGCTTACATGCTGAAGTTTGACTCTGTTCATGGTCGCTTCAAAGGCGAAGTGTCCACCGAAGGCACCAACCTGATCGTTAACGGCAAGAAGATTCGCCTGACCGCCGTTAAAGATCCATCCACTCTGAAGTGGGACGAAGTGGGCGCGGACATCGTTGTGGAATCAACTGGTCTGTTCCTTGATGAAGCCACGGCAAAGGCTCACCTGGCCGCTGGTGCGAAGAAGGTTATCATGTCAGCACCGTCCAAGGACGACACTCCGATGTTCGTCTACGGCGTTAACGACAAGTCATATGCAGGTCAGGCGATCATCTCCAACGCCAGCTGCACAACCAACTGTCTGGCACCTCTCGCGAAGGTCATCAACGATTCCTTCGGCATTAAGCGAGGTCTGATGACAACTGTTCACGCTGCTACAGCAACGCAGAAGACCGTTGATGGTCCAAGTGCTAAAGACTGGCGTGGCGGTCGCGGCATCCTGGAAAACATCATTCCTTCATCCACCGGTGCTGCAAAGGCCGTGGGCAAGGTGATTCCAGAGCTGAACAAGAAGCTGACCGGTATGGCGTTCCGAGTACCAACGTCAGACGTGTCTGTTGTGGACTTGACGGTAGAACTGAACAAGTCAGCTACCTACGAAGAAATCTGTGCGGCTGTTAAGGCTGCTGCAGATGGCCCGATGAAGGGCGTTCTGGCTTACACAACCGACAAGGTTGTCTCGACAGACTTCGTTGGCGAAAGCTGCACCAGCGTGTTCGATGCCGAAGCCGGCATTGCACTCGACGGAACCTTCGTGAAGCTGGTTTCCTGGTATGACAACGAGTGGGGTTACTCCAACAAGGTTCTGGAAATGGCCCGCGTAATCGCAAAGAAGTAGATTTCACGCTGGTGAACTCATGAATCAAAACAGCCCTGCGGTGAATTCCTCAGGGCTGTTTTCTTTGGAACAACGCGAATGAATCCACAGTCTGGTCAGCGATCGAACGACAGATCCTTTGCTGCGAAGCAATCTCGCAGACATCTGTTGCAACAAGTCGGCGAGATGGTTTCGAGCCATGGCTCTGGCGGCGATGTTGTCAGAGAATTCTGCTAAGGCTGCAGATGGTCGTGGAGCAAAACGGCAACAATAAAGCCGCATCATCCCGCGACGGCCACATCGGTGATCCAGATCTTTTGTCCCGGTGGTTTGAGCCACGTCGATACATGGGACTATCGGCCGCAACTTGAGAAATCGCACGGCACCGCGTTCGATGCGGAACTTGGCAAACAAACGTTTGCCGGGGTGGCCGGCGAGTACGCTCGGAGCTTCTGGCGATTTCGTCAGCATGGTGAATCCGGCCGGTGGCTCAGCGATTTGTTTCCGTTGATGAGTCAGCATGTCGATGACATGGCGTTTATTTATTCGATGCAGAACAAATCGGCTCTGCATGGGCCGGCGATGTTCATGATGAACAGCGGCTTCATTCGCCCGGGTTTTCCCAGCATGGGTTCGTGGGTAACGTACGGTCTGGGCTGCGAAACCGATAATCTGCCTTCATTTGTTGTGCTGCCGGATATGCGAGGACTCCCGCCAGGAGGAGTGCTGAATTGGGGTGCCGGTTTTCTGCCCGCGATGCATCAGGGCACTGTGATTGAAACAGCGGCCGACAAAGATCCGATTGCCAATCTGTTTCCCCCCGGAGGTCAGCGTACCGACGAGCAGCCAGAGCGTGAATTCCTGCAGATGCTGAATCGTCGCCATGCGGAAGAACGCAGTGAAGATTCTCTGCTGGACGCTCGCATCGCCAGCTATGAATTGGCCGCCAAACTCCAGCTCAGCGCGCCGGAAGCGGTGGACCTTTCGAAGGAACATCAGTCGATTCATGAATTATATGCCCTGAAAGACGAAGATATCGGGCCATTTGGACGACAGTGTTTGCTGGCTCGACGAATGGTGGAACGGGGCGTCCGGTTTGTGCAGATTTTCTGCGGGTCGGAAAATACCAGCTCGAAAAAGATTCGCCCCAACTGGGACTCACATGAAGACATCGTTCGCGACCACGGATACTGGGGCCGAATTCTCGACACCGGCGTACATGCCTTGCTGAGTGATCTGAAGTCACGCGGGTTGCTGGATTCGACTTTGATTATCTGCACCAGCGAATTCGGGCGACAGCCGTTTATGCAGGGCAAGCAAAAGGGCCGAGATCATAATCCCGGAGTCTTCACGGCATGGATGGCGGGCGGCGGCATCAAGGGCGGGGCAAGCTATGGTTCCAGCGATGAGTTCGGTTTCAAAGCGGCTGAGAATCCCGCGTACTCCTATGACCTGCATGCCACAGCATTGCATCTGCTGGGCCTGGATCATGAGCGACTATCGTATTACCACAACGGGATCGCTCGACGTCTGACCGATGCATGGTCATGTGATTCGGGAGATTGTGAGTCGTTGAGTAGAGTATTAGCGATCGCGTTGTTCCGTGAGCGGTACGGCGCTAGCCGCCGGTGTCGGTAGGCATCGCTGAAAGTCGTCACCGGCGGCTAGCGCCATTCCGCTCAAATCCTTCAAGCCCCTCTGTAAATCCAGCGGCGGAGTTTTATTGAGTACCAGAAGTTGTCGAACATGTCATCCACTTATGAAAAACAACTGCTTGAACCGCCACTTTCTGCGTGGCCCGGCATTCGTTGTGTCCTGCACAACGAACGGCTGCAGACTCTGCGCGAAGCAGCGCGGCAACGGTTGGTGGATGCGGCGACTGGTTATCGAGCAATGCTGGTTGAGATTGGTCGTGCAGCAGGTTTGTTTGCTGCAGGTGATCCGGCGATCTCAGGAGATCCAGGTTCGCAGCCTTTGATCATGACAGGGCATCAGCCGGTGATTTTTCACTCGGGGCTGACGTTCAAATACCAGGCAACGGAAACATTCGCGCTGGAGCACAATGCTCTCGTTGTCGCCGTGGTGATTGATACGGATGAAGGCGATGCCGGAGCATTTTCATTTCCGAGTTCTGAGACGTCTGCCCAGTTGATGGCCGATAAAGCGACGGATCGTTCGATGAAAACAACATCGAATCAGATGTCAACGGTAACCGGATCGTTCAGTGTTGCCGCATCGCTTCTGGGGGCCAGTCGGCGCAAGTCTTCGGACCTGATTCGGACCGAAGCATCGCCAGTAGTGACCGCACTGCACAACTGCGGATGTCATGCCGAGGCTGATCGATTCCAACAGATCGCCGAACAGTACGCGAGTCTGCCGACAGATTCGATGATGGAAGCCAATCTGATTGTTCGCTGGAATGCTGGCATCGCGGGGAAAACTCCAGAAATCCCATTGTCGATGATTTGCTCGTTTCCCGAGGTGCTGCAGTTCTTTGCAGAGTTGCTGGCTCGACCGTTCGAGTTTGCTCGTTGCTACAACGATACGCTCGACGCATTCCGCACGGAACAAAAGATTCGCAACGTCGCCAATCCGTTTCCGAATCTTCTCATCGGGGAGTCCCGATGCGAGTTGCCGTTCTGGTTGATAGATCCCGCGAAAGGGACGCGAGAAATCGTTTCGATCCGTAAACAAGGCTTCGAAAGATTGCTGGAGGCCGGTGGAACGGACGTCACTGAAATACTGCCTGGCAATGAAGGCGCGTCACTGTTTTCATTGCTGGTTGGGGGAAAGCAATTGATTCCACGCGGCGGCCTGATCACCGCCACGCTGAGAATTCTTTTCAGCGACTTGTTTGTCCACGGGACAGGCGGCGGTCGTTACGACGTCTATACAAGTCAGTTTATTCGAGCCTGGTGGAAGGTGGAGCCAACTCCGTTTGCCGTGGCCAGCGCGTCGAGATACCTGTTCGATCAGGAACGCCGTCAGCTATCTCGCCTGCAGGAGATCTCTGACAACATTCGAGACTACCAGTTTAATCCTCAAAGATATTTCAGCTCAGGTGTGTTCTCATCAGACACAGAAACCGCACTCCGTGCAGCGCTGGCCGAGAAAGAATTGGCCGTCAATGAAATGCGATCAGCGAGAGCATCCGGGCTGCCGGCCGACGAGATCGGGCGCAGGATTCAGCGACTGGGGGATTTGATCAAGTCGACTGTGACCGCTGAGTTCTCTGCTCAATTGACCCAGCTTCAGGCGATTTCGGAGGAGACGAAGATGGCTGTGAACAGCAGAACATGGCCGTGGTTCTTCTTCGCCTGATCTATTGGCTACAATGCCTCAGACTTAAGCATTGCCGCGTTTTTACTTGGAAATCTGTTGGTTACAACAGGAATTTCCTGTGCAGTTCTGTCGAGAAAGCACCATTGTACGGTCGCTTGAACGATGTGTTCCCGGAGGTGTACGGTTACACTTGTGAACGGCCAGGCAGTATCTGAAAACGTAACGGACATACCCCCATGTTGTGCCGAGTCGCGGATTCGTTGTTTTGGATGAGTCGATATCTGGAACGAGCTGAGAATCAGGCTCGCTTCATCGATGTGACTCTGAATATCGCGTTGGGATATCGTGGCAGTGAAGAGGTCCTTTGGTCTTCACTCCTCCACGCTGGCGGCGACACCGAGAACTTTCAGGAGCACTATTCTGAAACGACTCGTGAAAACGTCATTCGGTACCTGCTGTTTGATCGCCGCAATCTGAATTCCGTCTCGTGTTGTCTCGCGGCAGCTCGTGAGAATGCTCGGGCGATCAAAGAAAACCTGACCACCGAATACTGGGAGTCAATCAATCGTTTTTATCTGCGAGTTCGAAACGCGGCGCAGGAGCAGACGCAGGTTGTTCAGCAGCCGCATCGATTTTTGGAACAGATCAAGCGGTCGGCTCATCAGACAAGCGGAGTTGCGGTGGCCACTTCACCTCGCGGTGAAGGCTGGAACTTTTCGACGATCGGCGGTCTGCTTGAGCGTGCGGACAAGACATCTCGAATTCTTGACGTGAAGTATTTTATTCTGCTGCCGAATCCAGCACATGTCGGTTCGCAGGTTGATGTTGTTCAGTGGGCTGCCTTGCTGGAATCAACGAGTGCCCTGCAAACCTATCGACGAGCTTACGGACGTATTCAGCCGATCAATGTTGTCGACTTTCTGATTCTGAATTCGTCATTCCCGCGATCACTGCGATTCTGCGTTCGTGAAGCCGAAAGTTGCCTGCGAGCCATCTCGGGGACGCCATCGCATTCGTTCAGCAATCCGGCAGAGCAGTTGCTGGGCCAGATGAGTTCTCAACTGAATTATGCCAGAGCCACCGACATCGTGGGGAACGGGCTGCATCAATTTGTGGATGATTTTCAGACGCGTTTGAATTCTGTCGGACAGGCGATTTCAGAGACGTTCTTCCAGATCGCGACGCCAACGATGGAGAACTCCATGAGTCAGGTCCAGACGATGCATTAGTTTGCAAGCAGAAAGACAAATTTTCGCCACCGACTTTACGTCGGTGGTTTACCGGCTTTTGCACTACCGCTTTGCGAAGAATTCACCATCAAAAAAGTAGTGCAAAGGCCTGTAAACCACCGGGGTAAACCCGGTGGCGAAGAGTGATATCGCTGGCCTGAAGACTTGTCCACAGAACAACAGAACCTTTAACGAGACGATACCTTTCCAATATGCCCATCAAAGTCGCCCTGCACCACAAGACTGTTTATCAGTATGACCGATTGGTTTCACTCGGTGCTCAGGTGGTTCGGCTGCGGCCTGCACCGCATTCACGAACACCGATTGATGCGTATTCGCTGAAGATCGAGCCGGCCAATCACTTTCTGAACTGGCAGCAGGATCCTCACGGCAACTATCTCGCGCGGCTGGTGTTTCCCGAGAAGACTCGAACCTTTTCCGTGTCGGTTGATGTTGTCGCTGACATGACGGTCGTCAACCCGTTCGACTTCTTCCTTGAAGACGACGCGACTGAGTTTCCCTTTGAGTACGCCGAAGAACTCGCGACAGATCTCAAGCCGTTCCTGCAGCCCTATTCAAAGTCGGCAGCGTTCCAGGCGTATCGAGCCACCTTCGACACAAAGAAGCGCCGCACGATTTCGTTCCTGATCGACATGAATACGAAGCTCCAGAAGGACATCAGTTATCTGATTCGTCTGGAACCGGGTGTTCAGACGCCGGAGGAAACGTTGAAGTCGCGATCAGGGTCGTGTCGTGATTCGGCGTGGCTGCTGGTGCATTTGCTCCGCAGCTTCGGACTTGCCGCGCGGTTTGTGTCGGGATATCTGATACAGCTGACCGCGGACCTCAAACCGCTGGAAGGTCCAGAAGGTCCAACCGCTGACTTCACAGACCTGCATGCCTGGACCGAAGTCTTTCTGCCCGGTGCGGGTTGGGTCGGGCTCGATCCAACATCGGGATTGCTGACAGGAGAAGGCCATATTCCTCTGGCAGCGACGCCATCGCCTCAAACCGCCGCGCCGATTTCTGGTGGTGTTGAAAAGTCCGAAGTTGAATTCAGCTTCGAAATGACGGTGACGCGAATCCATGAAGATCCGCGAGTCACCAAGCCATACACGGAAGATGCCTGGCAGCGAATTGATGCGACCGGCAAAGAGGTTGACCGTCGTCTCGACGCCAACGATGTGCGACTGACGATGGGTGGCGAGCCGACGTTCGTCTCAATCGACGACATGGAAGGCGCCGAGTGGAATACGGCGGCTGTCGGACCTCACAAGCAGAAACTGTCCGATGAATTGATTCGGCGACTGCGAGCTAAGTTTGGTCCGGGTGGTCTGCTGCATTATGGACAGGGCAAATGGTATCCTGGCGAATCACTGCCTCGCTGGGCGTATACCTGTCTGTGGAGAAAAGACGGTCAGCCGATCTGGAAGAATCAGGCGTTGCTGGCGGACCTCGGACTAACAGCCGGCAAAACGGACCATAAGAAACCGGTCGCTGATGAAAAGCTCGCGGCCGAGTTTATCATCGAACTTTCCGATCGACTGCATGTGGAAGATCGCTGGATTCGTCCGGCATATGAAGACGTCTACCACATGATTGAGGTCGAACAGAAACTTCCGGTGGATATTGATCCGGAGAAGTTCGATCCGGACAACAGCGAAGATCGACGTCGTCTGAGCCGCGCACTGGAACGCGGAATTAGTCGGCCCGTTGGATTTGTTCTGCCGTTGACTCGGGCGTGGTGGCAGGCGAATGCAAAATGGACCAGCGGCTTCGGCCGTTTCGTTCGCATCGGCTGTTTTTGATTCGAGTGATTCTCCGATGGGCCTGCGGTGCCTCTCGAATCACTGCCAGTGGCCGGCTCCGAGTTACCACAGGTTTTCACTCGCGATCCGTTTGCGGATCGACCTCCTCTGCCCGGCTATGCAGAAATTCGCAAATCGGCCGCCGAACGATTAGCCGCTCAGAAGCGTGAAACGGAGAAGCCGCCGCAGCGTCAGGTGATGCAGCGACTTGGCTTGATCGACGATCCCTCAGAATCCAGCGAAGACTACGCGAACCTGCCGTTGGGGGCAGGTCCGGTTGTCCGCACAGCTTTGTGCGTGGAACCTCGCGACGGGCAGTTGCGAGTCTTCATGCCCCCAACCGGAACTCTGGAAGACTATCTGGAACTGGTGGCAATGATTGAAGAGACCGCAGAGTCTCTGAACACGCCGGTCATTATTGAAGGCTATCTGCCGCCGCATGATCCTCGCATTGAACTGCTGAAGGTGACTCCGGATCCGGGTGTGATCGAAGTCAACATTCATCCGGCTTCTAGTTGGGAGCACCTGAAAGACATCACGGAAACCGTTTACGAGGAAGCTCGCCAGTGCCGACTGGGCACCGAAAAATTTCAGATGGATGGACGGCACACTGGTACTGGTGGTGGAAATCATCTGGTGCTGGGCGGAGCTACTCCAGGCGACAGTCCGTTCCTGCGTCGTCCCGATCTGCTGAAGAGCTTCATTGGATTCTGGAACAATCATCCGTCGTTGTCATATTTGTTCTCAGGATTATTTATCGGACCAACCAGCCAGTCGCCGCGAATTGATGAAGGTCGTGATGATGCGATGTATGAGCTGGAGATTGCGTTCCGACAGGTTCCGGAAACTGGCTGCGGCTGGATCCCGAACTGGATTGTGGATCGCATCTTCCGCAACCTGCTGGTGGATCTGACCGGGAATACTCACCGCGCGGAAATCTGCATTGATAAGCTCTATTCGCCCGATCATGCGGCCGGGCGATTGGGACTTGTCGAACTGCGGGGCTTCGAAATGCCGCCACATGCTCGCATGAGTTTGACTCAGCAGCTGCTGGTTCGTGCCCTGGTTTCCTGCTTCTGGCAGCAACCGTATCGCGAACCGCTGATTCATTGGCGGAATGCGATTCATGATCGCTTTATGCTGCCGTACTATCTTTGGAAAGATATCGAATCCGTTGTTGGCGTACTGAAATCAGCAGGACTTGATTTTGAAGCCGACTGGTTTGGAACTCATCTGGAGTTTCGTTGTCCTCTGATGGGAACATTTGATAGCAACGGTGTTCACATCGAAATCCGTCAGGCACTCGAACCGTGGTATGTGCTGGGTGAAGAACCCGGCGGCGGCGGAATGACTCGCTTTGTCGATTCATCATTGGAACGACTGCAAATTCGCGTGACCGGCATGTTTTCACAAGGACATTGCATCACCGTCAATGGAGTCAAGGTTCCGCTGCAGTCGACGGGAACTCAGGGCGAATACGTCGGCGGCGTTCGTTATCGGGCGTGGCAGCCGCCAAGCTGTTTGCATCCGATGATTGCTGTTCACACGCCATTGGTCATAGATTTGGTCGATGTTGTGAATCAGCGATCTCTGGGTGGATGTCGTTATCATGTCGATCATCCGGGTGGGTTGAATCCCGAAGGTATCCCCGTCAATGCCCTGGCGGCAGAAAGTCGCAGAGCCGGTCGATTCTTCAGGATGGGACATACAGGCGGCGTTTTGATCCCTCAAATCCCGAATATCTCCCCCGATTTTCCGTGTACGCTGGACCTGAGACGCGTCAACCTCTGAAATGCGTTGTGTGAGGTGACCAGTGCCATTAGCCGGAACGTGCTTGCGTCCGGTTAAACTGACGAACCGGACGCTAACGCGTACCGGCTGATTGATGACGTCTTTGTGGCCGGTTGTCTCAAGGTGACGGAACAACTCATTTGATGATGGCGCGTCGGAGACCTACGGAGCTCGATGAGGCCAATCGGAAGACTCGGGAATGGCAACTGGACTGACTTCGAGCACACGGACAGAGCTTGCCTTTGAATGTCCGGCGTTCGTTTTCAATGAGGTCTTCGCCCCGGACGGCACGCCTCGACCTCAATGGCACAAGTTTCTCAACGCTTATCGGAATGTTCCGCAGCCCGAGTTTGCTCGGCGAAACGAACAGGCCGATCGAATGCCACGCGAGAACGGCGTTAATTATCATTCGGCCGCTGAAGGCGGCGAGGCGGCGCAGCCGTGGCGACTGGATTTGCTGCCGATGCTGATGTCGTCGGCGGACTGGTCGGTGATCGGGTCGCCCTGGTCAACGGGCTCGGCCTGAACATGGTGATGCGCCGACATTTATGGGCCGCAACGTCTGCTGGATGAAGGATTGGTGCCGCCGGAAGTCTTGTTTGCGAATCAGGAGTACCTGCGACCGTTCTGCGGACTGGGACGACGGATGTGAATCCGATGTTTCTGTACGCCGCCGGAACTGGTAAACCGATCGGCGAATGGTCAATGGTGGGTCATGGCTGATCGCTCGAAGCGCGCGACCGGTCGGGCTTCGCGGCTGGAGGAATCGAATCGTCAGTTCGCGAACGATGCCGTCAGCGTTTAAGCAGATTCCGGTGGAGCGATTGGCGTCGTTCTTTGTGCATCTGCAAACGCGGTGCGGCGGCGGGCCGTCCGGAATACCGAAGTGCCAAAAAATGAATGCGCTGTTATCCAGCGGCCCAACGCATCCGTATTATTTTGAAGACGTGTATCTCGCCAGATACCTTGGTTACGGTGGTTGAAGGCGAGACCTGGCCGGTTCTGGCGACACTGTGTTCCTGAAAACACTGTCCGGACTTGTGCCAGTCGACATCGTGCTGGGGGCGGTGTGCAGGTCAGGTTTGGATCCGCTGGAGCTTGGCGGTTACGCGGCTTCATGGTTCCGGGGTTGTTAAATGCCGTTCGATCGGGCAACGTGACTGTCGCGAATACTCCCGGTTGCGGCATCGTGGGGCTCCGGTGTTCATGGCGTTTCTGCCGCAGATTTACGAACGATGGCTGGGCGAAAGTGCTGAAGATGCCGTCGATTTCCACATGGTGGCGGTGCGGCGACGCGAATAGTTTGAGTCTGGTGACATCACGCTAATGACCTGGTGTTGAAACCGGCGTTCCAGAAAAGCGGTGGCGAAGAAATCATCGTCAGCGACTTAACGACCGAGAAGCAGCGTGAAGTTCTGGAACAGTCAAAGCCGAACCTCATCCTGGAGTCAGCAGGAAAAGATTACTCGTTCCGGCGTTCCCGTGTGGACGCAGAATGGGATTCGTTGTGGCCATGCGGCCGTTCGCGCGTTTCTGGTGGAAGATGAAGCGAAGTGGCATCTGATGCCCGGCGGACTGATTCGTATTGCTCCGGATTCGGGACCGATGCAGTTGTCGGTCTCCGCCGGTGATGGCAGCAAAGATTTGTGGGTCATTGCGGAGAAAAAAGTCGATCAGGTCTCGCTGCTGGCTCCCACGGATCAACCAGCTGAGCTTCGCCGCACCAGTGCGTTGTTCCCAAGTCGTGTTGCCGACAATCTGTTCTGGCTGGGGCGTTCGATTGATCGCTGCGACTTTCTGGGCCGGCTGATCAGAGCACTTTCAGAGCGGCTGGTTGGCGAAGGCAATGTTGACTTGACCGAGATTCGTTTTCTCGGACGTGCGCTCAGCGAGCAGGGGCAACTTGAACCCGGGTTCGTTGTGGACGGCATGGAGTCGCAGTTACCGACGCTGGCGGAAGCGTTGCCGATTGCCGTCTTTGATCCGAACGAATACGGAGGACTGGCGCGGACGGTGCGAGATTTGACTCGGTTAGCTTCACTGGTCCGGGACTGGATCAGCCCGGACACGTGGCATCGTATCAACGTCACGGCCGAGACATTTCGGACAGCTCAGACGAAAGATTGGCGAGATCTGGCGGATGTGGTCAACGTTTCGAATTCTCTGATTGGTGATCTTGCGTCTGTCAGTGGTTTGATCGCGGATGGAATGAACCGCGGTCCCTCGTGGCGATTTCTGGAACTGGGCCGATGTATTGAGCGAGCCGGCGCGACGGCTCGTTTGTTACTGACGGCTGAGATCAAGCGAGGTGGCGCTTCGCCGGGGATGCTGAAGACTCTGGTGGAGGTGCTTGATGTGCGAATGACATATCGATTTCGCTATCGAGAAAACCTGCAGCGGAACGCGGTGCTGGATCTCGCGATTACTGACGACACAAATCCTCGATCACTGGCCTATCAAATCGAACGTCTGGTGCAGCATGTGGATCGACTTCCGGGCTATGAAGCTCGCCCCTTGCGATCGGAGGAGATGCGGCTGGTTATGGATGCTGCTCATGCCGTCCGCATGCTGACGACGGATGATCTGTCAGCACCGACACCACGCAGTGTGCAGAGTGCTCTGAAGACCGTCGAAGAAACAATGTCGGTTCTGTCTGACACGTTAACACGAAAGTATCTGGTGCATTCCGGGACACCTCGACAAATCACCGACATTGCGGGAGGTTCGCAGTGAAGTATCGAGTCACCCACAAGACGAGTTACGCGGGTCACGAACCCGTATCAATTGGCCACAATCAGGCATGGCTGGAATTTCGGCCGGTGGAACATCAGTTTGTCGAAAGCTTTTCACTGACGATTTCGCCCGAGCCGTCCGTGAAAACTCGCCGAGTTGATTCGTTTCGCAATCCTGTGCACGCGTTTTCATTCAATGAGGGTTATCAGCGACTGGACGTGACCGCAACAACGTTGGTCACCGTTCGTCCGCCAAATACTGCTCCTGCGAACTGTTCAGCGGCATGGGAGTCCATTGTGGCGACCATCAAACAGCATGTTCAGAATGATGATCGCGATGCGATTGAGTTTTTGTTTGCATCGCCGAGGATCAACTGGAACGCGGACATGCGGGCGTATGCTTTGCAGTCATTTACAGAATCGCGACCGATGATGGAGGCGGTTCGTGAGTTGACAGCCAGAATCCATCATGATTTCGTTTATGACAGTCGTGCGACCACCGTGAATACTCCCGTGGCTGAGGTATTCCGACTGAAACGCGGGGTCTGTCAGGACTTTGCTCATCTGCAGATTGCGATGCTGAGATCCCTGGGCATTCCGGCTCGATACGTTAGTGGTTATCTGCGAACCGTTCCGCCGGAGGGACAGCCAAGACTTGTGGGGGCTGATGCGTCACATGCGTGGCTGTCGGTGTATTGCGGTAGTGGTCATTGGGCCGATGTGGATCCTACCAACGATGCATTGTGTTCGACCGATCACATCACTCTGGCCTGGGGCCGCGATTATGGTGACGTGCCGCCATTGACGGGAGTGTTTATGGGCGGCGGACAGCATCGGTTGATTGTGAATGTGGATGTGTTACCGATTGGGTAGGTGATGGCGCTCCGCAATTTGAGATTTCAAATTTGAAATTTCAAATTGTCGATGCAACAGGGCGAGGTACTTGTGGGCTGAAGCTCACGCTACGGGCGCATGGGCAAGCCATCGGCGCGAGAATCATCGAAGGACGGGCACCATGCCTCGGTGAGATTGTTCGCCTTCTTCGCGCATGATGCCCCAGCGACTGGATTGCCAGACTTTGCCGGAGTTTAGCTCAACAGCAGTCAGCCAGCCGTGACGCCAGCAGGCGGTGTCGATGCACATGGCGAAGCCGAGGTCAAGAAGCTCAGAGTTCTTCTGTTCGGTATGACCAACAACGACTGTCTTGCCTGAAAAATGGGGCTGCATGAATTCCGGTTCAAACAGAGCCCAGCGAAGTTGATAGGACTCCTGCTCCGCCATGGGAATGTCAGCGCGATAATTGGCATGGGTCAGAATGAATTTCTCTGTCTCGTGATATGGCTGGGAGCTTGCCAGCAGTTCCCAATGTTCTGGTGGAACGTCTTTCAGCAATGCACCGAAGCGATAAGAATTCAGCGTGGAAACGCCACCGCAGTTCTCCCAGTACCGTAGTGAGCTTTCGCTGTCCTGTGCGGAGAGCATCATCTCCTCGTGATTGCCCTGAATCAGAATGACGCTGCATTGTTTCTTCAGTTCGATGATCTGTTCCAGCACTGCGCAGGTATCTCGGCCCTGATCGATCAGGTCGCCAAGGAATACGACTTGATCTGTGGATACGGGAGAAATCTCTTCGAGCAGGATTTGCAGAGCATGTCCGCATCCGTGCACATCACCAATCGCAATCAGTCGACCAGAAACATCGGGCATTTGAAGAACCTGAACGGGATAGTGAATCCATGCTGTTGAAGAATACGCATGCTCTTGAGCGATGCGATTCTAAGGCAACGACCGTTGCAAACAAGCCGAGATCTGTTGATCTCGAAGTTCCACCCTTTGTCAGGCTTCTGCTGCCTGAAGTGATGGTGATTAGGGTGTGATTAAACCGAGTGAAGTACGGGTGCGGTTTGTTCAGTGGCGTGGAAGACTCAATTGGGGGTCATCGCAAAGACCGAAATCGCTTGCCAGGATCGGTTGATTACAGAGTCGCTGAAGTCTTCCAATTGACGTGCTGGCCGAAAAACATTCTGTGCATTAAGGTTTAACGAACTGGGCAGTTTTCATGACTCGACCTGAAACCAATCTGAAAGATCATTGATGTCCGCGAACGAACCACGCCTTTTGATTCTGGGGGCTCATCCGGATGACGCTGAGTTTCATGCGGGGGGAATTGCGTCTGTCTATCGATCAATGGGGCGAGAGGTCAAAATGGTGTCGGTCACCGACGGAGGCGCTGGGCATCATACGCGATCATCTTCAGAGCTTGTGCGTCTGCGACGTAATGAAGCTGCGGCCGCCGGCAACGTCATCGGTGCCGTGTATGAGACATGGGATTTTCCGGATGGAGCTCTGCAGGCGTCTTTGGCAGTTCGACACCGGATCATCCGCGAGATTCGCCAGTTCAAGCCTGACCTTGTGTTGACTCATCGGCCCAATGATTACCATCCTGACCACCGTGCGGTCGGACAGTGTGTGCAGGATGCTTCTTATCTGGTTAAAGTTCCATTGATTGTTCCGGATGTGCCAGCACTCAGAAGAGATCCTGTTGTGGCCTATATGCCCGATCTGTTTACGAAACCTCAACGCATGCAGCCTGAGATGATTCTGAACATTGCGGAACAGATAGACACCATCGTCGCGATGTTGGCGTGTCACGCGTCACAGGTCTTTGAATGGCTCGCGTATGAACAGGGGATTCTGGACACTCTGCCGGCAGATCAAGCAGAGCGGATGCTGTGGTTGAAAGCGTGGTACACAAATTATGTCCGGCCGCGAGTCGCCCATTTCCAGAACGAGATTACTCACGCGTTTGGCGATGCGGGTTCGTCGCTGGAGTTTGTGGAAGCTTTCGAGATCAGTGAATATGCACTGCGACCTGACGCTGCACTACTGCAGCATTTATTTCCGAACTGTCGGACAACGCGAGGATAAGACTGAGGGTTGACGATGCCTGTTGATGGCAAACATGCGATTGGTACAGTACTACTGGAAAGATTTAGCGAAAGTGTTTTCCCATGCGAATCAACGCGGGTTGGGTTCTGAATCTGCTCATTGTAGCGTACTTGGTAACCACGGCGGCTGTGGCGGATGAGGTTGTCGGCAAGGCACTGAACGCTGCTGGAGATGTGAACGACACAGAAGCGGATGAAGCCGCCGATGTTGAAATCCTCGCAATGAACAAAGAGCTGACTACGGAACTGGAAGGCGAGCTGAAGGCATTGCCCGCCATTGTGGACAAAGATGCTGACGCGGTTGGAAAGCATTCCCGTCGGGGTGATCTCCACATGTTTCTCGGAAAGTTTGCGGAAGCCGAAGCGGACTACAAAAAAATGTCCGTGCTGAAGCCGGATCTGGATGCATCGCATTGGAGACTGGGCATCGCCATGTATCTGGCCGGACATCCGGAAGACGCTGCAGCGCAGTTTGATAAGTATCATTCGTTCGACAACGTTGATCGAGAAAACGGGATCTGGCGATACCTTTCTCACCGTGCGGCATTTGGTAAAGAGAAAGCTCGCGAGCAATTGCTGAAGTACGAGAAGGATGATCGGCCCCCGTTTCGGGAGGTATATCAGCTCTTTGAAGGCACGATGACGGCGGATCAGGTACTTCAGTCAGTTTCACCGGACTTGCCGGAGTCCTCGCGAAAGTCACGATTGTTCTATGCGCAGCTATATGTAGGGCTGAATGATGCGGTAGAGGAAAACCCCGAATCAGCACTGAAAGCCTTGCGTGAAGCCGTAAAGAATGACTGGCCGAGAAACGCTGGGTTTGGCCCGGACTACATGTGGCACGTTGGGCGTCTGCAGTACCTTCGCCTCAAAACGGCAGCGAAGTGACACTGCTGTTAACTTGTAGCGGTTACAGCGACTCTTTCGGTTGTATCGGTACCTGTGCGATTTCGGGACTTTGATTCGCGGCAACGACCCGCTGATCGACGCTCGCGGGTTGTTGACTTAGTCGCTTTATAAGCCGTCGAGCGTTAGTCCCCGGTTGCTTTTGCAGTTTTTTTGCGGCGAGAACCGGACGCTAACGCGTTCCGGCTAATTAAATCAACAACTCGACTGTACCGGTCGCACGGATTGCAACAGTCCTGCCGGTTGATCGGGCTGGTTCAGTCGTAGCAGTCTCGTCGCGCAGCGGAGAACGATTCTTCCGGCTGTGTCGACGGAAGGGGAATCAAATGAAGCACAGTCGCTGCGTCAGTCGAAACCGATAAGACCGTACCAGGCGGAATCCTGGGACGAACGGGAAACTCAGGACCAGACGGACCGTCAGGGCTGGGACTCGAGACGACTCATTTTCCGGAAGAATGCTCAGGGACGAGCGTTCTCCCATGGAGAGCAGCAGGATGCTGACCCGAATTTCGCGTCGAAGAACTCGCCGGTTTATGACCTGGCTGGTGCTGGGATCGATGAGCATTCCCGGAATGTCGGGATGCTCTCGCCAGTTCTGGCGAAAGCAGGCGGATAAAGATTCGTATAACGCGGTCGCCGAGAAACTGAATAATCCGCATTGGCAAGTACCGCGGATGGAACTGACTCCGGATCCACGCAGTCGTTTCTTTGATCCGTACGATCCTGATAAGGAACCCTTGCCGCCAGACGACCCGTCAGCTCATGAGTTGATGCACTGTGTAAACGGCAAGAAGGGGTACAAGGGCTGGCACAAATTCGGGACATCGTTTGCCATCGAAAATCCCCAGTGGCTGCAGCCCTACGGGATTCAGATGAATGGTGTCGACCCTGTGGAGGGACATTCTCAGGTTCAATTATTGGAGGTCAATCTGCCACAGGCGATGGATCTCGCATCGATCCACAGTCGTGAATACCAGACGGCGATTGAGGATCTTTATCTGTCGGCGTTGACTCTGACGGCGGAGCGTTTTCGACTGGGTGTGCGATATCTTGGTGTGTCAGGAACAGAACCGAGTCTGGGATTTAATACTCGTACGAACTCCGCGGGCCAGGCCAGCTCGAATATGGGTGTGGCGTTCGGTGTCAGCCAGCTTTTACCCACGGGTGGTCAGATTGCTGTTGATATTGCTAACTCCGTCACCTGGGTGTTCGCAGGGAACGGGTCGCATGCTTCGGCACCAAGTATTGGCTACAGCTTTACGCAGCCTTTGCTGTTCAGAGCCGGTCGAAAAATTGTGCTGGAAGCTCTGACCCAGACTGAGCGTAACGTTCTGTATGCTGCTCGAGTTCTCGCGAGATTTCGGCAGACGTTGTTTACGCAGGTGACGGTCAACTACCTGAACCTGTTGCAGCAGCGACAGAGCATTCTGAACACAATGAACAATATTCGACAGCTGGAAGAACAGCTGGAGGCTCAGCAAGTGAGGGATACCCGCGTTCCGGGACGGGTCACCGCGTTATTGGAAGGGATGGAAGGTCTTGTTGTGCCCCCATCTCTGCAGGAAAAATTCACGTACGATGGCGAATGGTTGAAATGGAAGGGAGATATGTCTGACGAGGAGGGAGAAATGCTCCTCGGGATTTCAGACGACCCTGACTTTAAAGCAAAAGCTCAGGAGCTGATCGACTTCAAAAAGCAACAGGTGACGTCCCTGTCCTTCCTCCAGCTGCGAGACCGATTAAATCAGAATCAGGCAACACTTGCTAACAGTCAGCGGCAATTAGCCGATCAGCTGGATGCGACCAAATTGATCCTCGGGCTGCCACCAAACATCAATATGCAGGTCGATGAAACGCTGTTGAAGCCATTCGTTCTGATCAGCTGGGATTTGATCGATGTGGAAACGGAACTACGAAAACTGCAGAAGGAGATTGGCGCCGAGCTACTGCCCGACGTGGAACAGGGAGTGATGGAAGTGTTGCCACCCGGGCTGGATTCGACGAAGAAGTATGTTCGTGCACTTAATCGTATGCGTGATAAACTTTATGAAGTCGGAATCGTGCAGGTGAAGAACGACTTCCTCCCGATTCAGCAGATTCTCGAATTGACAAAAGATGACTGGAAGGCTGCGGCTCCGGGAATCAGATATTTTCGAAGTGAAGCGGAGCGTACTCGCCTGGTCGAGCGCATGACGAACGATCTTCGTCAGTATCGTCTTGCTGAAAGAGATTTCGCCCTGGGAAGCGGCATCCTGAAGATGTTGGAAGAGGTGCTGGCGGCAGAGTCGGAAGAAGATCTTTTGCGAAAGCTTGACAAGAGCGGCAATGGACTGATTGAGCTGGCAGAGCTCCCGGAAGGCTGGGTTGATCTTCCAAGAACGGGTAACAGGGCAGCCGAGGAATCGTATTCAGTAGCAATGTTGCTTGTGGAAAGTGTCAGCGGCGCGCGTGAGGTCCGCGATAAATATCTGCTGCGAATGGCTCAAAGCCTTGAGGTTATTCAGGCGGCTTTGCGAGTTGAGCAGATTGCGCTCGTTCCGTTTACTCTCGACGGGACCATGAATGTGCCGGATATTGAAAAGGTTATTGCGATTGGGCTGGAAAACCGCCATGACCTGATGAACGTTCGAGCTCAGGTCATGGACGCTCGACGTCGAGTGGAAATTGCCGCCAATGCGCTTGAGGCCGGACTCGATATTACGTTCCGAGGCACACAGGGACTGAATCCGGATGCTGAGAGCAGCACAACTCATAGTGCCGGCGTCCAGTTTACGACGCCGATGGACCAGGTGCTGGAACGAAACGTCTACCGGCAGGCTCTGGTAACCTACCAGAGGGCTCGACGGACGTACATGGATACGGAAGACCGCATTAAACAGTCGATTCGTCAGAGCTGGCGACAGATCCAGGTTCAGGAATATCGCCTTGAAATCGACCGAACAGCAGTGAGAAACGCGGCTTTACAATATGACAGCGCTTCTTTACAGGCTGCGGGAGGACAGCAACAGAACGCGTTGAGCCTGACTCAGGCTCTGGACTCAGTTTTGAGGGCTCAGAACACACTTGTGGGCGATTGGGTCACTTACGAGACGAATCGGCTTAACATCTTCCGCGACATGGGTATCATGGAGATTGATCCTCGCGGAGTCTGGACCGATCCGTTTTACCTGCAGATGGATAATCTGTCGGTCGGCGGAGATGTCTCCTCGCCTGCAAGCCCTCCCGATGCCGTCCTACCCGTTCCGGAACCACAGAACTGATTTGAATGAGGTCTCTGAGGATGCTCCGCGCGAAAACTTTCAATCCTGTTCACCGCTCCGGGAAATCACTTCTGACGCTGATTGTTGCGTTGGTGGTTGTCATTGTCGGAGCTGTCTTTAGTATCCCCACGTCGCGGCGATCTGCGCTGAGGATGATGAAGCTTGGCGGTGAAGAGAATGTGATCTCACAGTTTATCACCGCGAAGGCCGAGAAAGCTCCGTTCCGAATAATGATCACGGAGAACGGCACGATCGACAGTCTTCGAAACGTGACGCTCAGCAATCGAGTGGAGGGTTCCACCACCATCATCTCGCTGATCCCGGAAGGCAGCAAAGTGAATGCTCCCGTGGTGGCCGAATTCGAAGGTGTCGCGCAATTTGTTGACAGTGCTTCGGAGTCATCGAAGTCCGTCAAGGTCGTTGCTGAAGACGGCACTGAGAAAGTCTATGAAGTCGTCTTTGGTGAGTTCACCAGGATGCTGGTGAAAGATCGCCAGAAGGTGCGCAAGGGCGACTTTATCGCCGGCGATGTTTGCTGTGAGCTGGACTCTTCCACTCTGGTGGAAAAAGAAAAAGAACAGCAGATCAAGAATACGACGGCTGCCGCGAATCTCGAAAAGGCCGGTAAGGACATCGAGATTCAGGAGACGACTAATGAGAGTAACGTGGCCAAAGCCAAGCTGGCGGAGGAACTGGCTGCGCTTGATCTGGCAAGCTACACATCACTGGGTGGTGAGTATTCGCAAGCGGTCGAAACGATCAAGGGTGACATCAAGAAGACTGAAGAAGAGCTTTCGATCAACAAGGAAGAGTACGAGCGTATTCGCGACCAGGCTCGACTGGGTTATGCGAACGTCAACCAGCTTGAGAGTGCTCGTTTGAAGGTCACTCAGTCGCAGATTGTGCTGAAGGTGAAGTCGGGTGAATTGGCTGTCCTGGAAAAGTTCACCAAAATCCGTAAGGAAAGCGAGCTTAAGCAAACGGCCGAAGACACCAAGCGGGAAACCGCGAGGGCTCGTCTTGAAGGCGAAGCCCTCATGACGCAGATGAAAGCGGCTCATGATGCTGCGAAACTGACGTTGGCCATTGAACAGGAAAAACTGGAGCTGTTTCAGCGGCAGATTGCTGCGTGCCGCCTCGTGGCATCTCAGGCCGGAGAGGTCGTGTATGCCTCGCAGAATAGTGGCCGAGGCAGTGAACCCGTCGTCATTGAAGAAGGTGCTTCAGTTCGTGAGCGTCAGGCGATTATTAATCTGCCGGACCTTGAACACATGAAGATTGATGCTCGCATTCATGAATCTCGCATCAGTCGCGTGATCGTAGGTCAGCCCGTCGAAATTGAAATCGATGCGATTCCAGGTGACCCGTATCGAGGCAAATTGCAGAGTATTTCGTCGGTGCCTGTGCCGGGCAGCTGGCCCAATACGGACCTGAAGGAATATGAAGCCATCATCGAGATTCTTGATGAACCCACACGGGTTCGAAAACTCAAGCCCGGCATGACAGCTCAGGTGCGGATCATCGTCGAGGATCGCAAGCAGGACGTGCTGCAGGTCCCCGTGCAGTCTGTAGTTTCATTTTCAGGACAGTACTTTACCTATGTCGTCACGGCAAAGGGACCAGAGCGTCGTGAGCTGAAGGTTGGCGACGCGAACGATGAGTTTATGGAAGTGCTTGATGGTGTGGCCGCAGGTGAATCCGTAGTAATGAGTCCTCGTACGCATTTCTCCAAAGAACTGAGTGCTCTTGAAGCTGATATCACGGCCCAAACGGAGCAGAATCGAGAGAAACTGGAAACACCGGATCGGAAATCTCCGGGAGCTGCGATCGGTGATAATCCGCGGGGACCTGGTGCTGGGGGACCACCGGGTGCAGCTGGTCCAGGTGCAGGAGGCCCCGGCGGAGCTGGACCAGGCGCAGGTGGTCCGGGTGGTGGACCACCTGATCCGAAAGTGATGTTCGAAGGCATGGACAAAAATAAGGACGGCATTGTGACGAAGGAAGAGCATCCTCGTCCGGAATTCTTTGATCGATCCGACAAGGATGGCGACGGCAAGCTGACCCTGGAAGAAATGCAGGCCGCATTCCGCGAACGAATGCAGCAGGGCCAGGGACGCCCTCAGTGACGTGCAGAAGAGAGATCTTCCTTGAAAAACGGCAGACATCGGATCTTACTGCGATTCTCTGAAAACTGAAAACTGAAAACCAGCCCCTCATGGACCTCGCCGCAGAAGTCATCAACATCCAAAAAGACTACCTGCTGGGAACAGTGTTGGTTCGAGCCCTGCGTGGGGTGACCATTCAGTTTCCGAAAGGGGACTTTGTTGCCATCATGGGCTCATCGGGCAGCGGCAAGAGTACTCTGCTGAACCTGCTGGGAGCGTTGGACCGGCCGACTCGCGGACAGTACATCATTGGTGGTAAAGACGTTTCCGGAATGACTGACGATGATTTGTCGTCCATTCGGAACGAGCTGATCGGATTTATCTTTCAATCGTATAACCTGATCCCACAGTACACGGTTCTGGAGAATATTGAGGTGCCGCTGCATTATCGCACCGGGTATCCTCGCATTGGCAACAAGGAACGTGAGTGGATTGAAACACTGGCAGAGATGGTCGGCTTGAAAGATCGTATGGATCATCGACCATTTCAGTTGTCCGGAGGACAGCAGCAGCGTGTCGCGATTGCTCGGGCACTGGTCAACAATCCAGAGATTATTCTGGCGGACGAGCCGACCGGGAATCTGGACTCAGCCACTGAACATGAAATCATGGAGATGTTGCTGCGTCTGAATCGCGAAGGACGTACGATTATTATGGTGACACATGAACCCGGAGTGGCCAAACTGGCCAAACGGCAGATCTTCATGAAGGATGGTGTTGTCGCAGGCGAAGGAATCTTTCCCGGATAGCGACGCCGCAGGCGGCGAGTTTGAGGTTTACGGTTTGAGGTTTTCAGAGAAGAAAACTGACAACTCGTTCACCGCCCACCCGCGCAAAACTGAAAACTGAAAACTGAAAACTCTGCTCCCCCATGCCAAACTTACTTCGCACGGTTCAACTTGCACTCAAAAGCCTGTTGCTGCACAAGCTGCGGTCGGGTTTGACGATGCTTGGAATCGTGTTTGGAGTATTTTCCGTGATTGCGATGCTGGCGATTGGGGAAGGAGCCAGCCAGCAGGCTCAGCAGCAGGTCCTGAAGCTGGGAGCGACTAACATAATCGTTCGCAGCGTCAAACCACCTCGTGAGAATGCCAGTCAGACGACCAATCAATTCGTGCTTCGTTACGGGCTCAAAAGGACCGATTTTGATCTGCTTTCGAAAACAATCCCGACAGTGTTACAGGCGGTTCCCATTCGAGAGTTGACGAAGGCTTGTCGTTATCGTCATCGCGAATTGAACTGCCGCATCGTGGGCTGTACTCCTGAATATGTTGACATGAACTATCTGTCGCTGGCGCAGGGGCGATTCATCTCCGACAAGGATCGGCGAGAAAAATCCAACGTCGCTGTGATTGCGTCTGGAACAGCGGACGTCCTGTTTCAATACGAAGATCCACTGGGGCAGTCGGTCAAGATTGCTGACCGCCGATATACGGTTGTTGGTGTCACCAAATCCCGCGATGCCAGCGCCGCCATCGGTGGCAGCATGTCAGGGCAGGAATATAACAGTGATATTTATATCCCGCTGGAAACTATGCGAGTGCGCATGGGCGATCTGAATATGGATCGTCGTCAGGGCTCGTTTAGTGCCGAAGAGTGGGAACTCAATCAGGTCACGCTGAAAATCTCCAGCACCGATCAGGTCATGCCCACGGCGGATGTCATTCGCGAGACGCTGAAGCAATTTCACAAAGTTGAAAACGACTATTCCGTCGTCGTGCCTCAGGAACTGCTGAAGCAGGCCGAGCAGATTCGCGTCATCTTCAATGTGGTGCTGGGATCGATCGCTGCGATCAGTTTAATCGTGGGCGGCATCGGGATCATGAACATCATGCTGGCGACCGTGACCGAGCGAACTCGGGAAATAGGAATTCGTCGCGCTCTGGGAGCCAAGCAACACGACATCACGATGCAGTTCCTGACAGAGACGATCGTACTGGCCGGTAGCGGCGGTCTGATTGGCGTTATCCTTGGGATGTTGACACCATTGGCTTTTGACGGCATGAAGACCATTGCCGCAAAGTTCTTCTTTGACGGTCAGGCGGCGTCCGAGTTCAGCACGATGTTTAACGACATGTATCCGCAGGTCGTTCCCTCCAGCCTGCCATTGGCATTCGGGATTTCCGTCGGTATTGGAATCATTTTTGGGCTGTATCCGGCCCGCTCCGCTGCCAGGCTTGATCCCATCGAAGCACTTCGCCACGAATAGTGCGCAGCCTGAAGATGTGCGTTTCGTTCAGGCGAAGAACGTACTTTTGTCTTATGCTGTATTCGAACAAGCGTGATTGCCGGGACGCTTCCGGAAACTTCGCCCATACACCATTATGTCAGGATCTCTGCTTCAATAAAATTTGATGTGTCGGCGGCATAAGCTTTCTGCAATTGCTGCAAAGTCGTCCAGCGGATCGAATGATGTGGATTTTCGAAGAGCGGTGGCTGCGCTGGCAGTTTGGTTAACAGGTCCTTACGAACCACCATGGCTCGAATTTTACGAGTTCGGATTTCTCCATCGCATTCGTTGGTCAGGCAGATCAAATAACGAACGGCATGGGCAGAATCGCCAGCTTCCCGGCGAAACAATCCAGTCGCAAACGTTTCCGACAATTCATTCAGGACGGCATTCAGATAGAACCACCGATCTTCTTTTGGGATCGGAATGATCGGATTTTCCCTGGTTGTGCCCTGCGCGGCCTTGATGAGCTGATCGACAGCAACCGAGTTCAGCAGGATGTCTTCGCAGGTTTTTTCCAGAACCGTTCTGATCAGCAGTTTGCCGTCATGAATTGAACTGAGTGAAACATTCAGTCGATTAAAGAACTCACGTCTCTTCCAGCTACGGGCCGCACGCCAGCGTCCGAATAACCAGCCCACCAGCGTGAAGGCTGCGGCGGTCAGAAGTTTGACGCCATGTTCCGTTGCCATCTGACGAACTGAAGTGAGAAACTCCTGCATGTTGTGCTGCTCCTGATTCAACGTCTCTTGATTCGCCCATTTCAGTTTTCGTTGCCGCGGTGTCGAAAGTCAATCGTGGCAGGAAGCCGTTCCGGAAACAGTACAGTTCATTCGTGTATTGTCGCACTCAGAGGAGGTCGAAGCGAGTGGCATCCCTGCTCAGCTTTTGCGAAGCTTCCGTATGCCGTCGACCGTTTTTCGAGTTGCAATCGACAGCAGCGAATCATCGTCTTCCTCAATAGCCTTGTGGAACGATTGCAGAACTGGCAGCGGGTCGAACGCCTGCCATGCCGGCATCGCGGACATGAACGTCGTCAATAGCGAGCCGCCACGAAGAATCCAGATCACATAACCCACGGA
Source organism: Planctomycetaceae bacterium (assembly GCA_046349735.1). GTDB lineage: Bacteria > Planctomycetota > Planctomycetia > Planctomycetales > Planctomycetaceae > SXXK01. Next base: position 39,790 of record JAXMBU010000046.1, read on the forward strand.
CAATGAAGTCGTGACCACAGCCGCACTGCCGACGGCAACTTTTCCTGCCAGCTCTTCGCGTTCCGAAATCGTTGGTTCGCTGATTCTTTGTACAAGCTGATCAATCGTAAAGAAATTCAGGGACACGAGTGCACTGTTAAAACCGTTGTCAAGAATCATTCCGCCAAACACGGCCGCCTCGGCCAGTTCCGCAGACACGGTTCGGATACGCTCACTTCGAGTATTCACAAAGAAGTCGCTCACGAAGACGGACACGATTAGTTCACCGGTAATCGCGACGTTGTCTCCATTCAGTTTCGCTGGCCCGTTTTCCGCCACTGATTCGACGCCTTCAGTTGTTGGCGTTGAGGAGTTTTCTGAGCGAGTTGATTGGGGTGCTGGGGGAGCCAGAAACTGTGTCGTCGTCACGACCGTAATCTCATCACCTCCAGAGCTGCTCGAATCGGTGTTGTCGGTTGTTGCATCGCTGCCAGATGACTCTGCTGATGAATCTCCAGAGTCAGCTGAGCCTGCAGAACTGCTGCCTGAGGATCCAGCGACAGCCGCAGCGACATCGATTGTGACCGTCACAGGAGCACTGTTGGCCAAGCCGTCGGTCACGTAATACACGAAGTTGTCGATGCCGGAGAAGACTCCGTTCGGTGAATAGAGCAGAGAACCATCGGCTCGCAGCAGAAGGACGCCATTCGCAGTCGTTGACACGAGAACAGCCTGCAATGCATCTCCGTCTTCGTCAAAGTCGTTCAGGAGTAATCCTGGAGTCAGAACCTCAATGCCCGTCAACTGGATCCCGGGAATCAGGTCGCTCGCAGCAATCGGAGCGTCGTTGACATCAAGAACGCGAATGGTAAACGTCTGCAGATGGTTCAGACCTCCGCTGTCTGTGACTTCAACGGTAATATCATAGGCGTCCGTCTGTTCGAAATTCAGAACAGCTCCGGCAGCCACATCGATACGGCCGGTTGCGGAGTTGACCACGAACGTCCCGTTGGCATCATCAACCAGTGTCCAGTTCAGGACTTCTCCCGCATCAGGATCTATGGCACTGAGCTGCCCGGCCAGTGTGCCGGCACCGCGATTCTCCTGTACTGTGCCACCAGCGAGGTTGATCTGCGTTGGAGTTTCGTTCAAGTCATTGAGCGAGATGACTACGGACGTTGTTGATGTTAAACCGCCGACGTCTGTGACTTGAATCTGCAACGGGATCGACGGTTGAGATTCAAAATCCAGCAACGCGGAGTCTGTGACTCGAATGATTCCGGAGGTCGGATCGATCGCAAATGGCGAAACGGATGTGCTGCCCACAATTGCGTAGGACTTCAGATCCCCGGCATCCACATCGGAGGCGGAGACTGAGCCCACAATTGTTCCAACGACTGAGTTTTCATCAACTGACATTGGAGTCGGAACACCAAATACCGGTGCTTCGTTCCCGTCCATGATTCTGACAAGCACGGTCTGCGGGAGCGAGGTCGTGGAACCGTCACCCACTGACAATGTCAGAGTGTACGTGGACGTCGTTTCGAAGTTCAGTAATGCCGTGTTAGAGATTCTCAGAGCACCTGTTGCAGGGTTGATCGCAAAGATGCCATCCGTGTTGCCGGAAACGATCGTCCAGTTCTGAAGCGTTCCAACTCCGTCCGGGTCGACCGCAGCGACGGCGCCGAAGACAGTCCCGACGCTCGCCAGTTCAGAAACGTTGAACTGCTGGCCGGGAGTAATCACCGGTAGAGCATCGTTCGTATCCAGAAGAGAAATTACGAACGTCTGAGTACTTGACGAAGAATCTGCGGAAGTTGCTCGCACAGTAATCGTATGGCTTGCGGCGGATTCAAAATCCAGCAGCACGCCATCGGCGACCGTGACAACTCCTGTGTTGGCATTGATCTGGAATCGTCCGCCAGCGTCATCATCCAAAGAGTAAAGAATGACATTCGTCGTTGCGTCAGCGTCGGAGGCAGCGGCCGTGATTCCCACAACTGTTCCGTTCGCGGAGTTCTCATTCAGCGCGTTTGCAGCTGCGTCGGAATCCCCAATCCCGGACACGCTGAATTCGTTAACGTCGTTGACTGCAACCGAAAACGTCTGAGTGCTGAATGTGCCGTCTGCTGAGATGGCTCGCACGGTGATATTGTGGGATGCCAAAGATTCTCTGTTGAGCAACGTGCCGTCCGCGACTGTGACGACGCCCGTTGTAGAGTCAATCGCGAAGCGTCCGCCAGCGTTGTTTGTCAGAACATACGTGATTCCGTTTGTTCCCGTGTCACCGTCTGTGGCAGAGGCCGTGATTCCGACGATGGTTCCAGTCGTTGCATTTTCGTCGACTGCATTGAGTGCAGCGTTCGCGTCGGTGACGGCTGAAATGGCGAATTCATTCAGATCGTTGACGGCGATGTTGAAACTTCGAGTTGCAAACGATGAGTCCGCCGAGGTCGCTCGGACGACGATCGTGTGTGAAGTCGCGGTTTCCGCATCAAGTCCGCTTCCATTCGCAACCGTCACAACTCCCGTTACGCTGTGGATCGTGAAACGCCCGCCGGCATTGTCATCCAGCGACCATATGATGGTATTGCCCGACACGTCGCTGTCGAAGGCATTCGCCGTAACACCGACGATTGTGCCGTTGGCAGAGTTCTCATTCACGCCATCGGCACTGGCGTTTGAATCGGTAATCGGCGAGACATCGAACTCATCGACATCGCCAAGGTTCACAATAAATGTCTGAGTCGAGGACGAACTGTCGGTTGAGGTTGCCCGAATGACAATCGTATGGGACGCGGCGGTTTCGCGATCCAACAATGTCCCATTGGCAACTTTCACAACGCCTGTCACCGAATCAATCTGGAACCGCCCGCCAGCGTTGTTGTCCATTGAGTAAGTGATCGAGTCGGTTCCGTCAGGATCCGTGGCGCGGGCCGTGATTCCTGTGAGAGTCCCGTTCGCAGCATTCTCCAGAACGAAGTTTACAGTTGCGTTATTGTCTGTGACGACTGAGATTCCGGACTCATTAACGTCAGTAATGTTGATCGTGACAAGCAGTACCCTTGTTCCACCATCCGTACTGCTGGCTCGAGCCGTCACGATGTAACTTGTCGCTGTTTCATAGTCGATGGCGGTTGTTCCGACCGTGATGACTCCGGTCATAGAATCAATCTGGAATCGCCCACCTGCGTCATCGTCCAGAGAATAAGTGATGGTATTTGTCGTCGCATCGGCATCACTGGCGTAGACCGTAATCCCTGTCAGTGTGCCCTGCAAAGACAACTCGGCCACGATGTTGGCCGCGGCATCAAGATCAGACAGCGTGCTGATCGCGAATTCGTTAACATCTATCAGGCTGATATCGACTGACATGACAGCTATCGAACCGTCGGTACTTGTGGCTCGCACGATGATCGTATGCGACGCGGCGGCTTCTCGATCAAGCTGCGAGCCGTCTGCCACGGTGACAATTCCAGTGACAGAATCGATCGCGAAGCGGCCACCGGCATTGTCGACGAGTGAATAAGAAACTGAGTCCGTGCTGTCGGGATCCGCGGCAAAAGCGGTGTAGCCGACCGTTGAACCATTGCTGCTGTTTTCCGCAACTGAGTTGGCTGACGCATTGAGGTCACTGATCGCGGAGACGCCGCTTTCATTGACATCTGTCAATTGAATCAGGAATGTTTGCGTCGAAAAACTTCCATCCGTAGACATCGCGCGGATGGTTATATTGTGTGAGGTGCCGGTTTCGTAATCGAGAGCCGCACCGTTGGCGACCGTGACAACACCGGTGACGCTGTCGATCGTGAATCGGCCCCCGGCATCATCGGTCAGTGTGTAACTGATGGTATCCGGAGCATCGGCATCGGTCGCCAGGGCTGTGATTCCCACGACAGTTCCGTTGCTGGAATTTTCTGCAATGATCTCGCTGGCGGCATCAACATCAGAGATTGCGGAAATTGTATTGTCGCTGACGTTCGTGACATTGATGGTAACGACGGCAGCGCTTGAGGCACCAGCAGCGTCTGCCACTTCAATCGTCAGACTGAACGACGAGAGCACTTCATAGTCCAGAGCCGCGGGATTCAGCACAACGATTTCGCCGGAGCCCGCATTGATCCCAAATGCGCCGTTTGTGTTACCAGAAATGATGGTGTAGTTTCGAGTGTCACCGATGTCCGGATCGGCTGATGACGCGAAGCCAACGGTGGTTCCCAGCGTTGCATTCTCTGCAATGGAGAATGTGTCAGAGTTCATCACCGGGGCGTCGTTGATATTGGTAAATGTCACAACGACCGACTGTGGTCCATTGGTCAGATTTCCGTCGCTGACTATCACATCGTATGACGGCGGAGCCTCATGGCCATCATGCACGAACTGCACAGCTCCGTTGTTGATGTCGGCCTGAGTGAAACTGGTGACAGCAATGCCCGCGTTTGCAACAAACTCAAACCGGCCGCCGGAAACACCGCTGATTGTGTAAGTGAGCTGTGAGGCTGATTGTTCGGCATCTGTGGAGAATAGATCGGCATTGGTCAGCACAACGGTGCCGCCTTCAGAAATGGTCAGAACGTTGTCCTGAATCGTCGGCGCGTCGTTTGATGTCAGCACCTGAATTCGTGACGTTGCGGTGTTACTGGCGAAGACACTGTCTTCTACAGTAATAGTCAGAACGCGAGTTGTGTTGTCAGCATTCTGCGAGGTGTTGTGATACGTGATTGTTCGAAGGACCTGCTGGTAATCACTTTCGTTCGCTGTTCCGGTAATCGTCAGTATTCCAGCGACATAACTGGCGTTGAGCGAGGTCCCGCTGGTGTCGGCTGTCAGGACTTCGTGAACCCCATCAATCAGGTTCGTGATCGTGACAGTCATCCTGTTGAGGCTGGAGGTATCGGTATCGAACGCGATCGCATCAGCATCCGCCACATTGACTGGACTTCCGTCTTCCACATAACTGGCGACGAAATCGGCTCGGTTTCTCCGCTGCTGTCGTCTGCATCCAGATCAAGAACCGGGATCGGCGCGACAATAATTTTGTTGGCACTGAATTCCGAAGTATTACCGGACGCATCTGTGGCCGTTGCTGACACGTATTCACCAACCGCAACAGCGGCTGTAATGTCCGTACTGAATGTTGCATTTCCGGCAGCATCGGTTGTCAAGTGACAAAACCCGAATATCGCTGACCGGCTCCGTAGCCCGAGGCGTGTTCTAGTCCTGCGGCATTGGCAAAGACTTCAATTCGATAAGCTGTGGAAGCTTCCGCCTTCAGAGTTCCCTCAACTCGAACCGTGGCACCACTGCGAGCTGCCATGGTGATCACTGGGAAATTACTGAGTCGATTGGCTCCCGTATCGCTGTCGTCCGCATCGTTCGCTGTGACGCCATCCGCTGTCAGGTCTATTCCAATGCCAGTGTTCTGAGAAATGGAGTTTCCGAGAATCGAAATACCCGTTGACGGTGACAGAACTTTAATCGCACTGCCGGTGCTGTTCGCGATGACGTTACCAGCTCCGGCCGATGTTCCGCCGATCGTTGACGAAGTGGCATTCCAGATATCAATCGCCGCGCCGTTAGCGTAGGACGCAGTCTGTGTCGCATCGGTGCCAAAGAAGTTCCCCTGGACAGATATGCTGGTTCCACCGCCCAGAATCCAGATGGCCGTGTTGGCAAATCCACCAAATGTGTTCCCTTCACCCGCCGCCGATCCGCCAATCAATGTATTGCTGACACCATTCAATGTAATGCCAACTGCTCCCGACGCGAGAATCCCCGATGCCGTCGCGTTGACTCCCAGCAAGTTGCCCTGAATTGCATTCCCGTGTGATCCGAATGTCACTTCGATCCCGATGTTTCGAAACCCGAAATCACATTTCCGGCCGAACCACTGCCGCCGGAAATCTGGTTACCGGCGGCACCTCCTGAGATCGTGATTCCATTTCCAGCCGACGCAATGGCCGACATTCCATTCTCAGACGTTCCGATGTAGTTTCCGGAGATCACATTGCTGACCGCAAAAGCCCCGGAGATCGCGATATTTCCCACGGCATTTCCGGAGATCACATTGCGTGTTGCCGCCGTCGTTCACGCCAATCGTGTTGCTCGATGATGAGATGAAGATCCCGGTACTGTTGCCCTTCGCTGTCGTCCCGTTCGTCTCCGTTCCAATCCAGTTGCCCACGATCGTATTGCCACCGCCGCCGGTCAGCGAGATTCCTCGATCATCGAAGCCACTGATGATGAGGCCTCGAACTGTTGAGCCGCCCCGCTAATTGAGGAGCCCGTCTGCTCCTAAGCCGTGGCTGTTCCGTCGAGTTGAATGATCGGTGTGCCAGCAAAATCCGGCTCTGACCAACCGTCGATGATTACCGCCTGAGTAATCTCGGGCAGCGCAGGAGCCAAAGAGATTGTGTGGGCCCGCTCAGGGGAAATATTGAAGGTGATCGTGGCCAACCCGGCGGTTGTGTTCGCCGCAATAATGGCTTCACGCAGCGAAATCTTTCCGTCGGCAGCACCGCCAGCTGCATGTAACTGTTCAATGGTGTAACTGGAACCAAGCCCGCTGTCGTCAATGTCGGAGACCGTCGTTACTTCGAACAAAGAGATGACATCGGTGACAGTGACTGTGATCAACTGAGTATCTGTTGTCGTGCCATCCGTTGCCTGGACTTTCACGATGTACGTATTGTTACCATCGGAGTCCGCTGGAGATTCAAAGTCAGGAGCAGTGACAAACGTCAGAACACCTGTGACACTGTCGATCGAGAACTTTGCGGCATCGAGCGAATCGATGTCGCTCACGATGCTGTAAGTGATCGATTCGGCTGGCAGGTCGGCGTCGGTGGCCTGAACCGTCGTGACTGCTGTGGAGTTTTCTGAGACACTGATTCCGGCAGTCGCTCCTGCTCCATCACTAACGATGATCGGGCTGTTATCATTCACTCCGCTGATCTGGAAATTTACCAGCACTCCGGTGTCGAACCCGAGTCCGTCGTCGACCGAGAACGAGAAGCTATCGGTATTTCCTTCGCTGCCATCGTGATCATAGGTCAGCGCACCGGCATTGATCTGAGCCTGAGTAAACGTGTCGCTGACCCCCAACGTCACGCCGTTCAGCTTCAGCACACCATGCGTTGGCAAAATGCTGAGTGTGTAGACCAGTTCATTGTTGGAGTTATCAGCATCGGTCGTCAGCAGCGTATCCGTTGTGACGACGTTACTTCCTGACCCTTCTGCAAAATTCTGGCCCGGACCAGGCACGAAGACCTGTTCATCATTGACAGAATTCACAATCAGAGAGCTACTGGCCGTTGCGGTGCTGAAGGCCGTGGTTCCGCCCGTTAAAGATGTTGCCGTGATCTGGATGTTATCGAACTCAACTGTTCTGGTCTGGTCAACACTCGTGACGATCATTCGAATCCGAGTGTTACTGCTGATATAGCTGGTGATATCAAAAGTCAGATCTCCTGAGCCAGTATTTGTACTGGAAGAAAACACAGCCAGATCGGTGTAAGACCCACCGCCGTTGCTGGAAACCTGAACTCGGATGACATCACCAGATCCGCTGAGCAGATTCTCGTAAGAAAACGATAAGCTGGCCGAAGTCGCCGTGCTCAGGTCCACCTGACGGTAAACGTTGTCATTGCTGCGTCAGATTTGACTTCCAGGACGCCACTATTGATGCGAATCAGGCCGTTGGAAGCGCCGCCCCCATTGTTGTCGGTTTCAACCCACGAACCCGTCCAGTTGGCGGTTCCGTTGTTGTTTGAATACGAGCTGGTGTTGAATTGATCGAGATAGATCGACGGAGCAATGTCGGCCGTACTTCCTGCGATGCCACTCGTGCCGTCCCAGGCCGCAAACGTAATTCCGTTACTGATCGTGCCGTTGTAGTTTGAGTTCGGCACAAAGCGAACGCGTGTCAAGGCATCGGCCGTCAGCAGGCGAGCGGCGAACGCAGAGACACTGCCAACGCTGAGCCAGTTTGAACCGTTGTCGATCGTGTATTGCCAGGTTCCGTTAGAATTGTCAACGGCTGTAACAGCGATGCCATACGAAGTGCCGGGATCAGGATCTGTGACAAGTCCGGTGATCAGATCTGAAACGAGTGTCCCGTTGTTGAAGACGTTATCCTCATCGATCGCCGTGAGATTATTTCCTCCGGCCAGCACAGGAGCATCGTTCTCGGAGTCAACCGTGATGGCGATACCGCCGGTTGCTTCCTGTGCTCCGCCGCTGCCGGTGTTGCCCTGATCATTGATGGTGTAGAGAAATGTTTCCGCTCCGTTGAATCCGGTTGTCGGAGTATACGTGATCGAGGCGAGAGCATTGTTCAGATCAGACAAGGTTCCCGTGAACGACATCGTCGTGTCCAGTGATCCATCACCGACGGAGAACGTCAGACCTGTTGTTGATCCCAGCGTGATGGTTCCGGAGGAATTGCTGAGGCTCAGGCTCACCTCCAAGCTGTTTCCGTTCGCATCCGGGTCAGTCACCAAGAGACTCATGATCCCCGATGCGTCTTCAGCAACAACCAGGGGGGCTGAAGGCGTGACAACCGGAACATCATTGACGGCCGTATCGAAGTCGACGATTCCTGTCGCGGTGTTACTGGTACCGCCATCACCGTCTTCAACAGTGACAGAAATAGTCCGCAGTCCGAGTACCGGATTATCGACGCTGGAATGCAATGCGACGGCCTGATACACGGCCTGAACGCGAGCCAGTGTCGCATCAGAATTGAAGGTAATCGTCAGTGGAACTCCGGCCGCTCCACCGAAGACGGTGCCAACCGTGAATCCTCCCACAAGTACGTCGGTTCCAGACACCGTGACGCCGCCGACACTGGCCAAAGTCAGCACATCGCCTGATTGAATGCCACTTGTGATGGTTGCCAGCAATCCCCCGCCATCAAAGTCAGAACTGTCGAGATCTGTGACTGTGCCAATGCCGAAGAATGGAGTCGCCGTACCGCCTTCGCTGAGTGACACGGTATCACCGTCGATGAGAACCGGATCATCGTTTCCGGCGACGATGACGTTTGCAGAGAATTCCGAGGTGCTTCCGAAGTCTCCTCCACCCAGATCCTGTGTTGCTGTGGCGGTAACAATCTCTCCGTCAGTGAGAATCCAACCGGACAGTGTCAGGCTGATTGCAGCGTTGCCCGAGACATCTGTCGTGACCGTCACGGCATCGAGGTACGTTTCCGCTTCTCCATGACCGGAGCCATCTCCGGCAACTGACGTGTAGAATTCAATCAGGAATGTCGTGCCCGGCGTGCTGTTCAGTGTTCCTGTGATGATTGTGTCACTGCCAACAATGGACGCACTCGTCAGCACCGGGAAGTTCTGCAGGCCGTTTGCTCCCGTGTCTGAATCGTCACTGTCATTGACGGTAACGCCATCGTTGCCGAGGTCAATCCCGATGCCGCTGTTAGAATAGATCAGATTGCCAAGGATAGAGTTGCCCGAGTCATCTGCGCTGTAGATCGAGACGCCCTTCGCGTTGAATGCAATCACATTGCCGGCTCCGGCATCGATTCCGCCGATTGTGTTGTTCGTTGCTCCATCAAATGTTCGAACACCTTCTTCGTTGTTGCCAAAATCGAGCGTACCGGTCCAGTCGGTGCCGATCCAGTTCCCCTGAATCAGGTTGCCACTGGTGCCAATGCCTTTGATTTCGATACCAGCCCAGTTATTGCCACCGATCACGTTGCCGGCATCCGTCGCCGTACCACCGATTATGTTGTTCGTAGCACCGTTCTCGACAAAGATGCCGATTCCGCCACTGGTAATCTGGGCGGTGCCGTCTGCATTGGTGCCGATCAGATTGCTTTGGACCATGTTGCCGTCAGCCGCAGTCCCGGTGATGACAATCTCATCGCCCGTGTTGCCTGCGATGACGTTGCCGAGGCCAGCGAAGATGTCGCCAATAATGTTGTTGGCCCCGAGGATCTTGATGCCCACGCCGGCATTGGCTTCAGCCGCTCCAGCGTCTTCACCATTGATATCGAGACTGCCGATGTAGTTGCCAACAATTGTGTTTCCATCAGAGCCCGCCTGAATCTCGATCCCGTTGACACCGAAATCGCGAATTACCAGCCCCTGAATCGTGCTTCCGCCGGCCGTGCTGCTGAGCGTCAAACCCGTCGCAGCGAGATTATTCCCATCAAGAATGATGATCGGAGTTCCCGGGAAATCATCATCAGTCGTGGCGTCAAGAATCACTGTGTCAGTAATTGTGGGCAACGCCGACGCTGGCGTAATCGTATGAGCTCCGCCGACCAGCGGGTCTGTGATATTGAAATAGATGTAGTCAGTCCCAGCCGTGTTGTTAGCCGCCAGGATGGCTTCTCGCAGGCTGATTTTGCCGTCGGCCCCTTTGTTCGCAATCAATGCGGCGATACTGCTGGTGTCGCTGCCCGTTGTGGAATCACTGATTGTGTCAACGTAGAGAAGTGGAGGCTCATCGTCGATGTTCGTGATCGTTACGCTGTCGGGGGTTACGCCCGAATACAGAACGTCACTGCTGCTCATGGCATCAAGGATGTAGTCGTAACTGATATCCCCATCAAACAAAGCATCGTTTGCTCCAGTGATGGTTGCGGTCTGCATAGTATTCCAGTTGCCGGACGTAAACGTTATCCCGGACGTATAGGAATTGCTTTCCGACGCATCACTGACAGTCGCTGAAATCGACACACTGGCGCTCGGAGCAACATCGAGGACCAAATGGAAGGAAACGGTGTCTCCAGACTCAGAAGTCGTCGCGGCTCCCAGGTATCTCTGCATGTAAATGTCTTTGTCGCCACTCTGATCGCCGACAAAGATCACAGTGAAGTCGCCCTCGTCATCCATGGCGACATTGGGGAAGTACTGTGAGCCAGAAGTCGTTGTGTTGACTCGAAACTCGCTGCCGATCATCGCTCCAGTGCTGTCATAGCGGCGAGCGTAAACTCCCTGGCTGCTTCCGTCACGATCACTCTCGTCCCACGCGATGACGAAATTGCCAACATCGTCCATGGCGACGACTGGATACGTATCATCATCGAAGCTCGCGTCATCGGTCCCGATCAGAACCTGACCTCCCAGGGCATTCGCAGTGGCATCGAAACGGCGGAAGAACATCTGAGTATTGGCGCCGCTTTGTTCGTCACTCTTCCACGCGACGACAAATTCTCCCGTGTCTGACATTGCTACGGTAGGCCAGCTCACACTAACGCTGCCGTCCGGGCTGATCTGGAAGTTCGATCCCTGTGCCACTCCGGAACTGTTGTATCGCTGCCCCATAATCTGACCGAAACTGCTGTCGGCCCAGACGACAACGAAATCACCGTCAGCATCCATCGCCGTTGTGGCTTTTTGCTGAGCCAGCGAGGTCACGGAGTTAACCCGAAACTCTCCCGTCACAGCAGTTCCGGAAGAATCGTAGACTCGCGCCCAGACGCCGTCGCTGCTGCCATCGCTGCTCTGCCAGGTGACAACGTATTTGCCGTCTTCACTCATGGCCACGGAAGGTGCACGCTGACTTCCTGCAGTCGTGACATTGGCCCGAACTTCACCAGTGACAGCGTTCCCATCAGAATCGTATCGGCGAGTATAAATGCCGGACCCCGATCCATCCTGAGATGAACTTTCCCAGACGACGATGAACGCTCCAGTTGCGTCGACGGCAACAACAGCGTTGGTCTGATTATTGGACGTTGTTGTGTTGATCTGAAACTCAGATCCAACCGCCACGCCATCCCGATCATAACGCTGACCATAAACTCCCGTGCCAGCTCCGTCCTGAAGATTGCTGGTCCAGACAACAATCGTGTTACCGTCCTCGTCCATCGCGACTGCCGAGGCGACTCCAAAATTATGGAACACATCCTGGTCATCGGTCGTCGTTGTGTTGACGCGAGTCTCCCCACCCTGCAAAGGTGCAGAAATCAGCAGTGGCGAACCCATCGCGGCAATAGAAAGGCCAAACTCTGACGTATTGCCATATGTGCCGCCCAGATCAACGGTCGCTGTTGCGGAAATCGAATAACCTGACGTGACTGTAACGCCGACCAGGAGTTGATCGAAAGTCGCGTTACCGCTGCCGTCGGTCGTGACATTGATCGCTCCAAGAAAACGCTCTCCCTCGCCATAACCTTTGGAGTTAGCAAACTGGTTTTCAAAGAACTCAATCCGAAATGTCGTGGTCGCTGTGCTGTTCAATGTTCCTCGAAATCGAGTGTTCCCGCCTGCAGAATAGACCGCTGTCAAAACGGGGAAATTCTGAATTCCATTCGCCCCAGTGTCGCCATCACCAGCATCATTGAGAGACACGCCATTGTCGGCCAGATCGATACCACGAGTACCATTCCCTGCGATCGAGTTTCCCAGGATCGCATTTTGAGAACCGCTCGTGAAATCAACCGAAACGCCATCCTGTCCATTGTTGGAAATCGTGTTCCCGGCATCGGAATCATCGCCACCGATCAGATTGCTGCTGCTGCCCGAGTTGATATCGATCCCGTGAAGAGAGTTTCCCAGAGCCGTGACGCCATCGGCTCCAATTCCGATCAGATTCCCCTGAACCGTATTCAGGGAGGAGGAGTTAATTTCAATTCCGTTTTGACTATTATCCGCGATGACATTCCCGGCGCCTGAATCGGTTCCGCCCACCAGATTATTCGCGGCGGAGTTGCCAAGTTTTACCCCGGAATTGCCGTTGCCGAGTCCGATGAGGCCGGTGATATCGGTTCCGATGAAGTTGCCCTGAATGGTATTGAAGTCTGAACCGGAACCTTCAATCTGGATTCCCGATGCACCATTCCCGGCAACCACATTGCCTGCTCCGGCTCCAGTGCCGCCGATGGTGTTGTGATGAGCCCCCATGGAAACGTGGATTCCATCGAAGTCGTTTCCAATTGTTCCCGTACCGTTGATATCGAGGCCGATAAGGTTGCCCTCGATCGTATTCAGCGTTGTGGCGGAGCCGGTAAGTTCTATGCCTTCATTGTTGCCACTGATGAGATTTCCCGCACCAGCCGCTGAGCCGCCGATGCTGGTATTGCTGGCACCATTTTGAACCAGCACACCGTCATTCGCGTTGCCTCGATCCAACGTTCCGGCTGCGTTTGTGCCGATTCGATTGCCCTGAATTTCCGTCCCTGTCGTTCCGACATCACTCACTATGATTCCGTGCGAGTTCCCGGAGATCGTATTGCCTTCGGCCGCATCGCCGTTTCCATCAAGGTCGGTTCCAATCAACGTGCCTGTCGAAGCGTCTTCGACATAAATGCCCGCGTCAGCATTTCCCACCACAGTGGAACTATTTGCTCCGAGGCCAATCAGGTTCCCCTGAATCGTCGCCCCGGCGCTGGCATTAGCGACGAGCACACCGACATAGAGGTTGCCGGAGATCACGTTGTTGCTCGCAATATTGCCGGTGCCGGCCCCCCAGAATGACACACCGCCGCCCGTGTTCCCAACAGCACCAAGACCTGTGACATCAGTCCCGATATAGTTTCCGGAGACTGTATTGTTCATGGACGTCGAATCCATGATTTCAACGCCGTAGTGATTGTTGCCCGAGATGACGTTCCGGGGCCACGGCGATTGTGCTCCCAATCTGATTTCCGCTGGAGCCACTTCCGACGAGAATTCCGGACTGGCTGGAGTTCCATGATGTTCCATTCACATCGGCCGTACCGGCAGCATTTGTGCCGATGTAGTTGCCGTAGATAACGCTGTCATCAGCATTCAGCATCCCGACGCCGACGCCCCGTTTCCGGAGATGACATTGCGATGCCCGGCGGTAGTGCCGCCCAGAACCGTGCCGTTGCTGCTGTCGATCACGATCCCATGATAGGTATTGCCGAGTGCTCCGGTTCCTGCGGCATTCAGCCCGATATAGTTGCCATAGATCTGAGTATTGTTGGCTCCGCCGCTGAGATGATCATGCCAACATTGGTGTTGCCCGAGATGACGTTTCGGTCCGCAGCGTTGGTCCCCCCAACAATATTGTTGTCGCCACTCCAGATATTCAGGCCGTTGTAGTTCCCCGCTGCGGTGTCACCTGCAGCATTTGTTCCGATGTAGTTTCCTCGAATCGTATTGCCGGAAGTCGTTACGTCGATCGCATCCTCGGTGAACCCCTGCAACACGAGGCCGCGAATCGTGCTGTTGTCGGAACCAGCATAGAGCCTCAGACCGTCCTGAATCGAATTGTTGCCAGTGATCACAATCAGCGGCGTGCCGGAATAACCGCTCTGAGTCGTCGCGTTGATGATGACCGTGTCAGTAATGTCGGGAAGAATCGTCGACAATGAGATTGTCTGAACTCCGGAACCGATGCTGAAGGCAATCGTATCGGTCCCCGCCAGATTGTTCGCATCGATGATCGCCTGTCGCAGCGATCCCACACCACTATCATTGGTGTTTGTCACAGTGAAAGTGTCCAGCAGTCCGTACCATTCCCGCTGCAACTCACCACTAACGATAATTGCGGAGTCGATGTCCCCGATCGAATATTCCAGGTCCCAGTCTCCACCCAGAGACTGGAGACCTGTCGAATCATCACTGGCCGCGACATCGGCGTTGGTCCAGAGTGCGATCGACTCCAGAATGCTGCGACCAGATTCACCGCCAGCCAGATCGCAGCCATAGAAGACCAGATCGGCATTTGGCGAAAGGACACTTCGCCACTCTTCGAATTCACTCTGGTGCGAGGCAAGGCTGCCTGCATCGATCCACGTCGAACCCAGCTTGAGAGCTCGATCAGTTCCGTGTGTAATGAAATGGACAGTGTCGACGGTCTGAGTCATCCCGGACATGTACAGATTGATCTGCTTCATGCCATTCTGAGAGGCATCCAGTAACACAACCTGAACCGCTCGAGTCGCTCGTGAGTTCGCTCGAATATCGTCGACGATAGTTTCGTAGTTCTCGATCCCTGTATCAACAAAGACCAGTTCGATACCGGAATTCTCGTCCGATGATTCGCCAACCGTCGGCTCATCATGCGTCGCAGGATCTTCGGTTAATGATGCGTCACCTTCAGTCGTCTCGATATCCGAGGGAAACTGCGACAATGACTGTGGCAGAATCGTGTCCGCGATCAAATCCAGAAACTGCTGGTCAGACAATGTTCCACTGTCATTCTGGACCGCTGCATCGCCCCCCATCGATACCAGAGCCGAAGTGACTGCTTCGCCAGCCTCAACGAGTTCTGCTGCAACCGGTGCCACGGCCGAGGCACTGAACAGAATGCGTTCTTCGAGCCGCGCAGCTTCCAGTGGGCGTTCGTAGACGCCTCCGTTTGCTGTTCCTCGCGTTACGTACAGACCATGCTCAATCAGCATTTTGGTCTGACGGATGAAATCTCGTAACGACATCCCGGATTACTCCAGTGAGGTCGCTGCAGGGCACAAAGGAGAAATCTGGACGCAATATCGGCGCAGTCAACCTCAATGGAAACGTACACCATGAATCGAGGGGCTGTTCCGATCAGGTGGACTCGGACGGGATGTTGCCGAAATACAACACCACACTGGATGTTTTGCGATGACTTTGTCGAATGTCGGATGCAGACGAATCATGAGGGTCGTAAAGACTAAAGGAATCGGGATACCATGAGATCTCGCTATACGAAGAACGCCATTGCGTTTTGCCGCAGAGCTGCATTTGATGGTAGCCCGGCCTTTCAAGGCCGGGGTTGAATGCGACTCTTGCAGCACTAAATCAGACCATGCAACGGGCCGCCCGCAACTCCGAGCTGATCAACCCGCCGAGTGATCTCGGGATCCGTCTCCAAAGGCGGAGCCATGTGCGGCTTCACTCGGGCGTCAATCACCAGCGAGCTGCGACAGCCCCAGTGTTTGGCTTCCGTGAAAGAGTGAACTCCATAGATATCCGACGCCGGATTGCTGCGAGTAAACGTCGTCCACAGGAAATTGTTGAGCGTCTTCGCACAGAACTCACTGTCATCCACGATGACGATCAGGGGCCAGCCATTAAGAATTGATCCGGTGGCTTCAGAGAGTTCGCGACAGAACCGTTCAACGTGGCCATCATCCTCGTAAGGCTTCCCGTTATGCTTTGGCCCCTGAATCGCCATAATCCCGGGAAGGCAAACATGAGGCTTCGAAAAGCCATCCGGTAACTTCAACTCTGCGGAAATACTGTTCGCCAGCGTTCGCTTCGCATTTCCTGCAGCCGCAATGACAAGTTTCGAACCGGCATTAAATCCGCTGCCGGTGTAGTCCAACGTATCGATTGTTGTGCGAGTCTGAAAATGCAGATCACGAGTCCAGTCGACTCGCTGCAGAACATGCTGTAGGAAATCTCCAATGTCATGAATGTCCAGTTCTGGATTGTCTTCCTTCGCAACGATCAGCAGATACTTGGCGAGCGAGAGTTGTCCCTGCCCCAGAATTGCGTTCGCATTCGTCAGCAATTCCTGAGGCTGACGTTCCGACGCGTAGGGCACGTATCGTTCGCTACCGATCGCCAGCAGCAATGGATGAACGCCCGCTGCGTCAACAGCATGCACCGCATGAACTCCGGGAAGCACTGCAGGAATTGCAGGGCCAGTCAGATCATGAATCAATGCGCCGAAGATCGTGTCTTCCTGTGGCGGACGACCAACCACGGTAAATGGCCAGATGGCATCTTTGCGGTGATAGACTGCATCCACAGTCACAACGGGGAAGTCGTGCGTCAGACTGTAATAGCCCAAATGGTCGCCAAAAGGTCCCTCGGGCAATCGTCGATCCGGATCGATCGTGCCGCTGATGCAAAAGTCGGCTTCCGCACAGATCATCGGGTTGGCCCCCTGACGAACCATCCGCACGGCATGACGGGACAACGCACCGGCAAAGGCGACTTCAGGGATTCCATCGGGCAGCGGCATTACAGCAGCGACGGCCATTGAGGGTGGGCCACCAACAAAGATGTTGACTCGCAGAGGCTTCCCTTTGGCAATAGCCGCCGCATGATGAAACCCGATGCTGCGATGGATCTGGTAATGCAGTCCAACTTCTTTGTTGGGCTGATATTCATTGCCACTCATCTGAACTCGATACATCCCCAGATTGGAATGAATGTAGCCGGGACGATCCGGATGTTCGGTGTACACTTCCGGCAACGTCACGAATGCTCCGCCATCTTTCGGCCAGCACTTTAACTGCGGCAACTCCTGCAAGGTCGTCCGGCATTCCATGACCGGACCGGTACTGCGAGTTGCACAACGCATGGAAATCAGAGTTCGCAGAGCCGCAGGAATATGTCCAGGATGTTTCAGCAACCAAGCGGGATCTTTTTTGAGCTGAACGAGTGTCTCGACACCTTTCATGGCATCGCGAAAGATGAACCTCGCGCGTTCGATGGTCCCGAAGAGATTGCTGACCATCGGAAAGCGACAGCCCGCGACGTTCTCAAGCAGAATTGCCGGGCCACCACGTTCGCAGACTCTCCGATGAATTTCAGCCGCCTCCAGATTCGCGCTGACTTCGCACTTCAGGCGAATGAGTTGTCCGTGACGCTCCAAATCACGAACACATTCCTGAAGGTTGCGGTAACCCATGAAAATCGACTCCGACGACACTGACTTGGATTGAGGCAAAAGCGAGATATCATGCAAATCCTGGCCGGATGCATCGCAATCGACCGCTCTCGCTGCATGATATGCCATCCGGAGCGATTGACCACCAGAAGACTGAGCAACGCCAACGCTGCTTCTCGCGAATACGAGATTGTTTTTCCGATCTTATCCGTAATTAGAATGATTGTTTCATGGCTTCCCCGCGGAAAAAATCCGTTCCCACTCCCGAAGCAACCGTCCCGATTCCGGAAGAGTGGCTGGGAAAAATTCATCAGGGCGACTGCGTTCAGACGCTGTCCCAGATCCCGGACGGCTGCGTGCATCTGGCTTTCGCGGATCCGCCATTCAACATCGGTTACGAA
>JAXMBU010000047.1:0-57442 GCA_046349735.1 Planctomycetaceae bacterium
CGTTGCCGGTCAGGCCATCGACAGTCTCCAGACGCACATGGCGACGCTTGTTGAGGAACTTCGGGCACTGGGTTCGGAGAAGACCGACGTTGCTCTCAAAGGCATGTCGCGTGAGATCTCGCGAGAATTATCCGGGGCGGAGTTTGTCGCGTTCGATGAGTTGAGTGCATCGCTCAAAAAGGGACGTGCTCCATCGGAGAAAGGCTGGCGAGAAAGTTTGCCGGACCTGCAGAATCGTCTGGCGGGTTTAAGGCGTAAACTCAGCGAACTGGCTCGCGATCTGACAGATCGTGAAGCTGACTTAACGAAGAGCCGCAACCCTGGCATGTTGTCAGCAATTCAGCGTGCGTCGAGAGTCGATCGCGCGGCGGGTTTCCTGGACCGATTGAACGCCAGTCTTCGCAAAACGGTCGGCGATAAGGCCGACATCCGCGTGCAGACGTTTGATCAGGCGGCCACGCTGGTGTCTTCGGAGCGAACTCTGAAGGACGTAGTCGGTCAGAGCAAGCTGACTCTTGAGAAGGACGGTGAAGAACGTCGTGAAGCAAGCGCTCGCGCGGGCACTAATCTGTCATCGGTGCTGGAACAGTTGAATCGAGATCGTCAGGATCAACCGCTGGCGGCTGCAATTTTGTTGACGGACGTTTCCCACAACAAGTCAGGATCGGTTAATCCCCGAGATGCGGCTGCTGAGTTGGACGGCACGCCTGTGTATGTGGTTCCAATCGGCAATACTCAGTACGTTCGCGACATTCTGGTGCAGTCGGTGTTCTGCCCGGCCGTGGCCATGCGAAACGATAACATCGTCATCGAAGCTGTGGTTCAGGCTTACGAATGCGAATCGGAAGCGTGTCAGGTTCAGCTTCTGCGAGATGGTCAGGTGATCGATAGCCGCACGATTCAGTTGGATTCCAGCTTCGCGACTCGACGAGTTCGCTTTGATCAGAAGATGGCTGATGTCGGAATGCAGCGGTTTCAGGTTCTGGTCAGCGCGGTGCCGGGTGAACTGACGGAACAAAACAATTCCGACAACTTCGAAGTGAATGTGACTCGCAGCGAAATCAAACTGCTGTTGGCCGATGAGATGCCTCGCTGGGAATATCATTATCTGGCACAACTATTCCGCCGCGACCCCAAGGTCGAACTGGATGAGCTCCTGTTTCATCCTCGGCTGAGAGCCACCGGACGTCGCAGTACGACGAATGCTTTCCCAGTCACCGCAGACGACTGGGATCAGTACGATGTTGTAATTCTGGGAGATATCAAAGCTGAGCATCTGCCTCCGGAGGCCCAGAAGTCACTGATCACCTACATGCAGGAACGTGGTGGAACCGTCATTCTGATTGCAGGCAAAGAGTCGATGCCTGAGGCCTATTCGACATTACCGTTGATGGACGTGCTGCCCGTGACTCGAGTCGACGCGGCAGCTGATGTTTCAGACGAAAGCGGTTATGCGTTTCATGTGACAGACGCGGGGCAGTCGCACAACGCGCTGATGATTGGCGAAACGGATGAGGCGACTCGCGTGGCCTGGGACTTCATTAATCAGTTTGCTCCATTGCATCATGTTTCTCCATGGAGATTGCCTCGCCCGTCAGCGACCACGTTGATCTCAGCGGTGCCGCGAGGGTCATTGGATCAGGATCACGCCAACAAGACGAGCGCGTTTCTGTGCTGGCAGCCGATTGGTCGAGGGCGAGTCGTCTATTTGTCCGGGCCGGAGACGTTTCGCTTGCGATTTCTGCGAGGTGATCGGCTGCACTATCGTTTTTGGGGGCAAATGCTTCGCTGGGCATTGGCTTCTGATCTATCGGCGGGAACCGAGTTGGTTCGAATTCGATCAGACAAACCTCAGTATCAGGCGAATGAGTCGATTCAGGTCGTCGTTCGACTCACGGATAAGTCCGGGAATCCGCTGGTGACGACTCAGCCGATGCAGGCGATGGCTCGGCAGAGTGATCAGGAGCATTCGACTCCACTCGTTGCTGATGAACTGATTCCGGGACAATATGTGGGAACGTTCAAGTCGTTACCGCCGGGTGAGTATCTGGTTGAGCCGACCGGAACGTCGGTTTCAGAGTTAATGCAGGGAGCGGAGCAGCAATTGGTTGCAGCGAATTTGACCGTGCAGGCCGATCTGCCAGTGGAGTTTCTGGATACACGTTGTGACCGCGGGCTTGCTCAACAGATTGCAGACATCACTGGCGGTCAGGTCTTACCGCCGACAGCGGTGGAAGAAGTGTTAAGGCTGACAAATCTCGAACCAGTTGTTGCTCAGAAACTGGAGTCGAGACCATTGTGGTTGCAGTGGAAGTACTTATGGCTTGTTTTCGGTTGTTTGCAGGCGGAATGGATCGTAAGAAAAATAAAGGGTTTGTCGTAGGATTCGTTTCAGAACTGGTCAAGTCGGTTGCAGGATCTGAAGCGGGGAAGCGACTGAACCTTGTGAGCGGAATGGCGCTAGCCACCGGTGATTGTCAGCAGAAGCACGGCAGTCACTGGCGACTAGCGGGTAGTGAACATATCAATCGATGCGAAGGGTGAGATTTGAAGTTGCGGAGTTTTAGGCCCGGAGGGTCGACATATCCAATGCCGGTGGCGTGTGCCACCGGACCGTGAATAGCGGGAATCCCAGGCCCGGAGGGTCGGCACAAGGGCTAATGTTTCGGCCCTTCGGGCCTGAAGTTCAGCTTTTTGTGGGGTCCGGTGGCTCACGCCACCGGCCGAGGATGTGCCGGGCTTCCAGCCCTAAACACAATACGCATCTTTAGAAAGCGTCAGCGAAAGATGTTGCGTGCAGAGCGCAGGCAACGTAATCCCTCACTGACGTTTCGGGTTGTGAAAAACAGACAGACACCGGCGACTAGCGCGGTGTTGTTTTAATCGCCCCCGACCCTGCGTCGGGGGTTTAACGGCTTTTTGCACCAGTCGATCTATGGATAGTCAGTGGTGCAAAAGCCCGTGGACCACCGGGGTAGACCCGGTGGGGAGTGAAGTGATAGTGCTCGATGATTTGTCGAATGCCGGCTGTCATCTGAGAGTCTCCAGTTTGGTGCGGAATAAGATCGTATGTCTCAACTCACTCACGACTATTCGTTTCCGTCCGTCATGCGGGAAAAACTGCAGGCGGTGCGCTGGCGTCAGGCGGGTTTGTCGGCTGTGCGCGCTGTTGCGATGGCGGGGGCCGTGCTGTTGCTGCTGATGATTGCGGCGATGAGCATCGACTGGATTGTGACACTGTTTGATACACGAATCCGCATCGCGCTGACGGCATTGACGCTGGTGGGATCGTTGTTTGTGTTGCTTCGAACCGGGGTGCGTCCGGTCATTGAAGCCTTCGGATGGTCTCGCGCGGCGGGGAACGTGGACGAGAAGATCCCGCAGCTGGAAGAGCGATGGAAAACAGTCGCCAGCTTTGCAGAGTCGAACCAGCAGCCCGTGAATAATGTCGCTCGTGCGATGCTGCAACAAGTCACCAGTGAAGCGGTGGCAATGAGCACTCTCGTGCGGCCGGGGGATGTTGCCACTTCAGCACCGGTCAAACGGCCGTTGATGGTTCTGGCCGGTGCAGCTATTGCACTGATTATTTTCCTGTTCAGCAACTTAGCGCAGACGTCTGTTCTTTGGCAACGATTCTGGTCGCCAACCGCCAATATCTCGGCAACTCAACTGCAGTCACTGACCGGTGATGTCATCGTCCCGCGCGGGCAGAGTCTGGAAATTGTTGTCGGCATGAAAGGCCTGCAGCGTGATTCCGCAACGATGTCGATGGCCGGAGTGGAGTCTTCGCTGATGTCGGAAGACGTCGTCCTTGAAGCCAGTACCGACAAGCCAGAAACGTTGACGGCCACTGTGGATGTTGATGAATCGTTTCGATACCGAGTTCAGGCGGGCGACGGGCGAACGGAATGGTTTACCGTGACGGCCATCGATTTCCCCGTTCTTTCGGAAATTCGGATGACAGTGACACCTCCACAGTATGTTGATGAACCCGTCACTGAGAAGACTCTGATCCCAGGACGACTTCGCGCGGTTCAGGGCAGTCAGCTGGAACTGGCGATGAAGCCCGAGCAGGACCTAAAGAGTCTGACGCTGTTGCTCACGATTCCGGCCGACTCTCCGTGGTTGGCCGCTGATGAATCCAACGTCGACTCAACAAGCTCCGCAGCTTTGACGGCCACGACCAACAAGGTGACGCCCGAAGAAGTTCAGCAGCCATCGTCTGAGGAGCAAGAAACTCCGCCGGTACAGAAACAGCTCAAGCTGACGAAGGGTTCAGATGGCTGGTATCACTTTGAGACTCAGCTGATTGCTGACTTCGCACTTTCGCCGATGTTGTTGAGTCCTCATGGTTTGTCCAACGAGAATCCTCGCACATGTCAGATTGAAGTCATCGAAGATCGCGCTCCCACAGCTCGTATCGTTGGACCGGAAGCAGAAGCATCCGCAGCAGCCGACGAAACCATCGAGATCAAGTTCGAAGCTCACGATGATCACGGAGTCCAGACGGCCGAACTGGTTGTCTATTCCGCGGACACCAAGGAAGGCGAAGAGCCAAAAGTTCTGGCCGTGAAGCAGATTCCGCTGGGTGACCAGGAACTCCGCAAGCACGTCATGGGTAAGACGGAGCTGAATCTGAAAGAACTGGGACTCGAAGAAGGTCAGAACATCAGCTATGCGATCCGCGTCACTGACAATCGCGACCTGGAGATGGATCCTGCGGCGGCTAGGGAACAGATGATGGCTGCTGCGGAAGAGAAGAGTTCAGAGAATTCCAGGTCCGGAGAGACATCGAAGAACGCGACCAGCGAAGCGACAGAAGAGGACTCCGATAAGAATGCTGGTCTGGCGTCGAACGACAAGAAGTCTCAGGAACTGTCTGGCGAATCTTCCGATCCAACCGGGAAGAAATCGGGGCAGACACCAGAGGGCGGTGACCAGGAAGGCGATGAAGGCAGTAAAGAATCGACGCTGATTGCTGATGCAGGTAAGGACGCGGCGAAGCCTGGCGATTATGAACAGATGCTGGACGCTGCGAGAAGTGATGAGCGAAAAGATAAGCCCGCAAAAGACGGATCTGCAATTGCAAAAGATCCTTCAGGCAAGAACGATGATTCTGCGGACCAGGCTAATGCTGAAAAGAATGAAGCGGGTGCAGAGAGTGATTCTCCAGCAGGCGATAGTTCGACGAAGGATCCTTCAGAAACGAAAGCTGATGAAGATTCGGCAGAGATGAAATCGTCGACGACGGAGTCTGGCGAGAACAATACGAATGATGCAGCGAGCGGTGACCGAAAGGGCGACGGGCAGTCGGAAGATCAACAGCAGGAAGGTGGAGAGAAGAAAGCAACACCGGGATCAGCTAATCCGAAAGGCGACGGGCAGGAAGAAAGGGCTGGAGAGAATTCAAACGACGGGAATCCGAACGGCGATGAGGTGATGCCACCCGAGAAGAATTCTGAGAAGGGGACGTCGTCCGAGTCTGCCGTTGCGGAAAGCTCGAAGAATTCCGATTCACCAGCGAGCAACGCAGAGAAAGGTTCTGAATCCAACGCCGCCGCGACGGCCCAAAACAGTGGCAACAAAAGCGACAATAAAAACGCGTCGGCGAATTCCACAAAGGGAGCCGATGAGAAGCGAGAAATGACGGAAGCCGAGCAGCAGCTCGCGAACAGCGAGAACACGCAACCAGCTGAGTCTCGGAGCGACAATGACGCAAAGAAGAACGACAACACGAATGCCAACGCGGTTGCGAAGAACAACAATGCCGGCAACAAGGCCAGTAGCAGCAACGGAAACAACAATATCGATCCGGAGATTCAACAAAAGAGCCAGAAGCCTCCGGAAAACCCAAAGATGGCCATGTCTGAACGATCGACGGAACCTCAATCGAAGGTTCGCATTCGCGGTCAGCAGTCAGATGCCGGTCAGCAGCAGGAGACGGATCGTCGTCGACTTCGCATCAGTGATCGCCTGGATGCTCTCGCTAAACGCAATGAAGAACAGATTGTTCTTCAGAATCCTGTGCGGGAGAAGGTCGTCCAGATTGATGAAATGCTGAAGGTTGTCGAGACTCGTTTGACGGCGCTATACAAACACGAAGTGGATGAGATTCTGCGAGGCGATGGTTTCAGTGAGCTTGATGTACGCCTCGGTGACATCGAAGGCTTTATCAACGACTTGAACCTTGAGACTCAGAACACCGCCTACGAGTTCATCGGACTGCAGATGATCGAAATTTCCAGTAGTCATGTCACGCCGGCTCGAGATGCCGTGTTCGTTGCCATTCGACGTCCTGATGCCGGTGCGGATGCTCACACGGAAGAAGCTCTGCACCACGTTGTCAGCGCCAGAGAAATGCTGGCGGCACTGCTGAAACGTTACGACAGCGTGAAACAGGAACAGGAACTGGCGAAGAAGATCGACGACGCCATCAAGATGTACACGGTGTACGTGGAGGGATCCCAACAGCTGATGCGAGAAGCAGAGCAGAACAAGGACCCTCTGAAAATTCAGCGTACGATGGCCGTTATCGAATTGGATCAGGCTTATCTGGATCGTCTCGCAGAGGTCACTCGCATGCGCCGCGATATGATGTCTGAACTGGCGAAGATTCTGGGTGATGATCCTCGCCTGAGATCTCGTTATCTGGATCTCATTCGTCGTCGTCGAGCCAATCTGCGAAGTCAGCTTGCCGAAATTACCGCGCGACAGGATCAGTCTCTGCAGGAAGTTCTGGGATGGCTGGGCGTCTCGGAAGAGCAACGCGAAAATTATTGGCTGCAGATTTCCGATCTGCGGCTGGATGTTCCAAAGGAAATGGCGAAAGAGGCTCAGCTGTATTCAGAACGAATTGAAAAGCAGTTACCTCTGGTGCTCGACGGAGGAGTGGGAACGTCGAAAGCTCTGATTGCTCTCTCAAAACAAATTGCTGTGGACATCTTTCGGTGCGATTTCGAGGTTCGTGAACTGCGCAAATCGGGCGGCGAGCTAACTGGTGGGACACTGTTAACAACTGCGGCAAACGATGTTAGTTTTCGTGTGGGTGAATTGCTGGCGACTCTGGATCAACTGGCCTTTGACAACGAAGGTCAGGATGGCGTGGCGGAATATGTCCAATTGCGCAAGGCGGAGTATCGAATACTCGCGGATCGAGCCGATGCCTGGGCCGATACGGCGGGATCTATCGAGAAGAAACGATACTCCGGACTGGCTCGTCAGGATCAGCACCAGATCACGCTCAGCACGGAATTGCTGCGCATCGCAATGCTGGAGATCGAGGCGGATCTGGCAGGGCAGTTTAATGAAGAAGTGCCGATGCCTCAGGAAGTGATCAACCTGACGCAGGATCTGCTGAGAACGATGGAGGCTGTGACCTTCAATCAGTCATCAGCCACGTTTCAGTTCACGAGAGATCAAATCGAAGTCGCTGCGGCTCGTCAGGAAGCGGCGTTGAAAGGCCTGGATGAGGCTGGAAAAATTCTCGATCAGCTTCGACGCAAAACAGTCGAGGCGCTGGATAAAATTGAAGTCGAGGATCCCAATATTGCCGATCTGGAAGATCCGACACTGGATGAGTTTCTTGCCGGCCTTGAACGTGAGCCGGACATCGAAGCTCAATTGGGCCTCCCGAATCGTCCGCGGAATCTGCGAGTCATTCAGGATATGTTGACATGGTCGCAGAATGGACAGTCGATGCTGCAGTCGTCCAGTGACGCGGCGATGGCACGCAGTAATCAAAAGTCGATAAATCGCAGCGAAGAATCGTTGGTGAATAACAAGCCGTCGGAAGAACCGCCAAAACAAGAACGCCAGATGACGGAAGAAGAGAAGAAGCAGCTGGCAGATGCAAAAGATATGAAGCAGATGCTGAAAGATCAGATGCAGCAGACCATGCCGCAGCTGCAACAAAAGGCGGATGACCCCAATACTCCGGAAGCCGCCCGGCGACAAATGCAGGAGATGGCTCAACGCATGAATCAGGCTCTGGAGGAAATGAAGAAGGAACAAAGTTCCGCACAGATGTGGCAGCAGATTGTGGAAGCCGATCAGGCGAAAGCGGCACTGGAAGCTCTGGCCAAAGGAGAATCTCTTCCGGATGAGCAGTGGAACAAGCTGATGTCAAAGCTGGACGACGGTCTGGGACAAGTCGGCGGGCGAACTCCACCGGAAGACTATCGTCGCGCCATTGAGCAGTATCAGGAAAGAATCCGCCGACTGACAGGAGCCGCCAGTGAGTGATTCGGACTGCAATTTCATCAGCCGGAACGCGTTAGCGTCTGGTTGTTTGGTGTTTTTTTGCCTGCTCTTCAGTAGCGCCGGTCCGCTTGCACAGGACGAAACGGTTTCGAAAGCGTCCCTGATTTCTGAATCCTCAAATCTGTACGCCGCTCTGCCACCGACGGAATGGTCCAAAGTGGAATCGGCGGTTGATAAAGGACTCGCGTATCTCGCCAGCGTTCAGGAAGACGACGGACGATTCCCCAGCGAAGATTCCGCTCAGCCAGCTGTGACGTCTTTAGCTGTGATGGCGTTTCTTTCGCGAGGTCATATGCCTGACGAAGGACGTTACGGAGCAGTGGTCACGAAAGCGATCGACTTTGTCCTGTCGACTCAGAAACGCCGCGGTTATTTTTCTCTGCTCCCTGTCGCTCCGCCGGTGAGTCATGGCAGTCCTGCGCAGACGGTGACTTATAATCATTCGATCGCCGGTCTGATGCTGGGTGAAGTTTACGGAATGACGATCGGTGAACGCTCCGCGAAGATTGAAGATGCGATCACGAAGGCACTGATTTATCATCGCGAAGTGCAAACTCGTCAGAAGGAAAAGCCCAGTGACTTTGGCGGATTTCGCTACGGCTATCCTGAAGGGCCTAATGCGTCCTCTGATATGTCCGTCACCGGCTGGGCTCTGATGTTTCTTCGTTCCGCGCGAAATGCGGAATTCAACGTTCCGAAGCAGTACTTTGATGAAGGTCTGGACTTCGTCGAACGGTGTTATGAACAGGATCCGGCGCTGCACGACAAAGGCGTCTTTCGTTATCGCCCGCTGGAATCAGATCCCACCGCGAATCCTCAAATCACACTTGCCAACACAGCGTCGTCCATGCTGACGTTGATTCTGGGGGGGCGTCATCAGCATCAGGGGATTGAGGCAGGCGTCAACTGGTTTCGCTCGCGCGATTATCCTCGCCCATGGCAGGACGGCTATTACTATCTTTCATCGTACTACAGCAGTCAGGCGACGGCGCAGGTTGGTGGTGACACCTGGAATCAGATCTTTCCACAGATCGCAGGCAATTTACTGTCGGAGCAAACTCCGGAAGGAAACTGGCCGATTGCCGGCGGTTCAGAACGCAACTACGGATCTGCCTATTCGACATCGCTGGCGATTCTGGCTTTGACTCCCGCGTATCAGCTGTTGCCGATTTACCAGCGGTAGAGAATTGTGGCTTTGCGATGAAGAAGGTGTGCGTGGACACTTGCTTGTGCGAACGTGGATGAACGCCACCTCAGTTCATTGTCTGCGATTTCGCCCCGAACGGGGCAACCACATGGCAGCCTGGGGCAACGCCCTCGTCGTACCACACAAATCCTTGAACGGAAAGAAGGCGATGAGAGCGGTGCTGGCTTGTCGGGCTCAGGACCAGCCGATTGTTCAGCCGCTCATCCCCGAGATCCGCAGCACGCACTTCGTCGATCAGAAGATCCACCATGATCAGGACTCCGGTTTCCGCTGCGTGATTGCTGCCTGCGGTCGAATCATGCTATCAGAGTCGTCTTGAGACCTCTCGCTACTGAGGGAACGCGTCATCTCGATGCGTCACTGCCCCGAATCATTCTTCACATGACTCAGCATGTCGATCAACAATCGGCCTCGCACCACGAATCACCACCTCGCCCGATATTCACACACCAATTCCAGCATGATCTGCCGATCCCTTCAGATGGGGGGGGAACGATGAGTCACGCGAGCCAGGGCTGAGATCATCTCGCAATGATTGACTATCACTGTTTTGGCGCAAGCGGGCGGCATATCAACATCCCCAGCTTTGAATTCTCGCTGACCAGTTTCCCGGCTTCGATATCCGCTTCAGTGAAGCGAGCCATCAGAATCTCGCCATCTGTCGCACGGTTGCGATCATAAGAAATGCATATCCGGCCGTCCGGAGCCTGAAAGCCATCCGGGTACGAGATGCCTTTGCGTTCGTCCAGAACCAATCCGCCGCGCCACGAATGACCATCGTCAGAGGACAGCCACGCACTCAACTGAACTCGACCTTCATGAGCATCAATGCGGTCGCCATGCTTGATGAGCAGAAGATTTCCGGATTGCAGACGACGAACATGAAAGCGTGCATTCGGATGGCGGATGGCCGAATCGACAGGTTCAGCCCAAGTCTGACCATGATCCGTTGACGTCGATTCCATCAGTCCTTTCGATGTTCTGGCCAGCATCCACAGCGAACCATTCCGGCGTTCAACGATCATATGTTCGTGCCAGTCCGGATTCGGAAACACGGCCTTTCCTCGACGACTCCAGGTGCGCCCTTCATCCTTCGATACGAACACATTGGCTCCGCGCAGCGAATCCAGTTCGGCAAAGCATCCTTTGAACGGACCGAAGCCTCCTCGCTGATCCAGAGAAATGGGCAACATCCATTCGCCCGTAGACAGCACGGTTGGCTTATTCAATGTGACTCCGTGCCAGATCCTTCGTGGGGATGACCATTGAGGTATCTCGGCATCCGGGTTGTCGCAGATCGACGCCCAGACTCCGGCCCTGCCATCAAACATGTCCATGGATTGATCAAAGATCAGCCATAATCGTCCTTTGGGATCCGTCCATAGGTTTCCCACGAGGATACTGCGCGGACGAGGCAACTCCGGAGAATGCGAGTCAAGAACAACGCGAGGATCCGACCAATGATCTCCATGATCATCGCTGCTGGCAAGCACGAAAAAAGCGTCCGGACTATCACCGCCGGCGACCCAGCAAGCCCACAGCCGGCCGCCCGGGGTTCGTTCGATTCCGATCGTCATGCCGTAATCAAGTTTGTCGTAACCATATCGAGGCAATGGTGTGGTATTCAGAGTCGGAGGAACCAACGCAAGATCTGCCACTGCCTCCATGCTCCGCACCCGGTCTCGATCGTCGGCCGGAAGATTCCCTAGAGAACTCAGAACTTCGAAAGGCGGTTCGTAGGAGTTCTCTCCGTTCTCGCGAGACGTAAAAAAATTAAACAGATAGATCCCATCCGCTCCCCCATCGATCCGTTTCTTTGCGGCGGTCAGGTATTCATCCGCAGACAGATTTCGATCCGCCCCGCTGCGCACACATTCAATTCCACCGTAAACCGGCACTGAAGGAATTGCCTGTTTCCAGAGGTCAAGGGGCAAGTCATCCGGCTCATACAGAAACTCCGAGACCGTCACGAAATCAACCCAGCCGCTTGTGACCCAATGTGAGACATCACAACCCAGCTTTCGCGCCGACTCCGGAGTGGGCGGCGATGATCCAAAATTCGAAGGGACTCGCACAGCCAAAATCAGTTTTCGTTGTCGCTCGCGTCCCACTTCCTCCACCATGCGACGAATACGTTCCAACAGTGAATTCATCTTTGCGATGCGTTCCTCCGCAGTACCATCTTTGAAGAAGGCGGGGAAACGATTGAAATCGAGCTCAATGCCATCGCAGTGATAACGTCGAACAGCTTCCTCGATTAACCGAAAGGTGTAGTCCCGGACTTCTTCATGACCAAAGTCCATTGCCCCTTTGCCGCGATATTGTTCAGTTCCCAGAGACCAATCCGGATGATCTAACATGAACTGCGTGCGAAGAAAATCGTTTCCATGATCGTCATTCATGCGAAACGTGAGCAAAGCTTCAAGGCCCCGTTTTTTTGCCTCCTCCAGCATCAATGCATAAGGGTCAACGCCACTTTCAAAGAACGCATTGAGATTGGCAAAACGCTGCTTCTCCGACGGCGGCCAGGCAGCTCGCTCTGTTTCGGTGGAGAGCGTTCCTCGCATGGTGCCAACCTGCGTCGGGTAGTACATCGTCTGCGCATTAATGCAGACCAGAATCGTATCGACTCGACTTCCATTTGGCGTAACTTCCGCGATCAGCTGCCGAACATCATCCGCATTCACAGGCACCGGACCGCGGCGACGTTGGCTTTCGTAGAGAGACAGGAGTCGCCGTCAAAGTTGTACAGAACTCGCCGGCTTTCAACGGGCTCGGCCGCAGATCCTGTTGCGGTCATCAGGACCAGACACATCAGGCATAGCATTCCGGTGATCAACAGCTGGGCTCGTGCATTTGTGCCCTGCTGACTTTCGAATCAAATGAGCATCCATGGGACTGCGTTTCTTTGAGAACAGGTAGGGTGTCTCGTCACAAGATCTCTTCGTCGCGTTTTGCTGCTTTTTTGCCCCTGATTGCAAGCCAATGGCCGCTCAGGTCAGCCCTCCTGCGAAAGGCACGCTTATTGGACAGCCGCCAGGTTCACGAAAACCACTGAGAATACAAGCCCGCCGCCTGCGAGTGGATGAGTCGCAAAGTGTTCACTCGCTGGCGTTTCAGGCTTGTGGCGTGGGAGCCAAACCTCGCGCTGCCGAATTAGGATCACAGCAGCAGAAACGGAACACGAGATCTCAACCGCAGTCAACTCACAAGGGACAACACGGCCCGGATCGTTTCCGGAGGGAGGTTCGTTGCCACGGAGCGGTCCTGAACTAGGGCCCGTGGTAGCCGAACTGTGAGAGTTCGAACCAAAGTCTCACGACTTCAGCTACGGAAATTTTTTCGGGATTATTCCTGTGGACGGCGCTAACTCATTTCCTGAAATGGCACCGAATCGTGGTGTGGTTTACGACAATTGAGCCTAGTTCAACCAACACCACGCTATCGAAGAGAGTTGCATAACACGCGGCCTGCGGACTACCATCGAACGAAGTCGGCATTACGAAGGATGCGATCACTTCGGCATTTACTACTCCCAGTTTTCCCGTTTGGTCGGGGAGCTTGTTCGGAGTTTCATCGCTGTGCGTGCCAAATCATTGATTCTTTCAGCCGTGCTTTTGGTTCTTCAAACTCCACTCAGCAGAGCAGCTGAAGAACCATTCGATGGAAAAAAGAGCGACTGGAATGGTTACGTTCGGTACGACTTCGAGATCAATAATCGTCCGGTACTTGTGGTAGTGCCAAAGCAGGCGGCAGACGGAAAGCCGTGGGTCTGGCATGGAGAATTCTTTGGCCACAAACCAGCCCCCGATATTGCTCTGCTTGGCAAGGGATTTCACATCGTCTACACGCAAATCTCCAATCAGTTTGGCAGCCCAACTGCGGTGGAGCATTGGGACAAGGTTTACAGCGAATTAACAACGCAGCACGGACTGGGGCCAAGACCTGCGTTGGTGGGCGTGAGTCGTGGTGGACTCTATTGCTACAACTGGGCGGCCCGGAATCCCGACAAGGTTTCGTGCATCTACGGAGATGCGCCAGTCTGCGACGTCAAGAGCTGGCCGATGGGAAAAGGTCACGGCGTGGGAAGTACTGCCGAGGTGACTCGGTTGCTGGAAGCGTACAACGTAAAGACCGAGGACGATTGTTTAAGGTATTGCTGAACCCTGTCGATTCACCAAAACCCTGGCGGAGGCGAAGATCCCTTTGCTGCACGTCTACGGTGACGCTGATGAAGTCGTCCCGTGGGATGAGAATACGAAAGTCATCGCCGACCGTTACAAAGAACTTGGCGGTGAAATGGTGCTGATCGAAAGGCCGGAATCGGCCACGTCCATGGCCTTGATGACAGCACACCCATCATCGACTTTATTGAGAAGCACTCAAAATGATCGCTGAATACCAGCCCCGGAAAATAACATCCGTAGCTGAACCTGAACCGTCGCTGAGCACAACATTGGCCCGCCGCGGGTGTCGTTGCGGATTTCAGTAGGTCATCCTTGCCGAGGAGCACGCCAGCTTGCCGCGATCTGTGTGCACGGCACCACAGTTCTCGGCCGATATTCTGGCCCCTGTTGCACGCGAGGTTCGCCTTGCGGCAATACGGAAATCCTTGCCAGCAGTAAGAGTGACCCACTGCTCAATCAATCGCGACTACACCTGCACGACGCTGAGTCGGCTCGCATTGCCCCCCTGAGCTCAGGCCTGATCGACGTCGCGATGAGTCCACGCTGAAATCGCAAGGTCAATCAATTCGACGAACGGACTGGCGACGGATTCCGGAATGATTGATGGTTCGGGTTCTTCGATCGACGACGTTTCATCGATCTCTGCTTCCGTCTCTTCCGGCTGTGCCGCGTCGTCATCGATCGCGGGCGCGATCCTCTTTCATCGTTGTCACCTGACGCGGAAATTCGCTTGTTTCCATCTCAGACGACAGTAGTGACGCAACCAAATGAGTTCCCGTCGCGTCTTCGTCGTTTGAGGTCACAGTGGTAATCGTGAACGCCTGGGCCGCGCTCCAGGTCGTCATGACGCCATTGGCGTTAATCGCGCGGATCCAGACACGGTAGTTACCGGCTGCAAGCTCTGTCGTGGGTGTGTAAGAATTTGTCAGAATGTCTTTTTTGTTCAGGATCGGTGTGGACACGTCGTCGCGCCGCAGCAGAAACTCGTATTTCACAGCACCTTCAACCGCCAGCCATGTGAACAGAGGAGTCTTGTTCGTAATACTCCCGGTCGGCGTCAACACCGTGGTTTGACCTCCGGCGATGAAGTCCTTTGGCCCGCTCCACAGCGAGTACACTCCTTCAGCGCTTTTGGCTCGAACCCACCAGCGGTAATTCACACCGCTGAATAGCACGGGAACCTGATTCAGGGACGTTCCCTGGACGCTGATGTTGAGAGCCAGCTCATTCGTCTTGAGATTCTTCAGCTGAAACTCGTAGCTTGTCGCCCCGAGGACACTCGACCAGCTGAACTTTTCACCGAGCATTGTCGGGCTGACCGTGTTTTGAATCGGTGCGGGCGCTATCTGAATGTCGATCGGTGACGACCAACCTCCACTGGTTCCACCGGACCATGCCGCAACCCAGACTCGATATACGCCGAGTGGCAGCGAAGCCGTCGGGGTGAATGACGTTGTCGTGAGTCCTTCCTGCAGAATCACAGCGCTCTTGCCGGTTGACATGTTGGAGACCCAGACCTTGTATGATTCTGCGCCAAGCACAGGATTCCAGGAAATTGTTGGCCGGGCTGTCGGCTGCATGCGGGTCATCGGAGTGATCGTTGGTTTGGCAACGGTCGCAAATTGACGTACCGGAGACCACGATGACATCACATTATTGTTGCCAAGTGTTCGCATCCACACGGAGTAGTTGCCGATGCCAAAATCGAGGGGGGGCGTATAACTTGTTCCCGTCACAATCGTTCGATGGAACTCGTCCTGAGCCTGATAGTTGAGACTTCGCACCCAGATTTCATAAGCCACCGCCCGAGGAACTTCAGCCCACTGAAATGTCACTCGATTGTTGCTGGTCACATCAACCTTCGCGGCCGCTGCGGGTGAGGTCAGTACCGGGGCCGCCAGTCCGATCGTGACTTTGTGATCTTCAACTTCGCCATCAGGAGCCGCACCGGTTGGAGACAGTCCGCCGGCAGTACTGATGCGGACTCGAGCATAAGACGTCCCCAGAACCGCATTGGTCGGAACGGAAAACGCAAACCGTTTATCGGTGTTATTTGTTACCGCAGCGCTCGTCAGAATCTGCTCGCCGGGATCGGACCAGCTGCCATTTCCGTTGAAGTCAACCCACGCATCAACTCGCCCGCCCAGAGCTGCGTTCCGAACCTTGACCAGGATGCTGGCATCTGTTCTGCCCGCATTGACGGCAGAGAACGCGACTCCGTCTTCGTCGGCTCCATCACCAGCTGCAAGGCTGGAGTTCACACCGTCGACTTCCGCATCAACGGTCATCCCGAGAGTTGGTCCGGCGATTTCGTGGCGGGCTCCGTTGTTAGCGACTGTCACCGGATAGGGAGCCGGAGCATCACCGAAATCACTCGTCAGCAGAACACGATCCTCCAACGCATCAACAGGTCCCAGCGTATGTCCGGACTTGCGGCCTTTTTGACGAGCTTTCACGAGTTCGCTGGCACCGGATCGCAAGAGAGAAAGACAACGTGAGATCATTGGATTTTGAGCCATCGCCGATTCCTGACTGTTCCAGAGTCGAAGACCTTGTCGACCCTATTTATCGAACAATCGTTAAAATCGGCCCGACTCGGATCTTTCAACAGCGTTCAGAATTCCTCGACGGGGATCACTGTTTCTGAAATTGAAGCAGATTGTGCCGGAATGCCCGTCCTGAATGCGGTCGCTTATGACATCATCATCAAACCTGAGTGTTTTCATGCAAAGAGCAATATGTCGGCAGGCTCATTCGTGAACAAGTTCCATCTCGCTGGTCCTTCGTTAGCATTGAGACTTTGCGGCAGGCAGAATGCGATACCGATTTGTCGCTGGATTCGAGAGAGTTCGGAGGGGCAGGATGTCGTCGATCCGAATTCCCGCGACTCCCGCTTCTGACCACCTCGGCCGCGAAGAGACCTTCCTGAATAAGAACTCAAGAATGCTGAAGTCTCGGCAGAATCTGATTCTGTTTTCGCTGCTCCTGTTGGCGTTATGTCTTCGCGTGGGTGCCGCGATTGTCATCGATCGCCATGTCACCAAAGCCGGTCGGCAGTTTCTGATTGAGGGGACGTGCCAACGGATATTGGGAGCTCGCTCAAAAGATTGCCAGCGGAGAAGATTATTCCATCTACACACCGCCTCGACAGGTTCTGAGAACGCCCGGGTTCCCATTGCTCCTTGCAGGCTGCATCAAAGTTTTTGGAAAAAACATCCTGGCAGCCAGCCTCGTGATGGCAGTTGTGGGAACAGGGTGCTGCGCACTGACTTGGTTGCTGGCCCGTCGAATCACCAGTGCTTCGGTGGCCAATGTGGCGTTGCTCATCACCGCAGTTTCACCACTGCAGATAGGCAGTAATGTGCAGATTTTGTCTGAGACGCTTTTTAGTCTCGGCCTGCTGGCCTGCTTAATTCCGCTGACCAAACTGCTTCACGCGGAAGACCACTTCTCGCCGCGCGCCTCGTTAACAGCAGGGATATTGACCGGCCTGACAACACTGGTTCGCCCAGGCTGGATTCTTTGGCCGTGGTTCAGTTCGATCCTGGTTGTTGTCCGAACTCGCCAGACCTGGCGGCGTCGAGCACTTTGCATCTCCCTGATCTTCGCTGGTTGTTATCTGGCACTCCTGCCGTGGGCGTGGCGAAATCATCATGTCACCGGGCACTGGATCTTCACGTCACTTTGGTCCGGCCCGAGCCTTTACGACGGCCTGCATCCCGGCGCAACGGGAGCCAGCGACATGACCTTTGTGGATAGCGAGAACGTCTTTTCGACGATGTCGGAGTATGACGCCAATGCTCACTATAAGCGGCGAGCCGTTGAATTTGCTGTCAACAACCCCGCCCGAACCATCGAGCTGGCTTTCCTGAAGGCGGGGCGATATCTCAGCCCAACGATAAATGCCGCAGGCTTCTCAGAGGGCGCTGCCTACCCAATCTCACTTCTGTGGTACGCCACGTTTTGGGGGCTGGTTGCGGCCGGACTGATCTCGCTCAGAAAGCAGCCGGCATCCATTGTTCTGTTAAGCGGCCCATTCCTGCAGTTCTTAGCGGTTCATATGGTTTTTGTGGGCTCAATTCGATATCGTCTGCCGGTCGAATTCCCGTTGTCGATTATCGCGGCACAGGGGTTAATTGCCATGACGGCAAGAATTGGTGTTGGGCGAGCTTATTCTGAGCATGGTTCGAAGTAATGCCTGTCGATCCCGGGGCTCCTCGTAAAGGAACTCCTCGGGAGAAGCCGTTCTCAGATTGGGTGTTCGCGAAATAGGAAGTTGCGACTGGCAGGGATGCATGAAGTTCTCGGCTGTTCTCAAGTGGATGCTGTTCATTGCGCTGGCGATCTCAATCGCCGCCGGCGCGGGTGGCGTCTGGCTTTGGCAGAACGGCAACTCCATGATGCGTCAAAAGCTGTTGACGACGTTCGATAAAGCTGCTCCGGATCTTGAACTTCACGTCCAGAAACTGGAGCTGTTGACGACGTCCACTGCGAAACTGAGTGGTCTGGAGATTCGCGACCGCAAAACGAACCGTCCTGTGCTGCGAGCCGAGTCTCTGGAGGTCGCCGTGGACGAGGCTTTACTGATCGAGCGACAACAGGTTTTGCTGCGTTCATTGAAAGTATCGGGCATCGATATTTTGTTGCGACGTCGCTCTGATGGTCGTTGGAACTGGCAGGACTATCACTTCGTAAAATTGTCGAACGATCCCCTTGTTCCTCCTGCAGTGACGTTGGAAAAAGTTCGCGCACAGATCATGCTGGAACACGGCGAGGGGATTCCGCCGGCAAGTCTGCTGGTCAGCACACCTTTATTTCAGGCCGTGCCAGCCTCCGCAGAATCTTATGATTTCAACGGACTGCTGACTTCACCGTGCCGGTGATCTTTTCCATCACCGGAGATTGCGATTCCGCAAAAAGACCTGGACGCTGGGGGCAAGCTGACGGGGATGAGTGCTGATCAGGAGCTCTTCTGGAAATCGCCAAGTCGACTGCCCCGCAATCCGCTGGCCAACGAACTTCAGAAGCTGGACTTCTTCGATGGCCAAAGTTCTTCCGCCACCGACACCCGCTCAGTCTGCGTCTGCCGAACAGGAAACTGCGGCGCTCGTGATCGGAACCAGCGGCGTCTCGCCACGGTTCCTGGGGGTGCTGGATGTGGATTTTCGTGTGGAAAAGCGATCTGACAAACCTGTCCCGGACCTGCATCTGGATGTCGACATTCGCGATGGCCAGATCAGTTCTCCTGTGGTTCCCGTTGCACTAACGGATGTTCGAGCGAAGTTTTTCTGGAGCAACTCCCATATCGAGTTTCGCCTGCTGAATGCTCGCGACGGCGAAGCCCTGATCACTGGTGATTTTCAGATGCCCTTGGGTGTTGATGCCGCAGCTCCCACAGCGAATTTGCATCTCGAGAACTTTCCGGTCAATCAGGACCTGAAGCCGCTGATGCCACCCAAGTCGCAGAAGTTCTTCGATCACTTTCTGCCGGTCGGAAAAGTCAGCGGAGACGTCGTGTTTCGGAGATTTCCCTCAGGAAAATGGTTGCCAGCCAGTGTGACCGGAAAGGCCGACGGGGCATCCATATTGTTTCATAAATTTCGTTACCCGGTTTCGAACATCAGCGCGACCTTGAGCCAGCGCCCAATGCCGGACGATGCCAGCTCAATGAATGAGGTTGTCTTCGATGTCGACGCGATCGGACAGTTGGGCAATCTCCCCGCCACGGCTAAAGGATGGTTGAAGAATCCCGGGGCTGAGATCAATCTCGAAATGGACGTGCATGTCGACGACATGCCACTGGATGGAAAATTCCGCGACGCGCTGGATGATCAGGGCAGGAAGGTCATCGACACGATGAATATCTCCGGCTTTGCCAGTGCAGATGTGCATTGTGTCCGCGCTCCGGGGCTGGATCAGCCCACTTACATCAATGTCTCGGGCACTGTTCGTGACGGCAAATTGCGATTCCGCGGCTTCCCCTATGAGATCGACCGACTGACAGGCAAATTGCAGTTCGATTCCAGGGCGAAGAACTGGCAATTCATCGATCTGCATGGCTGGCACGGCCCCGGTGAATTGTCGGCCCAGGGACACTTTCGAGGTCTGCCGACCCCGGGACAACTGCATCTCGTTGTTCGCACCGAAGGCGCGAAGCTGGATGCGGATCTGTTTAACTCGTTGAATGAGTCATCGCGAGCAGTGTGGTCGATGCTCAATCCGGAAGGTCAGGTCAGTCTGACAACGACAGTCGACTGGACGGCGGCACCGGGGCAGAAAGTTGTCGTTCGTCTCGACGATGTGCATATCTTCAATGCGCAGATTTATCCTCGTCCCTTCCCATTGCGAATGAACATCCGGTCGGCTCGCCTGAGTTTTGACCCCAACGATCCCGCATCAGCGGGTTCTCAACATTGCCGCATTCATTCAATCGATGCTGAACACGACGGCGCGGTGATTACGGCCAGTGGCTGGGCGAAGGCCAGCATGGACGGTTTGTGGCAACTGCATCTCGATGATTTGAATGCAATTGAACTGAAGCCAGCTGACAGCCTGCGAGCCGCATTGCCGACCGGCTGGCGTGAAACGATGTCACGGCTGGCTCCGACTGGCAGAGTTTCCATGGAAGCCTCGGAACTGGATTTTCGAGGAATCGCCAACAACGATGCTCCCACAACGGCGGCATGGAACACAACGCTTCGACTGCGAGAATGTGAAATTGCAGCTGGTCTGGATTTAAAAAAGGTCTCCGGAATTGGGGTTCAGGCCAGCGGAACATGGGACGGTTATCAGCTTCTGCAACAAGGGCACGATTCGGCTCGACAAGGTTGAAGTGCTCGAAATGCTGATTGCCGGCATCAATGGCCTTACACTATGACCGAAGAAGAACTCCTGTGCTGGGTAATCGCGACGTGATTCAGGCCGAATTCGACCACGTGATGTCCCGGCCGAAGGCGCATTCAGGCCCAGGCCTACGGTGGTTCTCTTCTGGAGATGGATGGTCTGATCAAGCTGCGTGCAGGAAGCCAGTATCGTCTCTTTGCGGAGCTTCGCAACGCATTGCTGGAACGATATGCGGTTCAGCATTTGGCCGATCAACGAAACATTCGTAGTGGTGAATCTGGGATGATTTTCGTGACCGGTGACGGCGATTCGGCATCGAACCTGACTGGAAAGGCCAGCTCAGATCAATCCAGCCGCGTTGTACGAAGTGCCTGTCGTTCTCGAAATGCTGGCGGCATTGAATCGGCTGAACTGCAGTCCCCGATCTACCTGGTGCATTCAAATATGCTCTGATGACGTTCGAGATTCACGATCGAGCATTCTGGTTTGATCCGATTGACCTCGTGGGCGATGCGTTAACGCTGCGAGGACGCGGAAGTGTCGGGTTCGGCGGCGATGTGGTGCTCGACTTCTTCTCACGTCCGGCGAAAGGAATACTGTCTTTCGCTTGCGACTCAATGGGTCAACTCAAAGGGCAGGCACCATCGACAAACCTCAAACCGATGTGCGCGTAACCGCATCAAGCTGGACGAATCGATGCGACAGTTCCCTCGAACTCAGCCACGGCCTGGTGAGCCAGTTCCATCATTGTCGATCCCGAACTCTTTCAACGCAAACGTGCAAACCCGGTAATCAGCGCGACGGCAGTAGTCGGGATGTGGTGACAAATGGTAGCCGAACTCGTGAGTTCAGATGTTCTTGCCATTAGAACCCTGAAGTCTCACGACTTCGGCTACTGAGTTGCGGCAGTTAGTTTCTTCAGAAAGCACATAGTTTGTAGCTGAACTCGTAGAGTTCACGACGTCCGCGACAGAGAGAACGCATCCGAAGTCTTATAACCGGCCCACCAAATCAGCTCTTTCTCGACGGCGGCCCGCTTTGCTGGTCTTCTTGCTAATGAGTCGCGAAACCTGGAGATGAGCCATCGTCATCGGGAACAGGTTGCCCCATCTTCTCTTTCCAGATCATGAATACGATCGCGCAGATGGGCGGCACGTTCAAAATCGTTGCTCGGCGGCGGTCAGCATTTTCGACTTGAAGTTCGCAGGAACTCCTGCGTCACGAACATAGCTTCCGAAGCGACACCCACCGATTCACGCTCAATACGCCGAGCGTCGATCTCTTCTTCAATGCCTTTGCGAATCGCTTTGCGAATCGTCTCCGGAGTAATTCCGTTTTCCTCGTTGTAGGCAATCTGAATTCGCCGCCGACGATTCGTTTCGTCGATCGCTCGCTGCATACTTTCGGTGACAGTATCGGCGTACAAAATCACTTTCGCATTGACGTTTCGAGCTGACCGGCCAATCGTCTGAATCAGACTTGTTTCGCTGCGGAGGAAGCCTTCTTTGTCGGCATCCAGGATGGCGACGAGTGACACTTCCGGCAAGTCGAGACCTTCCCTCAGCAGGTTCACTCCGATGACCGCGTCAAACTTGCCTTCACGCAGTTCACGCAGCACTTCAACGCGTTCAACAGCGTTAAGCTCAGAATGCAACCATTCGCAGCGAATGTTCTCTTCCTTCATGTACGTGCTGAGATCTTCGGCCAGCTTCTTGGTAAGAGCCGTGATCAGAACTCGTTCATGCGAGGCCGCTCGTTCACGTATCTGATCCATCAGGTGTTGGACCTGACCACGAGCAGGCACAACAAAGATTTCGGGATCGACGAGACCGGTCGGTCGAATCACCTGCTCGACAACTTCGCCACCGGTCTGATCCAGCTCCCAATCGCCCGGAGTCGCCGACACGAGAACTCGATACGAGGGCTTTGCATTCCACTCTTCAAACTTCAGTGGGCGATTATCCTTTGCCATCGGCAGACGAAAACCGTGATCCACCAGAGTTGTCTTGCGAGCATTATCGCCGGCAAACATGGCTCGAATCTGGGGCAGTGTCACGTGCGATTCGTCGACAAAGATCAGAAACTCTTCCGGGAAAAAGTCGTACAACGTGTAAGGCGGTTCGCCCGGTTTTCGTCCGGCCAGCGCGCGGCTGTAGTTTTCAATTCCGGGACAGAACCCGGTTTCTTTCATTAGCTCGAGGTCATGGCGAGTTCTTGCGGCCAGACGTTGTGCTTCCAGCAGTTTGCCTTCTTTGCGAAAGACCTCGAGACGTGCGTCGAGTTCTTCGCGAATCTCATCCAGCGCGGCATCAATGCGACTTTGAGGTAACACGAAGTGCTTGGCCGGATAAATGTAGATCTCTTTCAGCGATTGCGATTCCTTCCCGGAGACAGGATCGATCATGCTGAGCTTTTCGATTTCATCGCCCCAGAGTTCGACGCGATACGCGAACTCTTCATAGGCGGGCCAGACTTCAATCACATCGCCGCGAACACGGAACTTGGAGCGAGCCGGATCAAAGTCATTGCGTTCGTATTGAATATCAATCAGCTTCATCAGCAGATTGTCCCGGTCAATCTGCTGTCCCACATGAAGCGGAATCATCATGTTCAGATAGTCGACCGGCGAACCAAGGCCGTAGATGCAACTGACACTGGCGACAACAATCACATCGTTTCGACTCACCAGTGCACTGGTCGCCAGCAGACGCAGTCGATCAATCTCTTCATTGATCGACGCATCCTTTTCAATGTAGATATCCCGCTGCGGAATGTAGGCTTCGGGCTGGTAGTAGTCGTAATAACTGACGAAGTAGGTCACGGCATTGTGGGGGAAGAATTCGCGAAACTCGCCGTAGAGTTGAGCGGCCAGAGTTTTATTGTGCGAAAGCACCAGTGTGGGACGCTGAATTTTCTGGATGACGTTCGCCATCGTGAACGTTTTGCCGGATCCCGTCACCCCCAGCAGAACCTGTGTGCGTTTGTTATCCTTGATGCCCTGAACAAGTGATTCGATCGCCTTTGGCTGATCTCCTGCCGGGGCGAATTCGCTGACCAGTTGAAACTTCTGATCTTTGTTCATGAAGGGCTCTGAGGAATATCTTCACTGGACCGGGAGACTTGCGAAGTCCCCTGATCTCTGGAGGAACGGTGTCGTTCCGATCTTTGTCGACCGGAACGCTCGGAATTGCCAGTAATACGGCGACGTCTTCTCCACGCCTGAGCACTCAGAATGGAGATCAACTTCCTGAATTGGGTGTCGACGAATTCTTCTATAGACGTGACTCGTTTGCCAAGTCGCGACAACATTTTTAAGCAGCGTTTGAGAAATGTGTCTGAAGTGTTCGCGGCCGATCGATTGGCCCTGCGTACGCTCTTTGACACATCATCAATTTTAGGGATTGAGACGGACGGTAAACAGCTTCCGATCCAGGCCACAGGTTTCGAGAACACCGCGAAGCAATGCGGGCAGCGAAAATCCCGGATTGGCAGGATCAGCAGGATCACCCTCCAACCACGAAACTTCAACGGCTCAAGTCGATCTGAGCAGAAGGAGCACTTGTAAGGGCTGGGTGGTTTGCGTGACACTGAGACTGAGCCTGCCAGACGCGATCCGAGCATTGTCGGGCACATGACAACGTAACGCCCGGCGTAAAACAGAAAACCGACCTGAACGCCGTAAGGTTGACCCCGGGGTGCTCGGTCGGTTCATTGATTATATCGCAGTCGACACAACGCCTGGGTACAAGTTTCTGTACCCTGAACTCTATTTCGCGGCAGCAAGAACCGCGTCATAGTTCGGATGTTCAGCGATTTCCTTGCAGTATTCTGCGTATTTTACAGTTCCGTTGCCGTCGATCACAAACACGGCCCGAGTCAAACAGCGATCCAGCGGACCACCTTTGATCAGCACACCGTAGTCTTCGCCGAACTTGCTGCATCGATGTGCACTGAGGGTTTTCACCTGGTCAACACCTTCAGCACCACACCATCGCTTCTGACCAAACGGCAGATCCATACTGATCACCAGAATCTCCGTGTTCGGCAACGACGCAGCCTGCTCGTTGAACTTCTTGGTTTCCAGATGGCACACGGACGTATCCAGAGAAGGAATCGTTGCAATGATTCGAGTCTTCCCGCTGCTGCTGCCCAATGTGACTTCTTCAAGGCCATTGTTCTGCAGAGAGAACTCCGGAGCTTTCGCGCCAGCAGCCAAAGCTGCCCCAGCCAGATCGACAGGATTTCCTTTGAGAGTCACAGCACCTTTGCGCACATCGGCCATTTCAAATTACCCTTTTCAAGTCGCTTAAGCTTTCAGTTTTGATGCGAATGTTCTGCGAACAGTTGCTCGTGGACGCAGTATGGAGGAAGTTCCCGGTCTTTCAACCAGCTGAGGGCTCCTTGCGAAGATTCCTGAAGTACCACTTCACGTTTTTCACGCTTATAATTCGGACCAGGCGATCCTGATTGGATCTTCGATCACTCACGAACTCCGCAGCCAAGGCAGCGCCATGATGTTCATGCGAAAATGTGCTTCACAGGCCAAATCCCTTTCTCCCAGGTCCCTGATTACGGCTTTACTGCTTTGTGTCACAGTGCTCTGCAGCCAGCTTCACGCCAGCCCTCCGAATATTCTGTTTGTTATCGCGGATGATTGGGGCCTGCAGGCCGGAGCCTATGGGACGCCATGGGTGAGCACTCCGAATTTTGATCGTATCGCCCGCGAAGGACTGTTGTTTCGCAACGCCTACACTCCGATGGCCAAGTGTGCTCCGTCGCGAGCGATCATTCTCACAGGTCGACATCTGTGGCAGAATGAAGAAGCCGGAAATCATATGGCCATGTTTCCCGCCAAATTGAAGAGCTGGCCGGAAGCTTTGATGAGCAATGGCTGGTTCACGGGCATCACAGGAAAAGGTTGGGGACCGGGTATTGCCAACGATGCGAATGGGAAGGCTCGCAGGATCACTGGAGTCAGCTTTGATGCTCGCAAGACAAAGCCGCCGACAGATCACATCGCAAACAACGATTACGCCGCGAACTTTAATGACTTTCTGAAGGCCTCACCCGAAGGCAAACCGTGGTGTTTTTGGTTTGGTCTCCAGGAACCTCATCGCCGCTATGAATATCGATCGGGAGTGAACCTGGGCAGAAGAAAGCTGGAAGAGATTGATCGAGTCCCGGCCTATTGGCCGGATAATGAAGTGGTTCGCAACGACATGCTGGACTATGGCTTTGAAGTGGAATACGTCGATCAACAGCTGGGACGAATGCTGGCAGAACTGGAGAAGGTTGGTCAGCTGGATGACACGCTGATTATCGTCACCAG
Source organism: Planctomycetaceae bacterium (assembly GCA_046349735.1). Classification (GTDB taxonomy): domain Bacteria; phylum Planctomycetota; class Planctomycetia; order Planctomycetales; family Planctomycetaceae; genus SXXK01. Next base: position 25,826 of record JAXMBU010000047.1, read on the forward strand.
TGATCATGGAATGCCATTTCCCCGAGTCAAAGGTTATGCCTACCACGACAGCAATCATGTGCCATTGGCGATTCGCTGGCCGAAGGGTATCAGGCATCCTGGCCGTATCATCGACGACTTTGTCGACTTTACCGATGTGGCTCCGACGATTCTTGATATCGCCGAGATTTCTCAGGCGGATTCGGGAATGCAGCCCATCACCGGCAAAAGCTGGAGACCCCTCCTCGAAAGCGATCGTGCCGGACAAATTCTTGCGGAGCGTGATCATGTTCTGATCGGGAAGGAACGAACTGATGTCGGGCGTCCTCAGGATCAGGGTTACCCGATCCGGGGCATCGTGACGGCGACTCATCTGCTGCTGAAAAATTATGAGCCGTCTCGATGGCCGGCTGGCAACCCAGAGACAGGATACCTCGATACTGACGGCAGCCCGACAAAATCATTGATCCTGGATCTCGGTCGAACTGACCGAAAAGATCGATTCTGGAGTTTGAATTTCGGAATGCGTCCGTCTCTGGAACTCTATGACCTGAGATCGGATCGGGACTGCTGCGTAAACCTTGCGGGATCAGCTGACTCCGTAGATCAGGTCAACAATTTGGTGTTGCAGATGGAGTCCGAGTTGCGAGCTCAGGCGGATCCCAGGATGTCCGACAACGGGGCAATCTTTGACGGCTACGAGCCGACGAATGGAGCAGGCTTTTACGAAAAGTTCATGAGAGGCGAGAAGGTCAACGCAGGTTGGGTGGAGAAGACGGATTTCGAGGAGGCCCCGCTGCAACGCTGAGGCGGAGACTCCGGATCAGATAATCCATCGTAGCCCAATTCGTGAGACTTGGCGGCGGTATATTCATCAGGATTAACCAGACAACCTCGCTTGCCATGTACACAAGGGTGATGTGACACAACTCCAGCACTGAAGATTGCCGATGAATGCGTCGATTGCTATAAGTGGTCCCCAGATCACTCTTTGTGTCCTGACTTGTCCGTCAGGGAAGCAATAAGGATTGTCAGTTTTCAAGAAACCTTAGGGAGAATAAGAACGTGAGCGAAAGCGACGGCACTCAGGAAGAAGCACGCGGTGCAGAGCAGCAGCAGGTTCAGGAAGTGGTGGTCAGTGACGCCAATGCGAACGCGGGCTACGCGAACTTCTGTCGAGTCTCCAGTACTCCGGAAGAACTGATTCTCGACCTCGGTCTGAATCCTACTCCTTACGCAACCGGCAAGGTCGAAGTGAAGGTGACTCAGCGAATCATCCTGAATCACTATACCGCCAAGCGTCTGTGGAGCGCTCTGTCGATGGCTCTGCAGCGACATGAGCAGGCCTTCGGCGTTCTGGAAACAGACGTTCGCAAGCGAGTCAAGCTGCCTCCAAACGCGGGCTAGTCTGGTGCGATGCAGCGAACGGCGAATTTGTTCGTAGCGTGGACTTCAGTCGACACTGTTTTGTAGCGTGGACTTCAGTCGACGGTGCAATTCAGATCTCCGACGGCATACCGGCTGAACACAGCACGACAAGCTGCATAAGGACTCCGCGAGCACACGAAAAGCGTTCTGACCGACCGGACGCAACAATTACACTCAAAGAGGCTCGGCGTCGAATAGATGCCGGGCCTTTTTGTTTCTATACTGCCACGCACCCGGTTCTCATTGATTACTCGACGTTTGGGGCCATACACGCAGCGACACATGACAGAAAACTCACAACCCAATGACAACCCTGACGATGGACCGCATAGTCAGGAGATTCGCCATTCGCAGATCAGCGCGATGGTGCCGGCGCATGTTGCCAGAGGCGTTTTCACGACCGGAGCCGTAGTGCTTCAGGGGCAGCATGAATTTATCGTGGATTTCCTGCTCCGAATGCAGCAGCCACAGCAGGTGGTAGCGCGAGTCGTAATGCCGCCGGTCGTTGTCAACCAGATGATCGCGCTCAGGATAATCTGGCGTTACGAGGAACGATTCGGTCCGGTGCGTATGCCCGTGATTCCAAACCAGAATCCTCAACAGCGCCAGACAGCATCAGGAGTTGTACGACACTCTGAAACTGGCTGATGATGTGCAGTCCGGCAGTTACGCGAACGCAGTGATGATTGGTCATTCGCCGACGGAATTCTCCTTTGACTTCATCACCACTTTCTTTCCTCGTTCTGCAGTCTCACAACGAGTCTTCATGGCGACAGCGAATGCGAAACGTCTGCTGGATTCATTAAACCATTCGTTTCAGCAGTTTCAGGATCGAATGCGAAACCCGCCTCCTCCACCTCCGGAGTTCCCTGATTCCGGCAACTCCGACTTCAATACTCAGGAAGGTGACTGGCCTCCCGGCTTGTAACTTTTGAATTCCGCTGTGAGCGTTGCGGCGCCAGCCGCCGGTGTTTGTTAGTCGAATCATCGGCCGCCGGGTGTTAGCCCCCGGTTGTCGTACCATATTTTTGCGAGGGAAATCGGACGCTAAAGCGTTCCGAATAATGACGCACCCGGGGGCTAACGCCATTCCGCTCACGGAACACACGCGATCCGCAACAACGGCCCAACGATTCATGTTCTCAAGAGAAAACTCATGCCTCGATTTCGTTATTGCCTGAATGCCAGCACCATTCGCACCACACCCGTTCTGCGGCAGATCGAGGTGACTCGACAGGCTGGCTATGAAGCCATCGAATTATGGCACGATCATCTCGATGAACATCTCCGTGCAGGAGGAACGCTCGCCGATGTCCGAAAGGCTCTGGATGACAATGGTGTCGTCGCGCCCACAACGATTTATCTCGCGGGCTGGTTTCAGCCAGTGGGTGAGGAACACGTGAAAGCACTCGATGAAATCCGTCGCCGCCTGGATCAGTCTGCGGCCGTCGGAGCAAAGTTTGCCATCGCCGGACCACCGCCGGGAAAAGCCGACCGAGCGTTAGGGGCCAGACACTATGCGGAATTGCTTGAGCTTGGAAAGTCGTTCGGTGTGAAGCCCGCATTTGAATACCTGGGGTTCGTTGAGGATATCAACACGATCGACGATGCCATCGACATCATCCAAAGGTCAGGACATCCCGACGCGACAGTCGTTGTTGATCCATTTCATTGCTGGCGCGGCGGCGGACCTGTTGCGTCACTGTCCAAACTGAACGGCAATCAGATTGCGATCTCGCATTTCAATGATTCGCCGGCCGTACCAGCCGCGTCTTTGCAGGAAGATTCGGATCGAGTCATGCCGGGGGACGGAGTCGTGGATCTGAAGTTCTATTGCGACCAGTTATCTTTAACGGGCTACAATGGCTATCTGTCGCTCGAATTATTTCGCGAAGACTTATGGGCGAAGGATGCACTCGAAGTGGCAAAGCTTGGCATCGAGAAAATGCGACCATTCGTGGAGTAGTTGCATGTCGCCGTGTTCGACTCACACGGCGTTTTTTGGTCGATCAGGCGGAACGCGTGAGCGTCCGGTTCTCACGACTTAACCCTCAGGCACAACGCGGCCCCCGCCGCGTCAGCATTGGTGAATTCAAAGTGACGCCCCACAACGGAACATTAAGACATCTGAATCAACGAGCCGATCATCTGACGACCTTCGCTAAGTCTCGCGGCGAAACACTGCGAGTCAGCGCGAAGCAACTGCCGCATGCCACCTTGCTCGACTTCGGAGTGAAAGCCGAAGGAGGTCTGGAGGCCGGGCTCTTGCTGGCGAGGATTTGTCTGTCGGGATTAGCTCAGGTCGACCTTATGCCGGGCGATAGTCTTTTGCCGGCGGTGCCACAAATTCTGGTCAGAACCGACCATCCGGTTGCGTCATGCCTGATGAGTCAATATGCCGGATGGAAGATCGCCACCGACAACTACTTCGCAATGGGATCCGGTCCCATGCGCGCCGTGGCTCGCAAAGAGGAGTTGTTCCATCACCTGCCGGAGACCGAAAACGGTAAAGTCGCTGTCGGGGTTCTTGAAGCCGGCAGTTTGCCCGATGAAGAGACGCTTGCGGTCATTCGAAAAGCTCTGCCGTGCGATTGTCGACTTACTCTGGCGGTTGCCCCAACAGCATCGCAGGCCGGATCCATCCAGGTGGTGGCTCGATCGATTGAGACGGCGTTACATAAACTGCACGAACTGCAGTTTCCCCGGGACTGCATCATCAGCGGGACGGGGATCGCCCCATTGCCGCCCGTCGCGAAGAACGACATGCAGGGGATTGGCCGTACGAACGATTCAATCCTGTACGGAGCCACAGTGAATCTGTGGCTCCGTTGTGAAGACAGTCAGATTCAGGAGATCGGGCCAAAAGTGCCATCAAACTCGTCAGGCGCTCATGGTGAGACATTCCTGTCACTCTTCAAAGCCGCCAATCATGACTTCTATGCGATGGATGCGGCTCTATTCAGTCCGGCAGTTGTCGTGTTTCACAATCTGAAAACCGGCAAGTCATTCTCTTTCGGCCTGAAGGTTCCTGAACTGCTGCGGCAGTCTTTTGGAATGTAGTTGCTCACGATTCCAAGTGTATCCAGAAGCGTTTTGCTCACTCGACACATTGGACTGCTCACAGCCCAATGTTGCTTTCCTGCTTCAGAAGCCCGCTGGCGAGACTCTCACCGTTCTATTCACTGCCAGACTGGGAATCAGAAGATTCAGCATCGCATAAGCCATAAAATGCCAAACGCCTGAAACCGTTCCGGCTTCAGGCGATTGGGACAACAATCATCTGGACAAATCGCTCAAAATTCACCCAACGCGTTACCATCACGTCGGTCGGCAAGATTGAAGGCGACACCCAAGTCGATGTTTGTCGACAGGAATCTTACACTCCCGTCCCCAAGGACGATCTGAACGCCACCTACGTGAGCAGATTGCAGCGGAGTATTTCCAGGCCCTTCAAGTCCTGCTCCCAGGTAGCCATGGCTATTTCGATTTGGCTTTGCGCCAATTCTCCAGTTCGGATGAAGTGTCGTGATCCCGGTTGTTCTCAAGTCACCTGGAACTGCGCCTGTTTGACCATTGATGTTTTGACACTGAGCGCAACCCATCCAGGAGCCCCAATCCCAGTTACCCCGAATGTCCGAATCATTCGCCCCAAAGTCGGATTGTTCACCAATCACCATGGTGTTCGACGCTCCGTCGCGAATATCCTTAAAGTTCACACTGCTGTTGTAATGCAACGTCCCATTTGACTTGGCAACAACACTGGCGGTTGCACCATCAGCACCGATACGACCTGCGATAGTAATATTTGTGCCATCCAACAATCCATCGGCATTCGTATCTGCAGGAGCCGCACCCAATGATACTCCGGCGATGCCGATGTAGGAGCTGATCAGAAGCTTAACACCGTCGCGTTCACGCCACTTTGGCAGCGCGCTCGACGGACAGCTGTAGCCCGGGATATCAAGATTGTTGTAGACCGGGAAGTTTGTCACCCACCCAGGCCAGTTGTTGAGATTCACTTTGCCGTAGGCATTTGCCTGCTCAACGTATGGCAGCAGCGACAGGAAGAACGAACTACCCCAGTTTTCACCACTTGCAGAATGGCGAGCACCGTACGGCAGCGTGTTGAAGACGTCATGATAATTGTGTAACGCCAGCCCAAGTTGCTTCAGGTTGTTTTTGCACTGCGTTCGCCGTGCGGCCTCGCGAGCCTGTTGTACGGCGGGCAAAAGCAACGCAATCAGAATCGCAATAATCGCGATCACCACCAGCAATTCGATCAGCGTAAATGCTGACCTTCGTTGAGGAACCTTCATCTAAATCTCCCAAAAAAGAACATGTTGACCATGAGTTTCGCATGAATTCATGCAACCTATTGCCCCCAATAATAGAGGCTTGCACTAATGTCAACCAATCGTCGTCAATATCGCCCCCAAAGTCGACAACAATGCTCAAGATTTGAGACAATCAGATCTCAGTATGTATTTTTGTATACTTTATGGCAGATGGTCAACCATTCGGTCGTACAGAAAGAATCTGCATTGTGTCGGATTGGTGCGGCCTGCCGGAAACGCGTTTTCGCTGACCGTGCAAACGTATGTGGTGCTCAGCCACACAAGGCACGGTACATGGTGACCGACAAAGATTTACAACTCCTCACCCCTTTCAGATATGGACCGGGCCCCGAATAACTTCCTTAGCTGAAGTCGTGAGACTTCCGTCCGAAATCTCACAAGTTCCGCTACGACGGGAACTTATTGCGAGACTGTTCCTGGAGACTCAGATCGAGGGAGATGCACGCCACCCTTCGTTTTAGAATGAAATGATGCATACTTGCGAATCATGGGCATCCTCGAGAAACTTCTCGAGTGACCACCTCTTCTGCTTATTCCCTCCTGCTCTTAGTGACGCCCAATGTCAGACGCTCAACTTGTACATGGAACGGCTCCGGATTTTCAGGAGCTGCTGCCGGAGTTTGAGCGATTGTGTCGGATCGTGGCTAAACTGCGATCTCCGGAAGGTTGTCCGTGGGATCGTCAGCAGACAATGAAGACGATCAAACCGTACACTCTCGAAGAAACCTACGAACTGCTGGAAGCGATCGACTCGGACGACAACGTCGCTATTCAGGAGGAGCTGGGAGATGTCCTGCTGCAGGTGGTGCTCGATGCCCAGATTGCCGCTGATGAGCGGCGTTTCGAGCTGACAGCAGTTGTTCGTCAAATTGCCGACAAGATGGTTCGTCGACATCCGCATGTCTTTGGAGATGTGGAAGCGGCGACAACAGATGATGTGCGTCGCAACTGGACAGCACTCAAGCAGCAGGAGAAGCCTGCCCGCACATCGCAGCTCGAAGGTATTCCCGTAGCACTGCCGGAACTGGCTCGAGCTGCCAGGATCACCGCGCGAGCCGCCGCCGTGGGATACGACTTTCCGGATCGGCGGATGTTGTTCGATAAGCTGAAGGAGGAACTGGCCGAGCTGTCTTATGAGCTGTTTGGTTCTGCGGAGATCCCGGACGTTTCCGCGACTGTTGATGCGGCACGAGTTCCGGATCAGCCAATCAGTGATTCGGCCACTCGCGAACGTGCGGAGTCTGAGCTGGGCGATGTGCTGTTTGTGCTGGCCAATGTCGGACGGCGCTGGGGCATCAATCCGGAGGAAGCTCTTCGCAAATCCAACGCGAAGTTCACTCGCCGTTTTCAAGCCATTGAGTCAGCGATGAAGTCGCTCGGGCGAGACATGAAGGATGCGACGCTGATTGAAATGGAAGAGGCCTATCAGGCGGCAAAAGCCAAAGAAAAACGCAGTCAGACTTAGTGACAGTCCGTGTTTACTTCCGGATGCACCGGTTGCATGAAATGCCAACCCGAAAAACCAGTGGGGGATTCTTCACTGGAATTTCGATCCGTCGCTGGCGCTTTTTGAAGTTGCGAATTTCGGTTCGGGCTGGAAGCCCGCCATATCCTCTGCCGTTGGCGTGACGGCGTGTGGATTTGATCTGTTTATCAGCCGCCGGGCGTTAACCCCGGTTGAATTTGCTGTGTTCTTGCCACGAAAACCGGACGCTAACGCGTTCCAGCTGACTAATCAACATGCCGTCACGCCACCAGCAATGGATTTGTCGACCCTCCGGGTCTGAGATAGCGTACCTTCAAAACTGGCGATTCGGGGTTGTATTCTCAATGGGTTTTGTGAGCATGGCGCTGTCCAGTCAAGCTGCGCAGCGTGACGTCTGGCATCGCGATCTCCTGCGGTTCTCTGAGAAGAAAATCCACGAGCGGGCCATTGAGGTCAGGACAACACAATCCGCCGGTAAACACAGTCATGTCGCCCGGGATGAGTCAGGTTTACGCCAATAGCCAAATTAGTGCCGCTACCTGGCTACCTGGATTCCCTCAGTTTCACTTGCCCTTTCGACAACTGTGAGTAACCCTTCTGTATGACTCGTACGTTTCACATCCTGCTGTGTCTTCTAACACTTCTGAAAAGCTCAGAAGGGACCAGCGTCTGTACGTTCGACTGTTGCGCAGAGATGTCCAGCGTTCAGTCCTCGATGTGCTCCGGTGAAGAGTGTGCTGCAGCCCATCTGCTGACAACTTCAGGTGCACGTCCCTGTGACCAGCAATGTTGCAATTTGCTTGAAGAGGTGTCGTTGTGGAATGGGGCTGACGCGGAAGAGGCACTGGTTAGCTGTGCCAGTCTTTTTGTCGCACCCCGACTGATTCCGTCGCCCGCCGAACGCAATCGGCGGATGACTGCGCGGCCGCAACACCATGTGAAAACACATGTGCTGACGTGCGTGTTTCTTTGTTAGGCCAGCAAGGCTGATTCTGATCGATGGCTTTCGACGAATGATTTTCGTCCACTTCGATTATTGAAATCGCCTCATCACCGTCTCGCCATGGCTTCGTACGGCCGTTCACGTCAGCCAGCTGTTACAGGTCTTTTCAGCTCATCGAGCCGAATGCAGATCGTTTCAAAGTGATTTGCCTGCTTCGCTTCAGCCCAACTCTCCATTTCCAATCTCCATAACGTCGCTTCACGGGAGCACTTCCATGCGTTCATTCGTCATTTCAGCAGTTCTTGTTGTTTTATTATTCTCTGCCTGCACTGCCACATCAACGACTGGTGCAATTCATCGAAGCGATGCTCTCGCTGGACGAATGCTGATGAAATCTCGAACGGACAGTTTCTATCACCGCAGCAATACGACTCGCGCTGTTCGATTCCCGGTAGTAACTCATGGACTTCACACAAACGTGTTTCATGCCGAATCATCAGACCGATGCTAGTGTAGTGTCTCTCTCTTTCGTTGATTTATGAATCCGAGCTTTTGTACCGTTTAACCCGTGGCCGACAGGCCAGGAGCAGGGAATGCCTGGCCTGTCGGCCACGGGTTAAACGAAGGGACTTGAGCGACACTACACTAGCCTCTCAGGGCCGCCGCTTTCATCAGCGACGCAGTGGCCGTGTAAGCTTCGCGCACCCAGCCTTCGATACGGTCTGGTTCGGGGGAGTATTCCAGTTCAATCGACATCGTTCCCCCCATTTGCAGTTTTGCAATCTCTGTCAGATACGGAGCAAAATTCACGACGCCTCGCCCCGGCGGTAGATCGCCATGCTTGATGCCATCACAGTCCGAAATATGCACGTGGATGGCTCGATCTTTAAGGCGACTCAATTCTTCCGGAGCCACTTTCGCAAGATGCAAATGAGATACATCAATGTTGGCTGCGAGAGCCGGATGATTCACTGCGTCGAGGAATTGAACCATGCTGTCCACACTGTTCACCAGCGATAATGGAAATGGTTCCAGTTCCATCGCAATTTTCAGCCCAAGTGAATCCGCATAGTCAGCCAGGCGTCGACAGTTGTCAGCGCCTGTTCGCCATTGTTCAGCTGGCGGAATCACTTCCTGATTCCAGATATACTCACCAAGCACGAGCAGCAGATTCTCGGCTTCCAGTTCAAAACAGAGATCCAGAAAACTTCGACAGCGGTCCAGATGAAATCGCTGCACCGACGGATTGAAATCAATCAGCCCGGTCGCGACGCAACACACCGAAACAATCGGCAATCCTGCTCGGCCGCATTCGCGACGGATCAGCTGACGCTCCCGCACATCAATATCCAGCGGATCGGTAAAAATGTCGATGGCGTCAAAGCCGATCTCCCGCGTCTTCTGAATTCCCCACGCGGTATCTCTCCCGGCTTGCGCCCAGGCACTATTGATCAATCCCAATCGCATCACAATGACAGGTGGGCGTCGGCGACATTGCCTCGTCCCGTAGCCTGTGGATGTTGAGCCTCTCCCGACACCATAAGCTTCCTGCGTCGCGGCCGTTTCGCCGCTGAGATCAATTAGTTCCGGAGCTGCCGATTGCATGCGGAATGCGAGTTCATAGCTGGCGATGCGACTGGCAATCTCCGGATCTCCCATTTCTTCAAGTCGATTTTCATTCATGGCCCTCAAAGTATCCAGGCTGCGTCGCTGCTGTTCGTTGCTCAGCCCGGCCGGGTTAGCCAGATTCAGAACAGGCTCGCCCTGATTTCTCGAAGAGCACTCCCGCATAATGCGACGGCAGAAATCCGCTCGACCACAACGACGCCCCGCCGCTGGAGCCTCGACCACTGGTCAGCACCACGTAACCTGGCAGGTTTTGTGATTCAGTCCCTAAACCATAGGTCAGCCAACTGCCCATCGTTGGCAGCCCAAAGGAAGCTCGCCCACAGCTCAGCAATAACTGACCGGGATGGTGATTGAACTGTTCCGAATGCAGCGAACGAATCATCAGGATATCGTCTGCACATGAGGCAATGTTCGGCACGAAGTCGCTGAAATCCATCCCACATTCGCCATGCTTGCGCCAGCGGCGAGGTGACCCGAGCAGAACGGCGGATTCCTTCTTGATAAAGGCGAAGCGGACTTTCTCCAGCATGTCGGCTGGCAACGGCTTGCCATCGAGCTCATTCAATTTCGGCTTCGGATCGAACAAGTCCAGATGCGATGGTGCGCCGGCCTGAAACAGGAAGATGCAGCTCTTTGCCTTCGGGCAAAATGGTGCAGATTCGATGTCACGTGATTCACCACGGATTCTCGCGATGCGGCCGTCGCCTGATTCATCAGGCCGTCCTGGTCAACATCGACCTCAGCGCGACCAGTCCGAGACCGCTGGCGGATGATGTCAGAAACTGACGGCGTGCCTGTTGAGGAGATGCGAACATGGGATTTCCTGTCATTCTCTTGTAATGAACTCATCAAGATTCAGGGAAGCTCGAAGCCACCGAGATCCACGCGGCTGTTGTTTCCGATGGGACACCGGAGACTGCTTCTTTGCCGATCAACTGTCCCGCCTGATCGGGATGCGCGGCATACCACGCCTTGGAGTCATCAAGCAGAGTCTGCAGCTGAAAGTTTTCCTCCTGGCGTGATAGCTCGAGCCACACACAAACGCATTGCATACGACAAGCGAGCTGCATCGTCTGCGCATCTGACGCCAGCAATCGTCGGGCGAATGCTCGAGCTGTTTCTGCAAACGTTTCGTTATTCAGCGATGTCAATGCCTGCAGAGGAGTATTCGACGATTGCCGTTCGATACACGTAATGTTGGCATCAGGGCAGTCGAACGTAATCAGGTTCGGATGCGGAGATGTTCGTTTGAAGAACGTGTACATGCCTCGGCGATAACGATCCTCGCCCTGCGAATCCGTCCACTTGAAGTTCCCGGCATAGCTCAATTCCGCAATCCCCGGCGGTAGCGGAGGATAAACGCTCGGACCACCGATCTTGTGAGACAACAATCCGGAAACATCCAGACTGATATCACGCACAATCTCGCCTTCAACTCGCATGCGATTCTGACGCGCCAGCAGAAGATTCTGTGGATCCACATCGCGGAGTTCAGGACGATGTTTGGAAGTCTGGCGGTACGTCGCCGACGTCACGATGCGACGAATCAATGCTTTCCGCGACCAGGCTCGCTGAGTTCCGGAACCTGCCATGAAATCAGCAGCCAGCCAGTCGAGCAATTCCGGATGAGTCGGCTTCTCGCCTCGAATACCAAAATCGTTCGCGGTCCGAACAATTCCGTGGCCGAACAAAAGGCGCCAGATGTGATTGGCAGTGACTCGCGGCGTCAGCGGATTCTCGGGCGACACCAGCCAGCGTGCGAGATCCAGCCGGTCACCTGTTCCATTGTTTTCCCGAGCACTGAAGGCAGGCAGCGTCGCAAATCCGGCCGGCTGGACCTCGAGTTCCGTGAGCGGATTCAGGAATTCACCGCGGCGAAGTACATGCGTTTTTCGAGGATTCTGAGTTCTCTGGACTACGACGCGAACCGATAGCTCGGGCTTCGGAGGTTCCTTTTTCTTTAGCTCATCAATCTGCGCGACTAGTTCCTTCAGAGGAGACGTTTGGCGATTGAAGTGACCCTGCAGTTGTTGTTTCTGCTCTTCGTTTCTCTGGTCTTCAGGCTGCTTCAGCGCCTTGACGATATTCTCAGCCAGGGCCGCATCTGGTTCGGTCCCCGTCTGCAACGAAAGTTTGAAACGCCCGATCGTATGCTGCTGGCCGTATTGATGGCTCAGTCGAATGCGAACGAACTTACTGTTGGTCAGATCGAGCGGCTGCTTCAATGACGCCGTCAGCCAATGCTTCTTGCCAAACTCCGGAGCAATTGCCCAACCGGATGTATCGTCTCCGTCGAGTACATTCTTTGCCGCCCAGGGACGATCAGCCTGCTCAAAGTCGGCCTTGGCGGTTGCGAATTCAATTCGCTGAGCATCAGAAAAGTCCGGCTTTGAGGCAACCTCCAATGTCAATTCGCTCAGCACAAAGTTCCCATGTGCAACTCGCCCAGGCCCATTGGTCGGAAGCGACTTGTCCGGAAAGACATCCAGACGAACTCCTGTGACGCTCTTCAGGTTCGACTCGCCTGTTATCGTGTAGATCGCTCGTTCTGGATTTTCGCCGCTGACAAGAGCCACGCCGCCTTTTTGTTGTTCAAACACAATCCCGGCTTCACTGCTGTACGTGGGCTGTTTCAGCACATGAAACCTAACGGGATCTGTGGCGGCGTTATTCAATTGATCCAGTGTGGCGTGCTGCCATTTCGTGAATGCCGCAGCGTGAGCGGTTTGAGCTTCTGTCAACTGAGACGTCAGGGTCTTCAGCTTCTCATCATACGCAGCCTTCAGATCTGCATAGGCTGCAACATCAGCGTCGGACTTCGGCACGGTGGTTGTTGACTCATCGCCGTTATTGAACACCGAGAAGAGCTGGTAATATTCTCGCTGAGTAATCGCGTCGTACTTGTGCGAATGGCATCTGGCACACCCGACGGTCAGTCCCAGCCAGACAGTGCCCGTGGTTTCCGTTCGATCAAAACAGGCTTCGACACGAAACTGCTCCTGATCAGTTCCGCCTTCGGTATTCGTCAACGTCTGGCGATGAAATGCAGTCGCCAGTCGTTGCATCGGAGTCGCATCCGGCAAAAGATCTCCCGCGAGTTGTTCGATTGTAAACTGATCGAACGGCATGTCAGCATTGATCGCATCAATCACCCAGTCACGCCAGCGCCAGGCATCGGGACGCGGATTATCTTTTTCATACCCATCGGAATCCGCATATCGCGCCATGTCGAGCCAGTGACGTCCCCAGCGTTCGCCGAAATGGGGTGACGCCAGCAAGCGATCGACGACTTTCTCATAGGCGTCCGGCGAAGCATCATTGACGAACAAATCAACCTCTTCGATCGTTGGCAACAGGCCGGTCAGATCGAGCGATAAGCGACGAATCAGAGTATATCGATCTGCTTCCGGTGATGGCTTGATTTCTCGCCGTTCCAGCTCGGCCAGGACAAAACGATCGATCTCATTTCGCGGCCAGCTCTGATCTTTAACGACCGGAGATGTTTGTGGTTTGATCGGCTGATAGGCCCAATGAGAATTCTTCTCGGTGGAGATGTTTGCTGATTCCGGCCAATCGCAGCCCTGATCAATCCACGCCCGCAGGATGCCGATCTGCTCTTTCGTCAGGCGATCTCCTTCCGGCGGCATGATGTGATCAGCATCAGTGCCATGGACGTAGTGAATCAGTCGACTGGACTCACTTTTGCCGGGTTCAAGGATCTTGCCACTATCGCCGCCGTTCATCATCAGATCGCGGCGATCGAGCCGAAGTCCTGACTCCTGCTTTTCTCCGGCATGACACGACCAGCAACGGTCCTTCAGGAGCGGCTGCACATCCTGCGCGAAATCAATTTTCCGCTCCGCAGCGGGAGGCAGATCGTCAGCGAGGGCGACGGATGTTTGGCAGATTATTACGCAAGCAATGGCGGGAATCAGAGGGCGGATCACGAGACGTCTCCGGCGGGACTGTCACGCATGTGGCAAGCATTTTACAGGCCACATGCGTTTTAAGAACAGCATCAACACGAAAACGATAACTTCGCAGGCCGAGCAATACCAGAGACATCGCGGATTCAGGCCTGCCATCGCCTCAAAGATCGCTGCCCCGCTCGTAGTGCAGGCTTCAGCCTGCATTGAATCTCTGGCGTCTCTTTCGGAACAGGTCTAACCCAATGGCCAACACTTATAACGGAACAGCGCAAGCTGTCCGGTGAGGTGGTTAAGGTTCATTACTGACACCGAAGGGCTCGCGCCCTTCCGCTACAAATGCAAAACGAAATTGACGGACACCGGCGGCTAGCGCTGTACCGTTCAGAGGCTGGTCGGATCCATCAATTCAACCGCGTTGCCTGCAGCGTCACTGATGTAAACGGAGCGAGTGCCATCACGATGCCCCTTCAGGCCGGGATGGACCGTGGCTTTGTCTGACACGAACGCGATATGAGCCGGATGCTGGTTGGGTAAAACAAGTGCCAGATGAGCATTCGCAAACTTCAGGAATCCCCAGGTCGCATCCTGATACGCAACTTCACACTTGAATTCTGACTTGTACCAGTCAATCGCCTTTGCGATATCATCAACAACGATCGCCACGTGGTGCAAAGTATCCAATTGCTCTGACATGAATCGGCTCCCGAGTTCTTGACCAGTTTCTACGACGCAGGGAAGTTCCGTGCATCATCCTGCGACCGCAGTGTCGCTTATTATAGACCTCTGGGTCGTTGCGGTGGCAGTAACTCGCCGACGGGCCATCGGATTCCCGAGGAAGGGGTTGTGAACATGCTTTTGACGAGGTGTTTTCTCAAAAGCAGCCGTGACGATTGTCGAGTTGCAGGGAACCGGACGCTAACGCGTTCCGGCTGATCAAATCGATAACTGAGTAAACGAAGCCCGCTCACGCCGCGACGTCTGTCGACGTTCCCTCGTCCACCGCGGGTGCTGGCGGCTTCCGATAGCGGGCTGTCAGCCATCGGAGGAACTGGCAGATCGCGGCCAACGCGGATTGAACAATTCCAATCCCCGCGTCGTTCAGCAATGTGAAGGCCAGCAGCGTTAACCCGGCGGATCCGGCGAGCAGCCAGGTTCGATGCTTTTCGTGACTGGCCAGGTGAAAGACAACGTTCGCGAAGGCAGGACGAACGACCTCGGGAGCTGTGTATTTCTTCGTCTCCGCACCGCCAAAAAGCAAGCCTTTGGAAACCGGAATAAACTCCGCCTTCTGTGCCTCCGGATTCTGGTTCGTTCGAATCAGTCGTTTGGCAAACTCCGGATCTGTCTTCAGGGCTTCAGCAACACGTTCCAGATAATCGACTTCGTCTTCCAGTTGCGTCAGTCGAGTTGCATTCGCCACATACTGTTGACGGACGTTGATCCATGCGGCCAACTTGGGAGACAGCGCAACGGCCGCGTACATGATTCCGGCCACCGTCAGCGTTAACCAGAAACTAACCGACATAAAAAACGAACCGACCGACTGAGAAACCTGAGCAGGTTCCGCAGTGGTCGGTTCGGATTTTTCGATCAGCTCGACTTTCGCCATGATAGTTCGCTTTTCACGAACCAATCTCACAGCGATCAGATCGTGCCGCCAAATGTTGCGGATTCGCCCAGCATCTCTTCGATGCGGAGCAGTTGATTGTACTTGCAGATTCGATCGGTTCGGCTGGCAGATCCCGTCTTGATCTGACCAGTTCGCAGCGCCACAGCCAGGTCGGCAATAGTGGTGTCCTCGGTTTCGCCGGAGCGATGACTCATGACGGCGGTGTAGCCGTTGCGGTAAGCCATCTGCACAGCCTGAATCGTTTCAGTGAGTGTGCCGATCTGGTTGACCTTGACGAGAATGCTGTTTGCGATGCCTTTTTCGATCCCCTGTGTCAGTCGAGACACATTGGTTACGAACAGGTCGTCGCCCACAAGCTGCAGCCGATCACCCAACTTATCGGTCAGTTTCTTCCATCCGTCCCAGTCATCTTCAGAACATCCGTCTTCAATCGAGCAGACCGGATACTTGTCGGCCCATGATTCGAGCAGCCCGACCATGCCATCGGCATCAATCGTTTTACCGTCGATCTTGTACAAGCCGGTTTTGGAATCGAAGAATTCTGTCGCGGCACAGTCGAGAGCAATCTGAACCTGTTCGCCAGGTGTGTATCCGGCGTTCTCGATCGCAGTCATGATGACCTGCAGAGCTTCCTCGTTCGTTTTCAGGTCCGGAGCGAATCCGCCTTCGTCACCAACGGCCGTGCTGAGACCCTTGCCAGCGAGAACTTTCTTCAGGTTATGGAAGATTTCGGTACCAGCTCGCAATGCTTCGCTGAATGAGTCGAAGCCGAGAGGCATGACCATGAATTCCTGGATGTCGATGCCGTTGTTGGCATGAGCACCACCATTGATGATGTTCATCATCGGGGCTGGCAGGCAGTTGGCTCCAACGCCGCCCAGATAACGGAACAATGGCAGGCCGGACAGAGATGCGGCTGCGTGAGCCGAGGCCAGGGAGCAAGCAAGAATCGCGTTTGCTCCAAGGCGTGACTTGTTCGGAGTGCCGTCGGCATCAATCATGGCCTGGTCGATACCGGCCTGGTCAGTGCAGTCCATGTCGATCAGAACATCTGCGATTTCATCGTTGACGTTTTCAACGGCCTGCAGCACGCCCTTGCCAAGAAATCGTGATTTGTTTTCTGAATCTCTCAGCTCACAGGCTTCGTGAGCGCCGGTGCTGGCTCCGCTTGGCACGGCAGCGCGGCCGATGGTGCCGTCTTCCAGCAGAATATCCACTTCAACCGTCGGATTGCCTCGGCTGTCCAGAATTTCACGGGCATGAACGGCGGTAATCACAGGACTCATAAAACTTAATCTCCGTCAACTGGTTTCAAACTTGTTACTTGGCTTCTGTCGTGTCTTTATTCTTCCGTCGGATCCTGGCTAATACCGGATCTCAACGTCAAATCAGCATGCCCACCCCGGAGCAGTGTAGCAGGATTGACCCTTTTCGTGGCAGTGATTTGAGGCGGATCTCGGCATACAATTCACGGAAGTTCTCAGCGTTGGTACGACTTCGAAGCACGAAAATGCTTCGAGGAAAGCGTTTTGGCGACTAATTGACTTTCACCCGGTGCCAACGCGGGGAGATTCCCTGCGGTTCCTCGTCGCCCTTACCGGGTTCTCAGCCGCTATTGATTGGGCTATCGTTCGCGAAGAATTCACAAAACGCCTGCTCCAAAACCACTGACAAGCTTCGCCACCGGGTTTATCCCGGTGGAATCAGGCTTTTGCACTACCTCGGCTCCAATTTCAGGTGAATGATCAGTAGTGCAAAGGCCCGTAAACCACCCGGGTGAACCCGGTGGCGAAAGAAGTTTTGCTGTCTTGAGAACATTGAATCCCTCATTTCATGTCCGGCGATTCTTCAACAACCTCACTTCGCATTGCCTGGATTGGTTTTCATCAGGAAGGCATTCCCGCGCTTCAGGGTTTGCGCGACGGGGGAGTTCCTTTGGTCGCCGTGATAACTCTGGACGAACCAGCAGCGGCGAAGCGTTGCGCGACAGCGGAGTATTCAGACGTCCTCAATGGCTGGAACGTGCCGCTGCATCGCGTTCGGAACATCAACGATGATGAGACGATTCGGCTTCTGTCTGGAATGAATCTTGATCTGCTGCTGGTCATTGGCTGGAGTCAGATTCTCAGCGCCGCGGCTCTGGCGACGGCGCGGATCGGAGCCATCGGTGCTCATGCGTCGCTGTTGCCACACAATCGCGGCAGCGCGCCAGTTAACTGGGCAATTATTCGCGGTGAGAAGACAACCGGTAATACTCTGATCTGGTTGGCTGACAATGTCGACGAAGGGCACATCATCGATCAGATTGAGTTCCCTATTTCACCTTACGACACTTGTGAAACGTTGTACCAGAAAGTGGCGGAGTCGAATCATGTGATGATGCAGCGAGTGCTCCCGAAGTTGCTTGCTGGAGAACGACCCGGACGACCGCAACCGCACTCCGATGAGTCTTTGCTGCCTCGCCGACGTCCGTCCGATGGCTTGCTGGACTGGCATCAGTCGGCCGTCAACGTCTATAACTTCATCCGCGCGCTGACTCGCCCGTATCCCGGGGCTTTCAGTTTTCTGGACGGGCGTCGCTGGACGATTCAGTCAGCGGCCTTACTTCCGACGGTTTCACAGGAACATCTGGTGCCGGGCATGGTGATTGGTTCTGCGATGAGTCCGGTGGCCGAGGCCTGCGGTCAACTTGTTGCCTGCGGATCGGGATATTTGATTGTTCTGGAAATTGAAGCCGATGACGGCACCGTTTTGAAAGGCTCTGACTTGAGCGATTGCGACTGGACAGGAAAGGTCTGGGCTCATGAGTAACTGTCCTGTTCTTGTCATCGCGGCTCATCCGGACGACGAAGTACTGGGCTGCGGCGGAGCTATCGCGTTGCATCGAGACGCCGGCGACTCCGTCACAGTGGTGATCGCGACGAAAGGCCGCACCGCCGAGGATAGCTCGAACGGCCAGCCTCAGTTTTCTTACACCAGCGCGGCGATGAAGGTGCTGGATGTGGCCGACTATCGATTTCTGGGGTTTCCCGATCAGAAGATGGATACGTTTGGTCTGACGGACATTATTACTCCGCTGGAAGCCATCGTGAGGGAGATTCGTCCGCGAGTCGTCTACTGCCAAAATGGAGGAGACATCAACCACGACCACAATGTGCTCTTTCGAGCGGCATTGGTCGCGTTGAGACCTCAGGAGCCGTATCTGCAGACGGTGCTGACCTTTGATACGGCAAGCAGTACAGAGTGGGCTTATCCTCGGACCTTTATCCCCGATACGTGGCTTGATATCAGCACGGGCCTCGAACGTAAGATCGCAGCGATGGCGTGTTACGAGCCCGAACTGCGACCATTTCCGCATCCTCGATCCTGCGAAGCTCTGCGACATCGAGCGGCGGCGTTTGGCAGCATGTGCTGCATGGAAGCCGCAGAGATTTTCATGACCGTTCGACGGACATTGCGAAATGGTCAAACGCCTCTTTGATGTGATCTTCGCAGCTCTGGCAATCCTGTTGCTCGCGCCTGTATTTCTGGCTGCAGCCATCGCCATCCGGATCACAAGTCCCGGGCCTGTGCTCTATCAGGCGCGACGAACCGGACGTGGTGGTGTTGATTTTGTGATGTACAAGTTTCGCACGATGCATGTGGTTCAGAAATCACACAGCGTGATTACCGGAACTCATGATGCACGAATCTTTCCAGTCGGGCGAATTCTGCGAGCCACCAAAGTTGACGAACTGCCTCAGTTGTTCAACGTGTTGTTGGGCCAGATGTCAATCGTGGGGCCTCGCCCCGAAGACCCGGTTATTGTTTCGAAATACTACGGACCACTTGGCCATGAAACGCTGACGGTCAATCCGGGGCTGGCCAGCTATGGCAGTCTTTACAATTACACACACGGACACCTTCTGCTGGATGATTCAGATCCTGAAAAATCCTACGCCCATCAGCTGTTGCCAATAAAACTGGCTTTGGAAGTTGTGTACGTTCGCCAGCATTCGATCCTCGTGGATCTGCGTATCATCATGCGGACAGTTCTTACGATTGCCTGCATCGTTTGTGGCAAACGCAACTTTCCCGAACCGACGGAGCTCACAGCAGCACAACAGGTACTCCGATCGAACGGTTTGGGTGTGAATCTGACTACCACGGCCAGTCAAACCCCAGATCCAGAGCGGGAGAAGAATGCGTCAGACCGCCGATACTGATTCGCTCGACTCCTGTTTCCGCGATACTGCGAACCGTTTGCAAAGTGACGCCTCCGGAGGCCTCAAGTAACGTTGCTGGACCGTGTTGATCTCGCAACGCCACGGCCTCACGAAGTTGATCGGGGGACATGTTGTCGAGCAGTACAATCTCTGGTTTCTCTTTCAAAGCATCCAACAGCTGACTGAGGGTATCGACTTCAATTTCGATCGATGTATTCCTTCCGGTGGAGATCATATAGCGACGTGCATCAGCAACGGCCGAGGCGCAGGCCGAATCTCCACGAGCTGCCAAATGGTTGTCCTTAATGAGTACTCCGTCGTAGAGTCCCATCCGATGATTTGTGCCGCCACCACATCTGACAGCGTATTTCTGCAGTGCTCGATATCCCGGTAGAGTTTTGCGAGTATCCAGGATGCGTGCCTTTGTACCAGCCACTGCATCGACGAACTGTGCAGTTCGCGAGGCGATGCCGCTGAGGTGTGTCATAAAATTCAGAATGGTTCGCTCTCCCGTCAGGAGTGCTCGAACCGTGCCGGTCAGACTGGCCAGCACGGTGCCTCGTTGAACCTTGTCACCATCCTGAACAGAGACAGATGCCTTGACTTCGCTCCCGAGTTCGTGAAAGACGATGGGAATCAGTGGAAGCCCACAGGCTACTCCGGATTCTCGTGAGACGATCTGCACAGTCGCCTGCAATTCCGCCGGGATGGTCGAGAGGCAGGTCACGTCGCCGACATCGCGGAGGTCCTCACCAAGAGACATTCGAGTTAACGAAATCGCTGCCGTTGTTGAATCCTGATCAAAGATCGGACACATTCAGAATCTCCCGATTTGTACAGATGTCAATGAGTGGGCCGTGCTCAATCTGGTTTCCCATGGAATGTCGGTTTAAACGGTTCACCAATTGCGTATGGGGGAGTGTTCCCATAATATCGTCGCCCAGTCGAACACCGTGCCCGAAGTCCGTTAGGGGGAATTCACACCATGGTTAATGAAGTCAGAGATCTTACGATGGGAATCCAGAGCTCATTCGGGCGAAGCGCGCCGATGGGTTACTCGTTGTGGGAGTATACCGCAAGTGGCTGGAATCTGCGGAAGAATGCGGCCGTACCCGGCGCGATTCCAGGGTCCGCTCCGAAAGCTGCAGGACAATTCGTTGGCCAGATTCGTGCCATTCCCTGTGTCGAAGCCAGCTAGGGCCTACGCAGTAGATCAGCCTCGGCGTTGATTGCTCGGCGTTGACTGTTTGGCGGTCGACGGTGCGCCAATAACTGTTGTCTGCAGTACCAGCAAAGAAAACACTCTGCGAGCCAAACCCAGCCCAGCGGTCCGCAGAGTTCCTGTCTTACTGTTCTATGAAACGGAACAATCCGCAGTGAATGGATCACCGGTCCGTACCGGTAAGGAACAGGTCCGAAACAACTTCCGTGTCGTTAGACTTTAGTCCGAACCAGCACGAGTTCGGATACCAAGGGAACTTATTTCCAGATTGTTACCAAGTCTAGTCCGCCTTGCCGGGCTGTGAATACAGCTTGGTTGTTTGTCCCAAAGAAACCATTGGCTTTGTGCGGCGTTTCGAAAATGCTCCTGATGTGACACCGGAGCTTTCACGAGATCCCAGCGCGCCGTTCACTGAAAGGCTCTTCGCTCCGTTCGGGAGATAAGCCGGGTAGTCTTTGGTTGGCGAGTAGACCAGGCGTTTGCTGCTGTAACCGACGTAGTCGAGGAACTTATCCAGATCCAGCACATAGACGCCATTACCCTTGGCTTCGTCCTCCAGCTCAATCGCAAGCTCGTGGATCTTCATGTAGATCGCCTGCTGGGCGGTGTCCTGAGTGGTCTGATCACCCAGGTTGCCGCGAATCAGAAATCGGACAGACGAGGTCAGGTTGTTTGGAATGTCAGAAGCGGTGAGTTCAGCCCCGTCTTTGCCGATCAGCTTGCCCAGATCATTGACATACAGCACCACCTCCGCGCCGCTGGTTTGGACGATTTGATTGAACTCGTCGCGGTCGGTTCCCGGGTTTCCATCAAAGTCCAGCAATCCCACGACAGCGATCTGAATTTTTTGACCAGGCCAGAACAGAGGCGAATAAATCGGATCTCCGGCCGCCGGTGGGTCGCTTCGTTTCTGGCTGACGATTCTAGCCTTCGCTTCGTTGCGGCCAATCAATTCGACGATTTCAATCTTTCCCTTGATGTCGTCGTCACTCTGGCGACGTCCGACACCGCTATTGTTCTTCGAGTAGATTGAGAATGTCATCCCCACGAGAACATTGTCCGAAGCTCCGATATCAACCGTACACAATTGAGATTGCTGATCGACAAACAACAGATTGCCATCGGGGCGTTCAAACTTCAGATCCTCAATTTCCATCTTCTCTTTGCGAAGACTTTTCAGAGCCTTTGTATTGTTCGCCTTTTCGTCATCCAGCACCAGCATCTCGTTGCGATGAGTGTCCTGCACGTTGGAATAATTCGTTTCGACCTGCAGCAGTTGAGCGGCGATTTCGTCGAACTGTTTGGTTCGCTGCGCCAGTTGTTCGCTGTGGAGACGTTCCTGCGCTGTGAGTTCCTGATCCTTCTGGGCCAGGGTCGCCTGAACTGCAGCGATCACTTTCGCCTGACTGGCAACGATATCCTCCAGTTCTTTAGTCTTTGTAGAGAGCTGGATGAGACGATCTGCGTTGGCAGCCACCTGCATTTCACGATCGACCGCATTGCTGATCATTGCTCCTTCCAGAGACTTTCCCGACGCTGAGCCATCACCGGCCAGCACGTTGATCTGCGCCTGGGACTCTGTGACTGCACGATTGACGGTATCGTCAGCAGCGCCAGTCGGGGCACGTCCTACCAAGTCGCGAAGTGAAGCCACCTCGCCCTGAACGCTGGTAATGGTTCCCTTCGCTTCCGTATCGGCTTTCTTGGCGGAGTCAAATTGACGCTGCAAGTCAGCACTTTGTTGCCACGCGAAATACCATGCAAGACCCAGCCCCACGGACAGCAGAGCAAAGATTGCATGAGAAATCAGGAGCCCGTTGCCGTCTTTTGATGCCATCTGAGTGCCTTACAGGTTCTCAACCAACTGAATTGATTTGCTCGCCATTTTTTGGAACGGGCAGATCTCATCAGACTTAATCATCGAACGAATATCAAGGAACGCCGCGAAATCACTATTGCTGGTCAGCCATCAACCCCGGGGAACTCACCAGTTGTTTTCTGGAGTATCCCATCAGGTCGAGGAAACTTGCCAGGCTCAGAACGTACACACCATTGTTCTCGGCCGCTTTAAGAAGTTCGTCCTGAAGCTGATCTGTCTTCTCGTAAATCACCCGCTGGGCTTCGTCCGCCACGGTCACATCTCCCCGTTTGCCAACAACCAGGAAACGGGTTCCCGCGGTAATCCGATCGGGGATCTCTTCAGCGGAAACCGTTTCACCGTTAGGTCCGATGAGATTGGCCTGATCATCGACCTCCAGAACAATTTCAATTCCGGCAGCTGTCGTCAGGCGATGAAACTCTTCACGATCGCTGGACGGGTTGCCATGAAAATGCAGAGTTCCCACGACGGCAATCTGCAGTTTCTTGCCCTTCTCGTACAGCGACGAAAAGACATTATCTCCCCTTGTGATCGGATTCTCCGGCGATACTCGGTTTCCCGGCGTGTCAGCCAGAATTCGCGCTTCCGCCAGGTGATCACCCAGCAGAGCCACAATCTCAATTCTTCCTCGTCGTTCACGAGGATTCAGGATTCGGCCTTCTGCCTTGCCAGACGGGTCGGGCGAGTAGACGGAGAATTCAGTCCCAAGCCGAAGCTCATCCTTTGATCCCAGATTTACGTAGCAGGATCGAGACGCATGATCCACCATCGTAATTGAGCCATCAATCCGCTCGAAAGCTGACCCTTCAAGTTTCAGCTTTTCACGACGCAGTGCAATCAGCGACTGCCGTTGCTGTGTCAGCTCCTTTTCGATTCGTTCAATCTCCCGAGCATTATCCTTCAGGAGTTGCTCATAATCGGCCTGCTTCTGACGCAGTTTGGCCTTTTCGGCGTCAATTTTCTCTTCTTCCTCAGACAGTTTTACGCCATGCGCGGCTTCCTTCTTTCGAAGTTCATCCTCTTTTTCCCGCAGGGAGCTCTTCATCGTCTGCACTGTCTGATCATGCTGAGCAACCTTTTGATTCAGTTCCGCCAGCTTCTTGTAGGTCTGGTCCAGTCGGTCGTTGGCTGATTGTGACGCGGCGTCGCGGGCGTTGGCGTTAGCGATCATTGCGGCTTCCAGGGCAGCGGCAGCAGCAGATGCGTCAGAGGCGCGAGTCGCAATTTCTGCTTTGACGCCTTCAATAACTTCATCCGTCGCACCCGGATGGCCAATCAACTTCTTCAGCTGATCCACTTCGGCTTCATGCGTTTTGATCGCGGCTTCCTGAGTGTTTACGGAATCGGTGACTTCCGCAATCTGCCGAGCCAGCTGTGTGTTGAAGTCGTGGGAAAAATACCAGGCGACTCCAAAGCCAAGCGACAGGAGCACAAAAATCGATAGCGAAATCACCAGACTATTGCTGTCTTTCGATGCCATTGAGTTGCCTCTGGCCGACGCGAAGCGTCGGGACGTTTTCAGGTGATATTGCCGTGGTTCGGCATGTAAAGACAGGACAGGCCCGAAATTCAGGGACTAAACACGGAATGCATAGTCCGGGATACTTCTAGTGAAGATACCGACTGTGATTTTCGAGTCAAGAACTACTTATTACGGAGCTTGCGTTCACCGGGTGATCAATCCGGGTGGAACGCAGAAACGACATTTCGAGCCGTAAACAAGTCTTAATTGATAAGCAAATCCCCTGATTGGTCTATTTCGAATCGAGCACCCGAGGAAGTTGCGAATTCCCTCACGAGATTGGGATGATCTCGTCGTGCGTTGTACACCGGCAATGACTGCGGGTCCGTTTAATACGATTATTCCGTCGCCCACGGCCTCCTTTGGGGACCATTTCTTTGTCGCCGCGTTTTTGTCCCCGAAGCGACTTGTCAGTGGGTTTCTTCCAAAACCTGTTCCGCAGTAATCAGGGAACTCGGGGTAGTTCCAAACTGATTCAGAGCGAATTGTACACAGGGCTGCCGACAGGAGAGCTTGTCTCCAGGAAACGAAGGGAAGGCTGATGAGAAGGCAGTGATGATCAATGAGAAGCGTTTTTTATGAATGTCTTCCCATCGGCGGGAAACATCAGAATCGGTCGTCTCAGGATGCGGAACCAGAAACGCTGTCAGGAAACGCATCGCCTGTTGGTTGCAGACAGATTTTTGTTTTGTCATAGTCCTGCACTCATTCAAAGGCGGTGGTCCGTGGCGGCTTTCGGGATGCTGAAGGTAGCGCAGGGATGGTCGCTGGCGTTGTCGAAATCTTGGGTGCATGGGTAGTGCCCAAACTTCTGACGTAAGCTGTTTCAACCTGTATGCGGGTGTGTGATCCATGATGTTCGCCGCTCAATCGATCGCGGAATTCTTTGATTGCCTGGGTGGCTGGCAATATGTCGCTGCGGCGGTAATTCATGCGGTCCTTCTTGTTCACGTCTTTGCTTTATCGCCGTTCGCCTTTATTTGGCTCGAGCGGAAGGTTTCAGGGCGAATTCAGGATCGTCTTGGTCCAACTCGCGTTGGTGGTCTTTTCGGGTGGCTGCAGTCGCTGGCTGATGGGATCAAGTTGGTGCAGAAGGAGGATCTGTGTCCTCCTGCGGCGGACTCAATGCTTTTTCGGTCCGCTCCTTATGTTGTGTGTGTCGCGAGTTTTGCTGCGTTCATGGTCTTGCCGTTTAGTAATGGCTGGGTGGCAGTCGCGGCAGATTGCGGTTTGTTTATCATGCTGGCGATTCTGTCGCTGGAAGTGTTCGGCATCATTATGGCTGGTTATGCCAGTGGCTCAAAGTGGTCGCTTTTTGGTGGGATGCGTGAAGCGGCCCAGATGGTCAGCTACGAGATTCCTCTTGCGATTTGTGCGTTGGTGCCGGTTGTTGCAGCGGGCTCTTTGAATCTTGGAGAGATCGGCGGGATGCAACGGGGCTGGTTTGGCTACTGGTTTATTTTCCACGATCCGTTCACGTTCATCGCATTTTTCTGCTATTTCATTGTGGCGACGGCCAGTTGTAAGCGAGCTCCCTTTGACCTTGCTGAGGCGGAGAGCGAGCTTGTTGGTGGGTTCCACACGGAATACAGCGGCATGCGATGGTCGTTCTTCTTTATGGGCGAATATGCCAGCATGTTTGCCGTCTGTGGGATCGCGTCGATTCTGTTTTTGGGTGGGTGGAATACTGGCATTGGTCCATTGGATGACGCCCTGTATGCCGCTCGTAATGCCAGTGGTGATGGTACCGGGTCATCGATTGCAGGCTACCTTGCTAATGTGATTGGGGCCTTTGTGTTTGCGACAAAGGCCAGCTTGGGAGTTTTTGTTCAGGTTTGGTTGCGATGGACGTTGCCTCGTCTCCGCATCGACCAGGTGATGACGACCTGTTTGAAGTATCTGGTTCCGATTAGTTGCTTCTTGATCCTCGGGGCTATTGTTTGGCCGCTTGCAACGCTGTCTGCGGTGGGGCAGACGTCTTTTGTCTCCGATCCGCTGGGAACGCAGGTTTCTGCTGAGGTTTACGAATCTCAGGTCGTTCAGGCGAGGTCATATGAGCGAGCTTCTTTGCTGGATGTGGAAGAGAAGACTTCCTGGCTTGAGCTTGCCTCAAAGGCGTTGAGTGTCGGAAAAGAGCGATTGGAGGTTGCGAAGAGGTCGACTGTGGCGGCGGAGGGCGGTGGCAATTCCCAATTGAAAAGCCTTCAGGAAGAAGTGGATGCCTTGGAAAAGGCGGAGCAGGAAGCTCGTGTCGAGCTGGAGTCCGCGAGCGAGACCGCTCGGAAGGCAGTCTTGAAGGCAAAGCTGTTAATTGAGGGGCGAGCGAATTTGAATAAGAATGCCGCGGCGGCACGGGAGCAGGGGGTAGTTCGATGAGTGGCGAAAACTTTCTGTTCAGTGTGTTTGCGATTTTGACGTGCGTTAGTGCGATTGCGGTAGTGCTGAGTCAGACTGTGGTGCGAATGGCGTTCTGGCTGGTGATTTCACTGGGTAGCACGGCGGCGTTATTCTTTCTTGCCAATGCGGATTTTGTCGGGGCAGCGCAGTTGCTGATTTATGTTGGCGGCACGTTGGTGCTCTTGGTTTTTGGCGTGATGCTGACCGCGAGTGGGCCGTATATGAAGATCGGGACTTCGGCCGGAGAGACAGTTGTGGCAGGTCTCCTTGGACTGCTGTTTCTCTTTGTGGTTTTTGCCTGCATCGGTGGCGTGAAGTGGCGTGAGCCGGTTCTGGTCTCCGCTGATAACGTGTCAACGGGGGCTGTCGGGAACACTCTGCGTCCGCTGGGTTTGAGTTTCCTGGGAGCTCGGCCGGATGCTGACCTTTCAACTGGTAAGCCACCGGTGGCTTCGGGATATTTGCTTCCATTCGAAATCGTGTCAGTTCACCTGCTGGTGGTCTTGATTGGTGCATCTTATCTCGCTCGAGCTAAGCGGCGAGCTGCGTCGGTCGGTCCTTAGTTTTTTTGCAGGGTGTGTTCTGAAATTCATCGGGTCAGAGATGTTGACCGTTGGCAGGGGAATAGGATTTCATGGCTGCTGGACTGAACGCGTATCTGCTGGTTGGTGCTGTTCTGTTTGTCTGTGGCGTCATTTGTATGGCGACCAAGAGAAACGGGATTGGCGTGCTCATGGGCGTTGAGCTTGTTCTGAACGGAGCGAACGTCAACTTTGTGGCGTTCTCACGATACACCGATCTTGGTCTTGATGGGCAGATCTTTTCCTTGTTTGTCATCGTGCTGGCTGCTGCTGAGGCGGCTGTGGCACTGGCGATTGCTCTGAATTTCTATAACAACCATCTCACGATTGACGTGGACCGCGCTAATAAGCTGAAGGGCTAGTTTTGCGAACGTGAGTGGTTGAGGCGTGTTTGCGGCTGTTTGGATACGACGCTGATTTTCCTGGATAACACATGGTGGGCGAAACATTAAGAAACCTGTTGATGATCGCATGGCTGCTGCCGCTTGTCGGTTTGCGGTTGAGATCTTCGGTGGCTTCTGGGGAACCCGAAAGAGTCGGGCGGCTGCCTGGATCGCGGTTGGCTGTATTGCCACAGGGTTCGTCTGTAGCTTCAGTGCGCTGATGATCTGGGGGAATGCGAATCACTGGTCGGTGATGCACAAGGCAGATCACGGTGCTTCTCATGAAGGGCATGATGAGCATGACGGCGAGAAGGCTCATGAGGGGGATGCTCCGGCGGTTCATGAAGCACCTGCAGGGAAGCATGGAGCGGCGGCATCAGAATCACCATACAAGTTGACAGCGTTGGCGGCGGAGGAGACGGTTGATGCTGCTCATCCGGCTGGTCCAACTGTTTATTCTGGAACCTTGTATTATCTGGCCCGCTTTGGATCCCTGGATCTGTCGCTGGATTATTACATCGACAGCCTGACTCTCGTGATGTTCACGATGGTTACCTTCATTGCGACCTGTATTCACTTGTTCGCAATGGGTTATATGTCGGAAGAGTTAACCGAAGAATATGTGGACCACCACGCTCATCTGTCGAATGGGCATCACGTGCACCGACCGGGCCGTTTTTATCGGTTCTTTGCATTCCTGTCGCTGTTCTGCTTTTCGATGCTGGGGCTTGTCCTGGCTGGCAACATCTTTCAGGTTTTCATCTTCTGGGAACTTGTGGGTATCTGCAGCTTCCTGCTGATTGGCTTCTATACCGAGCGAAAATCAGCCAGCAATGCGGCGAACAAGGCGTTCATCATGAACCGAGTCGGGGACTTTGGGTTCCTGATTGGCCTGATGGTGTTATGGACATTCTTTGGCACATTCCGGTTTGGCGAAACGGTCAACGACAAGGGCGAAGTTGTTCAGGCTGGATTGTTTCAGCTTCTTCAGCGAGATGACGCTGGCAATGTGATTCGTGATGCGGGGAGCGGTGAAGTTTCCGTTGGGGCTGCCAACTCGGCAACGAATCCGGGGAATGCTCGCAAGACGATTCCTTATTTCCTGTTGGTGGTCGCTGGTCTTGGTGTCTTCGCGGGATGCATTGGAAAAAGTGCTCAGTTTCCGTTGCAGACGTGGCTGCCAGATGCGATGGAGGGTCCGACCCCTGTGAGTGCACTGGTGCACTCCGCAACGATGGTGGCCGCGGGCGTTTATCTTGTGGGCCGTTTCTATCCGATGTTCGTTCAGGAAGTTTTGCTGACTATCGCTTATGTGGGCTGCATCACTCTGTTTATGGCTGCCACGATTGCAATTGTGGCGACAGACATCAAGAAGGTACTGGCTTACTCAACGATTAGTCAGCTCGGCTACATGATGTTGGGCCTGGGAGTGTTTGGCTGGGGGCTGGTCTGTTTCACCTCGTGACTCACGCCTTCTTTAAGTCGTTGATGTTCTTGTGTTCTGGCAGCGTGATTTATGGCTGCCATCACGAACAGGAAATGCCAAAGATGGGTGGCCTTTGGCGGAAGATGCCAATCACAGCCTTCACAATGTTGGTCGGTGTGATAGCGATCAGTGGTTTGGCAATTCCGGGACTGGTCCATTACGCAAGCATTTTTGCTTTCTCCGGATTTTTCTCGAAGGACGCCGTGGTCGCGACCTCGTTAGCCTTTGTTAAGGCTAATCCTTCGCACTTCCTGCTGTTCCTGATGCCGTTGTTGACCGCGGGCATTACCGCGTTCTACATGTTCCGATTGTGGTTCTACACGTTTGCCGGTAAGCCACGCGACATGCATGTCTACGACCATTGTCATGAGTCACCTCTGATTATGACAGTTCCGTTGCTGGTATTGTCTGTTCTGGCCGCGTTCTGTGCGATCGGCGGCGAAGAAGGTCCTCTGTTCAAATTGATCACAGGTGACCAGCCGGCCCATGTGAGCCACGGTGTTGCCGCAGTGGCAGGTGTGAGTACTCTGACGCTGCCAGGGCATCACGCCGTGCACGAAGTTCATGGAGAAGCCGGGACCTATGCGTTGATTGCAGCTGCCAGCGGGACGTTGATCGCCTGGTTGCTGTACGGGACCACGATGGTGAACGTTGCCGAGATGAAGCGACAGCTCGCTGGTCTGCATGGCTTCCTTGTCAACAAATGGCATTTTGATGAACTGTATGATGCCTTGTTCATGAAGCCGGCTCACATCGTCGGAAAATTCTGTACCTGGATTGATCGCACCATCTTCGATGGCATCATCCACGGTTCTGCAAAAGTCATGATTGCGGTTTCAAAATGGGATCGA
This sequence comes from Planctomycetaceae bacterium, assembly GCA_046349735.1. GTDB lineage: Bacteria > Planctomycetota > Planctomycetia > Planctomycetales > Planctomycetaceae > SXXK01. The sequence goes on from JAXMBU010000047.1 coordinate 55,731, forward strand.
CTGTTTGACGAAAGCGTCGTCGACGGTTTTGTCAATCTGCTTGGTAATTCAACGTTTGCCGTTGGGCGTTCGCTGCGAGTTGTGCAGACCGGGCGTCTTCGACAATACGTCATGTTTATTGTGGTCGGCGTTGTGGCACTCTTTGCAATCCTGTTCACAACCTTCCCTGGTTAGTGAGTTCCTGCGGCCTATTTCAGTTTCTCGCCGTCCATCCGACGGTTTTAGTCAGACTGTGATCAGACGATGAATCCTGAATTTCTTCTCTCAGCCATCATTTTCGTCCCTACGATCGGTGCCTTGCTGCTGGCGCTTTTGTTCGACAGCAAGAATTCCGAGGCAATGCGACTGTTCGCGATGGCGACGACGTTGGTGACCTTCGGTTTGACCCTGATGCTTTGGGGCGATTTCCAGGAAGGGACCAGTGGCATCCAGTTTGAAGTCGCCAAGCAGTGGATTCCGACGTGGAATGTTTACTACCGTCTTGGTGTCGATGGAATCAGCCTTCCGCTTGTGCTGCTGACTGGGCTTGTCAGTGCACTGGCCATGGGAGCAAGCTGGAGCATCACCAAGCACGTGAAGGGTTACCTGGTTCTCTTCCTGATGCTTGAATCCGGCATGATGGGCGTGTTTCTTTCACTTGACTTCTTCCTGTTCTACGTGTTCTGGGAAGTCATGTTGCTGCCGATGTACTTCCTGATCGGTGTCTGGGGCGGACCACGAAAAGAATACGCCGCCATCAAGTTCTTCCTGTACACACTTGCAGGAAGCGTGTTAATGCTGGTTGCGATGTTGATGTTCTACTTCAACGCACCGGATCCCGGCGGCCGATTTAATCTGATCTATCTTGCGGATGCGGCATCGAAGGGTGGCTTGTTAAGCCCTTCTCTGCAGATCACCGCCTTCGTGATGCTGTTCATTGGTTTTGCGATCAAGCTGCCAGCCTTCCCGGTCCATACTTGGTTGCCTGATGCACACGTGGAAGCTCCAACGCCGATCAGTATGATTCTGGCAGGTGTTCTGTTGAAAATGGGCGGTTACGGCATCATTCGTATTGCGTTTCCGTTGTGTCCTTACGGTGCTCAGTACTGGGCCTGGACGATGGTGGCGATTGGCGTGATCAGCATTATCTATGGCGCGTTTGCCGCATTGGCTCAGACGGACTTCAAACGACTGGTTGCTTACAGCTCGGTCAGCCACATGGGCTACGTTTTGCTTGGCCTGGCGGTTTGGAAAGTCAATGAAGCGAATGGTCAGTCAATCGGCATGGACTACTGGCAGATGGGTCTGAATGGGGCCATGTTCCAGATGATTGCTCACGGGATTTCTTCAGCCGGTATGTTCTTTATGGTTGGGGTCATCTATGACCGAGTTCACCATCGTGATCTGAATCGCTTCGGTGGCTTGATGGGCAAGATGCCGCTCTACAGCGGAATGTCGGCTGGTTTGTTCTTTGCAGGTCTTGGCTTGCCTGGTCTGTGCGGATTCATCGGTGAGGTATTCGTTGTACTCAGCACATGGAACTTCAGTTGGTTGCTGGCAATTGTTGCGGCCTCTGGAGTGATTTTGACCGCCGGCTACATCCTGTGGGCCATGCAGCGAGTTTATCTGGGAGCTGAGTACAAGGGACCACATCCCGAAGACCTGACGCCTATGAATATGCGAGAAACAACAATCGCAGCGACATTGCTGGCTCTTGCGATCGTGTTCGGAGT
>JAXMBU010000048.1:0-55511 GCA_046349735.1 Planctomycetaceae bacterium
AGTTTGTGTTTGCCCCGAAGGCTCAACGGGGAGGCTCAGTCATTCGCCGAGTTGATACCGTGTCATCGATCATCGTGGAAATGGGGCAAAAGGCTGGCGTGAAAGTCAACGAGAAAAGCAAGGACAAAACGAAGTACGCGTCAGCACATGACCTGCGGCGATCGTTCGGGTTTCGATGGGCTATGCGAGTAATGCCGCCGGTGCTTATGCAGTTAATGCGCCATGAGAGCATTCAAACAACGCAAGAGTTTTATGTCGGACGAAATGCGGAAGCTGCTGCAGATGTCGTGTGGGATGCCTTCGACAATATCCGAGCCGAACAAAAATCACTTTCCAATCGAGAAAGTTCACAAAGCTCAAGATAAGCTTGGTTCAAATCAGCTACACGAAAGCGTTGACAGGTCCGCCGTGGGTTCGGTGTCTGTGGAAGAAAGTCATCCACGGCGGCTTCTGTTGAAGGCTGAATCACTCAATAATGTGCGGGTTTTGACAATTCCTAAAAGATCGGAGCATACACCCAGAACATCATTTCAAGTTCCTCTGCGTCAGAGCCACAGACTTTTGCGTATACTGCAGATGCGGGATCGCGTTGGCTTAGAGCGTTGAGTGTTTGAAGCACTTCGTTCAAGAGTTTACCGACATCGTGATTCTTGAACTTTGCGACGTCCCAAGATCGCGGTTGTCGCCAAGGTGGAAGCTGACCAGCAGCCTCGTCGTAAAAGACAATGATATAGCCCGGATCATTCTTTTGATCGACTGCGACGATCTTCATACCAGGCTGAGCATTCAGAGGGACAATACCGTCGCCACCGAGACCATTGAGAAGCAATCTAGCCTTCTCGGATGGAACACCATTTCCGTGGTCTTTTTCCGGTGTCGCACCATCATAAGCCTTAAACGTCCACCGAGCAGCCAGTGGAGTTGCTGCCGTAGCCGCTAGTGGCGCGGCCAGCAATGTGGTAGACGGTAAAGCAACGGCTGCTGCAGCGATTTTTTTTAACTGAGCGCGGCGGGTTAATGGCATGGTATTTCTTTCCTAATCATTGGCGCAAAAAGGATGCACTTTTTCGGTAATACAAGCGGCGTTTGAAATTGGCACTAGTGGTGGAGAGCATGGACAATGGGGTAGGAAACACATGCCATTGGGTACTAAATATCAGATTTCAATCGCACGGGGAAAACGGTATCAACTTGCCTGCAGGGTGTCAAACTGAGTGAACCGACAGGCCGTTGCGAGGACTATTGTGTCGTAGAGGGACACGGCGAAATTGTAATATTTAGCAGTTGCGCAGAGACCGATGCACACTCGAGCCCAAAATACGCCCAATGCCGCATTTCAATTCGATCGCCAGTTCCTGGCAGCGAAGGAAGAAGAATGGCTAACTGTGTAGCTAACACTCGCCACAAACGAAAACACCTCCGACTTGCGTCGGAGGTGTAACGTGTTGCTGTGAAACAACTTGCAAGGTGCTCCCAGTTGGACTCGAACCAACGACCTACGGATTAAGAGTCAGTTGCTCTACCAGCTGAGCTATAGGAGCGGTGACACGTATGATATCGTCTGCACTTTGGGTTTCCAAGTATCCCGATCGCAAAAACGCGGGATCGGGAACAGGGACAAAAGATTTCTCGTCCGGTTCGCCGTTTCATGCGAAAAATCCTGATGTTTCAGGCTTCGCGGTCTGCTACATCTGCACGCGAATTGGCTTACTGCTATCCGCCCATGGATAACGTGGCGTCCTGCTGCCAGGAATTCCTGCCGTCGCGGCTCCAGTGCCGATGGCCAGCAAGAGTAAAGGAATGCAGATCAGGCAAAGAATCGGGATCGCAATCATTTTGCGAAAGAAACCGCCTCGCCTCCATAATCGAATTACGACACTGGCCATACAAATCGCCAGCCACGTGAGCCCGACGATCACGGCCAGCCCGGTGACTCGATCTCGCTGAAGGGAAGTTTGCACGGTCTGCACGGCCGCTTTCTTTACTGAGTCCGGAAGTTCAACCAAGGCATAGACAAACCGCATGTTCTGCTTGTCTGTGCCTTCATTCCCCACCGCCTGCAATCGCTCAAACGTCCTGATCACGCATGCCTGCGAGGTCTTCTCATCAAGTTCCAGCCTGACCAGCCGAGCCTGAGCTCGTAACGCCGGAGCAAGTACATCATCATCCAGCTTCAGATGTTCCGGGAGCACTTCATTGATCGCTTTGTTCAGTGGACCAACTGCGGATTCTCCGGAAACAACGCCTCGGACCTTTACAACGAACTGATGCGGTTGAGGATTATTGACCCATTCCGGCGTAACGTCCCCAACCAGTGCGTCGGGAAGTTGTTCGCCGGAGTCAGTTCGGCATTCCTCGGAACAACACTGGTTGTTTCTGCCAAAGCGATTGCTGTTGGGCGCGGACGCATTTGTCGATGCCGTTGGTTGCGGAGTTGAGTCCACGCTCCCGGAACAACCACAGATGCCTCCGTCGGAGTTTCCCCGGCTGTTTCAGGAATGTTGCGAGACTTTCTGCGATCGACCGCAACCGCCGTTCGCCAGAAAGGGAGCGACCGGTGACATGGCGGCATCAAAGGCCGGAGTCAGTGGAATCAGAGCGTACTTCTGTCGAATGGGGCCGGCCAACTGGAAGACCACAATCTGCTTGTCAGATGACTCAACCGCTTCGGCCACATCAGTGGGCACTGCAGTGTCTTCCGGCTGAGTTTCCTTCAACAAGGATCGAATCCAGGGGCTGATGTGCGCGGCCAACTCTGTCAATCGAGCCTGACGCTGCTCCGGTGTTTCGGTGGCCGGAGTTGTGGCAGCCGTATCATCGGTCGCAGTGTTCTGTTTTGCGGTGTTCTCGGTGGCTGGAGTTTCTTCCGAGCCTTCTGCCGATGGCAATGTCGTAGCGACGGTATCAACAGTCGCGGGTTCGGATACCGAATCGCTGGCGGCAGCGCCTCCGTCCGAGGTCGCCGATTCCTTTGCCGCATCGGAGGCAACTGTCGTCACAGCGGACCCATCGGCTACTGTTGAGCCGGGTGTTTCGTCCGCAGAAGCCACCGGAGCGACGGGCACAGCGGGGGGCAAGGGTGGCTCGAGTGCTGGCTCATCAATTGAAGCAGGAGCCTCAATCGGAAGATCAACCGGGATCTGCCCACCATGTTGCTGCACAGCCTGCAAAATCTCCTGACGAGCCTGAGACATCCGCTCCGAGGCAACCACAGTGCCATCCTGAACGATCGTGACTTGAGGGTGTTCAGCAAATCCCGACGCACCAGCAATCGGTGGGGAATACACCTGAACGCTGCGCACAGTACGAGCTTTGACCAGAACGAGCGTCAATACAATCAGGCAAATCGGAATAGCTCCAGCGATCATGGGCCACAAGCCCAGACCACCGCGTCCGGAGTGAACAGCGTTGGTTCGCCCCAGCATGGTGTTGCCCGCCCAGGCGATCAGCTTGAACACTCCCAGAGCCATGATGATGGACACAGGAACGATCAGGAGCAGCGCAAAAAAGGAAATGCCGACTACAGGTGTCATGTTGATGCTGACTTGTCGAAGTAACAAAAGACGGGGGCCGCTGTCAAAGATCTGGGTTGAACATCGCCATATTGGGGCGGATGTTCAGGTTTCATGTGCAGCTCTGCCTGGGAATCTTTTCCGTGTATTCCGTGTTATCCGTGGTCAAAGACACAATCGCATTTTTACCACGGATAACACGGAATACACGGATGAATCCCAGAGGCCATACAAAGCTTGTTCATTGGTTGAAAGTATTGATGTTTTAGAGTTTTCGCACCATGCGGGACGAACAAATTGAACATCGAACCTGGGGCTGTTCAGTTAAGATATCAAGTTATCAGCCGGTACGCGTTAGCGTCCGGTTTCGGTTTTTACGCTTTCTGAGTCACCTGCCGTCCAACGACCGGATGTTGCACCTGAGCCAGTAACGGCGCCGCGGGAGCAGTTCCTGGAGCTGGTGCCAGCCAGCGTTCTTCCTGAGGAGTCCAGCCAGCTGACAACTGAACGACTGCAGAAATCGCCAGAGCCCAGGTCGCACCTAAATTGTTTGGAAAAGGCAGAACCGCTGTCAGTACGAATCCTAAAAACAGACTGACGAGCGTTGACGAAATCCTGAATCGAGCAGTCCGAAAACTGTCGGCCTGCCACCACCATCGGCGAGCGACAAACAGCAGTGCGAAGAACAACATGTATCCCGCCATGGTGGGCAGGCCCTGAGCATCGATGATGTTAATGCGTCCGAGGCGACCGCCATTGAAGATGCCTGTTCCTTCCGCATGCAATAAACGCACATCACCAAACATCAGAAATCGTTGCAGAACAAACGCGATCGCACCAACTCCCATCCCGATCGCTCCCTGGAACAAACGGCGAATAAACGCATCGCCCGCTTTTCCTTCCCAGAGCTTGGCGGGAATGATCAAGCCGACAGCAGCCAGTAAGGTGACAACTCCGAAGAACGCCACATCAATGACACCCGGCAACAACGGCGTGGCCAGATGAACGGCAGCCGTCACCAGCATCACGGCCGCCAGAGAAATCGACAGTGATGTGGTGATGTCGACCAATCGCTGTGATGCGGGAATTTGTCGCATCGTTGTCGGTGAATAGCTACGAGCCGCGATCATCGAGGCCTGAGGGATCGGCTGACGAGCGGGATTGTTCATCACCACAGGCTGAGCCGTTTGCGGAGTGACGGTCGCCTGTTCTGCCGATGTCGGTGCAGACACTGTCGGTGTGCGATTTCCAGCGGGAGCCACGTTGGCCATTTGAGCCGCTCGCGCCTCGGCCTTTTGAGACTTCTTCCGCCACACCAAATAGACGATGAGCAGAAGAATCCATTCCATGGTGCCGATCCCAACGCCGCTGCGCAGGATCACCATGATCAGCAACGCATACGTGAGCCACTTAACTGGCTCTGGAACATTCCGTTTCCAGAATAATGCTGCCGACTGAAACACGCCGATCGGTTCTGCAGTCGCCATCGCGACCTGAGCGGCCGAAGTTGCTGGCGATGCGGCCGGCCCGGGCGTTTTCTCCTGACCAATCAGGGTCGTTGCCATCGCAGGAGCCGATCGTTGCTTAACCGGGGCCTGTGATGCAAGTATGGGCGTCGGCTTCTCCACGGAGAAACCTGATTCCTGAATCGCGTTTCGAAAGCGTCGTTCCAGTTCTTCGATCTCACTGATTCGACGGTCCGGATCTTTATCCAGAGCTGCCGCCAGCACAGGACGCAAACGTTCCGGAAGCACGGACAGATCTGGTTCTGCCGTAAGATGTTTCATTAAGATCTCGGCCGTCGTTTCGCCTTCGAAGGGAACTCGGCCCGTAATCATTTCGTACAAAATCACGCCCGTCGAATACACGTCGACTTCGCGACCGTAACGACCTCGCGCGACTTCGGGAGCCATGTAGTACACGGTCCCCACGCTTTGAGTCTGCGCGCTGCGACGGCTTTCGGAGATGTACTTGGACAGACCCACGTCACCGATTTTCACGATGTCTGCATCTCGAAAAATATTAGCCGGCTTCAGGTCACGATGCACAATGCCTCTATCATGCAAGAAGCTCAGGCCGGCGGTGATGCCCGAGAGCCAGAACAGGACGTCCTTCAGAGGCATTCCTTTCGGATGCTCCTGCATAATCTCGTACAGCCCCTTGCCACCAACATACTCCATCACGATCCAGTGTTCCTTCTCGGAATCCTGTTTCATGTCGAAGATCGTGACGAGGTTCGGATGTTTCAGGTTCAGGCACTGAGACACCCCGCGCAGCTCCACTTCCAGGTTGTTGTGCAGCAGTTTCAGCGCGACTTCTTTACCCGCATCGCTGAGCGCGTAATAAACTTCGCCGAATCCACCGCGGTGAATAGCCCGCTTGATGGTGTAGCCATCGAGCGGTTTGGATTCAGGAGCAAAAGTGAACCTCATAGAATTGTTCCGACGCAGACTAAGCTGAAGGATTCAAGGATTGCTTCTCAATTCGAAACCGAAACTCTTCGCCCGAGACAATAGCCCCGTCGTTCAGAGTTGCGGAATCCCTCACCCGATCTCCATTAACATTCATCGCCATTTTCGATCGACACTTCAACTGACCGTCCTGGCGATATATCACAATCATGTCGGGCCATTCCGGGCAGCAGATATGGTGATCCTTTCTGGGCCCCAGCAAAACGCTGTCGGTCATCAGGATGATACCATTAACACTGTGGCCGGGACGATGGTGACTTTCAAAATCGATGACCGCAGATCCACTCAGAACGCTGGGGGTCCGAAATCCCAGACGAACTCGTTCCGCAAGGCAAATGGAATCTCCGGTTCTGAGCAGAGTCGGATTCACGATTGATTTGCCTGAGATAACGCTGGATTGGTGCGGATGGATGAACCAATCTTCTCCGGATCTTTTTAATGTGGCATGTCGACGAGACAAATTGGCCATCAGGCAGATATCCGCAGCGGTTTTCTCCCGGGTCGGGCCGCCAATGAGGAATTCACTGCCGACCAGTAATTGCCAGGCTCCTACCCCGTCGATCCAGAGCACGTACCGTTCGCTCAGATTGTCGGCCACATTGGTCTCACTGTTCTTGTCTTCAAAGTGCGTTGGTTCCGCAGGGGGGAGGATTCGGCGAGGCACAACGACCGGGCGAGCCCCCAATGCGGCCGCTCGCATCCAGTTTCGCCACTTCGAAAGACTGCCCTGCATCGTGGAAGACCTGAGGTTGATAGTGTAACAGAAGTAGCGATTGGCTGCCGTCCGCTGACCCTTCGGTTCATCAGCTGCCGGGCGTTAGCCCCCGGTTGTCTTGCAGCATTCTGAAGTGAAAACCGGACGCTAACGCGTTCCGGCTGATCAAGGCAATATTTCGTGTAAGACCGCGCGATCACAAAAAAAAGCTCCGAGCCCGAGCGATTGCTGAGCCCGGAGCCAAGTGTGTCCCGGTCATGTTCTTCAATGCTCCGCCTTCCCTTGCAGACGCTCGACACTCTCAAGGATGCCGAACCGATGACTCAATCTTCAAGTCCAGTCTCAGTCAGATTCGAGTGTCTCTTCGTAGCCGGATTCGTGAGAATTCGGTGTGCCTCAGCGATGACTCCGAATTCTCACGAATCCGGCTACTCGTAACACCAGCAAGTCGACCACTAGATCGCGTTCTCATCGGACGCTTCAGCGACTTCCCCGCCGGCTTTCAGGCCGAAGTGAGAATCAATCGCTCCGACGATGTCACCGGTCGCCGGCTCAGTCGATTCTTCGACAGGGATTCGTCCCAGAACCTGACCTTCGGTTTCCAGCACAGATTCACGACCATCCAGAGCGTGATTCATGTCCTTGATCATCTTTTCAACACGAGCCAGGCTGCTGTCGTCGATCTCGATGGAGTTAATCGTTTCCGCCGCCTGAACCTGCTTCAGGCGAGCTTCCAGCTGAGCGACCTTCACGATCAAATCCTGCTTGCGAGACAGCATCGCATCCAGCTTCTTCTGGTTGGCACGCAAAGTCTCTCGCTGAGCTGTCAAAATCTGATGATCGCGTTTCACGCATTCTTCGGCTGTGCAGAAGGATTCGAATCGCTGAGCCAGGTCCGCTTCGACTTCACTGCGAGAATATGACACCGCACGGTAGGTGAATTTGTCCCGGCCACTTTCGAGATCTGATCGCAAAGCAAGAATAGCTGCTTTTTGAGTGCTGAGTGTGGCTTCTTTTTCGCCCAGCTCACGATCCAGATCCTTGACGTCGACCAGCTGCTCGGCCACGATCGTCATGTGCTTCCGAATTTCCGGCATCAGATTGTCGACTTCGTTTCGAATGCGATCGAGCTCAAACTCGACCGAAATCTCCGACTTCACGGCTTCTCGGACATTGCCGCTAAAGGTCCGCAGATAGCTGAATGCATCTGAACCCAGCAGCATACCGCCTGCAATTGCCGCCGTTGCCGTTCCAACCACAAGCTTCTTCAACATGATCCTTGTCTCCTCACCGTTTGAATCCCACGCTTCGAATCACACTTTTGAGATTTGTCGCGGGTTGTGAATCCGCAGCATGGGGACGTGGTTCGACGGCCAGAGACGATCATTAGGAGAATTCTGAAGAATTTTTTGCCGGGTCGAAAACGGCTTGTTAATTTAATCCCCCCTGAGCCTGACTCAGGGGCCCGCGGGCTTTTGCGCCACTGAAAATCCTTTGTTCTGTACTGGTGCAAAAGCCGTTAAACCACCGACGCAGGGTCGGTGGCGACTAAATCAACACCCTGATAAGTGAGCGGAATGGCGCTAGCCACCGGTGTTCGTCATGACAAAGACAGGGAAACACCGGCGGCTAGCGCCGTACCGCTAACAAGAGGAAGCGAGAACCGGACGCTAACGCGTTCCGGCTGATTCAACCAAAGGGCATTTCCCGCAAAATCGATGCGATCCGAAATGGTTGAGTTTAGCGAACAGGCAGTGTCGACAGGCTGCGTCAATTGTTTCGCGTTTCTGACACCCCTGGGTGATTTGTGAACTAGGTTTCCGGCAGGCTGCAAAAGGTCTGACACTGCGCCTGGGGTGTTCCCGGACGCAATCGACCGACAGTCTGAACAGATCTGACCACGATTTTCCTTGAAAAGTGGCCGTTCTGTGAGGTTGCGGAGGAGATCCGCAGCGATCGGAGACATATCAAGATGACATTACAGACTCAGGATCCTCGAACTGCACCGAACACCACTGGCCGCATCAGCAGCCGTCCCGACGGGATGTCAGGACGCACCGGCGCCGCACCAATGGGTCGAGAACTCACGGCAATCGGGATCCTGACGGCCTTCCGCCGTCGCTGGGTGCCAGCTCTGGCTGTCGGTATTCCTGCTGCCTTGCTGGCGACAGCTTTGGTCTGGGAATTCATCCCGGCTTCGTTTCAGTCGGTGGCCATTCTGAAGATCGAGCAGAACGATCCCAAGCTGATCAACGACAACGGCGGTCGTCGCGAAACGGACTTCCAGTTTTACCGCGAGTCTCAGAAGAACTACATGCTCAGCCGTCAGGTGATCACGGCCGCTCTGAGAAATCCGCAGGTCGCCGAGTGTCCAACGCTGAAGCCGATTACTCATCCTGTCGACTGGCTGATGGGCAAGTTGAAAACCGACGACACGATCAGTCCGGAGTTCCTGAAAGTGGTTCTTGAAGGGCAGCATCCGCGCGACCTGGCGCTGATCCTGAATTCCGTGAAAGACGCGTATCTGGAACAGGCCGTGTTTATGTCGAAGAACGCCAAGATTGACGAACTCCGTCGACTGGAAGAACGTTTTGACGAAATCAACAAGCGAGTCGTCGCGGCTCAGGATCGTATCGACAAGCTGGCTGAGAATCTCGGCACGGGCGACTCCAAGACGGCCATCATTCAGCAGAACCTCATTCAGGACAATCTTGACGATCTCTCCAAGACTCTTCGCGACGTCAACAGCCGCATTCGTGCTGAAGAAGCCGCTCGGGCCTCGTTGACTCAGCAGGGTGTGTTGCCGAACCAGATCAATGCGGACGGTTTGATGGGACTCGGTGGCGGAGCATTGGCGGCAGCGGCAGCGCCAGCCAACAATGCCGACCCGGTCGCAGCTCTGCAGAGAGAGCTCGTGATGCTGCGTCTGAAGATCGCTCAGTTCGAATCGCAACTGAAGAATCCCGACCATCCGGATCTCAAAAACATGAAGCGTCAGGAGCAACAGATCCTTGTCGCGCTGGGCGGTGGCAATCCCACAGCTCCGGGAGCAACTCCTGTTTCGCGGATGGATTATCTGATTCGTCAACGAGATCAGCTGATTGCCGACATCGATCAGCAAAAAGAACGACTTGCCGAATTCAACTCACGAACGATCGAACTGGAAGCGGAAAAGCGCAAGATCGAAACGGATATCAAGCTGCGTGACGAGTTGCGGGTCACCAAGGATCAGCGATCCATCGAGCTGTATGCTCCGGACCGAATCACTGTTGTTCAGGATGCGAACATTCCGGAAGAACCGGAAGTGAAAAAGAAAACTCAGCTGGCTCTGCTGGCTGGCATGGCTGCTCTGGGCTGCATCGTCTGCGGATTTACTCTGGTCGAATGGTTGTCGTATCGCATTGGTGCGGCCACGGATATTTCCAGCGAAGTCGGCCTGCGACTGGTGGGAACCATTCCGTCGCCGGATCGCGGCGGTCTGCTCGGACTCGGTATCTTCGCCGGCAAAGTCGATTACGATGAATGGAACCGCGCAGTGACGGAATCTATGGACGTCGTGCGTACGTTCCTGATGCGTCACATTGATCCTGCTCGACCTGCGTCGATTCTGATTGCAGGTGCATCCGCCAATGAAGGCAAAACAACCGTGTCGTGTCAGCTGGCCGCAAGTCTGGCTCGAACAGGCAAGCGAGTCGCTTTGGTCGACTGTGACTTCCGTCGTCCTTCGGCCCATTTGATGGTGGATGGTCAACAGGGACCAGGTCTCAGCGAATTCCTCCGAGGCGAAAAATCTCTGGATGAAATCCGCCAGCAGACGCAGGCGCCGGGTCTTTCGTTCATCGGAGCGGGTCAGGTGGATCAGCGAGTTCTCCAGTTGCTGGCGGTTGACGGCGGACGGAATCTGATTCAACAGCTCAAAGCGCGTTTTGATTTCGTCATCATTGACACATCTCCGCTGCTGTTTGTCGCGGAGCCATCAATGATCGCCCAAAACGCGGATATCGTGCTTCTGGCAACTCGCAAGGATTACAGTCGAGTTCAATATGTGATTCAGGCTCGCGATTCTCTGCGAAGTCTGCAGGTTCCGTTGCTGGGGGCCATCATGGTCGGAGCGGATTCAGACTTCCGGCGGCAGACCTATGGTTATCAGCAGGAAGTTGTGCGAATGGTGCAGTAGTTGAGGTCATTCTGTGAAGTGAGCGGGTCGGCAGCGCCGCTGGTGTCTGTCTGTCACTCAGGCGGCGCCGGCAACTCAGGTCGGCCATGGCCAACGCCATTCGGCGTCACTGGTTGAAAGCGAATAAAAGTACCCATCGCATCCCTTTCATCCGCTCGGCTGGCATCCGTGGACGTGGAAGTTCTTCGTCTCGGCATTTTAAATCGGTCATCCGGGCTGGCGGCCGGATCACGCCTGCCGAAATTGGAACAAAGCACGCGAACGATTCTGGAACTCGCCGCGAAGCATTCGACTCGGGGAACGTTCTTCGTTCTGGGGTGGGTCGCGGAACGTTATCCACAGCTGGTTCGCGAAATCGAGTCGGCCGGGCATGAGATTGGTTGTCACAGTTACTGGCATCAGCTGATCTATGAACTTGGCCCAAAGCGTTTTCGCAGTGACTTGATCAAGGCTCGGGATTGTTTGCAGTGGATTACCGGCAGCCCGATAAAACTCCATCGAGCCCCCAGCTTCTCCATCACGATTGAGTCTCTGTGGGCGCTCGATATTCTGATCGAAGAAGGCTTCCAGGTTGACTCCAGCATTTACCCGGTGCACCACGATCGCTATGGAATTCCGGGGTCTCCAAAGCTGCCGCACATCATCGCGACGCGCGCGGGGCAGATTCACGAGTTCCCCGGCATGACGTGCAAGGTTGCCGGTCTGACGGTACCCGTTGGCGGTGGAGGTTATCTGCGACTGTTCCCGTGGGCTGTGACGTCACGACTGCTGCGACAGATTCGTAAAGAGCAAAGACCGTTAAATGTCTATCTGCATCCCTGGGAAGTGGATACGGATCAGCCTCGAATCGCGGCCTCACTGAAATCACGCTTTCGACACTATCAGAACCTGAAAACGATGGCACCCAAACTGTCAAAAATGCTGACGGAGTTTCGGCTGGGCACGATGACAGAGGTTCTGATCAAATCCGGAAGCCATGGCAAAGATCTCGTTCTGAGCCATGTAGAGAAATCTTTCGGACATGACCGCAGGCCGTATTTGAATCGCGCGGAGAACTTGAAATCTGCACTCGAACCAGTCCGCAAGGAATTAGACCCCTTTGAAGAAATCCATGCGTCCCAGCGTCCTATACATGACTCATCGAGTTCCCTGGCCACCCGATCGCGGTGATCGAATTCGTACGTGGAATGTGCTGCGCTATTTGTCGACTCGAGCCAATGTCGATCTGGCGTGCCTGGCGGATGAACCGGTCAGTGACGAGACGATGGCTGCGCTGCAGCGAGTGACTCGACGCCTGGCCGTGGTTCCTCACGGAGGCAAGTCGCGTTATGTCACGGGACTGTTTTCCTTATTGACAGGCAACACCGTGACGGAAGGATTGTTCGACAGCTCTTCGTTGCGCACAGTCCTTGAAGACTGGAGTGAGTCGGAAGAGTACGACGCGGTCATGGCGTCCTCGTCCGGAATTGCAGGATATCTCAAGCGAGAATACCTGACGCGTCCGGTGCAATGGGTGGATCTTATCGACGTCGACAGCCAGAAATGGTTTGACTACTCAAAAGCAGCTCGCTTTCCGATGTCGCTGATCTACAAGCTCGAAGGCAAACGCCTGCGAGCCGTCGAAAAGCGTCTGGCGAAACGCTGCGACCAGCTGCTGGTCGTGAGTGATGCGGAGCGAGAACTTTTTCGATCGTTCTGCAAGACCGACAAAATCAAAGCGGTGAGTAATGGAGTGGACTCCATCTACTTTACACCTTCCCGCGAGGTTCAGGTTGATGACTGTTCCTGCGTGTTCGTCGGCGTGATGAATTACAAGCCGAATGCCGATGCGGCCATCTGGTTCGTTCGCAACGCCTGGACTCAAATCCGTGAACGTTTTCCGAACGCCGTGTTCCGCATCGTGGGCAAGTCTCCGACGGCTGAAGTGCAGGCTCTGGCAAGCGTCCCGGGCGTCGAAGTCACCGGGTCAGTGCCGGACGTTCGCCCGTGGTTGCATCGATCAACCTGTGCTGTGGTGCCGTTACACATTGCTCGAGGCATCCAGAACAAGGTTCTCGAAGCCATGGCCTGCGGTCGTCCTGTGATTTGTTCACCGGCACCACTGAAGGGATTGGCAACGGAACCTGGTCTACATCTGCTTCAGGCGGATGTGGCAACAGAATGGGTGGAGGCAGTTTCGCGTGTCTTCGCGGACAAGAATCTCCAGCAGGAGCTCGGCATGGCAGGCGCTGCGTTTGTGCAATTGCATCATTCCTGGGATCACTGTCTGGCCCCTTTGGATCGAATGCTGGAACGTCGGCAAAGAATAAATAAATCAGAATCGGGGGTGGCCAAATGAAGGGCTTAATCTTCACCTGGCTGCTGACTTTGCTGGGTGTTTCCGCATCATTTATTCGCCCCTACCACGGATTTCTGGTTTACGTTGCTCTTGCGGTTCTGCGACCAGACGCGCTGTGGAGCAGCCACATACAAGGCGGCCGATTCAGCATGATCGTCGCATCGGCGATGCTGCTCAACTGGTTTGTCCGCTGCTGCGGAAACTGGGACCTTGGGCCAGCGCGTCGAGTCGTGCTGTTGTTTCTGGGGTATTGGCTATGGAGTGTGTTTCTTTCGCTCAGTGCCGATAGTCCGGCCCACGCATGGTACTTCGTGGAGCAGCAGTCGAAGATCGTTCTGCCGTTCCTTGTCGGGATTACCACTGTTCAATCATCAATCGACCTGAGGCGACTGGCGTGGGTGATTGTTGTCTGCCAGGGATATGTTTCTCTCGAACTGAATCGCTACTACTTCAGCGGATACAACTATCTGTGGGAGCAGGGTTTTGCGAGTCTTGATAATAACTCGATGGCGATCGGGCTGGTAACGACGCTGGGGGTCGCGTTCTTTCTGTTCTTCTATGAAACGAGCACAATTCGACGAGGCATCATTGCGGGGTGTGCTGCGTTTATTGGCCACGCAATCCTGTTTTCGTTCTCTCGCGGAGCGATGCTGGCAACCGTGATCTTTCTGGGGATCTCGTTCTTCATCATTCGCAAAACAACTCTGCACTATGCCGTGTACGGATTGGGAATTCTTGTCGCTCTGTTCACAGCCGGGCCGCAGGTTCGCGATCGATTCATGGAGACGTTTGCCCAGGAAAACGGTGTTCGCGAAGCGTCTGCTCAGAGCCGTCTTGACCTGTGGCGTGACTGTATGATCCTGCTGGCCGACGATCCCATCATGGGATGCGGTCCGGACCATTGGCCTCTGCATGCGCATGAGTTCGGCTGGCCGGCGGGAAAGGAAGCTCACAGCTTGTGGGTCCAGACGCTTGTTGAACTGGGTTTCCCCGGGTTTCTCATGTACGTGGGCTTCTTCCTGACGGTCCTTTTCCGTTGCTGGTACATGCTCCAGAAAACATTGAATGACGAAGACGCCTGGTTCGCGGATTCAGCTCGAATGACGATTGCCTCACTCGTGGGCTTTATGGTTTCGGCGCAGTTCGTCAGTCTCGAGGCACTAGAGATTCCCTACTACGTGGCGCTGCTTGGAGCAGGCTCATTGGTAGTGCACGCTCGCGCTGTTCAGGCGGCTCAACAGACCGCTCTGGAATCAGTATCGGCTGTACCATCCGCCGGATTCGCAAACGCAGCGTCTGTTCCTGCGTTTGCCTATGACGCGGTGCCAACAGAATCTGAATTCACTTATGCAAACGCAGAAGCGTTTGGAGATTCCGGTCCGCGCTACCTGAACAGTCCGGAGCGAGATCGTGCTGCGTGGCAACCGACTTCGATGGAGCCAGCGGCTGTTGCGACGCCCACCGTCGTTCCGGCCTACTCGGCTCCAGTACCGCCTGTCGTTGCTCCAGCGTTGCCGGATTGGCGAGATATCATCGGTCGTGACTCGGGGCTGGCTCTGAATTAGGAGCAGGAGGACAAGATGCGTTTAACACAGATCTTTCTCACTCCGGTGATTATGGCTGTCCTGATGCTGGTGGGAGCTCGCGTCTTCCGCGCACAGCAATTGCCGTTAAATCTTCCGACGGAAACGACGCCCGGCATTCGCAATCAGTCCGCAGCGACTGCGGCAGCGACCTCCACGGCGGAGGAAAAAGAAGCCTTGTCCGCGAAGGAACGCGTCGCTGCGTTTATCAAAGAGCAGGAACGACGCAAACAGGAACAGGCCGCAATTAAGCCGGAGCCCGATATTATCTCCGAACCGCTGCCAAAGGAACCTGAGACACAGCGGCACGTCGCCCCGTTGCATCCGGAAATGATTACGCCAGGAAACTTCGAGTATCTCGGCGCATTCATGCCGCCACATATTGAAGAAAACGAAAACTCCTTTGCCTACTCGTCTGGTGTCATCGCGTTTCGACCCGATCCGGAGCGTCCTGAGACCGATACGACTCTGCCAGGTTCTTTATTTCTGACCGGCCACTCGCAACATCAGCGAGTCGCCGAAATCTCCATTCCAAAGCCTTATCTGTCCAGACTTAAAATCGCCGACCAGTTGCCTCGCGCGGAGCAGTTGCAGCCGTTCGCCGATGTGACACATGGAATTCTGAATGATATGGCCGCCACACTGAATGGCTCTGAGTTTCGAGTGGGCGGGTTACAGGTTGTTAACGATCAGCTGCACTGGACCATTCACATTTATTACAACCCCGGCGAATACGATACCGCCACACATGGAATCAGTTCACTGAATCTTGATGACTATCAGACAGAAGGTCCATGGAGTCTGGGTGACGCGAATTCACGAAGTCCGGATTGTCACTCTGACAAACATGCGGGCTGTTGTCTTTCAGGTTCCGAAACTCGAGGCTGACAAATGGTTCGGAGGTCGTCTGATCATTTCGGCATGTGGACGGCGAGTAGGCCTCCAGAACTCCAAGTCACGGCCCGTCCATGTTTGTCTACAATCTTCCGACCAGTCCGCTCGCATTTGGTTCTTCGGATTCAGCGACACCTGGCGTGGCATTCCATGCAGCAACCGTTGGCCTGGGGCACCATGCAGCCGCCGATCGCTGGGGTGGCGGTGCCTGGCTGACGCTCGGAAAGAAACAAGCCGTGATCATGGTCGGCCAGAAAGGCTTGGGACCGGTCTATTACGGTCTGGGCGCGTCCGGAAGACTGCGATGAGAACAAAGGCTACCACGGGCCTTCCCTTACGAGGCGTAATTTACTTCTATTCGCCAGCCAGCCTGATCCATGCGCCTGACGGTAAATGCAGCCCACGGCCATTCAGCCCTGGATGCGCTGGACGAATGAATCGGAAGGGGGCGGATTCGACAAGTATTTGTTCCGTCGTTGTTATCGATACGCGGCGCTGCGTATGACGCTGACCATTCCCTGCTGTATCTCTGCCAGCCCACGTTTGCACAACCACCGATCATCCGTGTGCCACGCCAGTCATTCATGTGTTCAGAATTTATCAGGACGTATGCTGTTCAATTCTCTGCAATTTCTAATCTTCTTCCGCTGTGCCGGTCCTCTACCACCTGCTCGGTCACCGCGCGCAGAATCGCATGTTGCTGGTGGCCAGCTATACATTCTACGGAATGTGGGACTTGGCGATTTCTGTTTCTGATGACGGCATCGCTGACGTCGACTTCGCTGCGGTTTGGGGGATTTTCCGCAGCACCAACGCGAGAACTCGCAAGCTATTGCTCACACTGAGTGTTGTCGTCAATGGCGGTGCGTCGCTGTTTTTTAAGTACTTCAACTTCTTTGTCGGAAGTGCGTTTGGCTTGCTCGAATGGATCGGTTTGCCGACGTCGTCCGAGGTTCTGCAGATCGTGTTGCCGGTCGGGATCTCCTTCTACACGTTCCAGACGATGTGTTACACAATCGATGTGTATCGCGGCAAGCAGTGAGCCCGTTCATAACTTTCTCGACTATGTTTTGTATATCAGCTATTTCCCTCAGCTGGTGGCAGGCCTCAATTGAACGTGCCAATGAATCTGGGATGCCTGATTCTGAATCCTCGCAAAGTGACTCCGGAAGGCTGCTTCGAGGGTGCTTATTTTGATTCTCTGGGGATTCTTCAAAAAGGTCGTTGTTGCTGACAATCTATGCCGCGTCGCGGACTGGGGATTTGGTAACATCAGCGATCTGAATGCGATCTCAGCTATGATCACAATTCATGCGTTTGCGTGGCAGATTTATTGCGACTTTTCCGGCTACACGGATATCGCTCGTGGCTGTTCCAAGCCGTTTTGGCATTGAACTGATGCTGAACTTTAACGGTGCCTTATCTCAGTCGTACTCCTGGAGCGAGTTCTGGCGATGCTGGCACATTTCATTGTCCAGCTGGTTCACGGATTATGTATTCGTACCGCTGGGTGAAATGCGGCAGCAGCTGGACGATTTTACCGCAATATCTTTCTCACGATGTTGTTGTCTGGTTTATGGCACGGAGCGACCGACCTTCAGGCCTGGGGAGCGTTCAGCGCGGCGTTGTTGTCCGTGTATCGCCTGATTGGTAACGAAATTCGATCAATCGCATCCCGGCTGTCAGGCGTTCAGACCGTGGTGCTGTTTCATCTGGTCTGTGTCGGCTGGATTCTATTCCGAGCGACGTCGTTGTCCGAATCATTCCTGTTCCTTGAAGCCTCACGAATCTGTCCGCTTTCTTTGCCACCGGCCGATCAAGCTGGCCTCGATTGTTCCGCTCGCGTTTGTTGAGCCTGCTGCAGTACGTCAGGAAGGAAGAGTTTCCTGTGTTTCAATGGCCAGCTCCAGTTCGAGTGGCCTGTTATGTCACGGCTTATCTGACGATCATGGTGATCGGTCGATGGGACGCGACGGCGTTTATCTACTTTCAGTTCTTAATCAGCAATCCTGTCGGCGGAGCGACGGGTGTACTGTACGCCCGGCGTCGTTCGCCGATGGGAGCTGCCAGATACACGACCTGGAATATGGAGATTTCTCATGCGTCGTTTTATCTCCCAACTGCCATCGTAACGGTGCTGATCATTCTCGCCGGAGAAGCGTGGTTCTGGGCGAACACGGGATTCGCTGTCAGGGTTCGTTTTTTGAACCGACGGCGGATGTTGCGACGGTCGTGGCCAAACACGATATGCTTGCGGACTCTGGCGGGAAGATTTTGTTGCTGAGATAGCTCCTGCATGATGGGATTAATCTAAAGGAGATCTCCACGACTCGTGTGTCAATCTGGGAACTTTGAGCTCATTACGCTGGCAGGTGTTGAAGCTCTGGCCACCGAAGCCATCGAAGCCAGACACCACCACGTGCGTCGTGATTGCCATGCCGCCGGTGACATTGGCGGTGTCGGAAGCTCAGGCCGAGGAGTTCGGACTGCTCGGGCCTTATCTTGTCGCTTATGATCGATCCAAGCGTGTCTTATTCGGCCGGGCATCAACGACTGGCACAAATGGATTTTTCGCAAGCATCAGCTGGACTATTCCCGGCCGAGTTTGGCGGCAAGTTTTCGATGGTTCTCGGTGCGATTGCCGCGCGAAACGAAAGGTTACTTCGAAGAACCCGGCCGCTACAACGGCGTCGACGAGGTTCGAGACGCTGTCACGTTATCTGATTTGTCTCGCCGATCATTGGCGACAACGCCGTGGAAACTTGTCGTCGACGTCAGATTCCTCTCGTCTTCTGGCCGTCACCTGTTCCAGACGATTCCGTGAGTCCGAACTATCTGGCAGACTCCAAAACGATTGCTGATGAAATCGCGAAGGATGAGTTTATCCATCTGGACGTGCTGCTTCCCGGTTCCGTCACCCGAGTTGTTTGGCAGCGTGACTCACCTGATCCGCGTTGGCCAATAGAACCTCGAGAGGTTTGCCGACTTGTCCGCCGCAATGGTTGTCGCGCAAGCGTCAAGGTGATCACTAACAGGCGTGCCACGGTCATTCTGAGTGTTTGTTAGTCGGTCATTGCGAAGAGGGTCTTTCGGGCAACAGGTAAACACCGGCGGCTAAAGCCGTTCCGCTCGCTGAGTCACTGACGTTTCGGATTGTGAAGAACCGTTGAATCAAAACCCAGTTGACGTTGTGAAGACGTAGTTCTGTTAGGGCATCCAAACCCAATTCACCACAAATGGATGAGATCGGCAGAATCGGTACGACCCGGAGAATTCATGTCGTTTGAATTATCGAAAGATGACTTCCGACGACATTCTGAGGCTCGCCATCAACGTTCCTCGGAATCAACAATCACGGCCTACCTTTCAACGTCGCTGACTTGCAGCGGACTGCTCCCTGAGGGGCAGGATCTTTGACTCAAACACGAGCAAAAATGCTCGAAACTCAGAACTGTGGCCGACTTTTTCGCCTGCCGCAAGATGATCATGACCAACGCAGTTCTGAAAGTACAAGACGCCAAAGAAGCACCATGAAACCACTCCGTGACCTGCTGAAGCACTCCTCCGTTTACGCGGTCGGTCAGATTCTGACCCGGCTGGCGTCGGTGTTGCTGCTTCCGCTGTACACTCACTGTCTGACCCCAGCGGATTATGGCGTCACGGCGATTCTGGATCTTACGGCCGCTATTCTTTCGCTGATGATCGGCGGTGGAATGGTTTCCGCGGTGGCGCGATTTCACTTCGACAGTGATTCACCCGCACATCGCGATCGTCTGTGGTGGACCGGATTAACTTATCTGGCCACGACCTCGTGCGTTGTCCTGCTGCCGCTCTGGATGGGTCGACAGGTTCTGTCTGATCTCACTCTGGGGGCGAATTATCCGGACGGCGGACACCTCTACACTTTGACCATTGCAACGATTCTCGTGCAGAACGTTGCTCAGCTGGTGGAAGCCTATCTGCGAGTGCTCAAGTGGTCAGGCGTTTTTGTAGCCATCTCCTTTGGACGGTTGCTGCTGAACGTTGGCCTGAATGTGTGGTTGCTGGTCGGAATGGACATGGGTGTCGAAGGTTTGTTGCTGGGAAACTTCGCCGCGTCGCTCATTCACACCGTGGCTCTGCTGATCGTGTTTGTGAAAACTCGCGGAAAGTTTCACTTCGATTTCTCATTGTCGCTCGAGATGTTGCGATTCAGCGCTCCACTGGTCGTCACCGCTTTGCTGGCCATGTTGATGCATGAGGCCGATCGATACTTCCTGCGTGTCTTCATCAGTATGGAAGAAGTCGGAGTCTATTCTCTTGCCCACAAGATCGGCTTTGCGGTCAACACACTTTGCCTGCTGCCATTTTCCTCAATCTGGGCCGTTGCGATCTATGACATTGATCGTATGCCCAAAGCCAATGACGTCTATGCCAAAGTCTTCAGCTGGTTTGTCGGCGGCATGGGGATCTTGTTGTTGGGAGCCGCGTTGACGGTTCATCCGGTTCTGCCACTGCTGACACCTGATGCATACGGCGATGCAATCGATTTGATTTCTCTGATCCTGCTGGGATTCTTCCTGTTTGGTCTGCAGCTTCAGTTTGAAGTCCCGGCGATGCTGGCCAAACAGACCAAGCGACTGGTTCCCGGAAGCGTGATGGGAGTGGTGGTCAATGTCGTTGGCAACTTTCTTCTGGTGCCGACTTTTGGCAGCTGGGGAGCTGCCTGGGTCGGTGCTTTGACTTACGCCTCTTTCTCATTCACGACTCTGCTGATGTGCCGTTCCATCCGTCCGATTCCCTACCCATGGAAGAGTAGTGTGCTGGTCACTGCCGGTCTTTGCGGCAGTTACATGGTGTTAAGGTATGGATTGTTTCCATCCGCCGGTTTCTGGACTGAGCTGTTGGCCTCGATCGCCTGCTGTGCGGCATGGGCTGTGTTGTTGTTTGGTCGGGATGGCATGGAATGGTGGACGACTCGACAAATTCCCGTGGCCTCGTATCAGCAACCTTCCACGGAATCCGACGCGACACGAGCAAATTCGGGCGCCGCGATTTCAACGTCGGCTCGCGGTCGAGTTGCCAGTGAACTGCTTGCTACCGAAACTGTCAGCGTGTGATTGGACAACATGAAACGCGTCGTCAAGCAATTCCTGAATGCGCTGGCTGCGGTTATCGTGTGTCCCGCTGTCTGTGTGTTTCGACTTCAGGCGGCCGTCGTTGGAGCAGATCGTGTTTTCTGCAACTGGAGTCAGCTCTTTAGTCTGATTCCCGGGCTGACAGGCATCTATCTGCGTCTCGCTTTTTCTGCGATTGACCACAAAGGGCTGCGGTGAGGATGCCTGTGTGTCCTTTGGGACGCTGTTTTCTCATCCCGGTCGTTCGCTGGGAAAAACGGTCTACATTGGCAACTACTGTTCGATCGGTGACGTAACAATCGAGGATGACGTCCTGATTGCCTCCCACGTTTCCATCATGAATGGTTGTCGGCAGCACGGCCGGAGCGACTGGACATTCCGGTCCGGGAACAGCCTGGCACTGAACCTGTGACCATTGGCCGTGATTCATGGATCGGTGAACGAGCCACCATCGCCGCAAATATCGGCCGCCACTGCATCATCGGTGCTGGTTCGCTGGTATTATCCCCGGTGCCTGACTATTGCATCGCGGTCGGCGTTCCGGAAGGCGAGTTATTCGGGATCGACGTCTGCCTGAGCATGCGAGCAAGCATCGAGGCGTCCCCTGCACGAGTTGATTCAGCGATGGCCGTCTGCGGACCTGAGCTCGCGAAACATCACGATGAGCTCAGTATGGCATCCTGAGCATCAGGGGCTGACTGAGACGCTTCGACTTTGGCACGCAGAGTCCGGAGATCGGCAGAATTTGCCGCAGGAGGCGTGTCGGACGGGCTTCAGGCAGTCAGCAACTGCCCTTCAATCGTCACGAGCCAAAAAACCAGAAATGTTTATCCCACCGGTACGACAGGACCGAAGAATGGAGTGTGTAGTTCTGTTGCGCTGTCGCGATGATGTTTCCGTGAGAACGGACACGCGGAGGTGAAGGGGTCATGAGACCGATCACCAATGGCTGACGTCGGCGGTCGCAGCAGTCTGGAGTTCTGGCGGATGTGTCTGCCAGATGCAGTCAGCGTCCGAGAATTGTAGACAGTAGACCACCGGGACGGTTTCTCAGCAGTACGAGTGCGGTCCGGAACGGAAGGTACCTCACGGAGGAGAACTTTCATGCGAAAGTACGGTAAGTGGTTGCTCGTGCTGAGCGTTATCGCGGCCAATCCGGTCGTCGCCAGCGCGGATGGGTTTCTGGGTGGGCGAATGAAGCCTCAGATGCCATTCTCGGGATCAGCCGAGAAAGCTCGCAATCAGGCAAAGGCCGACGAAGTGGCCTCGGCTCTGAGAAGCGGCAGTGTTCAGGGCACAGACATTGAAATCGAAGTCAAAGGCGACGTCGCTATCCTGAGCGGAAAAGTGCACGAAGCCAGCCAGCGAGCTCACGCTCAGCAGCTTGCCTCTTCCGTGCCAGGCATTCGTGAGGTTGAGAACAACCTGCGATATGTGCCAGCGGGCGGACAGATCGAGCGAGCTTCTGCGACTCGACCTGAAGGACGCGTGACTCACGCAGCCGCAGTTGAGTCCGGTGCACCGTCTCGACAGGTTCGACAGGTCAGCAACGAAGTTCATGCTGGTCAGGACAACACCGCGATGGCCAATCAGGTGGCATCGTCTTTGTCACAGGTCGGCCTCGTCGGCTATGACATTGAGATCCGAGTCAACAACGGCGTGGCCACTCTGGCCGGCGAAGTTGCGACCGTTGGTCAGCGACAGGCCGCCGGTGCCGCAGCGTCTCAGACGCCAGGAATTCGCAGCGTCAACAATCAGCTGAAGGTCAGCGGACCGATCACTCAGACGGCCTACAACGGAGAAGCCATGGGCTATCCAGGCAGTCCGCAGATGATGCAGATGCAGGGGCAGGGAATGCCTCCGCAGCTGATGGGCCCAGGCATGCCTCCTCAGATGATGCAGACTGGCTACATGCAGCCGGGCATGGATCCGAGCATGATGAATCCATCTGCGATGGGGTATGCTCCGACCAGCTTCAACAATCCACACCTGCCATCACATGCATGGCCATCCTATGCACAGTACCCGAACTCGGCAGCCGTGAGCTACCCGACTCAGTACAGCGCGAGTGCCTGGCCTTACATCGGTCCATTCTATCCGTACCCTCAGGTACCGATGGGCTGGCGTGAAGTGTCCCTCGAGTGGGACGATGGCCAGTGGAACCTGAACTTCAATAAAGAAAAAGACAAATGGTACTGGATCCTCAGCCCAAAGAACTGGTAATGGCTGCCCCGGTATCGTGATGAATCCAGACTGCTGACGAAACAGCTCTGAAAAGGCAACTTTTCAGAGCTGTTTTTCTTTGCGCAAACCTCAAAACATCCCAACCCGACTCGTCAGAGAGGGATTGTGTTGTACAAGTTGCTCAGCAGATCTGTTGTTGATGGGTTTTGAAGTTCCGTGCAATCGTTAGGGCTGAAAGCCCGGCACATCCTCTGCCGGTGGCATGAGGGTCTGTTGATTTAATCAGCCGGAACGCGTTAGCGTCCGGTTTTCGCGGCAAAAACAAGGCAAAGTCAACCGGGGGCTAACGTCCGGTGGCTGATAAACAGATTAAATCAACATGCCGTCGCGCCTCCGGCAATGGAATTGTCGACCTCCGGGTCTAAGGATGCGCAAATTCGAAACTGACGCTGTTGGGAACTTATTCCGGGACTGTTCCTATGCCGCGTTTCTGTAAGACGTTGAGCGAAACACGAATGGTTGACCAGCGACATCGTAGCGTCGGTTCATCTCAATATTCATGATCAGCCCGATCGCCGCATAAGTGGTCAGGAGACTGCTGCCTCCGTAGCTGCACAAGGGCAGAGTCGTCCCGGTGATCGGCAGCAGTCCGACAGTCATGCCTGTGTTCAGGATCGTTTGAACACTCAGTAGCGTCACAACGCCCGTAATGACCAGACGACCAAAGGGATCCTGAGTTCTCCTGGCGATGAGCAGTGATCTCCAGATCAATATGGCATACAGAATCATCACGGCCACGCAGCCGGGGAAACCGAGCTTTTCTCCGATCATCACGAAGATAAAGTCAGTTCTTGATGCCGGAAGTTGCCATGCAGACGTATCGTCGATTGGCGGCTCCTCCTGATTCACGCTGCCCCAGAAGCCTCCTAGTGCCAGAACTTGCTTCGATTGATGAAGATGGAATCCGTCGCCGGTCGGGGCAAGGCCGCCATCTCGCTGCGTCACAACTGACACGAGTCGAGACTGCTGCTCAGCGCTCATCTGTGTCCAAAGAACGGGCAAACATGCGATCCCCATTGCGGTTGCTAACAATAAATGTTGTATCTTTGCGCCGGCGGCAAACAACATGAAATAAAGGACTGGAACGTACAGCACAGCGGTATCCAGATCGGGCTCCTTCATGATCAGCAACATAGGAACCAGAGCCAACACGAGCGGCGGAAGAAGTCCCTTGAGCGTGCGTTGGTTTTCTCGGTACATCAAATACGACGCCAGCGTGAGTACAAAGGCCAGTCGAGCTGGCTCACTGGGCTGAAAATCAAACAGCCCCAATGGAATCCAGCGCCGTGAACCATTGATCGGCGACATGAACAATGTTACGACCAGCAACGAGGCCGACAACAGATAGGCGGGAATACTGATCGCCCGCAAAAGATAAGGCGGCATCAGGGCAACACCGAGCATCAAGGGCAATGCCATCATTAGCCAGACAATCTGACGCTCAATCAATTGAGAGCGACCATACAGTTCATCGGCGCGCACGAGACCGCAGAGCCCCAGCCCTGTAATTGCGAGGCAGACTCCGCACAACATCCATGGAAATCGTTTCAGCAATCCGTGCATCATCCGAGACCAGTCTCGCGCCCAAATCGGCAGCCATTATCCTTTGACCATCCGGAATCGCCGTGTCTGTTTGAGCTCCGCGACGCCGTTCGCAGAGCATAGACGATCGGCGTTCTGATTTCATCCACCGTGCATTGATTCGCCTGAACGACTCACTCCAATGGCGTGCACTGAGTGAGCGGAATGGCGCCAGCCATCGATTATTTTAGGATAGAACACAGGAAAACACCGGCGGCCAACGCCCTACCGTTTACGGAAGAATCCTGAGGTGCACGCGATTGGCGAATCACTCTTTGGGGACGGATCCTCCGCTGACAGCGTTGCATGTTGAAATACCGGGCTCCCCGGAGTTAAGCGGCTGGGGTTTTGCCTTCGCAATTCGATAAAGAAGCAATCACCGTCAACGATACACGCCTATTTCAGCAGCGTCGCCAGTTTGCCCACAGAACTGAGTGCCTTCTTCGAGTCTGTGCCGGTCTTCACAACTGAAGTCGCAATTCGCACAAAGTCGCGACTAAGCGCGTCTTCCTGAGTTGC
Organism: Planctomycetaceae bacterium; assembly: GCA_046349735.1. Classification (GTDB taxonomy): domain Bacteria; phylum Planctomycetota; class Planctomycetia; order Planctomycetales; family Planctomycetaceae; genus SXXK01. Next base: position 25,152 of record JAXMBU010000048.1, read on the forward strand.
CCCGAACTGAGCAAGAGCGTCCACGCCCATAATGACTTGCTCTTTTCCGGCAGAATTCCGCACGGCCAGCGATGAAGACGCGAACGTTTCGACAACGTAAGGCACCACGCTGGGCTGATCTTTCTTCCATTCCACCCGAAAAATAGTCTGACCGCGACGCGGGCGAATGAATGCAGAGTTTCGGGCCATGACGATACCTTGAGCAAAATTTTAACGAAACCTGAACGTCAGATCGAAAGAAGGTCGACAGACTGACACTAAGGAAAACTCACTGCTGCTGGTATCCAAGGTGCATAATCCGGGGTTGGTGCGGATGTTGGCAGCCGAACACCCATGTGACAAGTCGTTTAATGTGCCTTTTTTGCAGGCGGAGCAGAAATCCAGCCAGTACTGTGTCATAGCCACGTAGAGGGGTTCGTCAATCCCGCCTTCATGGGATTCAAGGTTTAGCCCAAAACCCTGGTTTGACAAACCTCGAGTCGGTGATGACAAGCGGCCATATCGAATATGGCATTGCTCGACCCCCGATTGCAAGTCATGGTCGGCTTTGGTGAAATCCGTTGAGTCTGCTTGGGTCGTCCCCAGGGTTGATTTGTTCTTAACCGTTTACTGAAAAGCTGTTACATCATGGATCCTGAGTTCCGCGCGCATTGCAATGAGTTACTGAAGCGTATCGTTCACCTTCGAGACTGTCTTTGACCTGGCTGGCAAGACGACTCGCATCGAAGAAATTAACGACCGCATGTCCGCCAGCGATTTCTGGAATGACCAGGAACGCGCCCGGACACAGATGGAAGAACTGCGAAAGCTCAAGGGGACGGTGGGTCCTCTGCAAAAACTCTCCAGCAGTGGCGACGATATGCTGGTGCTGATGGAGTTCGCCGAGGACGATGATTCCGGTGAAAGCGAAGCGGAACTGAAGACTCTGGTAGAACCCCTGGCTGCAGAAATTGACCGGGTCGAACTGCAGGCCACGATGGCGAATCCTGAAGACGTTTGTTCAGCCTATTTGACTGTACAGGCCGGTGAAGGTGGAACGGATTCGGCGGACTGGGCTCAAATGCTGCTCCGCATGTACGCACGCTGGGCTGAACGCAGCGGTTTCAAAATCGAAGAAATAGACCTCTCCCCGGGTGAAGAAGCCGGAATACGCAACGCCACGATTCTGATCACGGGCGATTTTGTCTACGGCTATCTACGGGGAGAAACAGGCAATCATCGTTTGATTCGAATCAGCCCGTTTGATTCGGCCGGACGTCGCCACACCGCCTTTGCGGCTGTGGATGTGGTCCCTGAAATTGATGACGAAGTGAAGATCGACATCAACTGGGAAAAGGACATCAAAGAAGACACATATCGCTCCGGTGGTGCGGGCGGTCAGCACGTCAACAAGACGGACTCGGCCGTGCGACTGACGCACATTCCGACGGGTGTCGTGGCAGCCTGTCAGAATGAACGCAGTCAGCATAAGAACCGTGCGACTGCGAAAAAAATGCTGACAGCGAAACTGTTTCAAATGGAAATCGAAAAGCGTGAAGCAGAAGTTTCTGCGCGACGCGGTGAGAAATCCAAGATCGGTTTCGGCGGTCAGACGATTCGAAATTATGTGCTGCATCCGGACCAGTTCGTGAAGGATACTCGCACCGGAACCAAGGTGGGAAATCCTCAACCAGTGCTCGACGGCGATCTCGATTTGTTCCTGGAGTCGTACCTTCGTTGGACACTCAATGAACAAGTGGCGTCGCCCACGGATCTTGAGTCATGGCCGCGACTCCGTCCTGATTTGACGGAGTCGCTGGAGGTCGGAATCAGATTAGAGAGGTTGATCGCGAAGCATGCGCATGTAGCCGGATTCGTGAGAATTCGGAGCGGCTTCTGAACTCTCACGAGTTCAGCTACGGTTCTGATTCTGAACTCTCACGAGTTCAGCTACGGCTCTGGTTCTGAACTCTCACGAGTTCAGCGACGAGCCTGAACGAGGTCTGAATCAAAAGGCCGCTAGCGTTCTCGCAAAGCATTCACGATGTTCAACTGAACTGCCCGCAGAGCCGGCAGAATGCCACCAAGTAGCCCCATGAGCATGGCCAGAATCACGCCCTGCAACAAGACTCGCGGACCGAAGCGGAATGAAAAAGTAATTTCGCTGAACTGATTCACCGTGCCGGTTGAGAGACCGTTGAATGGCAAAGTGGCAAGGCAGCCAAGTGCTCCGCCCATCAGACAGAGCAACACAGATTCAAACAGAAACGATCCCAGAATACTGCGGCGCGAAAACCCGAGTGCTCGCAGGGTTCCGATTTCACGAGCTCGACTGGCAACCGCTGCGTACATCGTATTGGCGGCCGCAAACATCGCTCCAAACATCAGAAACCCGGCAATGATGTAACCGATGTACTGAATCGCATTGGACTGCGTCATCTGATCTTCAAAGTATCGCACTTCAGAAATGCCGTTTAGTTCGAACCGCTTATCATCGGCCAGCAACTTGACCAGAGAGTCCCGAGCGGCCATGTTTTCGGCTCGAAGGTTCACTGAAGACACGGCCGCAGGAGTTCGTCGTGCAGCAGTGAGATCTCGCAGGTCTGTCCACACTTCCGATTCCGCCGCGCTGCCAGCGGCTTCGAAGTAACCGACGATTTTGAACATCACATTGTTGATCTCCAGCTCTTCGCCGATCGCCAGATTCTCAAAACGCTCGGCCATTCGTTGACTGGTGATCGCCTCATTAACGCCCGGCTTGATATCTCGCCCCTGGGTCAATCGAAACTCCGGTCGCAGTTTTCGTCCTACCTCTTCGAGTCCTCGCACTATCAGATTGACTGTTCCACCGTTGTTGCGACGCGGCTTGGTGAGAATCGTTACGAACTCGACGGAGCAGAGCGGCTGTCCCGCTTCATCTTTGGCAATTCCGGGGAGTGACGAGATCTGCCGGGCGACTTTCTGCTCAATACCACTGCCAGTCTCGTCGGTCGAACCTTTTCGCAACACAATCAGATCCATCGCATCACCAGAGACTCTCAACGCATACTGCAGGCCATCCGTCAGCCCGAAGCAAAGCACGGAAGCCCAGACAACCAGGCCTGTTCCCAGGACAGTCATCAGCGTAGTCATCCAGCGGACCTGCAGGTTTCTGAAATTGTATTTGGCAGGGATCATGGTTGGTGTCGGGGTGAAATGAATTGAGGAACGTTGAGTGGCACGGTCAAGAGACCGGCCACAACGCCAGTGGCTCGGTCTGGAGACCAGCCACAACATAAAAACGTAGGTTGGACATTCTTGTCCGACAACTCGGCGACCGGCAAGAATGCCCATCCTACACAAAGCAGAGTGGCTCGGTCGGAGACCGGCCACAACGCAGCGGCTCGGTCGGGAGACCGGCCAAAACACAGCGGCTCGGTCGGGAGACCGGCCAAAACACAAGAGAGACCAGCCAAAACTTTAAGCTACGCGATGCGTCGCAGACCATCAATTACAGATAACTGCGCCGCGCGGATCGCAGGGACGAGACCGCTGACGATGCCCAGCAACGCTGCAACAATGAATCCGTAGCTGACCCACGGGCCCAGCATTTCCAGAACTGTAAACGGGAAGAACTGCGGCAACGCCGCATTCATCGCCTGCAGAAATCCACAGCCCATGCCGACGCCCAGAAGTCCGCCCAGCATTGCAATCAGACTGGATTCGCCAAGAATCATGATCAGAATTCTGGAGCGAGGAAACCCGATCGCTTTCAGCACGGCAATTTCGGTGACGCGTTCTCGCATGGACATGGCCATCGAGTTTGCCGTTACGAGACACAGCGAAAACACAACGGCCAGTCCGATGTTGCGAATCAGCACCTGAACGTTACCAAGCATGTCGACAAACATCTGTGCGAAGGCAGCTTCCGTCTGAGTTCTCGTCGGAGTATCCGAGCTGCCGAAGCGATCGTCGATCCGTTTCACGACCGAGGGAATGGTGTCACCACTTTTCGCACGGGCGAAAATCGTCCCGGCGTTTCCCGTGACCGGACTGTTTTTTTGCTTGAGCCCTTCGTCAAGGTATTCCCAATGGAACCAGAGCGAACCTGAATTCTTGGGGGCATCAAAAATCCCGCAGAGTTCAAGATCGAGGTCGAACGGATAAATCGTGCCCTTGAGACGAATCTGCTGGCCGACTTTCCAGCCTCGTTCTTCTGCGATGCGTCGATCAATCACGCAACCACGTCGGTTCTCCTGCCAGTTCTTAAGTTCTTCCGGAGAGATCGAATACTCAGGCCAAACCTTGAACGCAGATTTTGGATCCGTTGCAAACTGAGCAAACGGCATCGGTTCATCCTGATAAGCCCCGCCGAACCAGGCCAGTGGCACGGCCGCCTCAACGCCATCTGTGTTGGCCACATCGTCAACCGCTGAAATCGGGACCTGACCGGTGAATCCCTGAATGTTCATCACCACGATGCGATTGGTTTGCTCGGCATCATTTCGCCAGGTTTCCTGCGACGCCATAAAGCCATACAACACCGTCATCAGGGCGAGACTGAAACCGACGGACAAAATCGTGAGCATACTGCGCACTTTGTTGCGTCTGATATTCCTCCAGATATAAACAAGGATTTTCATCGCGATCCTTCCTTGCCTGCAGGAGGCGTTGGGGCAGATACAAGCACACCTTTTTCCAGATGAACCGTCCGCTTGGCTCGATGAGCCGCGTTGGGGTCGTGGGTGACCATGACGATCGTCTTTTGGAATTCGACATTCAGACGATGCATCAAATCCAGAATTTCCGCAGCCGATTTTGCGTCAAGGTCACCGGTAGGTTCGTCAGCGACGATCAGAGTCGGATCGGTCACGATGGCGCGTGCAATGGAAACTCGCTGCTCCTGACCGCCGGACAACTGACGAGGATAGTGATCCATGCGATCACTGAGCCCGACAACTTCCAGAGCCGCTTTCACATGGTCATCTCGCTCACGACGTGACAGCGACGTTAACGTCAGCGGCAGTTCAACGTTCTCATACGCCGTTAGCACCGGGATCAGATTGTAGAGCTGAAAAATGAAGCCAATATGTCTTGATCGCCACCTGGCCAGTTCGCCTTCCGACGATGCACCAAGATCATGATCGCAGACGATCACTTTGCCGGAAGTCGGTCGGTCCAGTCCGGCGATCAGATTCAGCAATGTCGTTTTGCCGGAACCCGAAGGGCCCATGAGTGCCAGATAGTCGCCAGCCCAGAGATTCAGGTTGAAGCCGCTGAGCACCGGCACAACCATTTGCTCTCGACGGAATTCCTTGCATACATCGCTGACCACGACGACTGGTTTATCATTTTGAGACACATCGGACACGAAGAGATCCTTATTGACATTGAGTTTTCAGTTTGAGGTGTTCGGTTTTCAGAGTGAGGACTTGGAGACTCGCAGATGGTTTCTGTTCAGATCACCTGTCAGCGCGCAACGCGCTAGCAGGCTGTTGATTTAGTCGTTTCATCAGCCGCAGGGCGTTAGCCCCCGGTTTTCGTCCTTCGTGCGACCTATTGTGCTGATCTGACCAGCATGTCATCACGTAAATCCTTCGCAGGCTTGACGATGACTTTTTCTCCGCCAGTCAGGCCACTGGTGATCTCTGTGCGACCATCGCGGGACTCTGCTGTCGTCACGGTCATTCTCTTCGTCCGTTCCTCATCTGTCAGTATCCAGACGTACGATTCCTTTTCCGTAACGACAACAGCCTCAGAGGGACAGAAGACGCGACTTTCCTCTTCCTCTTTTTCTTCCTCCGAATGATTCGACAAAAAATACACCGTGCTGCTCATTTCAGGAAACAGGCGTTTGTCGACATCCAGAATCTCTACTTTAACCTTCACGGTAGCTCGCGCGCGATCGCCCATCGGGATGATCTTGCGAACCTGACCTTTGTAACGTTTGTCGGGAACCGCATCGACTGCCACTTCCGCCGGTTGCCCCTCTGTCACACGACTGATGTAGTCTTCCTTCACATCGCAATCAACTTCCAGATGCTGGAGGTCTGCGATCGTCACAACCGAGCCGCGTCCGGAGGCTTCACCCATTCCTCCCGGCATAATCGATTCGCCCAGTTCCGCATCTTTGGAGATCACTGTTCCCTCAAACGGAGCTCGCACGAACATGTTTTCTCGAAGTTGTTCGGCTTCCTGGACTCGCGCCTCCGCCAGTCCCAACGCGGCTTCGAGGGAAACCCGGCGAGCGACAGCAGCGTCAAAATCAAAGCGGGCTTTATCATAATCTGCCGGGGTTGAACTCTTCGAGGCAAATGCCCTTTCTGCTCGCTCAAGATCTCGTTTGGCACGTTGAATCGCTACATCCTGCTCCAACAATTCACTCTTCGCTCGCGCGGCGGTGGCTTTGACGGCCACAAGTGACGCATCAAGGTCAGCATGTTCCAGAATCGCAAGTACATCGTTAGCTTTAACGACGGTTCCCTCTTCAACATTCACCGCTTCAATTCGACCCGTGGCACGAGCACCGATGCGGGCCTGTCGGCGAGATTCCAGATACCCTGTGGCGACCACAAGTGCGTCGGCCGACCGACCTTTCTCGACGCTCACCACGGCCACTCGAACTTCCGGACGCGGTCGAAGATTCTCTGTGAGCTTGCGAGTATCCGCGAGCATGCCCTGCTTCTGAGCCCAGAAGACTGCTCCGCCGGTAAGAGCCACCAGCACACCGAGATAGAACACAAACCGCAAAAGTCGACCGAAGAATGATCGACGCACCGGCTGCACATCTCTTTGGATGCGAAGTCTGGACAGATTGTCACGCGGCGGATCGACTGTTCCCACTGGCATAAGTCACGAAGCTGAGTATGTTCAAGGCAACTGCATCACGCTCACCGGCCCGAGACGGCAACGCCTGCGGCATTGTTTCGGTGAGGGTTGATTGTAGTCAAAAAAAAGCCCGACAACTGAACTGCGCCCCAAAAATTAGCCAGAAGTTTCTCGAGGCGACATTCGTTCCGGAACCTTATCCGGATTGGCCAGCTGTTGGTTAAACGCGAAGTGGTATCCGCGGGGACATCAAGCCATTTACCCGGAAGTGATGCCAGAGGGTCGACGGTGATCCTCCGACGGACGCAACAACCGTTGACAGAAATGACCACCAGGCACCTCTTTAAATCACTTCGCAGTGAATCGCATCTGTCACCGGCAAGGCCGACTTTGCGGTGACGCGACAGGTGCGGTCGCCGTTGATGGTCAAAGTAAGTCCTTTTCTGCCGGAAAGGACTTTCGCCACAAAACGAACCTGCTGTGCAACTGGCTTAGGATCGCAATTGGCGTGATCAATCCCGTTGCGCACACAGGTCGCGGCCAGCCACTGATCCTCCTCGGCGAGAGGTCCTACCAGAATCGCCGACTACACGCTGAAGCGTCCTCAACAGTTTGCGCACCGGCCTCTCAAAGAGCAAAGGATTCGACGAGCGAGAATACCCACCTGCCCGCCCGTCAAATTTTTACGAAGCGTTGAATATCCAGTTCTTTCATCGAGTGCATGTTTCTCGATGAATTCACGGCGATAGTTCAACAGCGTCACCCGCATGAGCACTCCGGAAGATTTCATCGGCCGCGGCTGCGTCTTCCATGCGAACCTGCAACAGCGTTCGTTTTCCGGATCCATACTGGTGTCCAGAGTTCTTCCGAGTTCATTTCCGCCGAGACCTTTGAAGCGTGTCAGCGTCAGGCCTTTTTCACCCAGTCGGCGAAGTTCCGCCAGAAGATCGCCTTGAAAGGCGGTGAGCTTCACCAGATCGTCATCGCGTTCCAGAATGAACGGATAGATCGGCTCAGCATTGCGAACACCGGCCGGTGTAAAGTCGGCAACGAAGAACCCGTAGTCCTTCAGCTGGGCGAAGACGTCATTCAGCGTCTTGATCTCATGCAGATCGATCAGCTGGGCCAGCCCTGCGCGAGGAATCGCCGGTTCGCCCGTTGTCACCGCCGGGGCTGTCGCTGTCGCGTCTGTTGCTTCAGTCGGCGGAACCACCGGGAGAATTGACTTCAGGAACGCTTCGGCATCGTCACGCTCAAGGAACCACTTCTCTGTGTCCCCGGGAGAGAACTCGATAACGTGGAAGCCGCGACTTGTCGCCGGCGTTGAACTTCAGCAGATAACGAATATCAATGCCGCGGCGTTCGAGCGGTTCAGAGGATGCTCCATCGTCACGAAGGTCACACAATTTCTGCAGGTTCTCACCGAGAATGTCGTACCGTCCGCCTTCACAGTAACCCTCGCGCCATTCATGCCGAGGCTGATGAGTTCGGTCATCATGGCCTGATGCGTCTGGACATAGCGAACACCGCGGCTGGATAACGCGATAAGGACGGCCGGCTGAGCAATGTAAACGCGCCCACCGGCGACCAGATCTCGCATGTGTCGAAACAGGAATGTAGGCAACAAGGTGCGAATATGGCTGCCGTCGACGTCGGCGTCGGTCATGACGATGATCTTGCCATAGCGTCGCTTGGAAATATCCATCTCATCTTCGCCACCGGCCGGCGGCAATCCGATCGCGCGGAAGAGATTAGTGATTTCGGCGTTGTCGAGGACTTTGACCAGCTGCTTTTTCGACGTTCAGGATCTTACCACGCAGCAGGAATGGCCTGAATGCTGGAGTCACGTCCGGTGTCAGCCGATCCACCGACAAAGTCACCTTCGACGAGTACAGTTCGGTTGATTCCAGATCGCGACTTCGGCAATCGCGAAGCTTCTCCGGCAGACCGCCGGTGGTCAGCGCCTTTGCGGCGGACCATGTCACGGGACTTGCGAGCCGCCTCGCGAGCTTCCGCCGCCATCACGGCTTTCGCGACGAGCTTCTTGGCGATCAGGGTTCTCTTCGGGAAATACTTCGTGAAGCCTTCGCTGACAACCGTCTGAACCGCATCTCGCTTCGCCATTCGTCAGTTTGGCTTTATTCTGCGATGTAAATTTGGGGTCAGGGACACGAACGGAAACAATCGCCGTCAGACCTTCACGGAAGTCTTCACCAACCGGCACAATGTCAGCGAACAGATTGCCCGCCTTGGCATAGTTGTTCATCGTACGAGTCAGAGCAGCTCGGAAACCGCTCAGGTGAGTTCCCCCATCGGGATTGAAGATATTGTTGGCGTAGGTCAACACATTTTCGGTGTAACCATCGTTGTACTGCATGGCCACCTCGACCACGACGTTCTCTTCTTCCGCCTCCGCCATGACTCGAAACACATCCGATGTCAGCGGAGTCTGAGTTCGATTCAGGTACTTGACGAATTCAACCAAACCATCTTCGAAGTGGAACTCTTCCGTTCTGTCTGCTCGTTCATCGCGCAGAGTAATCCGGATGCCCGGAGTCAGGAACGCCAGCTCCCGCATACGGCGAGTCAGCGTGTCGAGCGAAAATTTCGTCTCGGAAAAGATCGTCGGGTCGGGAAGAAACGTCAGACGCGTTCCCGTCGAGTCCGCTCCGCCCAGTTGTCGCAATTCTGACGTGCGACGACCTTTTTCGAAGTCCATGACCCACGTCGAGCCACCGCGGCGCGCCCGGCTGTCGGCCAGGAACTCAGAGCATTTACGGCGGTAATCCCCACGCCGTGCAAACCGCCGGTACCGACTTTGTAACCGCTCTCGCGATTGAATTTGCCTCGGCATGGATTTCTGTCAAGACCACTTCCCCAGAGCCGGACGACCATCGCCTTTAACGACATCCACCGGGATGCCTCCGGCCGTTGTCAACGATCGAGATGCTTTCGTCGAGATTGATCCAGACGTGAATCTCGAAGCGTAGCCGTTGACAGCTTCGTCGATACTGTTGTCGACCACTTCGTAGACGAGATGATGCAGGCCCGGAGCACCGGTGTCACCGATGTACATCGCCGGACAGTTCGAATCCCTTCAATCCTTCCAGATGCTGAATGTCAAAACATCGTAGGAGCCACTCGCGGCTTTTGAGGAAGCGGTGTTATCGTCGTTGGCAGCGTTCGCTACAGACACGTTTTCTTGCACTTTCTTCTGTTCAACCGAGAAGCCTCCGGCCAATTGAAATCTCAAATCTCAAATTTGAAATCTTCAACGACCGGCTATTCCACTTATTTACTCTACCGAGCCGCACGTACCGAATTGACCGGATGTTAGACTGAGGCAGACTGGTCTTCATCTGCTCCAGAACTGTCTCGTGCATAAAGCCCCGCAACTCCTCCAGAGTTGCACTGTTGGTGACCACCACTTCCACGATGCCGTCACGAACCTTGCGAGCCGTGCTGCGGCGACCCAATTCCGGGCCCACGATCCGTTTCCATTCTGCATCGAGGCTTTCCGCTGCCGAACGGTTCACCACGCCCGTGCTGCGAATAAAACGCATCAAGGCGTTCTTCAGCGTCGACGGCGGTGAAAGCATTTTGCATCGAACACGCAGGAAGTCCTTTTCAAGTAGTTTTCAGTGTTCAGTTTTCAGTGTTCAGTACTGTGCTTAACTGAACACTGAAAACTGAACACTGAAAACTCTGTCCCTATCGATCCTGTGACAATGGCATGATGACGTAGGTGTACGAATCTTCGACGCGGAAGACGGCGGCGGTATCTGAATCCGTCAGCTGCAGATCAACCAGTGTTTCCGGCGTCAGCACCTTCAGAAATCAGCGACGTACTTCGGATCGAAAGTGATTTTGACTTCTTCGTGATCGTACTCAATTGGCAGCTCAATCTTCGACTCACCGATTGTGCTGGCCTGGCTGCTGAGCGTCAGCATGAAGGTCAAACACGAAATCCGCGCAACTTGCTTCGTCTGTGATGATCTGGGACGACGAACAGCCGCGAAGAATGGAGCCACCGGCAGAGGAACATTCACGTTGCCGCTGCGAGGAATCACGTCGCGATAGCGAGGGAACCGGCCTTCGACGAGTCGGCTGTAAACGGTACACGCCCCGGATCGCATCATCACGTCGTTGTCATGAACAGCGATGTCCACAAACTCGGCCTGAGGATCAATCAGGCGTTCCAGCAGCGACATGGCCTTCGTCGGCACCACAGTTGTCTTTGGCTTGTCCGGGCAACAGGCTTGCCTTCCTTCTCACAAGCAGCAGTGGCGACCGCGAGACGGCGGCTGTCGGTGGCGACAATCACTGTGCCTTCACCAAATTCCAGCAACAGGCCACCGAGTGCATACCGAGTACTCTCTGTGTCCGTCGCAAACGACGTCCGGCGAATCATCTGTCGAAACACCGGCGCGGGAATTCGGAAATAATTCGTACTGAATGTGGAACCGGGCTTTCGAGATCCTCGGAGGACAAACGAAACTTGGCTGAAGCCGCCTTCAGCGTGATGTTTTTTCATCGATTGGCGCCAGATCGAGCTGTTCAATCCTGTAACTCGCGAAGGATGGATGAAATTCGCTGAGTTGGCAGGCGAAGCAGCATCTCCCGCGGAACTGGTCGTGACGCCACCACCGACTTCAGAAGCGGATGGCCATTTCCTGATCGGTGCCGACAAGTTCGACGCCAGAACTGCTGACCGCCATAAACACGTTTCGCAGAATGTCTTTTGGCGTGCGTGAAGGCACTGCCGAGGCCGCAATGGAGAATGCCGAAGAAAACATGGCGCGTTACAGAACAACTGCATGGGGAAGGCTGCTCCGCAATTCAAAATAGTCAACGGCCTGACTCAATTCATGAGCCGACGTCCGCTTCCGGGAGTTCATTTTCGGAAGGTCGAAGTTTATCGAGATTTCTTCGGGAATAAGGTATGCTCACGGGCCGCCGATTGCCACCTTCTGCAAAGGTTTGGAGGCTTCGAAGCCCCATTGCCAACTCCCTGTCTTTTGGCGGCTTTTCAGGGGCAAAATTCCTGTTGCCGGGGCAGTTTCCGGGTCAGTTTGGCGAATCGAGGAAGGCTTTAGAATTCCTGGCCCCGGTGCCGCTGCTGTGTCAAATTGCGGCGGGATTTCGGTCAAAATGGGTGTCTGAACCCGTGAGCAGAATGGTGCTAGCCACCGGTGATTGCAGCATAAAGACGAAAAACACCGGCGGCTGGCAGTCCTGTTGATTTAATACCAACCCGAAGCGCCCAGCGAGAGCAAGCCCCGGAATTCCTCGCTGGCGCTCGGGTTAATAAGCGTTTCTCATTTGAATCTCGACTAAATCGACAGGCGGCTAACGCCAAATGCCGCTCACTGAAGAGCCCGTCGGTTTATAATCTGGGTAGTTCAACAAACTATTAGGCTCCTGATGGTTGTGCGGCTCGTTTCTCGACTAAGATCGCCGCAAAATCTCTGACTCTCCTGTCCCCTTCTGTCTCAACGAAAGCTGCATCCGCGATGACTCGTCGCATCTGGAATTTCTCCGCCGGTCCTGCTGTGCTCCCAGAATCTGTCCTTGAGGAAGCTCGTGAAAACCTGCTTTCGCTCGGAAACACAGGTGTGGGTATTTGCGGTATTCGCATCGAGGCAAACCGTTCGCTGTTGTCGCGGCAGAAGCAGAAGCTCTGGCGCACCGAACTGGCCGGCATTCCGGACGCATTACGCTGTGCTCTTCCTGCAGGGCGGCGTCTTTGCAGTTTTCGCGGTGCCGATAGATCTGTTGCCAGCCGATCGCACTGATTATCTGATCACAGGCATGTGGGCCAGCTTTGAAGGAAGCCAAGTCCGTTGGGAAGACTCACGTCGCCTGCGAGCAAGGACGCCAACTTCCTTCATCCCGGATTCCTGTTCTTACAGTGATAATCCGGTTTACGTTCATTCACATCGAATAACACGATCTTCGGAACTCAGTTCCAGTCGGGTGTGGCGATCTTGAGCTCCGCGTTTCTGGTGTGTGACGCCGGCAGCGACATCTTCAGCCGCCCAATCGACATTCGCAAGTACGGCTGATCTCACCCAAGTGTCTGAAGAGAGAAATCAGTTTTTTTTTTTACCGCCCCCAGACTTCGAGTCACTCTCGTGATCATGCGCGCAAGGACCTTGTCGAAGCCGGCAACGAGAATCTCGCCACAATGCTGCGGTATCGAACTCATGCCGAAAGCCAGGTCGATGTACGGCACGCCTCCGACGTTCGGCATCTATCTGATGATGCTGGTATTCCGCTGGATTAAAGCTCCGGGGCGGTCTGACCGCAATGGAAACTCACAACAAAGCCAAAGGCGCAGTTCTCTATGATTACCCGCAGACAGCAGCCTGTTTAAATCAACAGCCAAGCCTGGCGGCGATTCTATGATGAACGTCACCCCGCTTCGTCACGGGCAACAAAGACAAAGACAACGCCTTCGTCAAAGCAGCCAGTGACAGGCTTCGGTAAGCGAAGGACATCGCAGTGTCGGTGGAATGCGAGCCGGCGTTTTTATAACGCGTTTCCTCCGGAAGGCGTTCAGGCTCTCGTGCAGTTCATGAAGGACTTTGAGGCATCAGCGTGAGCAGCCCCGGAAACGATTCGACCGCCAACAAGAAAACCACGTCAGCAGCTGACAGCAGAACCGATTCCCCGACCGTTCCACCGACGTGGGCGTTGTGTGTACTCACAAGGGCGGGTGAAAGCGTTTTGAAGCAGGTTGACCGGCAGCGAAGTTACACAGAGAAGAAGATCACTGTTCGAGGTGGCTTTCTCGGTGAAACGATTCGTCTGGCAATCGCCGAAGCGGGCGAGAAAACTACGCGTCTCATCGGGCTGCCACCGAGCTGCTGATCAACGAACATCACCCGGCATAGTTTTGGCGATCGGATTCAGTTCTTCGCTGACGGCTGACATTAAACCAGGTGACATTGTCCTGTCGAATGAAATCAGCGACACACACGTTAACAGCCTGCCGGTGAAATGTACTCTGGCTCCGCGCAAGCGAATCCATGTCGGTAAGCTGATCGTGGCGGATCACCATCCGATCACTCCCACTGAGAAATCCGCGTTGGCGGAGAAATTCCCCGGCCTTGCCGTCGACACCAGCAGCCTCGCGGTGGCTCAGGTTTGTCAGGAACGCAACGTCCGCTTCATGGCGATTCGAGGCATCGTGGATACTCTGGAAGAAGAAATCCCCGAGCAAGCCGCGTCGATGATTTTCCATCCAACCAGCCGTGCGCGGATCGGCGATCGGCACGATGTTCAAGGACTTCGCAAGATGTCGAAATGAACTCGTGGCGAGAACATGAGCCAACACCGTGTCGGCTAATCTTGATCAATTCGCGTCTGGGATTATCGAACAGATCGCGGAGGCGATTGAACGCGCAAACGATAGCGTTTGCCGTAGGATCGGCATTCTTGCCCGTCGAAACATGGTCGGACAAGAATGTCCCAGCATACCACGCACGTTGCAGTTCGCGCTGGCTACGTCGCGGTGCGATTGCCGACGATACGAACCTTGCCCGAAGCCAGCATTCGGATGGCCTCCGGATACGCGATTTTTTCCTGCTCAAACACCAGCGAGGCTAACTCGTCAGCGGTGCAGAGATCGGGAACGGCGACTGTGCGTTGAAGGACGATCGGGCCCTGGTCGTACTCGTTGTTGGCAAAATGAACGGTACAGCCACTGACCTTCACGCCGCGTTCAATCGCTGCTTCGTGAACATGATGTCCGAAGAATCCATGACCACAAAAGGCCGGGATTAATGACGGATGAATATTGAGCACTCGCCAACGAAAATCGTCGGGCACATGCAGCAGGCTCAGGAAACCCGCCAGCGTGACCAGATCCACATTGGCGCTTCGCAGTTCCGCGAAGACTGCGCGACTAAAATCACCAACACCGGAAAAATCGCGAGGACGAATGACCTGGCAATTCAATCCGGCCGCCAGAGAACGCTCCACGCCTTTGCAGGTTCGCTGGCTGGCGATCACCAGCGGAACTTCTGCATTCAACTGACCGCTGCGAATCTGATCCAGAAAATTCAGCAACGTAGTTCCGCCACCGCTGATCAAAACTCCCAAACGAATGGGGCGATCAGTAATCGCTTCCAGCGGCTGAATGGCGGTGTTGTCTGTCTGAAGATGGGAGGCGTTAGCCGAAGTGGTCATCCGCGAGTAGGCTCAATTCTGGGATCAGCAAACGGACCGGAAAAACGATCCTGCGAAGTCTGATGAAAATCAGGGCGTTCGTCCACCAGACTCAACAGCCGTCTTCGCTCTCGCCGATCTCGCTGGACGCGCCCCCACACAGTCATCGTGACCAGCAAAGTCAAAAAGCCCAAAAACAAGATCAACGTGTCACTGATCGGGCGAGTTTCCGTTTTGGCCTGAGCCAGCAAAGGCGAGTTGGCTCGGATATGTCCATCTTTCGCCAAAGTCAGAATATGCTTCGCAGAGGGATTCCAGTTGACGTGCCCGGCGAGCACCAGCGGAGCCAGGCGATTCTCGTGCTGTGAACGATACACGTACATCTTAAAGAAGCAGCCGGTCACCGTGACCGAATCAATCAGTTCACTGCCGACAGGGAATTCCTTCGGCAAGGATGGTGTGACTATTACAGCAGGGTTGTTCTGTGAATCTTCGGTGAACAGCCACAGTTCATGCAGAGGCTGACCGTTGAACAGCGTCGAGTCACCGTTATACGTGATGACTCGGCGAACGTGACCTCGCAGAGTAATCAAGCGGCCCTGCCAGTGATCGGGGTTCTGAAACACATCCACAAAAAGCGGAAACGTGTCCGGGTTCTTCTGGTGCTCGAGGTACTTGTTCTTGCGAAACGCCACTTGTCGTTCCAGCCGACGGAGCTTTGTTTCGTAGCCTTCTTTCCCCTGCGAATCCTTCGTTGAAAGCGAGCCACCTCGAAGCTGATTGTCCAGCACCAGTTTGTCCGCGCCGGCTTTCTCAACTATGCTCACCAGAAGCTTCTGCACGCGGATCTTTTGTTCTTCCGCAGCGATGGCAGCCTGCACTTTGCCGCTGGTTAACTGCAGCTGCCGCAGTGTTTCATGGTACAGCCAACTTTCGTCGTCGTTCACCTTGCGACGAGAACGCACGTGGTCCCGAACATATTCGTCATATGGTCGCGGCGTCAGAACTCGCACAACATCCGAAAACACCAGTGGCTGTCGTTGCCAGAGTTTGACGAACCAGCCTTTGACCATCACGGGCATCGCGACGCGTTTATCAATCGGCCATGCCGATGACGGCTGATTTTGTGATTGCGGATCGACATAACTGACCGCATCCACCATGGCGATCATTTCCTGCGTCACAAGGTTCCGCAGGATGCCTCGCTGCAAGGTAATGATTCGCTCTTCACCTTCCAGAGTGCGGCGAGCCTGCAATTCTTTTGGTCCCAGCGGCGTGAACATGCCGTAAAGCACAACCGGTCGGCCCACGAAATCGCGAGGATTTGACTGCATGTCGAGCTGCAGAGAATAGTTCGTGATCCGGGGCAGGTCACTGGAATGATCAGTGGTCGAGATGATTCGTTTCGTCGCTTTGTCGTTGGGATCCGTCAATTCCGGAATAGAGGTCGTTAGCTGGACTTTGCCATTCTCCCACGCTTGCCTGCGAACTTCTGCATACCGATAGAATGCAGTCTCCCAGGCACTTGTGACGTTTGCATTTTCGGGCAGCTGACTGGGGGCCAGAGTTCTACGAGCCAATGCAGCGCGGATCAGTTCAACGTAATCGTCTTCTTCAGTCTCTTCCAGGTTCGGTTTGCCATGGGAGAAATTCCAGTCCTTACCGATTTCAATGTCGGCCACCGAGACTGGTTGAAGCGACCAGTTGAAGGCTCCGTCTGTTGTCAGTTCATCTGCATTGGTTCCGGGCAGCACACTGCGTTCTGCATCCGGATCAATCCCGGTTGACGGCCGCGTGGAACCCAAAGGGCTGCGCGGACTGAACGGCGCGTCTTCGTCCAGGGGACGCAATCGAATTCCACCATCTGGATCCATCTCCTCGTCAAGCGGATCAATTGTCTCCGGAAAGCGAGGAGCCGATGAATCGCGGACGCCTGGACTTGTTCGTGGACGCGAATTCGTTCGAGGGGTGATTCGAGGCTCCGTCTCCGCCGGCCGAACTCGGGGAGGATCATCCCCTGACAGCGAAGGAAAATCCGGCAAAGGCGGAAACAATTCATCGCCGCCAGAAATCGTTGCGTCACCTCGAGTCGGTCGGCGTTCATCGGCCTGAGCTGAAGACGCGCGAAAACGACGCGCGCAAATTTAGCTGTCAGACTCGCCAGCAAACTGAGAATGGCAATCAGCGTCCGGTGCTGTGGCAGTCGGCCGGAAGTTTTCAGGGCGATTGTTTCCATACCAGGTAACGTCATCATGGCTAAGGTTTTTTCCATTCCGCAAAATGCCAGTTCTGCGAAGTTTAGGAGTTCTGCGTGGCAATTTACCAGTGCGGAATGGATGAATCTGGACTACTGATCAGATCCGGGCCCTCACAATAGCGTTTGTTTTCGTAGCGCTGGCTTCAGCCGGCGAGCCCGTGACGTTGGCGCACAGCAGGACGTCGACTTAATCAGCCGGAACGCGTTAGCGTCCGGTTCTCGCCGCTTAATTATCACAACCCGAAACGTCAGTGAGGGATAAATGCTGCCGCTTTTCCAACAACTATCCCTTGCTGACGCAGCGGGTTAGGACCGAATCAGCAAGGAGCGAGTGGGCTGAAGCCCACGCTACAAGGTCAATGAGCGACTGGATCTGCTGCCCGTGTGATCGCAAAATATTCTCTCTTCCCTCCATTTTGGCGATCCGGCTGAAGGTGGCCGCGACGTTGTTTCCGCTACAGGTCCGACAACCACGAATCGCCAGGAATCTTAAGGGGCACATCAGTGTGCACGACGATACTGATAAAGCCGAGGAATTCTTCGGCCAATCAATCTGAAAGTTAACCGTTACCCAACGGTTTCCAGCTGTCGCCGTCATCGTTCACCCCCCTCTGAACGGTGACGGCGATCTTCGTTTCTGAGCTACCGTTTACCGCCCAGCCGAAGGCGTTGGCTGATGATGAATCGTGCAAACGTTCGTAGCTGAACTCGTGAGAGTTCAGAGATCATCCGAATTCTCACGAATCCGGCTACGAACGTCGTAATTCAACACATCACAACTCTATTCCTACAGCAGGACACAGGAGGCCTTGATGACCCGTCGCAAGCGACCTCCGGAAGGACGAACCTTCGCGGTCTCGTCATACCGTGATCCAGCTTCGTGGCAGAATAGCTTCCTGAGCTATCTCGATGCCGAATGCGGCATGGCAAAAAACACCATCGACGCCTATCGTCGGGATCTCGATCGCTTCTTTGGCTGGAATCGAGATCACGCCAGGGTTGGAGTGCACGACATCGGTGTTCCAACGATCACTTCGTTCCTGGAGTATCTGCAGACGCTGAATCTGGCCGCCAGCAGCATCGGTCGAAATCTCGTGGCGATTCGCATGTTCTTTCGCTACCTGATGCTGGAAGGAATCGTCGCCGAGAGTACCGTGGATCTGGTGAGTTCTCCCAAGCTGTGGGAACGCCTGCCCAAAGTTCTCAGCCCCGACATGGTTGATGCACTGCTGGTCGCACCGTTGGGATCTGAGGATCGCTATTACCGCCGCGACCGCGCGCTGCTGGCGGTGATGTATGCGACAGGCTGTCGAGTTTCGGAAGTTGTCGGTATGCGATTGCAGGATATTCACGTGGAGGAGAACTATTGCCTGTGTACCGGCAAAGGAAACAAACAGCGTATTGTTTCGCTAAACCCGGTTGCGTCTGATTCCATCAATAAGTATCTCGAGCTGGAGCGGCCGGATCTGGTTGCGGTGGCTGGAAATGACCCCGGCTATCTGTTTTTGACTCGCAGTGGACGACCGCTCAATCGCGAATCCGTCTGGGCACTGGTACAGCGCTATGCCAGTCGCGTTGGCTGCGGAGCCGAAGTGAGTCCTCACACACTGCGTCACAGCTTTGCAACCCATCTTCTTGCCGGTGGGGCAGACATTCGAGCGTTACAGGAAATGCTGGGGCACTCCAGCATCCGCACGACTCAGGTCTACACACACGTCGAGGAACATAGCCGCCTCAAGGCGATTCACCAAAAACAGTGCCACCCGCGTGGCTAATGCTCTGTCGAGGCTGCACTTTGGGTTCATCATTCCCGCGCGCGAGCCGGAGATCCACTTCCGGGTCACTGGTTTCAGCCTGCGCGGGAATGTCCGACCCCTAAGAAACGGTCCCGAAATAAGTTCCCGTGGTAGCCGAACTCGTGAGAGTTCGGACTGAAATCTCACGACGCTACGGCTACCGGAAGTTATTTCGGGACTATTCTAAGTCATGTTTTGAACGAGGCGTTCCTCAAAGAACTCAGAGGTGCGGCAGCCCGCGGCGGTGCCAGATTCCCCGTTTGCAGACGAATTCCGCTGTGATTCGCCGCGAAGAATGGCGAACCACACGTTCAACGTCGGACAAGGCAAACCGTCCCTCTTCAACTCTCAGCGTGATGTCGGCCTGCTTACCCGCCTGAATCGAACCCAGTCTGTCATCGACGCGCATTGCCCTCGGCAGCTTGGTGTGACAACTTTTACGATATCTTTTATGGGCATCCCAAGGTAAAGGAACTTGCTCATCGTTGTCGGCAGGTCAACGACCGGGCCGTGCAGATTGAAGTGATGCAGGTCGGTGCTGATTGTGTCAGGCCAGAAGCCAAACTTCTCACAGGCCGGCTCCGCAACTCGCCACACAAACGCACCGACGCCGTGCCCGACGTCGAACATCACCCCGCGAGCCCGAGCTTCCAGCAGTTCGTCAATGGGCATCCCGTCGTCCGCAAATGCGTGATCAGGATGAGGATGGTAAAGATGAGTATACATGTCCCCACTGCGAAGTGCTTTCAGCACAGTCGTCGTCGGGATTTTTGAGGCAGCATGATGAATCATCAGCGGGCTGCCCATCTGGTCGGCCGCTTCAAAGACGCCATCGAATCCCGCGAGTTCATTTTTCTCATCGTAGTTCGCCAAAGCCGACGTCAGTCGGACCTTCATGCCGACTAGATTCTTTGGATACTTCCGAGCACACTCGACCGCAGAAGGGACATGAGCATGTCGGCCATCATTCAGGTCGCCCATGAACGGTGGAAAATCCGGGTGCCCCTGAATTGCTCCGATCATGGAAATATTGAGCAGCGTAAAGACATCTTCCTCTGCGGCCGGAAGAATGAACCGAGCCATATTCGGATACGTCAGCGAGCCCGCTGTGCCGGTATCCAGCATCGACGTCACGCCGGTTCTTAACCCCGCTTCGACCGGATCAATCGAATAAAGCCCAACGCCGCTGAAAACATGCACATGCAGATCGATCAGCCCGGGACAGACGAGCAGCCCCGTGGCATCCACGATTGTTTCGCCCTGCGAAGGCAGATCGGGGCCGACCTCCTGAATCACTCCGTTTGCAATTCGCACATCGACAGCTTTCGCATCGGCGCCAGTCCCATCGTAAACCTGCCCGTTGCGAATCAGCGTTGAATCGTCACTCATGAGTTTGCTCCCTGCTGATGAGCCAGAACAACCTGACGAATGGCTCGCACAATTTCCCGGGCGTCGCCATCCTGCAAACATTGAGTAAACAGGTAAGCTCGGTCGGAATTCACTTCATCTTCGGCCAGCAGAATCTTTCGCGGCAGTTTGCGCAGCAAGCGCTGAAGATCTTTCGCGGACAGCACTGAAGAGCCAGAACCCGGTTCGATGACCAGCAACGGATACGGTTGCCCGCTGGCAGCCTTTTCAAGTCGAGTGAACCGGAGCGAAGTGAGATCCTTCAGGCTGTTATAAATTTCGTCGACGGAACGCAGCCAGCTGGCATATTCCGCTTCGTGATCTCGCTCCCGATATCGCTGCAGAGCCACCATCAGACCAATCATCGATTCCTTGCTGACCTTCATCGAACGACCGAGGCCATGGCGAGGCGATCGGCTGATCCAGCCGGCATCAACCCAATGCTGCAAAGACCATGTTCCACCGCGCACATCCATGTCGACCATCTGAACCCATGCGCTGCGAATCAGATCTTTGCGCCCGCACAGTACACCCGAGGCCTGCGGTCCGCCCAGATGCTTTCCTCCGCTATAGGCCACCAGATCAGCGCCGCGCCGAATAAACGATGTCAGATTTGTTACCGGAGGCATTGCAAAAGCCGCATCGACAATCACCGGCAGGCCATGTTGATGAGCCAGCTCGACGAGCTGATCGAAGCCGGGCTCTTCATTGATCCCCATCCAGACGAAGCCAATTGCTGCTGTGCGTGGAGTAATTAACGATGCAATCTGAGCCAGCGCATCTGACGCGCGATAGTCCACGAAGAGCGTCTTTGCCCCGGACATGCGAATGGCGTGATCGTAATCAAACGGCCCAGGCTGGGGATAAATGATTTCGTCGCGAGCACATCCGGAAACATCCGGCAGCCGATCCATGATGTCGGGGTCATTTCCCGCGAGACAAGCCGCTGCTGCCAAAGTCAAACCGCCTGCTGCTCCGCAGGTAATGATTCCCGCTTCGGCTCCCGTAGCTTCCTGAATCACCTGGCTCGCGGCCGTAAGCAGGTCGTCGATCTCAACATAGCGACTACTGGCTGAAGCCATGGCCGCGATCACATCCGGATGAGGACAGCTGCCGCTGACGCGAGTTGCGTAGCCCACACAATTGATGACCGGCTGAATTCCAAAACGAGAGTAAACATCAGGCGTCATTGCGGCGAGTCCTCGAAAAGACCTCGGCCGGATTCGTCACCAGCATCTGGTGAATCTGCTCGTCCGTAATTCCGCGATCTCGCAGCATCGGAACGAAAATCTCAAGCAGATAGCCGTACCCTTTGCCGCCCTGATACTTCAGATGTTTCAGAGTACAGATGTCTTCTGACAGGAGAACTCGATGCCCGTAACCTTCCTTCACCAGCGCCGCCACATTGTCCGCGCGGACGTATTCGGGCTGGTAATCAAGATACCCGATGTTGTCGACTTCCAGGTAAACGCCTTTTTCCGCGATCGGCAGAAGATGATGAACGCCGATGCGATCACCCAGGTGACCGATAATCACCTTGTTCATGTCCGCACCGAACTCTTCCAGCATCGCGATTTGCTCCATCGCCAGAGTTCCCCAGCGAGTGGTATGCGTCGTAATCGCAACACCCGTGCGAGCCTGTGCCAGGGCGGAAGCTCGGAAGACTCGTTCTTCGCCCGGCTTGATGAAGTGGCGACCGGTGCCGATCTCACCGATAAACCCCGCGCGAATTCCGGTATCACGGACCCCGACTTCGATTTCTTTCACCAGCACGTCGGCCAACTCACGACTGGTCAGTTTCTCAACGGTACACGGACATTAGTTGAATTCACGATACCCACTTCGGCCATCAGGATATTGAGCCCTGTTCGTTTCGAGAGGCGAACCAGAGCTTCACCGGGTTTCGACCTAATTTCATCGAGTCACATCGCAGATCGTCTTGCCACCTCGGCTGAGGGTCCTGGACTTCGTTGGCAACCAGATCTTCATCGTCGATGACATATTCGTAGTTAAGGACCAATGTCCCATCGCATCGAAATGAGATGTTCGTGAGTCTGGGTGACTCCCATCTGGTCTGGCCGCATCGGGCCGAGCACGGTAATGACTTCACGGGAATTCAGGTCGGATGACATCAGCAGCGATCTTTCGAAGGCGGACGATCCGGGATCAGGAGGGCGGTGGAGTTGCCTAGTCTTAGTCGATCGACACCATTCCGACAAACCAATCATGTGGCAGCCCTTCGAACAGGAGAGAACAGAGCCTCAGTGATCGATTGATCAGCCGATGGGCGCTAGCCCGGGGTGCTTCTCCCAGGGGAAAACCGGACGCTAACGCGTTCCGGCTGATTGAATCACCAGGCTGTTGGGGCGACTCATGTCCTATCGACAGCAAGAGATACATGCTGGCGGCAGGATTCGGAAGGTTCGCATAACCGGCAAACTTTAACAGCGACGCGGAGGTAAGCATTTCCCCAGCTGTTGCGAAAACTCACCATCTCGTTCCATGTGCTAAGTTCGAGAGGGTGAGTTTTGAAACGTCATACTTCTCCACGGGCCAGATTCTGCTGCCGTTCCGCAGCCGCTGCGTCCTGTTGTCATGACGCACCCACGACAGGCAGCATCAAATGGACCCAAGTCACCTGAAGGAACTTGTTACTCTGGAAGACAACTATTGGTGGCACGTTGCCAAGCGGCAGCTGGTCATCAGTCTCCTGGAAAAAATATTGTCCAGCGCCCAGGGCGACTGGTTGAAGGCGGAATTGGATCCGGTCGCAATCTGGTCGAATTCAATCAGCTAGGTTATGACGTCACCGGTTTTGACCTGATGCCGGAATCTGTGCAGCACGTTCGAAATCGAGGGTGAAGACGTTCGCGTGCATGATCTTGGCAAGCCATGGCCGGTTGATGCGAAGTCATTGCGAGCTGTGGTTCTGCCGGACACTTGAACACGTGGAAGATCCTGCGTTGGTTCTGCGACATGCCCACGCAGCACTGGAGAATGGCGGAGCTGTCATCGTTACGGTCCCTGCATCCACACGGCTCTTCAGTCGGTGGGACGAACAACTGGGGCATTATCGCCGCTACACGGTCAGGGAATTTCGGCAGCATGCCAATGCGGCTGACTTTCGAGTTTCCTGGCTCAATTATTGGAACAGTTTCACGATTAGGCGGCCCGTTGCGGTTCGAGGCTGGGAGAAGCTGTTTTCCGAAACGCACGCAGCCTGACTTTCCTCATGTCTCCGCGTTCACCAATCGCGCGTTGCTGACAGCTGCGGCGGCGGAACGATGGTGTCTGAAGTATTTGGGTGTTCCCACGGGGCTCTCGCTGGCGGGAGTGTTGCAGAAATGATCATGCCACTGCCCTTTGAACGTCGGGACCGGCGATCTGTCGTCATCTCTGTTGTGTTGCCAGTGTTCAATGAAGTCGCAATCCTGGATGAGCTCACTCGACAAATCGTCGAGGTGATGCAGGATGACTTCCTGCAGTTTGAGATTGTGTACGTCAACGACGGATCAAAAGATGGTTCCCGCGAGCAGCTCGATGCGCTCGCAGCCGCCAATGATCGAATTGTCGTCGTTCATTTGTCACGAAACTTCGGACATCAGCCTGCCGTTCAGGCCGGGCTTGAGTATTGCTCCGGCGACGTTGTGATCGTCATGGATTCAGATCTGCAGGATGATCCGAAAGCCATCCCACGATTTCTGGATCAATGGGAAAGCGGCTACGACGTCGTTTATGCCCAGCGGATTAATCGGAAGGAAAACGCCGGCAAACGGTTCCTGTTCTACAGTTTCTATCGAGTGCTCAATTCGATTGCGGACAGTCCAATCCCGGCGGACGCGGGGAACTTTGGGCTGATGGATCGCAAAGTCGTCGACGCGCTGCTGCAACTGCCGGAATGTGATCGCTTTTTCCCCGGGCTGAGGAGTTGGGCTGGATTCAATCAGACTGGGATTGCTGTTGAACGAGCCGCACGGCACGATGATCATCCGCGAGTTTCGCTGAAAGGACTGTTTCGGCTGGCCAAAACAGCGATCTTTTCCTTCTCCGGGTTCCCCCTGAAGTTCTTTTATGTCATCGCAGCGATTTCGGCCTGCGTTTGCGTGGGATCCATCGGCTTTGTGCTCTGGCATAAGATGATGACGGGGCTCGCGGTCCCGGGATGGGCTTCCATGATCATCACGGCCTCGTTTTTCGGGGCTCTGAATGCATTGGGAATCTCGATTCTTGGAGAGTACGTGATCCGCATCTACGATCAGGTCCGCAGCAGACCAGTGTATGTTGCAGACAGCGTGAAGAATCGGTTACAGTTTCCGGGCGGATCTGACAAAGCGCCAGCCAGCAGGACTCACGAGAGCGTGGATCGCCTCGAGTTTCTGCTGGAATCGCTGGAAAAGGAGTACAGATCGGCTGAATTTCCGGCAACCGCTCCCAAATAGAACTCCTGGAGGGAGTCGCGGGACGCTGGGAATAATCCTGCAAACTGGACTGTTTTTTTAACTCTCGGGGAATTGCCCGAACTGAATCAGGGGCAGCCCCTGGAGGAAAAAAATGAAGATCACGATGATCGGTACAGGTTACGTCGGACTCGTGACTGGTACTTGTTTCGCCGAGAGCGGCAACGATGTGACCTGTCTTGACGTGGATGCTCGGAAAGTCGAGTTGCTGAATCGCGGTGGTGTGCCGATCTATGAACCAGGTCTTGAAGAGCTGGTCAAACGCAATGCAGCGTCGGGCCGACTGAAGTTTACAACGAATTATGAAGAGGCGATCAGCAAGGCTAAGTGTATTTTCATCTGTGTCGGGACGCCTCAGGATGAAAACGGTGCGGCTGACCTGAAGTATGTTAAAGCGGCCTCGGAAAACATGGCTCCGTATCTCCAGCCAGGAGCCATCGTTATCTGCAAGAGCACGGTTCCCGTGGGGACCAATCGCAAAGTGGCAGCGTGGATTCAATCCAAAACGCAGACGAAGTTCCTGATCGCGTCCAATCCGGAATTCCTGAAAGAAGGCGCTGCGATCGACGACTTTACGAAGCCGGATCGAGTTGTCGTTGGGGTCGATGACCCTGAAGCGGCTGACGTCCTCCAGGAAGTTTACAAACCATTCCTTCGCACTGAAAAGCCCTTCATCACTGTCGGTATCGAGAGTGCCGAGATGATCAAGTATGCAGCGAACTGCATGTTGGCGACTAAGATCAGCTTCATCAATGAAATGGCGAACATTGCGAGAAGGTCCGGCGCGGATATCAACGAGGTCCGCAAAGGAATCGGCCACGATGCGGTGGTTTTCGCGTTTCTGTTTCGGGCGTCGGTATGGTGGTTCCTGCTTCCCGAAGAACGTGCGTGCTTTAGCTTCGCTGGCTTCCGAGTATGGCGTCGAGCCCAGGATTCTGCATGCGGTTGATGAAACCAATGATCAGCAGAAACATGTGCTGTTTCGTAAAGTTGTCCACTCACTTCCGAGAGTGACCTGAAGGATCGCACGATTGCGGTCTGGGGTCTGTCGTTCAAGCCAAGAACGGACGACGATTCAGTGACTACTTCTCTTGTGTTGATCAAGAGCCTGCTGCAAACGGGCGCAGAGTTCAGTTCACGATCCTGTGTCTCTGGAAAACGTCCGCAAGGAAATCGGGGACACCGTTGAGTATTGCGTGCACCATTATGATGCCTGTGGTGATTGCAGACGCGATCGCGATTGTCACCGAGTGGAATGAGTTCCGAAATCCGGACTTTGATTACATCAAGCTGAAGATAGAGCCCCGTAATGCTGGCGGACGCAATCTTTACGATCGCCACAAAATGGCGGCTCGAGGCTTTACCCACAGCGGGTCAGTTTGAGTGCATTGCCTCGGCAGATGTTCGAAGTCGTAGGGCCATCGTTTTGATGGCGATCAGCCCCGTCTCGCTAAAGTCTCAGGTTGTGCGCAGGTGTCCGGCCTCGCACAGGGCTCGACTCGTGTTGTGCGGAGGCCTCCTGACCTCGCACAGGGCTCGACCCCTGTTGTGCGGAGGTCTCCTGACCTCGCACAGGGCTCGACCGCAGGTCTCAAAAGCGATGCTGCAACAGGCTGATCAAGGAGACCGTGCCGGTCGAAACGAGTGGCTCGGTCAGGAGACCGGCCACAGCGTTGTGCGACCGGCCACACAGCTTTGTTGCGACCGGCCACAGCCGCGAGTCTCGCGTTTTGTACAGGACTCCCGACCTCGCACTGAGCTCGCCCCCCTGTTGTGCGGAGGTCTCCTGACCTCGCACTGAGCTCGCCCCCCTGTTGTGCGGAGGTCTCCTGACCTCGCACTGGGCTCGACCGCAGGTCTCAAAAGTGTGCTGCAACAGGTTGGTCAAGGAGACCGTGCCGGTCGGAACGAGTGGCTCGGTCAGGAGACCGGCCACAACCGCGAGTCTCGCGTTTTGTACAGGACTCCCGACCTCGCACTGAGCTCGCCCCCCTGTTGTGCGGAGGTCTCCTGACCTCGCACTGAGCTCGCCCCCCTGTTGTGCGGAGGTCTCCTGACCTCGCACTGGGCTCGACCGCAGGTCTCAAAAGTGTGCTGCAACAGGTTGGTCAAGGAGACCGTGCCGGTCGGAACGAGTGGCTCGGTCAGGAGACCGGCCACAGCCGCTCGGTCAGGAGACTGGCCACAACGGTTCGGTCTGACGCACAGGAGTTGCGACCATTCCCGATCAATACTCACCGAGCACGACTTGTTTGTCTCAGACAGTCCTGCAAAGTATTCTGCAATTTAAAATTTCCGAGTATTTCGCCGGGAACAGATCAGTCGCAGATATGAGGTGTGCAAATGCCGGAGTTCAATGCAGAATCGTTGCAGAACACGATCGCGCGGCGATGGTTTTTGAAGGACTGTGGAGTCGGACTGGGGGCAGTGGCCGCCACGCAGTTGCTCGCGGAAAGCTCAGGAACAGCTGCTCATGCCGCTGGGCCAAAGCCGTCGCATTTCCCTGGCAAGGCGAAGAATGTCATCTTTCTCTTTATGGCGGGAGCTCCCAGTCATCTCGAACTGTTTGACAATAAGCCTCAGCTGACAAAATACAATGGCACTTTGCCTCCGGCCGAGTTGTTACAGGGGTATCGAGCAGCCTTCATTAATCCCAATTCGACTCTGCTGGGGCCGAAGTTTAAGTTCGCTCGTCACGGTCAGAGTGGGGCCGAGTTATCAGAACTGCTGCCGCATCTTGCGAACGTCGTCGATGATATTGCCATTGTGAAATCCATGGCGACCGACGGATTCAATCATGCCCCAGCTCAGATTCAAATGAGCACTGGAAGTTTGCAGTTCGGAAAACCCAGTCTCGGATCCTGGTCTCTATATGGTCTGGGTAGTGAAGCTCAGGATTTACCGGGCTTTGTTGTGTTCAGCACCGGCAAAAAAGGGCCCAGCGGTGGCAGTGCCAACTGGGGCAGCGGCTTTCTGCCGACGGTTCATGCGGGGGTGGAATTCCGCACGACCGGTGATCCTGTATTGTATCTGTCGAACCCGGCTGGAGTTGATCGGCGACTGCAGCGTGAATCACTGGATGTGATCAATCAACTGAATCAAAACCGGCTGGATGTCGTAGGCGATCCGGAAATTGCCACGCGGATCCATTCGTTTGAAATGGCGTATCGAATGCAATCCACAGCTCCGGATGTGATGGACCTCAGCAAAGAGCCCCGGCATGTGCTCGACATGTACGGCGCGAAACCCGGTGAGCCCTCGTTTGCGAATACCTGTTTGTTGGCTCGTCGCCTGGTTCAACGCGGGGTGAGGTTTGTTGAGATCTTTCATGAGGCATGGGATCAGCACGGAAATCTTGTCGCAGATCTGAAGAAGAATTGCAAAGACACTGATCAACCCTGTGCCGCCCTGATTCAGGACCTGAAGCAACAGGGGATGCTGGACGATACGCTGGTGATCTGGGGCGGTGAGTTCGGAAGAACTCCGATGGTTCAGGGCGGAAACGATGGCCGCGATCATCACCCGAATGCGTTTACAATGTGGATGGCGGGCGGCGGAATCAAAGGCGGTGTGACTTTGGGCGAAAGCGATGAGTTCGGATTCAACGCGGTCGTTGATCGAGTTCACGTTCGAGATCTGCACGCCACCATTTTGCATCTGTTGGGCTTCAACCACAAGCAGCTATCATTTCCATTTCAGGGGCTCGATCAGCGGATCACAGGCGTTGAGCCATGTCGTGTCGTTGAGCAGATTCTGAGCTAAAGGACGTCAGCACTTTTCATTTCGAAAGTTATTGGAACATGGTCGATCTCACAGTCATTCTGACAGCCAATGATCTGGCAAACCTTCCCGAGCTGCGTGCGTTGCTGGCGACTCAGGTTTTGATGTCGCGCGCGGAACCAGGCTGCATTCGATTTGAAGCGTTTGAGTCTCAGACTGTTCCCGGAACTTTCATTCTGGTCGAACGCTGGGAATCACAGGCCGCGCTCGATGAGCATCGCAAGGCGACGGCTTGTATGACGGTGTACTTTCCGAAGGTCATTCCTTTGGTCAGCCGCGTGCCTCATGTTTGTTCGGTTCTGCCAGGGACTTAAGGCCTGTAACAGAAAGAACTGTCGTAGCCGAAGTCGTGAGACATCGGGCCGAATTGTCACCAGTTCGGCTACATCAGGCAGTTATGTCTGCGCCAACCCTAATTCTTCGGCGCCTGCAGTGAAAACAATTCCCGTGGCATCGCGAAGTGCACATGCTCTTCGCGAAGAACTTCTTCGGAAACGACGGCGTTGAAATTTGTCTTCAGGAACTCAAGACATTCCTGAACCACAACCTCGGGAGCACTGGCTCCCGCCGTCACGGCTACCGTTTGCGCTTCGTCGAACCATTCGGGTTTAAGCTCACCAGCGCCGTCGACAAGGTAGCTCGGGACGCCTCGCGCGGCCCCCATTTCCATCAGGCGACGACTGTTGGAACTGTTCTGACTGCCGAGTACGATCAGCACATCAGCCGATTCGACCAGCATCTTGACGGCTTCCTGCCGATTGGTCGTGGCGTAGCAAATGTCTTCTTTCTTTGGCGAATCGATATGGGGGTATCGTTTTCGCAGTGCCTGAATAACAGCATTGGCTTCGTCAACGCTGAGGGTTGTTTGAGTTAGATAAGCCAGTTTGTCTTCAGAGGTGTAAGGGAGCCGATTCACATCCTCAGGCGTCTCCACCAGAGTGATGCTTTCAGGCGCCTCGCCCATGGTGCCGATCACTTCATCGTGACCTTCGTGTCCGATCAGGATGATGTTGTAGCCCTGATTGGCGTAGCGGATGGCTTCGAGATGAACTTTGGTGACCAGTGGACACGTGGCATCGACGGTCTGCAGTTTTCGACTGCGTGCAATTTGTCGGATCTCAGGGGAAACACCATGAGCGCTGAAGAGCAGAATTCCGCCGAAGGGAACCTCTTCCAAAGAGTTCACAAACTTGACGCCCTGGCGAGTGAAGCGGTCCACGACATACTTGTTATGGACAATTTCGTGATAAACATAGATCCCCGGGCCGACTCGACGAATCGCTTCGTCGAGACATTCGATGGCCATGTTGACCCCGGCACAAAAGCCTCGGGGACTGGCGAGCAGAACTTTCATGAGACTTTCCCGCAAAACCTCGATCCACTGGTTGATGGTGATAAAAGATTGATCTGTGAGCGGAATGGCGATAGCCACCGGTAATGTTCCTCACAAGGACTGGAGAACACCGGCGGCTAGCGCCGTACCGCTCACTAGCGAATCTTTAATTCCACGCCACCGGGTGTACCCCGGAGGCCTACCGGCATTTGCACTACGTACCGCACACCCAAAATTGGAACCGAAATAGTGCAAATGCCTGTTTCCACCGGGATAAACCCGGTGGCGAAGCATTCAGAAGACTAGCGGCCAGTCTCTGTTGGAGCTGTGGCTCCGCCTGACATCGCGACGTCGACTTGTGCCTGGTCGGTC
>JAXMBU010000049.1:0-51458 GCA_046349735.1 Planctomycetaceae bacterium
AAACCTCGGAACGTTGCGCCGGCAGCTGCTCAGAGATCCGGCGCAGGGTTCCGCGGTTTTGTCCTGCGGATGTTTCCCCGCTCTTTCCATACCACAGAAACGAGGTTTTAAAATGCCACAGATTACCCTGACAGAAAACGAAATTTCAGTCACTGCCGACAGCATGCGACAAGCAAAAAAGCTTTTGCGCGAAGCGCTGGCAGCTGCTCAGCAACGCGCAAACGAGGAACGCGCAAAACAGGAATTCGCGAACACTCGCGCGGAATCCCGCGCTTACAATTTCATCCGGCAGAAACATTCACGGGACAAAATGCCAAAAGCCTGGAAGCTTCTCAGTCCAGAGCAGGCGATTGCATCCGGTGACGTGAAATTGATCTCTACAGAATGCGGAAACAGACGTTTCAAGGTGATCACCTGGGAACGTGGGGAACCTGAAAGCGCCGAAATCGAAATCTATTACCGCGACACTCTGCGCGGTTTCATTGTCGGCAGCTGCGGGGTGATTGGTTTTGCCCTCGGTTTCTACCATGACGAAAACGGCGTACGCGTTCACGGCCTGGGGATTCATCAGGGCAAATACAACTACTTCGAAGCTTTTGGCGTTTCGCCTGAGGACTTCGGAAGCCCGGAGGACTGCTCAGCGCTGGAAGCTTCCCAGGAAAGCGCGGAACCTCAGACCGAACAACGCGCAGACAATTGGGAAACAGTCCAGGCGTGAAACCTCGGAACGTTGCGCCGTCATGCTGAGCAGCTGCCGGCGCAGGGTTCCGCGGTTTTGTCCTGCGGATGTTTTCCCCGCTCTTTCTTTACAACAGAAACGAGGTTTTACAAATGCCCACTATGGAAGCGCCTGAGGTTCTTTCCAAGTCCGACGAAAAGCGACTTTTGACAACCACGATTGAGCAACTGCCGGACGGATACTTCCGGGACATTCTCACAGAATTGAAGCCTGAGATTGTCCGCGCGATTGATTCTGATTTTGGTTGTATCGTCTTCGATTCAAAACGCGAATCGACGAATTGAACGAGGAACGCGAAAAAGCGCGAAACGGTCCGGCGCGTTGATGATTCAACGGGATGAGATCCGCGCCGAATACTACAAGCGCGCAGGAATGCATTAGGCGCGGAAACGTTGCGCAGAGATCTCAGGACCTCGTTTGCAATATCAAAACATCTGGCGGCGAAACCTCGGAACGCCGCGCCGGCAGCTGCTCAGAGATCCGCCAGGGTTCCGCGGTTTTGTCCTGCGGATGTTTCCCCGCTCTTTCTTACCACAGAAACGAGGTTTTACATTACGCCATTGACACATGAGCAACGCGGCGCCGCGCTGTGCTCACAATCGCGCGACGAAATACGAATTGACTGGAACGAATCGCGAAACGGGCGCGGCGGTTCTTGTCAGTATTCT
Source organism: Planctomycetaceae bacterium (assembly GCA_046349735.1). Taxonomy (GTDB): domain Bacteria; phylum Planctomycetota; class Planctomycetia; order Planctomycetales; family Planctomycetaceae; genus SXXK01. Next base: position 1,408 of record JAXMBU010000049.1, read on the forward strand.
CGAAGTGCCGGACTGCTCAGCATGCTGCAAAAGAACGCCGCAGATGTCGCGGAGTTCGCGCGCAGATGCCGTCGACTTTGAAGTACAAAGAGCAGCTGCTGGCGCATCAACTGGCGTTTGGCGTTTGTTCTCGCGTGAACGCAACGCGAAGCAATCCAGCCGAGAACTGCCGTTCTTTCTCGGCTGGAAGCTTCTGCGTGGTTCCGCCATGAACGTTGGCGGAGATCGGCAGAACTGCCAATTGTGCGGGGTTCCGGCGCGTGATGCGCTGCCGTTCCGCCGATGACGCGCGGCTGAACGCCGGATTTCGACACGATTTCGGGCCGGCTCGATGGCTCTTCGACACTTCGCTGCAGCCCGTCGCGGTACCTCAGGACCGCGCGCACGGCAGTCGCTGCGCCGCTCTTTCGGCTGATTAGTGCTCGCGCGTGTGAAATCGCCAGGCATTTTTCAAAACCACAGAAACGAGGTTCCACAATGCACCGCTTCACGTACCTGCGCCGCTGATTCAATCGTCCAGGTTGACGGCGCAACAGATTCTCGACACTCCGGCAAGGCTTCACGATCTGGGCGAAAAGATGGTGAGAATCGTACAGACGCTGCCGCGCTGCCTGGTTTTATCGCGCACAATCCGGGCGATGTTGTTTCCGATCGTTTCGAAAGAACTGAGCAGCTGTCGCAAATTGACAAAGCCGCGGTCGATCGCCTGAGGTTCTGCGCCGGAATCGCTGAAAAGCGTTTGGCGGTTTCATCCGTCCGGATCGTCTCGGAACGCGTCGCGGTCGATTATGTCCCGGCAGAACTAAACCCTGCAGAACCTCAGACGGGCGTAGATTGAATTCCCCAGACCGTCAGGCCTGTCAGTTCACCGTCGATTTTGTTCGCGTGGAAATCGCCGACGTACTCCCGCCAAACATTACAAGGACGCGCAAAGCTTTTGAAGCTTAATGCGGGCAATGATTCCCTGGCGGTTCATTATTGACGATCCGCGCCGGTCTCGGTGTCTGGCCGTTTTGACAGATCGCAAGTCGGGCGCAAACATCCCGCCGGAAACGGTGGACCGTGTCGTGCCTATGTCGCGGAACTCGCCTGCCGCCGGATGATTCAAATGGGATTCCTCAGGGTCTTCGCGTCCGTTCCGCCCGCTACGCGTTCACCGTTTCCGGCTGATGAGTGCGCCGGCGTGTCTGCAATCGCCCGGCATTTTCTGAAGTCTGTTTTTCCTTCCGTTTCGCGTTCTGTTTTTCAGTCCTGATCAAGTTTCAACGTTGCTCAATGACAACCCATTCCACAGAAAACCGTTTTGGAGTTTCCTCAGATGATCATCGTGCCGCTTTCGAATCACGTTACAAGGCATTCCGCGAACTGTACCCGGATGCCGTCCTGTTGTTCTCAGTGGGCGATTTTTTTGCTTCGTAACAATACATTGGGTCACGCGGACGCGCTTTCGCTTCTCTCGGTCTGTCATTACCTGAACAAGGACAGGAATCCCTGGATTCCGATGGCCGGTTTTCCCTATCACCAGCTGGCGGCCTATGTCGCGAAGCTGTGCGCCAACGGTCAACGTGTCGCGAGGTGAACGGTGACGGGCTTCGTCTACCCGGGCCCGTTTTTGGTGACCGGTTGCGAGATCTTCAACGATGCCGGCGCGGGTGGTCGTCGCTACGACTCGCGCAAAGTGGCTGCCATGGTTCTGGACATTGTCTGGCCGAACGATCACCGGCGAAATATCCCCCGCCGAAGAATCGGCTGATGAAGCGAAAACCGCCAACGATGCCGCCGCTGATTAGCGGCCAACGTGTGAAGAATCGCCGCGTTTCCGCGCGTTGAAGTCTTTCAGTCTGAGGAACTCTCAGACAACGACGACAGCGAAACCGAGGAACCCGCAGAAGACCTCGCCGGTTGCGTTCCTGAAATGGCAATCCACCGCCGGACCGCGTCAAACGAAACCGCCGTCAGCGATTTCAGATTAGTCTCATTGTAAGTATCGCCGGGAGGTGAACGACTCCGGAACGTGGTTAACAATGAATTCGCGTCACCATGCCGCGCCGGCGTACTTATGGGAAACGCAATCCACGCCGCGCACGGCGGCACGATCACCGCGAAGAATTACAGCGAAATTGCGCCGCGACATATGAGGCGGCAAAAGCTGCTGTCGAACTGCCGACGATCGACAACCGCACGACACCCGAACAACGGGCGAAACTCGCCAAAGAATCTGGCGTGGAGCTTGACGCGAAGCGGAAGATTGAAGCCGAGAAAGAAGCGGTCCAAAAACAGAACCACGTTGAAGAACTCCGCGCGGCCTATCCCTGGGCGGTTGGTCCTGGAGAAATTCAAGACGGGCGCAAGCGCGGGCCGCTGCCAACATTCGCGAAGAACTCAAGCCGCACTTTTTCCTGGGTGACGTTCAAAGTCACTTCAGAAACGTTCTCAATGGGGGACCTGTCGATATTCGCTGGAGCATGGGCCCGGCCGTTTCCGAGGTCCGCAAGATCACCGACAAATACAAGGACGGGCACTTCTGCGGAATGCAGGACTTGCACGAATACGACGGCAGCGCATACGGGCGCGCGGTGGAAACCGTTTTGGGCCGTGCGAAGTATGTCAGCCCGGAACGTGCCGACTCCTGGGAACTCAAAAAGAAACTCGCGCCGATGGTTTGCGAGCTGCTCAACGTTCCGTGCGATGCTGGCATGGATTCGGATATCTACAAAAACGGCTGCGGGGGCGATCTCCGCCGGTTGCTTTGCGATATCGTGGACGATCACAGCTTCCCGCCAGGCGTCACCGTGGACGATATCACCGGTGTTGAATATGTCGAGAACCCCGCGCAGTACTCAGAACGGTATCGGCTTGTTTATGCCGTGTCGGAGGTTGCCGCGAGTGTCGCGGAAGCCGTCGCGGAACCTGCCGCGGAGAACTCGCCACAGAACGCCGGCGCGTTCACCATCGAAAAGCACTACCACACAAAACGCGGGGCTGATTTCTTCCTGGTTGTTCCGGCCAATCATCTGGAAACGTCTGTCTATTACGAGATTCTGAGCGCGGCCCGTTCTCGCGACGGTTGGCAGTCTCGAAAGTTCGGGCGCATCCCGTCCGGCTTCGGTTTCGAAACTCGCGAAGCTGCGGAAAAGTTTGTTGCGTTTCTCACGGGTACACCTCGGGCACAAACCGCCACGACTGAAACCGCCACGGGCGAACCATCGACGGCAGAACCTCAGGCGGCCGAATCATCCGCGCCGCTGATTAGTTCGCCAACGCCTGCAAAATCGCCGGGCAATATCGACAAAGCAACGGCCGAACGACTCCGCGCCCTGGCGGAACCGATGACGCAAGTCATCAAAGACAAAACCGCGCCGCTGTCCCAGAATTGGACCGTGAAACGTGGACGCGAACACGGCAGCCGCGTCATTGAAGGCGAACGACTCCGCCGAGTTCAGGCGGCGCTGTTCGCTCTTGCGGACGCCTGGGAAGCTGGCACGGTTCCGCCGATTCTTCGCGGGCTCAAAACGAAAACGGCCGTCTATGAATTGTGCGCCAATCGCATGGACACAAGCCGGAACGGCGAATATTACGACAGCGGCGAACCTGGGGACCATTCCCCGGCGGCCGTTGCTCTGCGGGCTCTTGTGAATTCAAAACGCACTGATGAGCACAACGCCGCGGAAGAAATCGCCAGGAAGAAAAACGAGATTCAACGCGCGGAGAATGCACTCCGGGCCGCCAATTGTCCCGGCTTCTTTCCATCGCCTCCGACCGTTTGTAATTCGCTCTGGTTTGATGCTGATATCCCGGGCGATATTCCTGAGGGATTCCGCATTCTCGAACCGTCGGCGGGTATCGGTTCCATCTGTGAAGCGATCACAGAGAAGACAAACGCCACCGCCGAACACATCACGGCCGTTGAAATCCGGCAGAGTATGGCGGACGTTGTCGCGTTGAAGGGCTTCGCGGTTCAGTGTGCGGATTTTCTGGAACTCACTCCGGACGATCTCGGCACGTTTGACCGTGTGGTGATGAATCCGCCATTTGAAAAAAAGCAGGACGTCGCCCACGTACGCCACGCGTTCCAGTTCCTGAAGCCTGGCGGTGTTCTTGCGGCGATTGTGTCCGCCGGTGTGACGTTTCGCACTGATGCCGTTTACAGTGATTTCCGGGAGTGGTTTGAAGAACTGGGCGGCATCCTTCACGAATTGCCCGCAGGCTCTTTCACGGGCGCGGACGCATTCAGACAAACGGGCGTCAACGCGTACCGTCTGACGATCATCGCGCCGGGCTTTCTGGAAATAATCCAGCACAGCGAAGCGCCGGCAGCTGCTCAGCACTGCGAAGAACCGGCCCACATAGTCACAGAATCGCCGGAAGTGTTTACGGTGGACATTCTGGACGCGGAACCACTGGAAGCCGCCACAATTGACCCAGAAAAGCGGATTGAACCACGCCCCGAACCGTTGAGCGTAAACACGCCGACAACGAAACCGCCCGAACCTGTCAAAGAGACCGCCACGACTCCGGACCCGTTCGCGGATGAATTCGCCGCGCTGGCGTTCCTCTAATCGCTGAGCACTCCCGGCGGGACGTCCCCGCCGGGGTTTCGACTGATACGACTTTTCGCCCGCGCAGAATCGCCGGGAAACTTTCACGCCTTCAGGAGTTCAAACAATGCCAACCACAAAGAAGCCCGCCCCGCAGTTGCTCGCCAGTGCGGGCACAATCGAGGACATCGAAAAGCTGATCAACCGCTACTGGTATTCCACCGCCTACACCGTGAATCGCTCAACGCTCACCATTGAACACCCTGAGAAGCCAGCGCCGCAGGGATTCCGAGTCATCCAAAAACGGGGACGCTATCGCTTCGAGCTGCTCGGTGATGAGTCCGCGAACGTCTGAAAGATCGCCAGGTTCTTTTCTATTTCCTACCACAGAAAACAAGGCCTCAACAATGGCAACACTCAGCAAACAAGGCATTGAGATTGCTCGATTCGATCACGTCCGCGAACGTCTAAGCTATCGCAGCAACGGCGCGATTCTTGTGAACAACGGCAGCGGCTGGAGAATCTCAAAGAAGTATTCACCCGAGGAAACCAGACGACTCGCTGAGCAGCAACAAAGAGAACTCTATTTTCAACCGGACGAAAGAAAAGCTTTCAACGCGGAATGGTGTCGCCTTGTTCCGCTGACTCATCGCTTCCGCTTCTGGCCTGTATTCAATGAGTTCTTCCGGTCCGTTCCTCAACTCCGCGCCAAGATTGAGGACCGCGCGCAATTGTTCGCAGAGACGCCCCTGAAGTTGACAGACAAGGAACTTGAACGCCTGGCGTCTCTTTACATTCGCTGGTGTATCGTCCGCGAAACTGTTGTCTTTGCGATCGAACAAAACGGAAACGAAATCGCCACATTAGTGCAAGGCCCGCAGGACTTCCGCCGGGAGGTTGCCAAACGCGTCCAGTCCTGCGGCGGACGCGGTGTCAAGATTCGGGCCGCTGCAATTGTCGAAATCCAGGTCTACACGGCCGCCGGGAATACCATCGAAACGCCACAGAACGCCCGCAGCTTCGGGCGACTCGTTCAACGCTATGCGTAAAGCCCGGACCACTGCGCCCGCGAGCAATCCCGGGCGCAGACTTGCGGGCTTTTCCGCTGATCATCAGCGGCCCGTGTGAATAATCGCCAGGCATTTTTTCGGAGTTAAACACCATGCAGCTGTATCTGATCAAATCAGTAAACGGCCAACCGACGGAAACCTTGATACCTCGGTCGAAACTCACCAACGCTGTTCTGATGAGTACCTTGAAGCTTCGCGAAGCACTGCACACGGCGGCCGTTAGTCACATCGGCGGGCGTGAGGGCCGCGACTTCCGGTTTAAGGACAACAATCGCGGCGCGATGGTCCCGTTCTATGTCGCGAGCACTGACGGCGAAACGTGTATTCAGGCCCGCTGATTTTTCCATGCTTTTCATACCACAGAAAACAAGGCTCCAACCATGACAGAACAATCAGACACAACACGGCCACCGATGGCCGAAGTCGGCGACAAAGTTGTCAGACTGCGGACGCTACCCGTTAACGTCAACGTAACGAAAATTGCCGCCGGTATGCTCAGGCTTTTCACAGAAGATGAACGCCTCATGCTTCGTTTCGGCATGCTTCCAGCCGAGAAAATGCAAGTCCTCGAAAGAATTCTGGACGAAAAGTTTCGCCGCGATTACCGGCTTCCACCATCCGGCGGTGACGCGTTCTGTGCGATGTTGAGACTGAAGCCCGAAATCGGCTTCGAGTTTATCGCCTTCAGTTTGCGGGCGCTGATCAATGAAGCCACTGCGGCCATCACATCAGAGCTGTATCAGATCGGTGATCTCTTGGTCTGATCATCCGGCCCACGTGTAGAAAATCGCCAGGCATTTCACTAACCACAGAAACAGGATTTTCCCAATGAACACACGTTGCAACAACGACGCGGAAGGCTCGCCGCAAACTGTCATCAAACTCAAACGCAAGAACGGAACAGAACACACGGTTTACGTTGTCCTCAGTAAGGACGGGCACACATTTCGCGTTGTTCTGGACGATGTTAGCCACCCGATCGAATACGGCGAATCGCTGGAATCGGCCGTGCGACGTCAACAGGCTGCATTGGTCAAGCGACTCTGGCCTGATGATGAAGGCTACCAGATTGAAGTGACACCGATTCGTCACGTCATGTTTACCAATGTCAACGGCGGTGATGAGAATCTTATCACGTGCACGCGGTTGAAACCGGAAGTGCTGGCCAACGTTATGCAAGCGTCCGGGAAATTCACGTTTGAAGAAACATACGAGATTCCCGGGCGCGATTTGCAGTATTACCTCGCTGATCGGTGCACGTTGACAGAAGCCGAAGAACGCCGCGCTGAGAAATTGGCGGCTACTTATCAACAGTCTGGGAGCCTGACGGGGAAAGCCCGGACTACTGCGCCCGTGCGATAACGCGGGCTCAGACTTGCGGGCTTTTCCGCTTCACTGTTTCGCAACACTTCGAAAAGAAAGAGCACTCATGAATTCACTACTCCGCAGCGTCATCGACCAGCTGAACGACGCCTACAAGAAATTCGAAAGAGAAAAACGCGATAACCTGCCTAAGCCGGTCCCCGAAATTCGAGTCCTGTATATTGATGCGGAATTTTATCAGGCCGAAAGAAGCGGCCCATTGGTTCTCTCAACGTCATTCAGGCACTTGACGCACTCGCCAACTACGTGACGCGGTTTGAGGACTTCGATATCAGCGACGCGGACCGCGTTGTTCTGTCTGGCGTCTGATCATCATTTGCAAACGCCCCAAAATCGCTACGTTCTTTTTGTTTTCAATCCTTACCACAGAACAGGTTTTTCTATGACAACGGCATTATTCACAGCGGCACAACTTCAGCCGATCGACCGATTCACGGCAGCATGCGAAACGGCACGGCGGCTGCTCACAGTGATTTTCAACTTGCGGTCAATCACGCGTCTCTGAATTGGACGACGCAGACGCTTCCGTTGGATCTCGGATTGACCGAAACACTCTGGCATCTTCTCGCCCGTGAATTCACAAAGTTCTTTGAGAACCCTGAGAACACGAATTCTCTCCGGTTCACCTAGTACAGCCGCGAAGTGATCCCGATCTCAAAAGCCCGCTACGCTCGCGACAAGTTCGTCGTGCGGACCGAGGGCAAAAACGGCTTTCAAGACAGACGCACACTCGTTGATTGCGGCGTGCGGTTGCAAATGGACCCACCGCGAGCGCGGCTATATCGCCAGCAATGCCCAGGTTGAAGTGATCACAGCGGCACAGAAACTCGGCTTCTCAGCAAAGCCCAACTATATCTTCGGATTCGAATTCGACCGCCTGAGGTTCCGCTCTTCCGTCATGAATTCTTTTTCCCGGGGATGATTCCACGCGGGATTCTGACCTATCACCAATTCCGCAAGCTCCTGGCGGAAATGCGGAAGGGCTTGCGGTTGTCCAAGGCGGCCATTGAAACGCTCGTCCTCAGCAGACGGGACCGGTAAGACACGAAGCTGCCGCGCCGGTGACTAATCGCCTGCAAAGAACCCACGGTTTTTCGTTTTACTTGAAGCGGCACAGCGCTAGCCGTCCGTTGTCGTGATACTAGATCGCTCGCGCCGTCCGGTTCCAGCGCAGCGCGCCCGCGGAAACTCGGAATTGGGCACCGTCTGCCATGGGATCAAAAAATCTGTGTCAATGATCTTTGCCACTTGCTACGACAGTGGCTGCCGAACGATAGCACCGAATTGGCCAGTGGCAAACTCAGATCATCGTCCAAATGCCGGTCGATCGGCCCGCGGAATCGTCAAGCCGACAGAATGCACTGATAATCAACGGCGCGTATCGAAAATCGCCAGGCTCTTTCCAGCTTTTTCATTACCAATAGCAACGAGATTGCGACGCGTCCCAGTTCGCCGTCGGATTCTTCGGCGACGAACAAGCTGATCAGTCTGCCAGCGCGTTACAAATCGCCAGGTTCGGGCAGCTTCTCTGTTTACCACAGCAAATCCTCAGAAGTAATTCCATGCCCATTCTCGAATCGATGACAAAATCAGAACGCACAGCCCTTGTGATGCTGGATCGCCGCGACCCGTGCGAGAAGATCCGGATTTCCGGAATCCTCGGTGATTGCATCGCTCTGGCGGCGGACTGTTCGAATACTCTCATTGAATGTGTTTTGTGATTTCCGGCATCGAAAGCGGCGCTCCGCGAACGGGGACCAGCATTGGGCTCTCGATGATTTGATCGTCTCCAGAGCATGCCCAAGGCTGAATAGAAACAGCAGTAAAGCTCCTTCAGCCCCTTCCCGGAGGCTCGCTGCGCCAAGTTCCGCGGCCAGCATCAAAAAGTCAATTTCAAAGCCGCCGGCCAGCACGTTTTCGAGAGCCTCTCGAAAAGTGAAATAGCCACCGAAAACATACCCGTCCAGATACAGGCTCGGAGGAACCCAAGGGGACTGGCTTGTGAAGGTCGAGACAAGCCAGCCTGTCACCAGGAGAATGCCACAAATGCCAGCAAATAGCAGATCTGTCTGTTCGCCGAGCCAACCGCCGTGGTCGTGCTCGTGTGCCTCTGCCAGAGTTTTTCGCTTAGTCCCGAGACTGTCGCCTTCGACCACAGCAACCGGCGCATCGTTGAGTGGAATCCAATCTTTCGCAATGCGGCGCGGATGCGGTCCTCCCTAGTCACCTTTCGATCGAATTCAATCTTCAGCAAGCCGGATCGGCGAAACGGCCGCATCCAGAATCCCGCGGATCTCTTTCGCTCGTGCTTCGAATGAGCTCGCCTGCCGAACCTACATTGTTTGGGAATCTAGCAGCAGATGAACGTACTGCTGGTCCAGTTCCGTTTCAGCTCGAATCGCGAGTTCACGCACTTCGCCAAGTGAAAGTTGCTTCTGATCGAAATGAATGCATATCTGCGTCACTCTACCTATTAACCGCGAGCCTTGATGGAATGTGGAAGCGTTTTGGAGTTTCTCATGTTTCGCTAAAGTGGTAACTGGCGAATCGTGCCAAAAACACGGCAGGATGGAAGGATGGAAACAACAAATTCGATTCGACCTTGCTTCGGAATTGGCCGAAACGTAGACTGAAGTTGTCCGTTGACACTTTGTTGCAAAAAAAGCGACCCGAAATGTTTCGACTGATTATGATGTCTGCCATCATGCTTCGCGTGATCCTTTGCCCGTTCTTTTGTGCGGTTGGCAATGGAGACGTATGTGCGTTGGGTGGAGAAACTTGGGTCACATGTACTTGTTCGGAGAGTCATGACGAACCGTGCCAAAGCGACGACTCTTCGGCGTCATGGCCTTGCGAATCTCCAGTTCCGTGCGATGTCGATTGCGTTGGTCACGTAGCGCCTGAGATGAACAATCGCACGGCAGTTAGTATCGAGTTGTCGCTCAACTTTGTAACTGTATGTTTCAATACAACGGACGTTCTGAACGTCTTTATGTCGCGATGTGAAGAACACTCGCATCGACACGACTTGCCGGATGGACGATCGATTCGCCTCGTCTGTGCGTCTCTGCTGCTCTAGGTCACTGCTGGCCATCGCTCGCTAACCAGCGAACTCCGTTCTCAACTGCGTCTGCGGTTGCGCGTCGAGTTTATCCGTCTGGTTGGCGGCCCCTCGGTAAACATTTGGATTGTGATTGTCGCCATCCGTGTTTGTCCCGTGTTCCGCCAGCAGGAGTCCTGTCATGAGTCACTCTATTATTGATGCGCCGAATATGCATCCGATCCGTGATCCCAACTCGCCATCTGGAAACGTACGTTCGGTTGAGGTGTCGGTTCAAGATCAGGCATCGGACCAAGTCGGCAACATCACGCCTCGTGGCCCAGTCAGGCGTGGGTTGTCGCTAGTCCTCGGGAGCATTGGGCCAATGCTCGTCCTTGTGGCGTTCGCGGCGGTGTTCTACTTCGGGCACCACAACGACTGGAAGATTCCCAAATTTGCTGCGATGACGGGCACGGTAGAACCGGTCATCAGCGATTGGTGTGAAGAGCACAGCGTGCCTGAATCCATCTGTGTCCAATGCGACCCGACACTGATGCTCAAGGAGCCAGACTACGGATGGTGTCCCGAACATGGCGTTCATAATTGTCCACTTCATCACCCCAATGTCGCTCAGTTAAAAGAGACGCCGTCCGTCTTGGCAACTGATCTTGAACGGGCGGCAAGGGCGCTCACCGTCGTTCCACGAAAAGAGAACAACAGCGCCTGCGACGTTTACAAGACTCGCATCCAGTTTGCATCGATTGAGTCGGTACGCCAAGCCGGCGTGGACGTTGAGTTGGTTGAACGACAACAGATTGTCGAATCCGTCCATGGAAGCGGGTCGATTGTTTATGATCCAACTCGGAAAGCAAGCTTGGCTTCTCGCGTCCCCGGCAGTGTTTGGATTGTTGAAAAAATCGTTGGCGATCATGTTGCCAAAGGCGAAGTTCTTGCCATTGTTGATGCGGCTGAAGTCGGGGGACTCAAGACGTCTTTGATGCGATCATTGGCAGAGCGAAAGCTGCAACAACAAAACGTCGTTCGACTTACCGAAGCCCGTGAAGCCATCGCCGGATCGCGCATCCTCGACGCCGAAGCGGCCTTAGCGAAGGCACACGCGGACGTTTTGAGCGCAGAGCAGTCGCTGCGAAATCTTGGCTTTCCAGTGCAAGTCAGTTCGCTTCAGGGATTGTCCGAACAACAGGTTCTTGACCAACTGCGTTTACTCGGAATCCCGGAATCGTTCCGTTCGCGGCTCAACAGCCAAACGGTCACTTCAAATTTGTTGCCGATTCTTTCTCCGCTGGACGGCGTAGTTATCGAGCGATCTGTGTCACCCGGCGAAGTGGTTGATTCAACACGAATTCTTTTTCAAGTCGCTGACGTTCGCCGAATGTGGCTAACGCTAAACGTTCCCCTTGAAAACATGAGTCAATTGGCGATCGGACAACAGGTTCACTTCCGAACCGATGGCAGTCGCGAAAGTGCCAGTGGGACCATCGACTGGATCAGCACTTCGGCTGACAAAATGACGCGCATGATTCAGGTGCGTGCAGTACTGGAAAACCCTGACGGACGCCTTCGCAATGAAACCTTCGGTACAGGCGAAGTGGTTTTGCGAACAGAATCTGACGCTATCGTCATTCCGACAGGGGCCTCGCACTGGGAAGGTTGTTGCCAAGTCGTGTTCGTTCGCGACAAGAATTATTTCGACAGTCCCGAGAGCTACAAGGTTTTTCATGTTCGCTCGGTTCGTTTAGGTGCGACCAACGGGCAATACACCGAAATCATCTCTGGTGTGTTGCCGGGTGAAGTGATCGCGACCGCTGGCAGCGACGTGCTGCGGGCGCAACTCCTCAAGAACAATCTTGGTGCAGGCTGCGACTGCGTCGCTGAGTAGGAGAGCACGGATGCTTAATTGGCTAATTGATTTCTCGTTGAAACATCGTGCCATGGTCATTCTGGCTGCGGGACTTTTCGCGGTTGTCGGTGTGTTCTCACTCCAACAACTCGATATCGACGCCTTTCCAGACACCACTCCGGTACAGATTCAAATCAACACAGTTGCACCGTCACTGGCATCCGAAGAGATCGAACGACAGATTACGTTTCCTGTCGAGCAGGCAATCAGCGGCTTGCCCGGTTTGCTTGAGTTGCGTTCGATTTCCAAGTTTGGATTGTCGCAGGTCGTGGTCATCTTTGACGACGGGATCGACATTTATTTTGCGCGTCAACTGATCAACGAGCGTCTCACCACCGTCGAACTCCCTGATGGAATTCAGCGACCACAGATGGGGCCCGTCTCGACCGGTCTGGGCGAGGTCTTCCATTACGTTTTGATCTATGACGGCGTCGATTTTTCGAAGGTGTCGCAGGAAGAACGCATCAAGCGATTGACCGAATTGCGAACGATTCACGATTGGGTCGTCAAGCCTCAATTGCGATCGGTGCGCGGCGTTGCGGAAGTGAATAGTTGGGGCGGCTACGAAAAACAATATCAGGTGCGACTCGACCCCGAGCGACTATTTAAGTACGGCTTGACGTTTGAGCAGGTGTCTGACGCAATCACTGCCAACAATGAAAACGTTGGCGGTGGAACTGTGACCGATGGCAGCGAAATGTTGCTCGTTCACGGCGTCGGCAGAACGGTCAACATACAGGAAATCGAAGACATCGTCATCACGTCTGAAGACGGCGTTCCGGTCCGCATTCGCGATGTGGCTGATGTGCAAATCGGTCACGAAATCCGTCGCGGAGCGGTTACGGCGAACGGTCGTGGCGAAGCGGTGTTGGGACTTGGCTTCATGCTGATGGGTGAGAACAGCCACCAAGTCACCTGGGCGATAAAGGAAAAGGTTCAATCGATTCGTGAGACGTTGCCTCCCGGAGTGAGGATTCAAACCGTCTATGACCGCACCGAATTGATCGATCACGTTATTCACACTGTGCAGAAGAATCTGTTCGAGGGCGGACTGCTGGTTGTTGCCGTTTTGTTCATTTTTCTTGGCAACCTGAGAGCGGGAATTATTGTCGCGATGGCAATTCCGTTATCGATGCTCTTTGCTTTCACGGGAATGTTGAAATTCGGGATTGCGGCCAGCCTGCTAAGTCTCGGTGCGATCGACTTTGGACTGGTCGTCGATAGTTCGGTCGTGATGATCGAAAATTGCGTGCGACACCTGGCACACAATCGAAACGGCAGAAGTCGCCTGCAAGTCATTCGTGACGCAGCGGTCGAAGTTCGCAAACCGACGATGTTCGGCGAACTCATCATCATGATTGTCTACTTGCCGATTTTGACGCTCGAAGGAGTCGAGGGCAAGCTGTTCAGACCCATGGCAATGACCGTCATTATGGCGCTGGCAGGGTCGATGGTTTTGTCTCTGACTTTGATGCCAGTTTTGGCGAGCCTGTTTTTGCCAAATCACATTGAAGAAAAGGAACCGCTGTTGATCCGCGTGCTCAAGCGACTCTACGCACCCGTGCTGCGGTTCACGATGCACCACAAAGCGTTTGTCATTGGTTCGGCTCTGTTATTGCTTGTGAGCGTCTTTTCACTCGTCGCTCCGAACCTTGGTTCCGAATTCGTTCCTCGGCTCTCCGAAGGTGCGATCACTCTAAACGTTGTGCGACTGGCCGGAACCACGATGGAGGAATCGATTCGTTACAACACGAAAATGGAGCAGGTGTTATTAGAAAACTTTCCAGACGAGATTGCACAGGTTTGGAGTCGAATCGGCACAGCGGAAGTGGCGACCGATCCAATGGGAACAGAACTTACGGACTTGTTTATCACGCTTCACCCGCGCGAGGAATGGACGCGAGCCGAGACGCAGGAAGAACTTACGAACCTCGTTCAAGAGGAACTGCGAGACTTGCCCGGTCCGCGACTAGCCATGTCGCAACCGATCGAAATGCGGATGAATGAAATGATTTCGGGCGTCCGTTCCGACGTGGCCGCAATTCTCTTCGGTGATGATCTGGATGTGATGGTCGAGAAGGCATCGGAAGTCGAACGAGCGCTCAACTCGATTCCGGGTGCTGAAGACGTCAAGATGGAACAAGTATCCGGACAGCCCGTGCTGGAGATCCGCATCAAACAGGATGAGATCGCTCGGTACGGAATCACCGCCAGCTCCGTCATGAATCTCGTGCGTGCGCTTGGGACTCATGATGTTGGCGAAGTCTACGAAGGGCAGTTGCGATTCCCTCTGATCATTCGGCTACCCGAGAAGGCGCGGGCGAACCCGGATGCCATTCGTCAAATCTTAGTCTCTACACCATCGGGCGAACGAATACCTCTTTCCCGTTTGGCCACGATCGAGAAAGTCGAAGGCCCCAACACTATCAAACGCGACTGGTATCAGCGACGGATCACCATTGAAGCGAATGTCCGTGGACGCGACCTCGGAAGCTTCGTTGCAGAAGCACAACGAGTAATCGCTGAGAAAGTGCAACTACCTGCCGGTCGTTACCGCATCGAGTGGGGCGGACAGTTTGAGAATCTGGAGCGCGCCCAAACAAGGTTAATGATTGTCGTGCCCATCGCGCTTCTGATGATTCTCTCATTGCTTTATATGACGTATCGAAATTGGATTGATTCGTTTCGAGTGTTCACTGGTGTGCCGTTTGCGTGGATCGGCGGCGTACTCGCATTGTGGATTCGCGACATGCCGTTTTCAATCTCGGCGGCAGTCGGATTTATTGCCTTGTCCGGCGTCGCTGTACTGGATGACATGCTGTTGGTCTCCACGATTAATCAGCTACGGAGACGCGGGCGTTCGCTCGATGAAGCGGTCGAAGAAGCGGCGATGACTCGGTTGCGACCAATTCCTGATGACAACACTGGTCGCCAGCCTCGGCTTCGTACCGATGGCGTTCAGCACCGGTATGGGCGCGGAGGTCCAACGCCCATTGGCGACAGTGGTGATCGGTGGTGTGTGTAGCGCGATGATAATGAGTTTGCTCGTGTTGCGAGTGCTTTACGTCGTATTCAATTTGCCCGTAGAGAAGTTTGACGGAGATGGAGGAGACGATGACGGTCATCGCCACCACCCAAATGACCCGACCGATCCAGAAGTTCGGCATGCGTTGAATTCTGATGATCCCTTCGAATTCAGAAACGTGTCCGAACGTCTGACGGTCTAACCCTTGTTTCGACAATGTCGAAGGAGAATTGAAATGGTTTGGATGTTTAGAACTCGCAGTCTGTCGTTTGGCATGTTGACGACGCTTGGCTTGTTATCGCTCAGCGGCATTGCTCTGAGCGGCTGCAACAAAAGCGAGACCGCAGCAGATGGTGCTGCCGGGTCACCTGCAGTGACCGACGTTGACCACAGTCATGGTGGCTGGTGGTGCGTCGAACACGGCGTCCCGGAAGGCGAGTGTGCAAGGTGTGACTCGTCGCTGGTTGCAAAATTTAAGGAAGCCGGAGATTGGTGCAAAGAACACAATCGCCCTGAATCGCAGTGCTTCATTTGCGGCCCCAAACGCGCCGACAAGTTTGTGGCTATTTACGAAGCCAAAACCGGCCACAAGCCGCCCCAACCGGAAGAGTGAAGGACCATTTCATCGTAGTGGCTGGGGGGTCGATAGCGTGTTTCGCCAGCCCGTGAAAGCGCCCGCCCCCCAACCACGTCTTTTGTGTTCACCCACATCATCTTCCACTGCAAAGGAGATAACCATGTGACGTGCATACTTTTCGAACGCCTCGACCGTTTCATTTTTGACGATAGTTTGCTTGAAAAGAATCTAAAAATGTTCCGTACCTCCCTTTGTGTTGCCCTGACGTTGGCTCTTGCCGCTTGTGTGACCAGCCAAGTCTGGGCAACACCTGCCGCTTCAAAGACGGAAACCACCCTCACGTTGAAGGTTCTCGACTGTGAGAGCTGCGCGAAGAAAGTGGCGGCAAAGTTGTCGGAAGTTCGTGGCGTTAGTGATGTGAAAACAGACATCAAGTCCAAGACCGCGATCGTGGTCCCCAAAGGCGATGCAACCCTCTCACCACTTCAGTTGTGGGAAGCAGTTGAGAAAGCTGGCAAAGTGCCGGTGAAGCTCGAAGGCCCGAGCGGAACTTTCACTTCAAAACCAAAGAAGTGATATTGCTTTGCCTGTGCCTGGGATCGTTGCAAACCGCTGTTTGTGAATCCTATGGACCAGTTTTCACCGCCGTTCTGCATGAACCGATTCGCCTTGAGCGATGAAGCGAGCATTAAGAAAGCTATGAAAGAATACCGTTTCCACGTTGCTAACATGGATTGCGACAACGATGCTGCGCGGTTGCGCCGGTCGTTGGAATCGCAGCCTGATCTTGAACTGCTACAAATCTTGGCTTCGTCGGGGACGGTTCGTCTCACCGTTGATGAGCACGCCCTATCGCAAGAAAATGTGGAAGCGAAGCTTAGCGAGTTCGGCTTTCCGGTGAAAAAACAGGGCGAACAAGTGAGTTTGCCGCCGTTCTGGAAGAATCCCAAAGTGCTGGCGGCGATCGTCTCGGGCTTCGTGCTGTTAGTGGGTTGGTTGCTGAGTTACCGGATCGACGGTTGGTTGCCCTTGGTGCTGTACACCGCCAGTATTCTGATTGGTGGCTACTACTTTGGTCGCGAAGCACTCGAAGAACTGTTTTTCGAGCGACGAATCGGGATCGAATTACTGATGACCGTTGCCGCCGCTGCGGCCTACGCCCTCGGTCAGCCCGCGGAGGCGGCGATGCTGGTCTTTCTGTATTCGATCAGCGAAGCACTTGAAGGCTACACTGAAGCAAAGACGCGTTCGGCGGTTCGAGCGTTGATGGACCTAACGCCCAAGACCGCTCTGCTGATTGAAGATGGCAAGCAGCGAGAAATCCCCGTCGAAGACTTGCAGCCCGGAGACCGGTTCCTCGTGCATCCCGGGCAATCAGTGCCAACTGATGGTGAGATCGTTTCGGGAGCGTCAAGCCTGGATCAGGCCCCGGTGACCGGCGAAAGTGTTCCCGTCGAGAAAGGTGTGGGTGACACCGTTTACGCGGGCAGTATCAACGCCGAAGGATCGCTAGAAGTTAAGGCGACGAAGTTATTTGCGGAGAACACGATCTCGCGAATCATCGTGATGGTCGAGGAGGCTCAGGAACGCAAAGGTGAGAGCCAGCGGTTCATCGAACGATTCGGTAACTGGTACAGCCCTGCGGTTTTGCTGATCGGTATCGCCATCGCCCTGCTGCCACCCATGTTTTTCGACACGACGTGGTATCCGTGGGCGATTCGCGCCACAATCTTCATCGTCGCCGCCGCTCCATGTGCTCTTGTGATTTCGATTCCTGTCACTCTCGTTGCCGCGCTTGGCACAGCTGCGCGTCACGGCGTACTGATCAAAGGCGGCGTGTATATCGAACGGCTCGCGGAAATCAACGTGGTCGCGCTGGATAAGACAGGCACAATTACGCTCGGCGAACCGACCGTCACGGATTGCGAATTTGCGGAACATGCCGCGACGCCCTCACGCGAAGTAGTCTTGGCGATCACCGCTGGTATCGAACGACTGAGTCAGCATCCGCTCGCCAAAGCCATCGTTCGTTTTACTGAAACCGAAAATATCGAGCCGCGTTCGACGACCGATTTCAATTCGTTGACCGGTGCGGGAGCTTCCGCGTCGGTCGATGGTCAATTGATCTACATTGGCAAACCAAAGCTATTTGAAGACGAATTGCAAGTTGATCTAGGTTCACTCTCCGCCGTGGTGACTCGCTTACAAGACGAAGGGAAAACCGTCGCGGTCGTTGGCACGGATAAACAAGTTTGGGCTGCCATCGCGATGCGTGACACGGTTCGAGACAACGCCAAGCACGCGATTGCCGGGTTGCACGACATCGGTATCAAGAAGGTCGCGATGCTGACGGGCGACAATGAAAGAACTGCGGCGCAAATCTCAAAAGAGGTGGGCATTGACGACTTTTACGCCAGTCTGAAGCCAGACGACAAGGTGACCAAGCTGCGAGAATTGATGCAGCGGTACAAACACGTCGCAATGGTAGGCGATGGCGTCAATGACGCTCCAGCATTGGCCGAAGCCAGCGTGGGAATAGCGATGGGTGCCGCCGGAACCGACGTCGCTCTGGAGACCGCTGATGTCGCGCTGATGGCTGACGACTTGGAGAAACTCGTCTACGCATTCAGGCTGGCGAAGCGCAATCAGACGATTGTCCGGCAAAACTTGATTCTCTCCGCAATCGTGATCCTGATCCTCGTCATCGGTGCCGTCTCAGGCCAGTTCACGTTGCCAGTCGCGGTACTCGGACACGAAATCAGCGAGTTTATTGTTGTTGCAAACGGTTTGAGAATGTTGACATTCGGCAAGGCTCAATCATGATCAACTGTCGAACGACATGCGGAGGCACGGTTGCAATACGAGGACCAACGAAAAGCATTGACGGCGACTGTGGAGATCGTGCAGGCTCTCGCAGTGTGCCCGAAGAGTTCGCGTTCCTTCAGGCTCCACTACAACCGCTTGCACAACTGCAACGTTGTAGATTGATTGTGTTTCATCGTGGTTGTCAACTTGCTTGAGCCGCGAGTTCTGCAATCTGAATACAGGGCAGCGATTCATTGAAGTGCTCCTCGAATCCCGGACCAGCAGACATGCTACACTTGTCGAGTGATCGGGGTGATAGAGCTGTGACTTACGTGCTACGATAGCTCAACAACCGGAGCGCATTGAACACCACAAGAAGGGTCGATCCTTCGTGGAATACGACGGCGGCTCCCAGTTGCAGCCCCAAGATTGTCGCAGGAACAAGGAATGCGACCATGCCCAGACTGAACCACAGATTCTGGCGAATGATGCGACTCGTCTGTCGGCTGAGTCCGACGGCGAATGGAAGATGACTCAAGTCATCAGCCATCAATGCGACGTCGGCGGTTTCCAGAGCCACATCGGAACCAGCGGCACCCATCGCGATTCCCACTGTAGCATTTGCCATCGCGGGAGCATCGTTGACACCATCCCCAACCATGGCCACGCCACCTGCTTCACTGAGCTTCCTGATCGCATCAACTTTCTGTTCAGGCATCAAGTCACCAATCGCTTCGTCGATTCCAACGCTTTTGGCGACTGCGGTGGCGACCTGCTGACTATCGCCCGAGAGCATGACTATGCGTTGCATGCCGAGTTGTTTTAAGCGGGCTATCACGGATTTTGCTGTTTCGCGCGGCGTGTCCATCAGCCCTAGAACTCCGAGATATGTGTCGCCCCGTCGGACGATCATCGTGGTTCGTCCACTTGCCTTTAACTTCTGGACCGATTCACGCAGAGCATCCGGAATTGGTGGTCCATCGACCACGGCAAACAGGCTCTCGCTGCCGATGTACACCAACTGACCGTCAACAGTGGCTTTGACTCCACGCCCTGTGATGCTCTGCACGTCGTGAGCTTCTGCAATGGAGTCATTCTTCAGTCGTTCGTTGCCGTCGCGGACCACGGCTGCGGCAAGTGGATGGTCACTAAGACGCTCAACCGCAATCGCGATCTTCAGCAACTCGTTCTCGGCCACGTTGTTGAAAGTGATAACATCTGTCAGTCGAGGTTTTCCCTCCGTCAGTGTACCGGTCTTGTCGAAAGCGATTGCGCGAAGTGTTCCCAGATTCTCCAGCGGTCCGCCACCTTTAATCAGAACGCCGCCGCGGGCTGCGCGGGCGATTCCGCTTAGGACAGCACTTGGCGTAGAAATAGCGAGAGCACACGGACTGGCAGCCACCAGGACGGCCATCGCACGATAGAATGACTTGCTGAATGGTTCGTTGATCACCAACCATGCGAATAGCAGGACAACTACCAGCACAAGGATTGTTGGAACGAACCGACGCTCAAAGGTGTCCGTTAATCGCTGCGTTGGGGATTTCTGTGTCTCGGCTTCGTTCACCATCTGAACAACGCGGGCGAGAGTGGATTCGCTCGCGAGCTTCGTGACCTGAATTTCCAGGGCACCGCTGTTGTTGATGGTCCCGGCAAAGACCCGGTGGGCAGCATCGAGTCGATTCGGATTGGCAGCAGCCTGCTGCGGATCTGCGACCGGTCGTTTGTCGACAGGGACACTCTCACCTGTAATCGGAGCCTGGTTGACGCTTCCTTCGCCTTTGATCACAAAGCCGTCGGCCGCAATCCGCTCATTGGGCTTCACAACGACAACGTCCGCTACCTGAAGCAGGTCCACTGAGATTTCTTCTGTGTTGCCGCCGCGACGAACAAGGGCTGTTTGCGGTGCAAGCTCTGCCAGGGCCTCAATGGCCCGTTTGGCGCGGCCCATCGCAAAATGTTCCAGAGAATGTCCAAGGCTGAATAGAAACAGCAGTAACGCTCCTTCAGCCCATTCTCCGAGACTCGCTGCGCCAAGGGCTGCGACCAGCATCAAAAAATCAATCTCAAAACGCCGTGCCAACACGTTTTCGAGAGCCTCTCGAAAAGTGAAATAGCCACCGAAAAAATACGCGGCCAGATACAGGCTACACGGAACCCATGGGGACGTGCTTGCGAGGGTCGATACAAGCCAACCCGTCACCAGCAGAATGCCGCAAATGCCAGCGAATAGCAGCTCCGCCTGTTCGCCGAGCCAACCGCCGTGTTCGTGTTCGTGCTCGTGTGCTTCTGCCGGAGTTTTTGGCTTAGTCTCGGGACGGTCGCCTTCGACCGCAGTAACCGGCGCATCAGTGAGTGGAACTCCAATCTTTCGTAAAGCGACGCGGATGCTGTCCTCGTTCGTCACCTTTCGATCGAATTCAATCTTCAGCAAGCCGGTCGGCGAAACGGCGGTATCCAGAATCCCGGGGATCTCTTTCGCTCGTGCTTCGAATGAGCTTGCCTGCCGAGCGTACATCGTTTGAGAATTCAACAACAGATGACCGAACTGTTGGTCCAGTTCCGCTCCAGCCCGAATCGCGAGTTCTCGCACCTCGCCGATTGAGAGTTGATCCGGATCGAAATGAATGCATATCTGATTCACTCCATCCAGGCTCGTGTCGACAAGGTGAGCAGTCTCAATTCCCTTCTTCGCCGTCAGGATATCGCCAAGCCGTCGAACACAGGCATCGCGAGCATCCGGCACCGCTGGTAACAGTAAAGCAATATCAAGCTTAGTCTTTTCCGTCATCGTCTCTCGCCTTCACGAAATACTTCAGGCTGCTGACGCTGACGAGCAGAAGTGCTAACAAAATCAGCGGGACTTTGGTCCAGTTCACACAATCTCCAGCAAGGAATGCTGGGCTAGTGGTTATGCCCGTCATCGTGCTTGTGTTCTCCTTCGTGCTGATGTTCGATTTTTCCTGAGAATGATTTACCGTCGATCATGACGACCAACTTCGCAGCGGCGTCGTGACTATCGAGATCGCTGGCCAGCTCTTCGTCCTTCACCGAGAAGCGAGACGACTTGCCCTCAGGATCGGTTGCTTCACGTTCTGCAGGCAGCTTGAACTGTTCTGCTTTTCCGTCGTGCGAAATGTTAATCATCAGTTCGGCCGCTTCGATTGGGACGGCCACCTTGGCGGCACTGTCCAAAATGTAGACTGTCACGCTGCCTGCTTCGCCGTGGACAACTTCGGCGTGGTACTCCTCGTTGCCCAGTTCAACGAGGTCTCCGTGGTGAGGACCTTCAGTTGGATGAGCATGCTCATCGTGGCCGCCTGTGTCCGGAGGAAGCTCGGAAATTGTGTTGCTGGGAACTGTCGTGCCGGATTCACTGCATCCTGTGATGCAGATGAGTGACGCTCCAAAGATCGGCAGCCAGAGACATTTCAGGGATCGAAACGAACGACGATACATGGTCATGACGACCTTCTTTCATCAACAAGAAGCAGACCTTTCTCTGGCGACGCACCAGAAAAAGGTCTGCAAGTTTTCATGCAAAAATATTCAGCCAGATTTCTCGCGAGGATCGCACTACGCCACTTTGGCACGGGACAACGATTCTTCGCTGATTTGTCCATCATTCAATACCAGTCGACGCTTTGCACGGGCCGCAGCAGTGAGATCATGCGTCACCGTGATAATCGTCCGGCCTTCATCATAGCAGGTATCGAAGGCTTTCAGCACGACCTCGCGACTTGTCGGATCCAGGTTGCCGGTCGGCTCATCCGCCAAAATGATCTGTGGATCATTGACTAGCGTACGAGCCAGGGCAACTCGCTGCTGCTGGCCAACGCTCATTTCCGATGGCTTATGATTCAGCCTGTCGCCAAGTCCAAATCGCTGCAGCATTGCGGTTGCCAGTCCCACTTGATTAACCGGTGAAACATTGTTTAACGCCAAAGGCACCTGAACATTCTCCAATGCTGTCAGGTACGGAATAAGATTGAAGGTCTGAAACACAAAGCCCATTCGCTCACGGCGAATTGTGGAACGGGAAATCACCGACTGTTCATAGACTGAGGTATCATCCAGCCAGATGCGACCGGATGTCGGTGAGAGCATTCCTCCGAGCAATGACAGCAGCGTTGACTTGCCACTGCCACTGGGGCCAACGACAGCCACGTACTCGCCAGCCGAGATTCGCAGGTTCTCACATTGCAGTGCCGTCACCGTCTGTCCGTGACGAGTGTAGGTGCGTTTGACATTTTCGAGTCTGATCATGGTCACACCTCCTGAAAGCAAAGACAAGGATCAAGCTTTGCGGCTTGACGAGCGGGCCAGTAGGCGGCCAGCACAGCCAGCAAAGTTGCGGCACCAACAGCCATCACGGCCAGACCTGGCAACGGGACGACGGTGACCCCGGCCCATTGCGGCCCCACGAGAACAGCCGTCAGCAGACCAAGTGCACAGCCGATGGATCCGGCAACCAGTCCTAGCACCAGTGCCTTCATCAGGAACAGTCGCTGAACAAATCCCGGCGTTGCCCCAATCGCCATCAATGTGCCAATCTCACGTCGACGTTCACGAACATTCGCCGCAATCGCGCTCGCCAGACTGGCTCCGCCGACCAGGATCAGAATTCCAAGAACAAACCACGATGTCCCGGACATCAGCCGATTGACCCCCACTTGAGTCTGCACGACTTGCGAAACAGTCACGACTCTGGCGTTAGGCAACAGCTTGCTCAGTTGCGGAACGAGATCTCCGGCCGCGTCTTCACAGCATCCGATGACCTCAATCGCACTGACCACTTCGCCAGATTTGGCCAGTTCCTGCACCGTATGCAGATGAGCAAAGACTCTCGAATCATCGACCGTCCCGGTCCGCGACAACGTCCCCAGAACCGTGAATGTTCCTCCCAGCAGTTCCACTGTGTCTCCTTCAGAGAATGCCGATCGCTCCGCCACGTCCGCACCAAGCACGATCTGAGTCTTCTCAAGATTCTCGATCGCTCGTGTTGTGTTGAGCGATTCAGGAGTCTTGTCAGCCTCTGAGGGTTCATGGCTGGCCTTCTTGCAGCCGTCGTGTTTCTTTGGAGTAAACAAGGCAGCCGTTTGCCACGACTGCTGTGCGGTAAATTCGCTCTGCGGAAGAATTCCGGTCAGCGTCACTTCGAGTCCGCCTAAGCTGGCAGGCATGCTGAGCTTTGGAGTGACTTTCTCGACACCGGCCAGTCCCGCCATCAGCACTTCTGTCACGTGCTCCTCGGGTAAAGTTTGGCCATTGCGATCGGCCGCGTAGTAGTTCTGCAGCGAAGCGTCCTTGGGAAGAATCAGAATGTTGGCTCCAAGACTGGAGAGCTGACGGGAAACTTCCTGTTCGGAATGGACAGTGACATGACGAATGGCCACAAGGGCCGCCACGCCGAGCAAAATTGCAATACTGCTGGAGACGACCGACCATGGTCGTTCTCGCAGCTCTTTCCAGACAAGAGATCTGAGATTCATGTTAGTTCTTCCTTGATGAATTTGTTTTGGTCGCCGTTTGGGCTGGAGCCGCTGCGTGTTTGCAGTTTGGATCGTCACAGCATTGTCCAGACTTGTGAATCGCGGCAGATATCTGTGATGCAGTGGAAGTCGAATCAAAGTGCCCCACCATAACTCCGGGAGGAGCAATCAGAACAGCGTATGGCCCTTCAACACGAAGCGGGTCAATCTTCATTTGACTGATGAATCGCATTTCCGCCGGATCATCAACTCGCAACGCAGTAAACGCGATCCGATCCCTGAACTGTGGATCTGATTGCAGAGCCTTAACACCAGAAGGAACTGCGGCTTTGTCACTCGCAGACACCAGCACAAACACAAGTTGCTTGTTCTGCAGCGACTTCATGCATTTCATCATCGTCGGGGTCACAATCGCCGTACTGATAAGTTCATCGGTGATTGTCTTTGCAAAGACCCCTGTAACAGCGCCATTCGGAGCGACAGCAACCGTGAGCGGCATCGGTGCACGACCGATTCCGAAATGTTCAATCAAAGGCTGCTCGGCCGGATCATTCGCGCGAGCTGTGACCACAACAGCCTGTTCATGACGTTCCGCAACACCTGTTTCCACCACACCCAGCATTTCGCGGGCGGCTGCGTTGTCTTCTTTCGAAAACACAATGAACGTGAATTTCCCTTCGCTGCCCGCTGCTTTGAGTGACTGCTCCAGTCGGCTGAGAGCACGAACCTGAGCTACAGCCTGTGCCGATGACTGCCGTGCTTGTGACTGTGCATGCAGTGATTCGCTCAGCGAAATCCAGCCTCCCACAACACCAAACAACGCAAACATTGTTGACGACTTCATTTTGATTCCTTCCAGTTTGATGCGTGTCTCAGACACGCCAGTGAAATTGAAGACCGATGGAACAAAGATTATTGGCTGTCCTGAAACACGACTTATGTTCGAGGGGCCAACATAATGATTGACATTCCCGTTAGGCACACAATGACGCCGACGACATCCCAGCGAGTCGGCCGCACTCCATCGACGATCCTGAGCCAGCAGATCGCCGTAGCAATGTAGACTCCGCCGTATGCTGCATACACTCTGCCAGTTGCCGTCGGATGCAAGGACAACAGCCAAGCAAACAGTGATAAACTGGCAGCGGCGGGCAGCAGTAACCAGACAGATTTACCTTCTTTCAGCCATAAGTATGGCAGGTAACAGCCGACGATTTCCGCGATGGCAGTCACCACAAACAGCAACAGCATGATCAAAAACTTCATGACACGTCCCAGCGTTCGATTATCCGGCACGCTCTTGAAATGAGTGACCAGAAACTGATGTGTTTACGAAGGCTTGAGTCTACGGGACGATAAGTGTTGCAGCCGATCGTCTTGTGGTCGGACAAGTATTTCCAACAGACAATCTAAGGCTCGAAGACGTCCTCGCGAGTTCGCCACTACAAAGAGGGCAAGCGCATGCAGAGGAATCTCAACAGCGAATGATGGTCGACGACACAATGGTCAAGCCGACGGTCAGGCAGCGGGGCGATCGGACAGACTTAGTGTCTGCCACAACTTGGCTGGCTCGTATCTCGCGAGCGTAATCAAGCAGAGGTGCCGACTGGCGGCATTGATGCCGATGCGTCAATGTCACACTGGACGACCTCTGTGTGGAAGGGGTCGTACTTGACGAAAGCGGCAGATGTCGGCAACCACAAGGATTAGCCGAAGTCAGCGGAAGCGCATACGGAACAGAGGCTTCTGGTGTCGAGTTGCCATCGTCCTTGTGTTCATGACTGCCGGCGATTGCACACAAAGTGTGAGAATCGTCGCAGTGTTCATCTGAGGATCGTTTTCCATGCTCGTGTTGGCAGCAATGGCAAGCTTCAGCCAGGTCATGGACGCAGCAGATGGTCCCATCACTCCGCAGGCACAATGTTGCATTGCCCCAGAATCCTGTGAGGATCTGGGAAACAAGCAATATTGTTCCAAGCAGGGTTCTGGCCATTGCAACAAGCTCCTAAACGCAATCCGTTATTCTATTCTCGGCAGACGAATGGCTCTTGTATCAGCCATCAAACCGCAATCAGTCAAATTTCAGCATGCCAGCGTATTTCACCCATTTTTCCGCAGCTGTTATTCATGATCATGCTTTACAACAAAGCCCAGCTTTGTGAGCCACTCTGCTCGCTTCTCAGCCGCTTCATGCCCCGCACATTCGATGGTCCGGGGTTTTATACAGCGAAATGTCACATCAGCATGGCCATCGTGAACGTCTTCCGTAAACTCACACCCCAGAGCTTTGCAAACAACAACAAACTCGGCCCCCGTTCCAGCCTTTTCGAAATGCTTTTCGACCCAGTCTGTTGTCTGAAACGCGATAACTTCCATGTCGGCTTCGTGTTCGTGCTTATGAGCTTCATCGTGTTCTTCTTCATGCTCCGGATCTTCACTATGCAGCGTTTCGCAACCTGCATCGTTCAACCAATCCTGCCATTTGTGAACCAGTTCTTCGGACTGCAGCGTGACCAGAGTCCACCGAGGCTGCTGAAATATGACATCCATGTGTCCCTCGTGAGATTCCGTCTTGGATTTGCACCCAAGCTTTCCAAGAGCCTTCACGAATGCCTCTCCTTTCTTTGAATCCTCAAATTCTTTTGTTTGCGGTTCCAAAAGGCGATAGGCGA
The DNA here is from genome assembly GCA_046349735.1 of Planctomycetaceae bacterium. GTDB lineage: Bacteria > Planctomycetota > Planctomycetia > Planctomycetales > Planctomycetaceae > SXXK01. The sequence goes on from JAXMBU010000049.1 coordinate 27,931, forward strand.
AAACAAACGTCTCTTTTTCATCAGCCGCATTTGTTGGCGAAGGCATTGCCACAACACAAACGCCAGCCATGAACATCGTTACTAAAAACAGTCTCATCGAAAAACTCCCTTATCAGAAACCAACAATAGGCAACACAGCCAATCAAGATGCGTTCGACGCTCGAACGAGTCCCGTCATCCCTCAAAACATTAGTGAACGTGTTCTGTCTGAAAACCTTTTTTCTCCAGCCATGACTGCATCGAATGGGCTTCGTCATGGTCAATACAAATCAGGCTTCGTCGTGACGCACATCGGAAACTCACATCGATATGACCGCTGTGATTTCCTTTTCGAACTTCACAACCAAGTCCTTTGCAAATGGCCACAAATTCTGCCGCCTTCCTGTCATCTTCAAAATGCTGAGCCTGCCATTCACTCTGCATGTATTCCACAACGATTGCATCTCCTGAAGGGGCATGTGCATGGCCGTGTAGAGTTTCAAATCCATTTTTGTTCAGCCACTGTTCCCAGCGGTCCGCATTATCATGGGACTCCAGTGTGATTTCTCTCCATTCGACCGATCGAAACGTCACATCAGAATGATCGCCGTGATTGTCGACCTTTGTTTCGCATCCCAGCTTTCGGAGCATGGCAAGCGTCTTGTCTGCATCGACATCATCTTTAGCATGAAGGCTTTGCCATTCCTTTGAACGAAATGCCACGGACTCTCCACTTTCCGAAGCAGTGGCTACGGAACTGGCGATTGAAAGAACTGCAAAAATCGACAACGTAACTTTGAATAACATGACAGCGACTTTCTTAATGTGTTCCACGGTCCACATGCCTGAAGACCATCGAACGGTACGGTTTTAACTTCTGCTCACTAACATGGAACAGAAGACAAACTCGTCAGTCGCACTTCGTATGCCGTCTTTGAAATTACTTTGCCATCAAATTGATCGAAGTCGGGTTAGGCCGAAGCCACACCACTCTGGTGAGCTTGGGTTGACTCTTCATGCGGCTCAACCAGCGGAATCTCATCTGCAGATTCGCTAACCACTCGTTGTGCGGCTTTGAGGCCAAACAACCAGAACAGAGCCGGATGAACGAAGAAGTCGAGAAGTGTCGAACTAATGACACCACCTAGTATCACAGTCGCGACAGGGTAAAGAATTTCCTTGCCGGGCTCGCCAGCCGCCAGGACCAGCGGAACAAGACCGATACCGGCAGTCAACGCCGTCATCAGAACAGGTGCCAGACGTTCGAGACCCGCTCGAATGATCATGGAGTGTGACCAGGTCTCGCCTTCATACTTAACCAGATGCAGGTAGTGATTCAGCAGTAGAATTCCGTTGCGTGAAGCAATGCCCGCCAGAGAAATGAATCCGACCATTGCCGCGATTGTCAGCGTCTGGCCTGTCAGGACCAGAGCCGCCACGCTGCCAATAAATGCCATCGGCAACGCGGCCATCACCTGCAAGCTGAGATTGACCGATCGAAACATCACGTAGAGTGTCAGAAACACGCCCACCAGTGACACGGCAAACAGTACTCCCAGTATGCGACTGGCCTCTTTCTGACTCTGAAACTGCCCGCCATATTCCACAAAATAGCCGGGTGGCAGTGTTGCGGCGATAGGATTGAGCTTCTTTTGAATATCCGTAACAACATCGACGACGCCTCGTTCACTGACATTGCATTGCAGCACAATTCGACGACGCACATTTTCGCGATTGATCGTATTTGGACCGCCCGCTTCATAGATGTTGGCAACGGACTCCAAAGGGACGGTGCCGCCTTCAGGCAAGTCGATGGAAAGTCGACGCAGGGCTTCCATGTCTTCGCGATCTTTGTTGTCAAACCGCACGAGCAGATCGAACGTGCGTTGTCCGTCGAGGACTTCAGAAACCACGACACCGTTCAAAGCCGTTTCGATGAACTGATTGACCTGGCTGGCCGTCAGTCCATTCAGAGCCAGCTTGTCGCGTTTGAGTTCAATCCGCAACTGAGGAATCAGCACTTGCGGTTCCAGCATCAGATCCGCCACGCCTGGTACTGTTTTTACAGCCTGTTCCATCTCCTGAGCCTTTCGACGCAGCAGATCAAGGTCATCTCCATAGATCTTGATTCCAATTTGAGCCTTCACACCGGACAGCATGTGAGAAATCAGATGCGAAATCGGTTGTTCGACGGCAGAGACCACGCCAGGAATATCTGCCATCGCTTCGCGAATTTCGTTGATCTGTTCTTCGCGAGTCAGGTGCGAACTCTGATTCAGATCGATGATAAATTCACTGGTGTTCACGCCTTCCGCATGTTCGTCAAGCTCCGCACGTCCGGTTCGACGACCGACTCTGACAACATCCGGCACCTGCATCAGTCGTTGTTCACAGCGTGCTGCGATGCTGTTTGAAACCGCCAGTGATGTTCCAGGCGGCAGCACAACGTTCAACTGGATCGAACCTTCGTTAAACGGCGGCAGAAAGTCGCGTTCCAGATTGATGACGAACAAACTGGAGATGAGCACACTCACGACCACGACCGAAAGATTGAGCCGTGGATACGACAGGCTGAATCGAATAATTCGACTCGCAACACCTTTCAGAACTCGCAACAGAAATCCATCTTCGCCATGTTCAGACAGTTTTGCATGGCCCAGCAGCATGTAAGAAAGTACCGGTGTCACAGTCAGGGAAACCAGCAGAGACGCAGCAATTGAAACGATATAAGCGACACCCAGAGGAGCAAACAAACGTCCTTCCATGCCTGTCAAAGCAAACAGCGGAATGAAGACGATACAAACGATGATCGTGCTGAAGACGATGGAGTTTCGAACTTCCGTACTGGCCTGAAACACAATCAGCAACGGATGCTTTGGCTTTATCGCATGCTTATTTTCCTTGAGTCGCCGGAAGATATTCTCCACGTCGACGATGGCATCATCCACCAGTTCACCCAGCGCCACAGCGAGACCACCGAGGGTCATTGTGTTGATTGACATGCCTGCCGCCGCAAAGACCAGTGCCGTGATGACCAGCGACAGCGGGATGGCTGTGAGCGTGATAAATGTCGTCCTGATATTCATCAGAAACAGAACCAGAATGATAACCACCAGAATGACTCCGTCGCGCAGCGCTTCGACAACGTTCTCGATGGCTCGATCAATGAAAGACTTCTGCGAATACAATGGAATGACTCGCAAGTCTTTTGGCAGCGAAGGACCAAGTTCGGCGATGGCCTTCATCACATTATCTGTTACAGCGCGGGTGTCCGCTCCGGGTTGTTTATTGATGGTAAGTACCACGCAGGGGCCACCGGACCAGTCGTTGCTGCCAGCAACGTTGTTCTTGTCGAGATCTTGTGCAGTCCGCTCGAACGCTGCGCTGTCGCCGCGTTTCACCTGAGCGCCCTCGACGATCTGGGCAACCTGCGTCAGCATCACAGGTCGGCCTTCACGAATGGTTACAACGACCTGTTCCAGATCCTCAATCGTTTGAATTCTTCCCAGGGCTCGCACGAGCAATTCATTCGGCCCCTGCTGATCAAGATAGCCACCAGTTGCGTTTTCGTTGCTGTTAACAACGGCATCCTTCACCTGTTGCAGTGAAACACCAAATCGAAGTAACTCATCAGGATTCACAAGCACCTGAAACTGCTTTCTGCCGCCACCCATCGTAAAGACCTGAGCCACGCCGGGAATCGTCAACAAGCGTTGTCGGACAACCCAGTCTGCCAGAGTGCGCAACTCCAGCGGCGGGGTCTTGTCGCCATCGCTGAACATCCCGAGCATAAGTATCTGGCCCATGATTGACGAAATCGGAGCCAATTGTGGCGTGACACCGTCCGGCAGTCGGCCCTGCATCAGTTGCAATCGCTCGTTGACCACTTGCCGGTCGTTGTAGATATTAGTATTGAATCCGAACTCCACATAAATCACCGAGATCCCGACACCGGACGAACTACGAACCGCCTCGACACCATTCGCCCCGTTGAGAGCAGTTTCGATCGGAAACGTAATCAGCGATTCGACTTCTTCCGGTGAAAGCCCCGGAGCTTCCGTCATCACGACAACTCGCGGTCGGTTCAGATCCGGAAAGACGTCAATCGGTGTGTTGAGGGCAAGATAGGTTCCGTAACCAGTCACCAGCAGTGCTGCAGCGAGCACGAGCATCCGCTGTCGAAGAGCAAATCGAATAATGGCATTCAGCATGGAAGTCTCTCAATGGGCCCCAACGGTCTCCGTCGGGAAAATCTCACTACATCTGGCAAAATGTGCGATGGGCATCTGTGCCCGTTATGCAATGGTCGGACAAGAATGTCCAACCCGCGTTTGGCAGTTTGACGACGCGCTAATGATTGTGTCCTGCATGGGGATCAACACCGCCGCCAGACTTATTCTTCAGGGCCATCAGCATTTGATGCGCACCTCGTTGTGCCACGACGTCGCCGGGAAAAAGTGAACCATCACTGGCGATCACCGCATGAGAGGAATCTCGATATTTCACATGGACCGGTACTCGATCGAAGTGCTTGCCATTCTGCTGGAATACAAACGATTCAGCACCTTCGCGAGCGATGGCTTCCACAGGCACCACGATCTGTTCTGTCCATTCTTCGACGGGAACACGTAACTGAACTCGCTGACCTGGCCGGTACTTCCAGTCCAAAAATTTCTGGCCATTGGGCGACGGCATCTCTCGGGCCACTTCATTCGGCAGGCGAACAAAAAAGGACAACGACCGAGATTCGACATCAATGTCACTGGCTGAATAAACCAGATCCAGGTTTTCAACCTGCTGCTCAGAATTTCCAGCGCCTTCGAAGAGTGCCGTGATCTTCCAGTTTCGCTGACCGCTTTGAGAGAGCATCTCAACGTCCTGTTCGAAAGCGTTGCCTTGTATATAGAGTTCAGAATAATCAGCAAGCACAGCGAGGGTTGTTCCAGCAGCGATCGTTTCACCCTTATGAACGAGAACCTCCTGAAGTATTAGTGGAGTACTGCCTGTTTCATCAGTTGGATTTTTTGACTCGTCAAATGGTACTGCTCCGACATTTGCCCCCGTCAGTGACACTGGACGGACTGCGCTACTGGACAGCTGGAGTTCATCATGGCCGTGGTTATCTCTGGACGGCGCTATGATCTGAAGGTCCCTCAGAAGTCGGCGGTTCTTAGCAATGTCATCAATCTGCCGCTCGGAAAGCCCGTGCAGTCGCAGCGCTTCTTTTTGAGCGTTCTGCAGGACTTCCAATTTCTCTTTGGCGTACTGTCGTTCCAGCAGAGTTTTCTGCGAGATAGCTCCGGCTTCCGTGGCTTTTGAAAGTCTCGCGATTTCGCGGTTTTCGACATCCAGCTCTCCGACCGTTCGCAAAAAATCGGTCTGTGTGGAGACAAGTGCTTCAGCTGTAATTCGAAGCTGAAACAGCAGTGTTCCTGGCTTCACGGCTTCACCCTGTACCGCGTGGACATGAGTTATCACAGCCGCCATTGGCGTCGAAATCTCCACGCGCGTTCGTCCAGGCCGTTCAACGACCAGCCCCGGCACTGTAATGGACCGACGGAAGGTTTCTGTCTTCAGCGGTTGCAGGTACTCCGCAGAGAGCCCGATATTTCCCTGAGCCTGCATCGAAAGTTCCAACGTGCCGGATTCATCGCCGCCGTGGTCATGGCCGGCGTGAGGATCCGCCGACTCAGCCGCCGAGCCGTGGTCATGTTCGTCAATGACCGGCTTGTTACGAGTTCCGGAGATGGTACTTCGAACGACTTCCTGAGTCGGATCCCACCATCGGGCTCGCGTCGAGTAGCCAATGACGATAGTGAGAATGAGACCGATACCCAACAACCATTTTGAACGCAGTAATTGCGCAAAGCTATTCACGTCAAGGCTCCCGGACAGCAGGCAGCAACACCGCAGGCGTTGCGAAAATCGAATTGCACCGAAGGAAGGTCGCCTTGGATTTCACGTCGCCGCTCAAAAGAGGCGGTAGAAAATCAATCAGGCAAACGGACCAAATCACAAGGGGAGTTGGTCAAACGCAGCTAGATAAGCCAGACCTGCGTGAGCGCGCGGGGGCTCTGTGCACCAGTGGTGGCGTTTCCTGACAGGAGCCACTGAACATCTGGTGAAGTACACGACAACACGGGTTCGTGCGTGGAACAACGTTCATGGTCCAGAAGATGTTCGAGGCCAAATAACTCAACCTGTACCAGTTCGGACCCAACAAATACGCACTGATCCTCACCGCATGGCGATTTGCTTTCACCGGGACAACAAGGAGACTCTGGACAACCGGGAATCTCTTGATTTACGCCAATCTCTGCAGTCAGATCATGACTTGCATGACTGTGCGACCTGCATTCGCCGTGCCCACTGCAATCCAACTGATCAACTTCAGCGGCAAAACTTGCAATACTGACCATCGTGTGCGCGTGGTGCCAGCAACAGCCAAAGATGCTGTGAGACAGCATTGGCAGCAATGTTGAAGCGATAGCCAGTAAACGGAACATGAAGGTCAAAGTCCAGAAGAGTCTCTGTGTTTGCGCGTAGTCTAGGAGTGCAAGTTCAATGCCTCAATATCAATTCGCGACATAGGTCAGCATTCAGCGACATCCGTCAGAAACGATACCAAACACAACACGCCCTCTTGATCTCATATCGGTGTCGCGTAGGATGGCGTTGAAGAACCGCACCATAAGCAGACTGTCGATAGTTGTTTGCTGATGCACGGAGCGAAGACTTCCACTGAGAGGTGCGTGATACCATTCGGACGTCACCTGCCGTCGATTTGAACACACCGCGTTCTGAAAACAATGGCCTGCATCAGCGACATCTTCGCGTAATTCTACACATTCCGACCTTCGGCAAATTTTGCTGCACGGCACAACTACTGCTTCATACTCGTTCGCTACAAGATTCGGTGCTTCCATTATTGACGATCATTGGAATCAATTGGTTTCGCTGAGTTGGAACTTTCGCATGCTGCGAAAGTCATCTCTACTTGAGACTGTGAAAGGCTGAATCATGAACAGGATTTTGATGACGGCAGTGGTTGTTTCCGGACTCGTACTGTTTGGTGAAAACCAAACGGCTCAAGCCGGGCACGGCTGCGCTTACGGCGGCGGGTATAGTTATTCGGTGCCGGCATACTCCTATGCTCCGCCCTATTCGTACGCGGCTCCAGTTTACTCGTACGCTCCCACGTATCAGTCGGCCTATGTGCAGCCTTCGTATGGCTACAGCACAGGAATCAACATTGGTTTTGGCCAAAGCCACCACGGTGGGCACGGAAGCTACTACGGAGGACATAATGGACATTACGGTGGCCACAGTTCGCATTTCGGTGGTTACGGCGGTCATTCCGGAGGCCACCATGGGGGTGGTCATCACGGCGGACATCATTGATTGATGATCAAGAGCGATGGAAGCCTGGCTTGTTTTCGGCAAGCCAGGCTTCTACTTTTTCGTCAACTATTGGCCACTCATGGTTTGATCGCGAAGTCCACTATCGAACTCAGTGTCGCGAGTCGTTTCGAGTCCGCCGACCAAAACCTGGCCGTCAGCGAGGACCGATGCTTTTGCCAGGCTGACCTGAGCGGTGACGTACTCCAGATTGGCGTCGAAAAACGTCCTTCGAGCGATCAGCACCTGCAAAAAATCAAATTCTCCTGCCTTGTATCCCTGCTCTGCCAATTCAAGGGTCTCCTGAGCTCTCGGCAGAATCTCCAGATGGTATTGATCCACAGCTGCGGCAGCAGACTCGTAGTCGCGACTTACTTCCGCAATGCGGGCCTCAATGGACAACTCGGTTCGCCGAACATCTTGGGAGGCTCTGCAGAATTCCGCGTGCGCTGCAGCAATGTTGCCCTGATTCTTATTGTGAATCGGTAGTGGCAGACCGACCTGCGTATTGATCATTCCCGAGCCCGTTCCATTGTCCCGACCGGCTCCCACCAGCAAAGATAAGTTTGGGATCGCCTGAGCCTGCTGTCTGTCGACATTGGCACGTGCGCGGGCCAATCGAGCCCGCGCTCCCTGAAGTTCCGGGCTGGCCGCAAGGATTTGTGCCTTGATTGCTGCCCAGTCTTTTGCCTCAACCGAATCTGAGAGTACGCCATCCAGGGTTCCAGGTTGTACGTCTGGCATTCCAGCCGTCGCCATGAGCTGCTTCCATGCTCCGGTAAACGCAGCAGATGCTTGTCGACGCTGAAGCTGGATCTGCTTGAGCTGTATTTCAGCCTGCAGAACTTCGGGACGCGTACCCTCTTTGGCGCTCACCCGAACTTCTGCAAAGGTCACCCCTTTGATCGCCAGCTCCTCAAATTCAGCCGCCAATTCCATGCGTCGCTGAGCGGCAAGTGCTTCGTAGAATCGCTGACGAATATCAGTCAGGACGCGGAATCGCTGCGTTTCAACTTCCCACAACTGTGACTGAATCTCCTGATTCAGAACACGTTGGTTTTTTCGCAATTTGTCGCCCAGCACAATATCCTGCTCGACAAAAGCCACATGCTGATCGGTTCCTCGATCGGCGAGCTGACTCCCCTGATATCCGACAATCGGGTTAGGCTTCAATCCTACCTGGCCCCGATATCCCATAGCCTTATGAGCGGACGCAGATGCCTGAAGGACGGCGGGGTTTTGCTGAAGTGCCAGAGATTCAATTGTCGCGAGTGACCAGTTCTGTGAAACAACAATTGGTTCACTGGAGACATCGGAAACCGGTGCAGCATCAAGCTCGTGACTGACCGGCTGAATGTCTCCATCAGAAACGTCAGAGCTTGCAGATGAAGGGGGAACCAAGGGACCGTACGGCATCACTTTATCTACATCTGTGGCCTCGGTTGTCTGGTGAACGTCCGTTTGTTCGTTTAGAAACTCGGTCTTCGCGCTGCGAGCTTCTGATTGTGCCAATGGAAGGGAAAGCTTTGTCCTTGACGCCGTACATCCAGAACCGCACATGACAGTCGCAAGACAAAGAATCGTCCAGTTAAATTTTATCTTTGGCATTTGATCGGATCCCACGAAAGAAGGCGAGCCAGGACGTTTGGGTGAGGCATTTCAGCCAGCGTTGTCCAGGATTTGATCACGGTGAAAATGAAGGCAATGTTGCTCATCAACGCGAAATTGGACACAAGTGTCCAAACGACATGAGGCTTAACGATGACTTAGACCTGCAGGCGCAGGACTGCCCCCGGATCAAGTCTTACGTGCGTGACACCGTTGGTTTGCAAGCAATGTGATAACTTGCTGGTGCCCAATACGTGCGGCGTGCCATTTCCTGGTGCTGTCAGAATAGCCCATGCCAAAACTGAATCGGCGATGGACTTGTTCGACGTTGTCATCCCCGCAAAGCGATGGCAGGGAAAATGCTGAGGCTCGCGATCGCCTGAAAGAAAACCGCCCGACCCATCGGTTCGCGTGGCCTTAGAGGTGTGCTTAGACGAATCAGGATGATGAGCCGAATGACTGCATCCTGACGGTGACACTTCTGAATCGATATCGTTCGAAGTTGCATCAGCCACAGCGTGGCAGCACAGTTCACATTCACATGGCACGAGGGATTGCCATGTGATCGAGACCGCAACGATCAGAGTAATAATGTTTCGAGTCCGTGCCACTGAGGAATCCATTCCACAGGAGTTTCATTTGAGCGTCCGTGCCCATCCTCTTTCAGGATCGACGTCGTGAGGGCAATGGTGCTATGAGAAATACGTCCAATGAACAAAATGACGATTCTGCAATATCTGCCAGCCGCACAGTCGGCAGATGCGTCAGAGGTTGCCTGGTCGCACAGCCGGGAGGCTTCTCCATCGTGAATTGTGGATGCATGGTCTGCAGTTCGTCTTGTACGAAGGCTCAGTGATAATCGGTGCCGTCGCCTCCCTCGCCCTAGCCAGACGCGAAACTTTTGCCATGGGTCATGGTCGTGTTGCAGAACATGGCGATCTCTCGTGATCCCGATAGTTGACGAAGATCGAATCACAATGATAACACAAACTCAAATTGAGCACAGTCAGTCAGTTCTGCTGGGTAGGGACGCTTAACAGCATTCACTCAAATCATTGGGAAAAGACAAGCCGTTCATCATTTTGCAGCGTTGGCACGAAACAAGCTTCAAGAAGAGTCATGGCTCAGACAATTCGCCTGGCCCAGTGGATCTCAAAAATCATCGTCAAGGAGACGAAAACATGTCCCATCTCAAAATCCTCGTTTGCTCCATTCTTCTGGCTGCTGCTGTGTCAGCATCTGCACACGTTAACGCCGATCACCCGTATTCCGGCACCCAGGCTGCTGGCTGCGGTCGCGCTGGCGGCTATCGCTCCGGAGCAGGCACATACGGAATGACTCGCCCCGCCTATGCACCGCAATTGAACTCCGGCGGCTATCAGTCCCAGTGGAATACTGGTTACGGTGCGGCTCAGCGATTCAATGACGGACACTACTCGGCTGGATACAACGGCACCTCAAACTTTCGAGAGCAGTATTCCCGCCCTCAAAATTTTGGATACAACGGAAACGCATGGGGCCGTGACTCTTACGGTTACGGAACGTCGAATTTGAATCGGGGACCAGAGACCGTTTACGACAGTGTTCACGGGGACTACCATTCAGCTCCATCGCAGGGAAATCGGCAGCGATACGATGCCTATCAAACCGGTTCGGCAAACCAATACAATGGGCATCGCGCCAACCTGAACTACGGTTGGTAGAATGACATTGACAAGGATGACTAACGTGAAGGTTGCAGCGACGGCGTTGCGACCTTCCGGATCACCGTCTTCTGTCAAATGGTTTAGTTTTGAGACTGTTTATTCGGTCGAACAGTTCTTGTCTTTTCTTCCAAGACGGAGGTGAGTGAAATGATCAATCTACGCACAAGTGGCATTCTGGCAGGTTGCATTGCGCTGCTGACGACGGCATCGGCCAACGCTCAACATAGACATGGATCGGGACATACCGATATCGTGCAGCATGGCGGACATGTTGATGCTGTGCATCACCATGGTCGGCACTTCGGCCACAACAACTGGAATTACGTCGTCCCCCATCATGACGCTCATAACCACAACGGTTCCTATTACGTTCAGGACAATTCGTATTACTACACGCCCACTCCAGTAGTACGCGTCGCGCCAACAGTAATCCAAACTGCAGAGTTGTACCCGGTGCAAGTCGTCCAGAAGCCCGTGCAACTGCAATTTGGCGGCTACGCTCGATTTGAAGATCTGTCAGGCAGGCTCGAAGTGGAGATCAACCGCTTGTGTCTCGACATGCACTACAACTACCGCCACAACCCTAATTTTGACGAAGCCTACCGAGAAGCATTCGCACTTCTGACCGCAGCAAAGTTTGTCCATGGTAAGGAGCACCAGGGAGATCGCGCAGCGATTCGCGACCAGGTTGTTCAAATGGATCAACTTATGCACCATGTTCAGGGCGAAGTCCTGCAGTGGTCTCGTCAACATGTTCGCCAGGTTGCATCCGGTGGCGTGATTGAAAAGTCCAGTGCTGTTGAAGCCATACTTCATCATCTGTGCTACGACGTGGGTATCGAACCGCATGGCGACGACGAACCTGCTCCCGCACCAAACGCTGGTGAAGAGCAGGCCCCAGCTCCCGGCGGAGTCATCAACTCAGCTCCTCCCGGTTTCTGATAGTTCGAATCCGATGCTGCATGCGTCCTGAGCCTCGCCTTTGCGACGCTTTTTTATTGGAATTGGAAGCATCAAGTGCATTTCCCTCTATCCAACCTTGTAATAAAGATGACGTGTAGATGCCTCAGCCAACGTTTTCCTTGTCGTCTTTGATTTCCGCTCCAGGCCCCGCTGAGACTAAATTGTTGCCCTTCGAACTAAGCTTTGCGTGCCGACCTTGTGTTGTTGCTCTGTGGTAAAACTTCGATGTACGCAAACGCAGATGAACTCTGGTCGCGATCCCATCCTGACGTAACGGAAATTGTGAAAAAGATAGATTGTTGATGGCGACGATACCGAGAAGCGTCAAAGCCAGCACGAGAGTGATCTGAGTCTTCATGAGGGAATTCCTTGTGAGTTAAAAGACTGAAGTAGCAGGTGGATGGCCATCGTCGTCTCTGTGTGCTGCATCGCACGCTGGCCGCCAAAGCGAGTTGGCGACATACCGGACACGGGAGGCCATGGCTCACCAACAGCTGGTCGGGCCGGCTGCCCCGTGTTGGAAACCAAAAGGCTTCGACGGCCTTACCTTCAAATGTAAAGGCGGCACCTTAACGACTTTGCATGGGTTGGCTTAGCAAAGCAAGACACGGAGCCTCACGTGCAGTCTGGAACTACAGGGTCTCGGTACGACAGTCCATCGATCGTTGACTCGACTTTCCTGCGCGCAGGGCACTGGATGTGCCGACGAAATGCACAATGTTCCGGTCAATTGCAATCGATCAAACTCGGCAACGAACGGAGCACCTTGTCCACAGCAGGGTTGCGAGTCCTCAGGAACTGAGGCCGGACCAGAACTCCCAGCAATCGGCCGTGTTTCGGCAGTTCGATCAATACATCGGTGCCGTGTGCATTTGCAATGTCGAATCGACTCACGAACCTCTATCCGTGCTTGCAGTTCACAAGCTGGATGCCAACAGTGCTCGTGTGTGAGGCAAATCCACTCCTGACCAGCCAGAGTCAATAGGATCAAGGTATTTGTGATCGATTTGGATCGCATACCAAAGCCATCGAGCACCGGGCCCCAGCAGGAATACTCAAAGTTCGGTGATTCCCTGGAGAAGACTGCAATTGGTCTGGAAACGGCACATCCAACAAGGAAAGTCGGAAAACTCGATGCGAGGATCAATCACAGGACTGTTTCCCTCAGTTTTTTACCCCTGCTAGATGTTGCTGATGTATGGGCCTGAATTGTCGCGCTGGGTTTCCACTACTGTGATCCGACGGTCGGTGACATGAAATCTCTTGTCGAAGCTGGTTCTGCGACGTACGCTTCATTTATGCAACACTTCGTGCTGACAATTTGCCTCATCGCCAATCTTCTGGCGTGTCCTCTGCGCTGTGCGGCGTGTCATTCGTCGTCGTCAGCCATTGAACAGGCACAGCAGAATACGCGTACATGCCAGTGTTGTGCAAAGAAGGCAATTTGTCCTGAGAAATCAGAATCGTCGCAGCTTCCGGAAGAACACCCCACCGAAAATGACTGTTCCTGCCCGAATTGCATTTGCGAGGGAGCGACGCTGACAAAAGCTCCCGATTTTGCGACTTACATCATCGACGTTTTTGTTGATCACCGCATTGATGCTGCTTTAGCCCGGCTGTCGCTTGCAGCAGATTTCAGCGGCTCCGAAAGTCGTATCGAAGCTCTGCCGCCAGCAGACATTCAGACTGCGCTCGCCTTGCGCCAGTCGTGGTGTATTTAACGTCTCCTCCGTTCCCTGCCAGACTTGATTCTGCAGCGAGTGTACCACTTTGAAGCCATCGCTCGATGGTGCTTCCCGTGGGCTCCTGTTTCTGCAAAAGTCTACTCGTCACCGTCTCGCGCTGACAGCCATCGCATCTTTCTCCATTAGCGTCTCATCGCGTTTTTGCGCCGCGCATAGGGCCTGTCCACGGTCATGTTACTACCCTGGGAATATTCTGTCCGCAATTTGTCACGTCGTCCGGTTAGAACCGGCCTGACGCTATTGGCGCTTTCGATTGTGATTCTGCTGGTCTTCGTTGTCGTTGGCTTTATTCGAGGACTGGAACGGTCTCTTCGAGTGACAGGCGATCCCGATGTCGTGCTGATTTCTTCAATCAACTCGGAAGCCAATCTGGAGAGCAGTGCGATCCCCGCCCGAACTCCAACCTTAGTCTCCGCAAGTATTGACGGCACGCAATCGCGTTACGGTGTGATTTGTGCGTCACCGGAAATGTATCTTGGTACCAGAGTCACGGTGAACGATCACGAGCCGGCTCCGGGGCTAATTCGAGCCGTCACAACCACCGCTCCTTTGGTTCGACGCAGCGTGCGAATTGAGGAAGGGCACTGGCCGGACCGAGGAGAAGTCCTCGTGGGACGCCTTGCCTCTGCGAAGTTGGGCATGACTGATCAGGCCGTCGCCATTGGGCAGTCGCTGACGTTCGAAGGTCAGACGTGGAAGATCAGTGGACGTTTCTCTGCTGATGGTGCGGCTTATGAATCCGAGATTTGGTGCAATCTGGAACACTTTCAGTCCGCGACGAAGCGTCAGGACCTCAGTCTGGTCGCCCTGTTACTAAAACCCGGCGCATCCCCCGGAGAAGTTTCACTGTTCTGCAAGGAACGGATGGATCTGGAACTTCGCGCCGTCCGGGAAACAGATTTTTACGCTGAACTGCAGCAGCATTATCGCCCCGTGCGTCTTCTGGCATGGACTGTCGTTGTGATGGTTGCCGGGGCCGGCATCTTCGCTGGCCTGAACATGATGTATGGAGCGGTGGCGGGACGCATTCGAGAAATTGCGACACTGCAAGCCATCGGTTACCGCCGACGAGCCATTCTGTTCAGCCTGATTCAGGAAGGTGTGCTCTTGTCCGCCACCAGTTCGCTCATATCCGGTGTTATTGCTTTGGCACTTTTGAATGGCGTTGCGATTCGATTCACCATGGGTGCCTTCACTCTGCGGATCGATGGCCCGGCCATTCTGATCGGCTGTGGCACCGGATTGTTACTTGGAGTCTTCGGCGCGCTGCCACCGGCGTTGAAGGCGTTACGTTCATCGGTGGCTGTTAGTTTGAAAGCTGTTTAGGAGTTGAATTTATGAAGTATCAGCATCTTTGTGTTTTGGGTCTCTCCCTACTTCTGACGTCCGGGTGCAGCGATGCTCCACAAGACAATGGAGTGGCAAACAAAACAGAGGCGATCGCGCCGGGCACCGGAACGCAGTATCTGACCTCGTCAGAACCTGCCACAGTCATGGAAGTGGCAGACGCTCGTAAGTCGGCCAAAGCGGATGAGGCGATTGCCATTGTGGGGCGAATCGGCGGGTCCGGAGAACCCTTTGTGGATGGTGTGGCCGCGTTCACCGTGGTGGATTTGAAAATCGCACATTGTTCGGCCGACGAAGGATGTCCAACACCGTGGGATTATTGCTGCACTCAGGATCAGGTGAAGGACAACATCGCCATTGTCAAACTGGTCGATGCCGGAAGGCAAACCTGTCACCGACGATGCTCGCAAATTGCTGGGCGTGAAAGAGCTTTCCGTTGTTGTGGCTGAGGGAACGGCACGACGTGATGAATCTGGAAATCTGACGGTGGCTGCCAAAGATCTTTGTTCGACCGGTGAAATAATCATGATCGACTCTTCACTTGATCTTCGTCAATTGGCCGTGGACCGAACACCGGCACCGACCGGGGTGATCCCGCGTCGGCGCCGCTGGATCTCCCGATTTGTCATTCCCGGAGTCATCCTGACGGGCTTTGCGTCACTTCTGGCCGTTGCGGCAGGGATGCAGTTTCTGCCTGTCCCACAGGTCACAGTGGTCCCTGTGATCACAATCCGTGGTGACGTTCAGCAGGCGGGCACAGTGCTGTTTCAGGCCCCCGGATGGATTGAGCCTCGTCCCACATCGATTCGGGCGGCGGCGCTGACAAGCGGCGTGGTCGAGGAACTGCTCGTGGTCGACGGCGAGGAAGTCCGAAAGGGCGAAACGGTAGCCTGACTTATTGCGGCCGACGCAATGCTCAACGTTGAGCATGCTCGAGCCACGGTGGCATTTCCTCATAGCCGAACTGCAGCGAGTCACTGCTGATCAGGTCGCTGCCAAAAGTCGTTTTGAGAATCCTGTTCATCTGCAGGCTGACCTTGGCGATGTGTTCCTGGCCTGAACAGTTACGGAAATCGAAAAGCGTTCTTCCTGCTTCGCAACGCGAAGGCTGGTGTGGAGTTTGCCCAACAAAATCTCACCAGCAAAATTAACCGCAGATGGGTGCCATCCCGGATAATCTTGCTGAAACAGGTGGAGCGAGATTGCAAGGCGGCTGAGGCTGACCTGGAAGAGCTTCAAATTCGCGAGCCAAATCTTCAAAGAGAAGCGGATGCCCTGCGATCTCGCGTGGCGGCTCTGAGGCAGCAAACATCTTTGCTTATCGAGGAGCATCGGCGAGTTGCGGAGACGAACGCAATAGTTGATTCGGCAAAAGCTCAGCTGCAGGAAGCCAGATCAAAACTGCAGCAGGCCGAGCTGGCTTTTGAACGCACGGAGATTAAGGCTCCAATCACAGGACGAGTCCTGAGGATCGTTGCTGCACCCGGAAATCGAGTCATGGGACTGGAAGAACTGGCCGGACAAAGTTCATCAACCATTCTCGAAATGTACGATCCGCAACGACTTCAGGTTCGTGCGGATGTTCGTCTGGAAGATGTCGCGAGAGTCGTTCCCGGGGCTCCGGTAGAAATCGAGACAGCGGCTTGCAAGGGCGTACTGCAAGGGCGAGTTCTGCTGCCGACAAGTGTCGCAAGCGTTCAGAAAAACACCCTGGAAGTCAAAGTCGAGCTTCTGAATCCCCCGCAGACAGTGAGCCCCGAAATGCTGGTGAAGGTCTCGTTTCTTGCACCAGAAGATCCGAAGGCCGATTCGTCTACAATCACTCAGACAGACCAGATGTTTATCCCGGATTCACTGGTGTCGGATACCGATGGTCAGTCTTATGTCTGGATCGTTGACGGTCAGCAGCAGGCTCGACAGGTTGCGATTCAGCTAGGTCATTCTACGCCCGATGGACTGACAAACGTGATCAGCGGATTGCAGGTGACTGACAAATTAATTGCCTCAGGAGCCGAACAACTGTCCAACGGAATCAAAGTGAAAATTCGAAGTGAAGACCAGACGCTGGGACTCAGGAGATAACAATGGCGCTCGTGGAACTCAAGAATGTCTGCCGGAGCTTCCGGAAGGGCGAAGAAACGATAACGCCCCTCGACGACGTGACCCTGGAAATCCATGAGGGAGATTTTGTTTCGCTGATGGGCCCCAGCGGCACAGGAAAAAGCACGCTGCTGAATCTGGTCGCTGGCATTGATCGTCCTGATTCCGGCTCCATAACAGTGGCCGGCACGGAGATCACGAAACTATCCCGAGGTCAGTTGGCTGACTGGCGCGCGGCCAATCTTGGCTACATTTTTCAGACGCACAATCTGATTCAGGTGCTCACGGCCTATGAGAATGTCGAACTGCCCACTCTGCTGTTGAAACAAACTGCCGCTCAACGACGTCAGCGAGTGGAACTGGCACTCAAAGCCGTAGGGCTCAGTGATCGCGCGGATCATTATCCACGTCAGTTGTCCGGAGGACAGGAACAGCGAGTCGGGATTGCCCGGGCCATCGTCGCGAATCCTCTTGTGGTGGTTGCGGATGAGCCCACGGGCAGTCTGGATGCGACAACCAGCGAACAGATTCAGGATCTGCTGCAGCGATTAAATCGAGAGCTTGGCATGACCGTACTGATGGTGACTCACGATCGTGATGTGGCCGGAATTGCCACGCGGCGACTGACATTGAATCGCGGAAAGTTCCTGCCATCGTAGGTCTCAAGGTGATTCGTTTGAGCGTACTGCGGAAAGCCGGACTACAGGCGAAAGCAAAACGATGTTTGGATATGTCATCAAAACTCTTCTTCGGCATCGAGCCCGCACATTGCTGACCGTTAGCGGCGCGGCGGTGGCGATGTTTGTGTTCTGTTTTGTCGGCTCCGTTCAGGAAGGTCTGCAAAGGCTCACGTCGGGCAGTGACGCTGATCGATGCCTGATCGTGTTTCAGGAGAATCGATTCTGTCCGTCGAGCAGCCGACTGCCGGAAGACTACGCTAAGGCGATCCAAAAGCTCAGCGGCGTGAAACAGGTCATGCCCATACAGGTCTGGACGAACAATTGTCGAGCCAGTCTGGATATCGTTGTGTTCAATGGAATTCCGCCAGAACAGATTCGAGACAATCGCCCAATTTATTTGATCAACGGCTCATGGGAAGCCTTCCTCACACGGCGGGATTCGGCCATCATCGGGCGCAACATTGCCAATCGGCGAGGCTTAAAATCAGGGGATCAGTTTTCTATCGGAGACCTTTCCGTTCAGGTGGCCGGTGTCTTCGCTTCGGATGTTCCCTCCGAAGAAAACCTGATTTACACCAGTCTTCAGTTTTTGCAGTATTCACGTGGAAAGGACACGGCCGGCACGGTGACTCAATTGGAAGTGCACCTCACTTCGGATGCGGATCCCGATGCCGTTGCAGCGCTCATTGATCAGACACTTCGAACCGGACCTGTGGCCACAACCACTCGTCGCAAGGGAGCCTTTCAGGCCAGCACGTTGTCGGATCTTGTGGACCTGATTGGGTTCGCTCACTGGCTCGGTTACGCCTGCGTGGGACTGGTGCTGTCTCTTGTGGCTACGACCACTGTGATGAGTGTGCAGGACCGCATCAAAGAATACGCCGTATTGCAAACGTTGGGCGTTCGGCCCTTCCGCATCATGCGACTGGTCCTTCTGGAAAGCACGCTGCTCTGTACTGTCGGCGGCTTTCTCGGAACAGTCATCGCATCTGTATCTCTGTGGATGGGCGGATTTGCCATAGGCGCCGAAGGAGCCACGATCGCATTTCGCCCATCTGCCGACCTTATTCTGTTGGGAGCGACGGTATCCGGCCTTGTCGGAATCATCGCCGGGTTGGCTCCAGCCATCCAGGCTGCAACCGTTCCGATCGTTACGGCGTTGAGAAACGAATAACGATTCTCAGCGCGTTGCCATGCGGCATGAAGTTCTCGCGGGAAACAGGGTCTCTCGAGTCGACGTTGTACTTCGAGTTGTTTTCTCCGGGAGAAGTGTGTCTTCGAGACGTTCGTCTATTCGATGCGTTGCAGTATACCGAAGAAGAACTTCTGAGGTTTGCCCCAGGGTGTCGTATGAGTGTATTCCGCTTGCCGAATCATCTGAAAAGAGTGTCCCAATGCAGATTGCAGTGAGGGCGCATCGTACTGACAGATTTCCAGACCACTGCATTTGTCCGGACCACCTTTGCCAAATGCTCCAATGATGACAAATCCTTTGATAGGCACCGATTTCTTCAGCAGTGCAACATACTGCTCCCGATCTTCCGGCGATGTCAGAAAGTGAAAAACAACGCGATCGTGCCACACATCAAAGGTGCCGATGTCAGTCAGGGTGGTGATGTCGCCTTCAATCCAATGGACTTTGGCAGCATTCGAGCCCATGCGGTTCTGGGTCGCTTGAATCGCTGCGGCGGAGATGTCCAGAACTGTGATCGTGTGACCCTCAGCCAGAAGCCTCTCGACCAGATGGGACTGTCCCGCCCCGATGTCAATGACACGAACGGGCTGTGGAGCCACGGATCGAATGAGTTCAATCGACATTCGAGGATCAGGTTCGTACCAGCTGACTTCGTGATTTTGCTTGCTGGCGTAGACACTTTCCCAATGCGCCTTCTTGTCCATGTTGATAGCCTTGCTCAACAAAAAAGAACTGCACCACGCCAATCGCCCGTCCGGCCAATGCGCGTTAATGGAACTTCAGAATGAACACTACTGTCTTCCCCGCATGGAAGTTTGCATTGTAGCATTTCCTAAACTAGGTTTGCTTATGAATCGCGCGCTGCACATTCTACTCTGCCTGCTGACATTCCTGAAAATCTCAGGAATGTGCAGCGTCTGTGAGTCCGACAGCTGTTTAATTGCTTCGGCTGAACAACGCAACTGCTGCTTCTGGAACGACTGTGGGAGCGATTGCCCCCCGTTGCCCTCAAATGAAATTCCGTGTGACAGTCCGTGCTGTGTGACACCGGATTCGGTCGTGTTCGCTACGCTCTCGGGTGTTGATGATTTCTCTTCTTGCAGTCCAGGCTGCACCTGCGTTTACGACGCGTCTTTTTTTATGACGCATCGGCCTCACGCATTCCCGTCGACTACGCCGAGTCGTGGAATCAACACGCATCTGCTCGTGTGCGTTTTTTTGTGTTAATGACTCAGAACCGAATCTGATCGGAAGTTGACCACGAAAAATACTCGTGGCCCACGAATGATCGATCGCTTCGGCAGCTTCTTTGAGCCCCACGCTTGCAGCTCAGAATGTTTGAGGCGTCTTCACGCCGGCCGCAGTCGACTTCATCACGGGTATCCAGACAGCACCTGCTCTCCGGCGACATTGGCACACTCAGCACGCTGCAGTGAAAATCTACACAAAAAGGAACGCTTCCATGCGTCATATCATTATTTCTTCAACCGCTATTGTCATTCTTTTAACCGCTCTATGCTCGTCCTCCGTGGCCGGAACGATCCACAGGATGGAGGTCATCTCGGGCAGACCTCATCTAAGAACTCGAAGCGTCGGCTTCTATCATCGGGCTGCACCGACTCAAGCGATGCACAAGAGTTGAATGCCTAACGTGGGATTCGCTGGATTGAACGAGAACAAACGTCCCAGATTAATCTTGCAAACCCATGTCTTCAGCGACAATCAGAAGATCCCGGGCCTGCAGGCTCACCCATGCGGAGTCTGGCTGAATTGTCCTCGGTGCAATCCAGAGTCGGCGGCTGCCGAGAGTGCAGCAACGCCAGCAAGACACGTCGACCAATCCTCTTGCTGTCCACATCGGCTTGGGCAAAGAATCGCATTGCCAGTGTGTGTCGTCGTGGATCTTGAGGAATTCGTCCCATGATCCTTTACTCTTGGCTTCGTCCCATTGCCGCAGCTTGACTGGTCACTGTTCACGATCGCCGTTTACGGCCCGTTTACGCCCCGTTTGGCATGAGGAACACGGCCCTGCGACGCTCCACTTCTTCGGCAGCCGCAAAAGCTAACTTTGACATCGCGAGATCTCTTGCAGCAAATGGCAGCTCATCAGGCGTAAGATCATCGGCCATGGTGACAGTCATGGCTGACGGGAATTTACGAAAAACGCACCACGAACAACCTCAGCCCATTTCTACTGCTTGTCCATCTCATGCTGCTAAAAAAGTTCTTAAATACAGAGCGTTGACACAAGTGTAGCCAATGCTACACTTGTGTGATTGTAGCATTGGCTACATATCATGGCGAACCGTGCTTCAACGGCAAAATTCGTCGTTGCAACATTTTTCAAACCGGGCATTGCACATGAATCCAGTCCTTGTGAAACCCCTGAATTCGGGGCGATCGACACATTCGAAGGCATTTACTCTCATCGAATTGTTAGTGGTCATAGCCATTATTGCCATCCTGATTTCATTGCTTTTGCCAGCCGTTCAACAGGCTCGGGAGGCGGCTCGCCGAACGCAGTGCAGGAACAATTTGAAGCAAATTGGGATTGCGCTTCACAACTACCACGATCTCCATCAGGTTCTTCCGCCTGCATATATCGGTCACCTCGGCCCTTCGGGTGTCGCATATGGAATTTCTTACCCGGATGACAACAGTAATGGATCCTCCGGTTTCGGATGGGGCACGCTGTTGTTGCCGCAGCTTGAACAAAGTGCAATCTTTCAAAGTCTGAACTTTTCATTGCCCTGCTGGGCACCAGAACATTTGATAGAAGCAAAAGCCAAAGTCGTGGTTTTTCTGTCCTTCAGCGACGGGAGGCAGCGATGGATTCATCGTCGAGCGTTGGACCACTGGCACTTCGGCCGCACCCGCAAATCCAGTCGAGTTTAGTCCAACACTCAGGTTTTCCCATTCGCACTATGTGACAAATGCTGGAATTCATCAGCCATGGGGACGAGCGCCCGCCTACTCGTCCGATTTTGCCATTCCCGAGCCGATCCCTGCAACTGGTAAGTTTGCGACGCAGGACGGACCATTCTACCGCAACTCCAAAGTCCGTTTTTCGGATGTGTCAGATGGATTGTCCTCGACAGTGTTTATTGGCGAGCACAGTTCCATCCTGAGTAATAAAACCTGGTATGGAACAGTGCCTAACGCGGCAACATGCCCCAAAGGAAACTGGCCATCTGAATGCAACAGTGCCGGTTGTCTTTTGGGTGCTCATAGTGGTCCAGACACACACGACCATCCTCAGGTCATCATCCACGCCCCGAATCATCCATTTGGACATACCGACGAGATGTATTCGGAACATGACGGGGGCGCGAATATCCTGCTTGGCGACGGCTCTGTTCGCTTCATTTCAGAATTTATTGACGGGTTCGTATGGGTCAGCCTCTCGACTCGTAACGGAGGAGAAGTCACAGGTGATTTCTAAACATCGCGAAATTTTCGACGAGTACTGAAGACGCTGATCCTTATTGCAGCATGCGTTTGCAATGAAGGTTGCAGTAGTCCTCCCCAAGTTGTTAACGATGAAGAATGTTTCGCTGCAGTTGATGCGCTGTGGACCGCCATAACGACAAAGCGATCAGACCTGCTGGAACAAACCGCTGATGAGCTGCATCGACTACAGCTTGATGGAAAACTGTCTGAAGAGGGACACGAGGCTCTTCACGAAATTATCCAGACAGCGCGACACAAGGAATGGACGCCGGCTGCTAAGTCACTCAAAACATTTATGCTCGGACAGCGAAAGTCCTGAGGCGGGGTCTGAATGATTGCTGCCAGCAGAGCATCCACTCCTGATGACAGCGAATCTCGCAAGAGTTCCTGAAACTCTGGAACTGGCTTCGTCTTTACTTGCGACAGGATCATTGTGAGGGAGCGGAAAAACGAATGCACGGCACATTGCCGGCTTCGATAGCAAGCAGATGCTCGGCATCCTTCTTTCAAAGCTTCGCAGCGGCGATGGCCATCGGGCTTGGGGATTTAAAAACCCGAAATCGCCGTCATCGGCAGCGAGTGACACACGCTTCACGTCGCAGTCTCCGCCTTGGATACCCTCGAGGCCGTGGCAGCGATCGCCCAGACCGTTGTCCAAAACGACGCAGAAATGCTGCTGGTTTTCGTCGTCGCAAGTATCTCCCAAGGCAAAGGCCGGCCATGGAATTACTCACAGTCGTTAATCGACGGCGGAAACTGCCGCCCGACCAGCCAGACAAAACCGCGGATCTGGACAGACGAAACAATTCTGCGTTTCACCAACGGGAACGACGCTGCCAAGATCCGTCAGTCCACCGGCGACGATGCATGGGCGCGAAAGGGTATCTTCAAGCCGCGATGGTTGTGGCCGGATCGGTACTGGAGGAGACGCTACGATCGCTTTACGCCAAAAATAGCGTAGCGGTTCCCGCGAAGCCTAAGCTTGACCAAATGAATTCGGATCTCGCAAAGGCGGGCGAATGTACGAAGCTAATCCAGAAGCGAAGTAGGGCCTCATTGCATCAGTTTCACTGATTCGAGCGAGTCTATTGGGGGATTCGTTAAGGGATCTTCCATCCGCGAAACTCCTCTGACTGCTGAGGCAAGTCGGCAAACCTGAAATGCTCCTGGTCACGACCGACGCGAGAATCGGGTTTTGCTTGCCCGCGTCGGTCCGACACGCCGGAGTGGCCCGGTCAGAGGTGACGGGAGCAAGTAGCATGCGACGGGTAATGTCTCAACGATTTGTGAGGCCCGGAGCGAGTTTGCGGTCAGCCGGGATGATGTTGCTATCTGAAAGGACGGGAGGTCTAATACT
>JAXMBU010000050.1:0-48683 GCA_046349735.1 Planctomycetaceae bacterium
AACGACGTCAATCTGACGCAGGCCCGGATCAAACTCTATCCCGTCGAGAATCACGATATCGCTCGGCGGAGGCAACTGCGGAAAATAAAAAACATGTTCGAGACGCAGATCGCCGTGGACTTCACGAATCAGCCCCTGATCTGCCCGAGACTGTAAGAGTTCATCGCAGCGGCTGAGCCAGTTTTCAGAGTGATTCCGGATCCGCGATAACACGCCGCGATCGATGATTTCATCGGGCAACTGTTCCGCGAACTGCCAATTGTCACTCAGTTGAGAACGAAAGCTTTCGACGGCGCGTCTGGAATCATCCCCCAACAATCTTGTCGATCTGCGATGAATCTCAGCAATTCTTCGAGCCACGCATTGCAAGTCGCGGCGTTCCCGTTCACCTCGGTTCAGGCGTGACCGCAGAGTTTCGGATTCCGGCAGGCGATTCATCTTGACA
Organism: Planctomycetaceae bacterium; assembly: GCA_046349735.1. Taxonomy (GTDB): domain Bacteria; phylum Planctomycetota; class Planctomycetia; order Planctomycetales; family Planctomycetaceae; genus SXXK01. The sequence goes on from JAXMBU010000050.1 coordinate 446, forward strand.
GCCCAGTCGACCACGGGGCCATCGCCCTCGAACCGGTATTCATTGTTCATCAATGTTATCGGTACGACGCCCAAATAAACTCCCGGCGCCCATGGACTGTTGACGCGAACTTCCTCTTTGCAGAAGTGATGACGTAATTGGAGCGTTGAAAAATCAAGGAAGGGAAGTTTGACTGGCTTCTTGACCTTGTAGACAACCGTGTCGCCCAGAAAGACTTCAGAGATATGAGTCTGCCGCACTTCGACCGAGTCGACAGGCACCGGGAACGCTTCCCTTCTCGACAAGGATCTGAGCTTATCCTCACCACTGATCGAAGAATTCTTTTGATCGCTGTTTTCTTCGGGGATTGTCATCGTTTTGCTGCCTTTCGCGGACCGTCAAAAATGGACCGAGAACGAATCGTCTTCCGTTGTACGAGGTTGAGTCCAAAAAACAAACACGTACGATCACATTTCTCTCCGCCATGCGTGCATTTCTCTAAGCCATTGACAGGGCGATTCCACTGTTCGCATGCATATCAAAGAGAGTCGCATGACAGTGTGATTGAATTGATCTTCGTGTGACTTTGGCACCTGAATCGGTATCATGCTGACTCTTACTGGGGAGGAGAGCACATGGCGTTATCGAGCGAACAGTTTTTGCGGCAGGTGGTGGCCAGCGAATTGTTGACCGCTGAAGATGTTGCCGCCATTGTGGCCGTATTGCCGGAAGATCGACGGGCGGGTGACGGCGAGCAGATGGCTCGCGAGCTTGTGCGACAAAAAAAGCTCACGCGATATCAGGCTGAGCAAATCTATTCGGGAAAAGGGAAGACGCTCGTCCTGGGGAATTACGTCGTACTCGACAAACTGGGACAGGGAGGCATGGGAGTTGTGCTGAAAGCCGAGCACAAGCGACTGAAGAGACTGGTCGCTCTCAAGGTCATGTCCGCGTCGATCGTCAAAACCCCGGATGCGCTGAAGCGGTTTCATCGCGAAGTGGAAGCTGCGGCGAAACTTCGGCATCCCAACGTTGTCGCGACCGATGATGCCGACGAAGCCAAGGGTACGCATTTCCTCGTTATGGAATATGTTGAAGGTGCCGACCTCTCTGCACTTGTGAAGAAGCAGGGAACGCTTTCGGTTCAGCAGGCTGTGCAGTGCATCATACAGGCCGCGCGCGGTCTGGAGTTTGCTCATGAGAAAGGCGTGGTTCATCGCGACATCAAGCCGGCGAACCTGCTGCTTGATTCCAAAGGAACAGTGAAGATTCTCGACATGGGGCTGGCTCGTATTGAGGGCGACTCAGGAAGTCAGGGTGAATTGACCAGCACCGGAGCCGTGATGGGCACGGTGGACTACATGGCCCCCGAGCAGGCTCTCAGCACGAAGCATGCAGATGCTCGCAGCGACATTTACAGCCTCGGAATTTCCCTGTGGTACCTGCTTGTCGGACGCTGCGCGTATGACGGCGATACGTTGATGTCCAAGTTGCTCGCTCATCGAGATTCTCCGGTTCCGTCACTCCGGGAAGCGAACAACGAGGTGTCAGAATCGATCGATCTGGTGTTCCGGAAGATGGTCGCCAAAAAACCGGCTGATCGCTATCAGACGATGACGGACGTGATTCGCGATCTGGAAGCCTGTCAAACGGGTGCGGCTCCACATGTTGCAATGCCCAGTGCACCCGAGGATCTGAATCTGCAGTCGTTTCTCAGCCACCTCGGAACTTCCGCTTCTGCCGCTCCCGTGACCGCGACAAAAAAAGTTCAGACCGTCGTCACCGGGGTTCGTGTGAATCCTGTCGCGGAAGCAACGCTCTTGAATGGCAATATTGGGATTGATACCGATCCTCAGACTTCGATGTCTCTGCAGAATGAATTGAATGCGAAGCCAAAGAAAAAGCTATCGACTCAGAAGTCGAAGGTTTCGCCGCCATGGTTCCGTAACGTTTGGATCCTTGCGGGCGGTGGCGCTGCGGCATTGTTGATACTGCTCTCCATTATTGTTCTGGTGCGAACACAAAATGGGACACTGCGAGTTGAGATTCTGGACCCTGAAGTGAAGATGACCGTCAAGGGGACGGATGTCACTTTTGAAGTGGCTGACAAAGAGCCCGTCTCATTGGTCGCTGGCGAAAAGAAGCTGATTGTGACTCGCGGAGATCTGTCGTTCGAAACAGAAGTCTTTGCACTCAAAAGAGGCGAAGAGACGCTGGTCAAAGTGGAGCTGATTGATGGCGATCTGATCGTAAACAGTGATGGCACGGTTGTCGGACGCATGTCGGTCGAGCAACCGAAGCCGATGACGCAGATTACAAAGTTGACCAATCCCGCCAATTCCGACAGGCGTGCTGCAGAATGGTTGCTGACTCTCCGAGGTGGGGCCAATTTGTTTATCGAAACTCCGGAGCGCGAGGTTCTGGAACTCAACCGTCACCCAATTCCGGCGGGACTGTTCAGCATCTACACGATCGAACTAGCGGGCCCGATCATTGACAAATTCGGCGATCGCCTTGCTGAAGAAATGACAGACCGGATCGGAGGAATCCGAGCTCGCTCAGTTTGGATCGGCAGCAGCACTCTCACTTCCGACGGCTTTGCAAAATTGATGGCTATGCCAGAACTTTCCGAGGTCTTCAATCTCAATTTGAGTGTCTTTCACCCCAACATGGATAACCGCGTTTTTTCGCAGTTTGCCCGTTTGAAACGCTTGAAACAAATTACGATTGCGTCCGGAGGAGGGGGATTCGACGTTCTGCAGTCAAATTTCACGGGCGTTGGGTTGGGATCGCTCAAGGCTTGCCCGGAACTGGACAGTCTTGAATGAAGCCAACATCATCCCGTACCTGAAGAGCTCACGCAGTTGCTAAAGCTGGCGAACTTGAGATTTAAAAATTCTGTGTTCACAGAGCGACACGCAGCGGCCGTGGGCAAGCTGAAGCTCCGTGATCTGCAGATTCATTCATCTCAGGTCGATGACAATATGCTTCGGCACCTTGCAGGCATGGAAAAGCTGGAAATTCTGGACATCACTCATAACCCAATTACGGATCAGGGGCTGGCGGAGCTCAGGCCAATCAAGACACTCAAAACGCTGCTGCTGCAGGGGACAAACGTCACGGCGGAAGGAGTCGCGGCCTTCCAGACGGCACTGCCAAACTGCGAGGTGCAATGGGACAGCCCGGATCCTGATCGAAAGTTCGTCGAGTGGTTGCGAGCCGTGAATCCGACGGTCCCAATGCAATTAATTCGGAGTGACGGAAGCCCTTTGATGGTTGCACCGGATCAGCCGCTTCCTCGTGAGTCTGTTCGAGCCGACCACATTCTTCTGGAGGGGACGGCATTCGATCAGGCGGGTGATGACTTCATCGAGGAGTTTGCCACTCGTGTTAAAGGTCAGCGGATCGTCTTTCTTCGGATCAAGTCAGATGCACTTACCTCTGCCGGAGTCGAACGTCTGGTTCGGATCCCGGAACTCTCCACCGTCAGCAATCTTGAAATCTGCGGACGTCGCATAGATGACTCTGTCTTCGAAATTGTTTCACGGTTTCCAATGCTCAAATACGCCAGTTTCGAATCGCCACTGCTGACTGGAAAAGGCGTGAGTTTGCTTCGTCAACTGGAAGGCTTGACGCTGGAGATGACGGGACAACAGAACCTCAAAGAGACAAACATAGACGAACTACAGCAACTGCCGAACCTTTCCTATTTGAACCTCTTCTACTTCCAGTGCACGCAACTTCAGGTTGAGTCAATCAGCAAACTGAAGCCTGGTGTGTTGATCCTGTTGGACGCGGGGATTGATGATGAACTTGTAAAGCCGTTGGCCAGGATGAGCAGTCTGCATGGCCTCCAATTGAACAACAGTCCATTAACAGATCGTGGGCTTTCAGAGTTGAAGGAACTGGAGAATCTGATGCATCTCGATGTTCGTGGCACGAAAGTCACGACTGCGGGAGTCAAAGATCTTCAGAACGCATTGCCCACCTGTGAAGTGCAGTGGGACAAACCGGATCCCGACCGCGGGTTTGCCGAGTGGTTGCGGACACTTGGCTCCGGGGTGATGTTTGACGTGATGAATGCCGATGGCGGTATGCTTCGAGTGCTTCCTGAGCAGCCTCTTCCTTCAGGTCCGCTTCGAGTTCACAGCATAGCGTTGAATGCCACATTGCTGGATCAGCCGGACGATGCATTTCTGAAGGAGTTTACAACACGCTCGGAAGGTCAGCGATTTACTCGAGTGATGTTTGAATCCGAATTATTAACCTCCGCCCGACTCGCGGCCTATCTTGAGCTTCCTGCGATGGCCGATCTTGAACAGTTCGGAGGAAACAGCCCGGCACTCGATGACAGCATGTTCGATATTCTCGCGAAGCTTCCGAAACTCTCTTCCATTGAATTGGCGGCTCGAGGTACGGGATTGACAGGCCGGGGCCTTGGCCGCTTGAAGTCACTGACCAGCGTGACGATAATCCAGTGCCCGTCCCTGGCACCGGAAGGACTTGTTGAACTGCAGACCTTGCCGAATATGACTTACGTCAATCTTGATGGTTGCCAATGCACACGGCAGCATATTGCGGCACTCAGCAAGCTGAAACTCACTCATCTTCTTACGACTGGTTCCGAGATTGACGACACCAACGTAAAGACCATTGCCGGAATGAGCTCACTCATGTCGGTGGGCGTCGCCCGTTGCCAATTGACGGATGTTGGCCTCTCAGAGTTAAAGACGCTGTCGCGGCTGAACTACATCAATCTGATAGACACCAAAGTAACCGCGGCCGGAGTGGCTGATTTCCAGAAAGCTCTGCCGGAGTGCAAGATCGTGTGGGACGGTGGACAGTGATGCTCTTGTGTCCTCAGCATTTCAGGTCGCACGATCACGGCCATCAATTTCGTGACTAGTGCATTGTCAAAACAAAGATTTGGGGTTGATGGTCATCCCCGCGCACGCGGGGATCCAGTCTTCCATGTTCTGGATTCCCGCGTGCGCGGGAATGACAAACCCCGTTTTTAGTTTTGACAAACCACTAGTGGCCATCATTTGGTGTCTGGTTTCAGATCAACCCAGACCAGTCTATGGTCCGAACAGTCGGCCAGTTTTGATGCGGGATCCGTCGCTGGTGGCCAGAAGATTCCGGCAGCGACAGGATTCAGGTTCTTCGACGGCAAGACGTAGTCGGCTCGAAGATTTCCCACACCGCGATCATTAAAGTCGGCGGTATCGTGTGCATGATCGCCATGGTGCTCCGAGTTCTTTCCGCCCTGAGCTTTTGCGGCTTCAGAACCGCCGATGCTGGACGGAGTCACATTTGAGTTGATTCGAGGATGCTTCAGCAGTTGATTGATCGCGATCTGATAACTCGCGCCGTCATTGGGGTCGGCGTTCTGATCGCCGAGAATGACAAAAGCGGCATCAGTGGGCAGTGTTCCCGAACGGCCCTGATCGTCGACAAGCCACGATTTTTGTTCCTCGGAAAGATACTCTGCCCAGAGTCGAATCTCGTCATGGTTGCGGCGGCCGTTGCGGTCTTCGGGGCCATCGAACGCTGGCGGTGTCGGATGGCTTGCGAGGATATGCAGGACCTGGCCGTTGATTTTAACCGGCACATCCCAATGGCTTTTTGAGGACAGTCTCAGCAAGTTGAGATCTTCGTCGTTGTACCAGTTTGCGGAGTCATTTTTTCCACTGGGCGGCAGAACCGCTCCCGGCATTGATTTCCAAAGCAGCTTCTGAAACGTGCGCACATCGTTCGTCTGGATGGGAAACTGCGACAGCACAACCATTCCGTACTGACCGGGAAAGCGTCCAAAGCCGATTGCATCACCCGGACCGTCCGACTTTCCATCATGATCCAGGTCACGGCCGGATGGAACGCCGGTGTTGACGGGAGCGGTGAAGAAGTGGGCGTACGAGATAGGTTCTTCGGGGGCCCAGTCGGCTTTCGCCGCCAGATACTCCTGAAGAAAACAGGTCACGGCTTTGTTGTCCTCGGCGTAGTCAAATTCGTTCAGCAGAACGATCTGGGGTCTGATCGTCCGGAGGATTCGAGCAACCTTCCGGGCCTGTGAGTTCTTTCCTCCCGTCAGATCGCTGTGCAGTTCACCGGCCTTGTCACGGTTGAGGCTGCAGTTAAACGTCGCGACTCTGACCAGCTTTTCGGTGTTGGTCTCCTGCGCAAACACAGCGCCTTGCAATGCTGAGCAATAGGTCACGAGAATCAGGCAGAGCCTTATTGGTGGCGCGGAGAACATCATGTAACACTCGAGCTACGAATGCAGAAAAAGGAATTGACCGCCGAGACGAAGTTAACAGCAGCGCCATGAATACGCGAGTGCGCAGAACGAGTTTCAATCTTTTGCCGGTTCTGCAAATAACTGCGATGACTCGTAAGTCATCTCTAGCAGCCAATTGCGATCGATTTATTGACCGTCTCGAGGATCCGCTAAAGCCCGAATGCGACGCCAGTCAGTTGACACTCGCCTCCTTTCGAAAACTCCTGTCGTCGACACAGGACTGCAACTGATTGCGGCTGATGAATTCGGCTGAATTTTGCCATAGGAACGCAAGCTGATCATTTGTTGTCCGGTGCTCAGGCTGCACCGGTGACTTTTCTTCCGTACCGGAAGCTCCTATTCTTCTGGCCCGCCAGGAAGCCGTTTTTCGATAACTCTCCGCCGCATACTCTCTCCGAAATATTTTGAGTCTCTGCTGAAATTGAGTGTTCTGCCGCGTGGAGAAATGCATTTCTCCACGACCATCAATTGCGGAAACGCAGTCAGTAAGCTCACTGAGGATTTCTTATGAATCGATACTGCCTTGTCTTTTCACTCACGGCCTTGATTCTTCCGTGCCTGGGGCTGACGGTGTTGGGTGACGATGAGTGGCCACAGTTTCGCGGGCCGAGTGGTCAGGGGCATACGGATTTGACCGGTTTGCCGCTCACCTGGAGTGAGTCAGAGAACGTCAAATGGAAAACGGACATTGCAGGCGAAGGGCATTCGTCGCCCGTGATTTCCGGTGATCAGATTTGGCTGACAACTGCTATTACTGCAGAGCTTTCGCCGGAGGAACAGCAGAAGCGACTTTCGACATTAAAGAATTCCAACGGTCTGAAGATCGTTGGCGAACTGACTCTCCAGGCCGTTCAGATCGATCGCGAATCCGGAAAAATCCAGCGCCAGATTGTGCTTTTCACGGTTCCCAACCCTGAACCGAAGCATGCTCTGAACAGTTATGCATCGCCAACTCCGGTGATTGCTGGTGATCGAGTGTTCTTTCATTTTGGCACTTACGGCACGGCCTGCGTCGATCGAAAGTCGGGCGAGATTCTGTGGAAGAATGACAGCCTGAAGCTGGAGCATCAGAATGGTCCTGGCAGTTCTCCGGCCGTGTGGCAGGATCGAGTGATCATTCATCTGGACGGCACGGACACTCAATCCATCGTTGCACTTGATGCCGCCAACGGGAAAGTCGTCTGGCAGACAAAACGCTCTGGAGAAATGGACAAAACTCCGGAACTGCAAAAAGCTTACGGCACGCCATTGATTCTGGAGATCAATGATCGACCGCTGGTGATTTCACCGGCAGCCAATTGGGTTTATGGCTACGACGCTCGTGATGGAAAAGAAATCTGGAAAGCGTCGTATGGCAAGCTCGGCTTCTCAACGGTTCCTCGCCCTGTGATTTCCGAAGACACCGTTTACATCGCCACAAGCTACATGCAGTCTCGACTAGTAGCGGTAAAGTTTACCGGTGAAGGAGACGTAACCAGCAGTCACATTCGCTGGATATCAGATCGGCAGATTCCGCAAAAGCCGTCAATGATTGCTCTTGGTGGCCGACTGTATTTCGTCAGCGATCAGGGAATCATTCGCTGCCTGAAAGCTGACACTGGCGAAGAAGTGTGGTTTGCACGCCTTGATGGTGACTATTCTGCATCTCCTCTGGAAGCCGAAGGTCGCTTGTACTTCTTCAATCAGGATGGTGTTTGTACCGTACTGGAAGCCGGAGACACCCACAAAGAGCTGGCAAAGAACAAGCTCGACGGTGGTTTTATGGCGTCACCGGCAGTTGCTGGCAAAGCACTGTTTTTGCGAACGGCAACGAGTCTTTATCGCATCGAAAAATGATCTCGCAGCTTGTCAATTGCCTGACATGTAGTTTGGACATTCTTGTCCGACCGGGTTTAGCCCGACAAAAGTGTCGGCCTTCCCCGGAAAACCAAATCCTGACAGAGAACTCGACTTTTTTCCCATTTATTCTTCCGGACGAATGACAATGAAACGCTGGATCATCTTGTTGGCAATGGCCGCCATGGCACAATTAACTGAGGCGGATGACGATGCGAACTGGGTTCGTGTCAAACTGGACGAGCGATTCCGTTCTGAAGGTGTCGCCGCCGCTGACATCAATGGTGATGGTGCAATCGATGTGGTCGCAGGCGATGTCTGGTATCAGGCTCCCAAAGCGGGCACTCCGGAACATGCCGATGGTACCGCGTGGAAGATTCATGAGATCCGCATGCCGGGTGAGTTCGTCGCGGGCGTTGGCTACAGCAACAGCTTCGTCAACCTGGCTCATGATATGGATGCGGACGGTCTGCAGGATATCGTGATCATAGGTTTCCCGGGAGATCCTTATCACTGGTACAAGAATCCCGGCCCGGGTGAAGAAGGCCATTGGAAAGCTTTTGAAATCTGGACCAGCGCCTGTAATGAATCGCCGGAGTTCGAGGACCTGAACGGCGACGGAGTGCGAGAGATTGTTCTGGGGTCACAGCCTGAAGCTCAGATGGGCTTCAACGTGATCCCAAAGCCTGACAATGCCACTAACTCGTTTGGATTTCACGCGATCAGCGAAAAAGGTAATCCGAACGAAAACGGAACGTTCAAGTACTATCACGGCCTTGGTGTCGGCGACATGAATTCCGATGGCCATCGCGACATCCTGATCGCTCATGGCTGGTGGCAGAATCCAGGTGATCTCACCAGCACAAAGACCTGGGCGTTTCATCCGGTGCGAGTCAAAACCGATAACGGGGAAACACCTCTGCCGAGCTGTGCAAATATTTATGCGGATGATCTCGACGGCGACGGCGATAAAGATCTGTTCTTCTCGTCGGCTCATGCATTCGGTGTCTGGTGGGCCGAGAATACGGGCGAAGGGGCCTGGACTCTGCATGAAATCGACAAGTCGTACTCACAGACTCATGCCATGGAAACTGTCGATGTGAATGGTGATGGCCAGCTGGACTACGTTACCGGCAGTCGCTTCTTTGCTCACAACGGCGGTGATCCGGGCGAACATGATCCCGTGCGAATGTATTGGTATGAAGTCGTGCGAGAAAAGGGCAAGGCTCCGAAGATCACACCTCACCAGATCACGGCAGGGCTGGGAACCGGCGTGGGAACTCAATTTGAGATCCACGACATGAACGGCGACAAAAGGCCGGATATTGTTTTGTCGAACAAGAAAGGTGTCAACGTCCTGCTGCAGAAGTAAGACGCTGGCCCTTTGACAATGCACTTTGGCATAGCTTCAGGCATGAATCGTCGGAATGCGGTCTCGACGATTCATGCTCCGCCCCTGTTTTATTGATGATCGTCGATCTGACGTGTCTTTCAGAACAGTTTGGGGTGTTTTGTATGGCGGCAGGAAGCCACGAACAAACCTCGAACGGGTGGTGCTCTTCCCTCTCGAACCGCACCAAAATTGATATTCAGGCTGAGTTCCCGCTGGGTTCCCGTATCGATTGCTCAGTATCGTCATGCGTGACAGCCCTGAGTCCGGAGATGTGCCTGGCTCGTGGAGAATTGAGTTACCCCACCGGCGCTCCGGATGTTAGTATTCAGGATTGAGATGAGATTACTTCTCGGAACCGAAGGGCCGCGAATCTCTGATTGAGATCATGAGACACGTCGCTCAATTGGGAAGGACATTGGGTACCAGCCATGTTGAGAATTCCTGGTCAGGCACATCGATACTGTGACGGAACGACGCGTCGCAGTTTTTTGCAGGTTGGCTCCCTGGCAGTTGGCGGCTTGTCAATGGCCGATCTGTTTGCGGCCGAGGCGGGTGGTAAAACTCTGAACCCTGCTCGACACAAGTCCGTCATCATGGTTTACCTTTCTGGCGGGATGCCGCATCAGGACACATTTGACCTGAAGCCCGATGCTCCGGCTGAGGTCCGCGGCGAGTTCAAGCCGATTGCAACAACGGTTCCCGGAATTGAGTACTGTGAGCTCCTGCCGAAACTCGCGAGTGTTGCGGATCGTTGTGCCATCGTGCGTTCTATTGTCGGTCAGCGTGATGAGCATTCCAGTTTTCAGAACCTGACCGGCTACACGATGGGCGAAGTGCAGCGCGATGGTATTCCCAATTTTGGATCCGTCGTGGCTCGAGTTCAGGGCCAGACGAATGAAGTGACTCCGCCGTTTGTCGACTTGTTTCCGACGATGCAACATCGTCCCTACAACAGCACCGGCGCGGGATATCTGGGCAGCGCGTACAATCAGGTCCGTGCTGATGGCGAAGATCTGGCCAGCATGCGATTGCGATATGTGGAATCGCAACAGTTTGCAACTCGTCGCAGTCTGCTGAGCGAACTCGACAGTTTTCGTCGTCGAGCTGACATCGCAGGCGTTGGCAACATGAACGAAAGTTACAGCCGCGCGTTTGATGTGCTGACGTCGTCTCGTCTGGTCGATGCCATGAATGTGGACCTCGAAGACAAGAGTGTCGTGGAACGGTATGGTCGCGGCTCCTCCAAACATCTGGGCGATGGCGCGCCGACGTGGAATGATCAACTGTTGATTGCTCGCCGACTGGTGGAAGTTGGCGTTCGTGTTGTGACTGTCGCGTATGGCTTCTGGGACACGCACGGGAACAATTTTTCCCATCTCCGAAGTCATTTGCCGACTTTCGATATGGGTATCTCTGCCCTGATCGAAGACTTGCATGCTCGTGGACTTGATCAGGATGTTTCCGTTGTTGTCTGGGGCGAATTCGGACGAACTCCGAAGATCAACGACAAGGCTGGTCGTGACCACTGGGATCCGGTGCAGTCGGCCTTAGTCGCCGGTGGCGGCATGAATGTCGGACAGGTGATTGGGTCGACCGACAAGACGGCCGCTTATGCTGCTGACCGACCGATTCATTATCGTGATGTGCTGGCGACGATCTACCATAATCTCGGCGTCGACAGCACCAACTACATTCGCGATGCCGCCGAACGACCTGTTCGAATTCTGCCGGAGGAAGCTCGGCCAATTCGAGAGTTGGTTGGCGGCTAACACGTTCATCCGGACCGTTTTCGGTTTCGCACGCGGCGATTCGATCAGGAAGTGATTGGCCGGGGTTTGAAATGCAGAGTAAAGGCAATTCTGAAAAGGTCTCCATCGCGATCATCGGGCGTTCTCATGCCAGCGAGTTTCGCGGTCTGTTCCGCCAGATTCAAAATTCCCCGGACTTGCAGGTGACGGGGCAGTTTGATTCTATTGAAGAAGCATTGGCCGGTGGCATCCATGAACGCCTTTCCGCGGAAATTGTGGTGGTTCTGCAGGCGTTCTCGGATGAGTATTCACCGGCTGATGCCGGCCGGTTGATTGGTCGCATGTTATTTCGGCGAGTGCTCTGTTGTTACGGACCATGGTGTCTTTCCGACGGCCGTACCCATGAGATCTGGCCAGCGGTCGTTCGCGTCTCTGTGGCCTCCGCGTGGAAGGTGCTCTCAAGGGAAATTCGCAACGTTCGTGAGGGGGTGCCGACGTTATTACCGATGGCCGCCGCTGAAGAAGTCTTCGCTGACAGGGCTGACGTGGAGTTCGATGAGAATCCGGGGCACTACGATGCGATCCTGATCGCTTCCGACGATCGGACTCTCAGAGAAACGATCGCGGAAATGCTGCGACACACCGCAAGTCAGGTGTTTGAATGCGGGACGTCAATGAGACAGATACAGCGCGCTTTAAGTGTCCTGATTCCGGCTGATGTGGTTCACTCGAGAATCAGCGTGTTGCTGGACATTGACGGACAGGAGAACCAGGAGAGCGAGTTATCTCGGCTGATTCGTTCCGCGTTTCCCTCCAGTCATCTGCTTCGTCTGACTTCGTTCCCGCAGGCGGTCCCCGAGGGTGTTATGTTTGATCGTGTCATCGATAAACTGGAAATCTCAACTCAGCTGCTCGCGCGGTAGGCACAGGAACTCAAAAAGCCTCACCAAACTGGCACGAGCTCCCGAGCAACTTCAAAAATTGCAGAACTGACAGACGGCAAAGGGTGCCTGCCCCGATTCTGTGAGTGCCTCTTCGGCCTATTTGATGTTTCGCAGTCCTTTGTTTGCCACGGACTTCCCATCGTTCTGTTGTTCATCTGCATTCGTGAGAACAACAGAGAACCCTGCCGGAAGTCCGGCGGTTGTGTTGTCGATCTGCAACACACATCGAAATGTATTGCTTGCCGAATCAATGACCGGAGATACCGAACACACTTTCGCGCTGAGATCGGTATTGACGGGAGCACCCGCAGATAATTTCACTGTGCTGCCGTTGCGAATCGAACCGAAACGATCTGACGGCACGTACATTTCGACTTCCAGAGTGTCGAGGCTGGCCAGTGTCACAACCGGCAACGACGCATCCACTGCGGCGCCCTGCTTCTGATGAATCTGCACGATCACGCCATCGAACGGCGCGTAAATCGTGTTCCGACGCAGTTGCTCCTCGGCCATCGTCAGATTCGCTTCGGCCACTGCGATCGCTTCCCTGGCGGCATCGCGTTCGGCGCGTGACTGTTCCTTCAGAGATCGAGCTTCTTCGATTTCGAACGCTGCGGTTGCATTTTGCAAAGCCGCCTTTTCCAACCGGGACAGTCGGCGTTCGGCCTGCTGATAAGCCAGTTCTGCTCGCTCCAGCATTGCGACCTGGGCGGCTTCGCGGCGAGACGCTTCAACCTGAGCCTGAGCCAGCCGATCATCCAGTGACACCAGAGGATCGCAGGCTGAAACGCGACTCCCTTCGGCCACATGAATCGTCATAATTCTGCCAGGCACTAGTGAAGACAAGATGGCGTTTTGTAGTGGCCGCGCAACACCATGCAACTGGCTGCGGATTTCCAGGATTGAAGAGTCATACTGCAACTCTCGTCGATAATCTCGAGAACTTCCGGCGGCTGAGGACATGGCGGCAGCCGCTCCCGCCAGTGGATGGCCCGCCCCATTCGGCGCGATCGACGTTGATGGCTTAACGGCTGAACCATCGGACACAGTTTCCAGTGTCTTCACGGGAACTCGCTGCCCCGACCCTCGAGAAGATGATGAATTCCACGGCGCGGAGGAAATCATGGCCCCGACGGAGATGATACTCAGAATGATCAGTATGCGGTTCATAGAATTGGCCGTTATGGTTGGACGGGACACGTATTATTCAGTGGCTGGCGAGGTTACCTGGCGAGCAGAGTTTTCTGAACAAAACGCATCACTCGTCGCAGTCCCCATGCGGCGAATGATTCGTAACGTCGGGGGATCTGAAGACTCAAACGCATGCCGTGATCAGCAAGTTGCAGCACGGTTTCGTTTGAGGGAGAAATGTCGACCTGAAACAGTGGTTCCAGAGGCAACCCGGTTTTCGGATTCAGTAGAATTGTACCCCCAGCCGCGAACGTCATGGCATCATGCAGGGCCGTTGACTCTGCCGCTGGTTCGATGCTGACTAATCGACCCACGAAGGTCGTTTCCGATCGCCCCGGAATCCGAAATCGAACTTCCGTACCCGGCTCGCGCTGAATGCTGCCCAGTTCATCTTCATTGAGCCAGGTCCGGAGCAGGCTTCGCCCGTCAACGACAACAGCGGCCTGATCACCAACCTTCAGGTAACGTCCCTTCTGGGAAGACGACACAACGCGGGCGATGCGACCTCCGGCCGGCGCGGTGATGCGCAAGGCGGAAACCTGCTTCTGACTCTCGAGCAGTCGATGCTTAAGTTCCGTAATGCGCGCCTCTAACTCCGCCGACTTTGTGATGTCTGTGGATCGACTCACTTCCCACTGCAACAGCGCTTCCTGCAGTTCTGCGCGGCAGAGCTGAGCCTGCTCGTTCACTTCGGAATTTTCCAGCTCGGCCAGCAGGGCTCCGGAGTTAACGACATTGCCAGGATTCACAAAGCTCTGCAGCAAAGTGCCCGGCGTTTCCGCGTTTAGAAAGTACTCGGATTCGGCTGCCACAACACCCTGAGCGACAACGCCAAACGGCACCGGAACTACCAGCGACATCAGAGGGACAACAATCAACGCGAAAACTGCCAAGAGTCTTGCTCGCCCGCGAACACTGGCCGTTTCAGAACTTGTGAGCAAATACTTCCCCAACAACACGCCGGACGAGCCGAGCGTTGACACCAGATGAAATGCCGCGAGCGCTAGTCCGATCATTGGAAAGCGAGTCGCGATCATCGCTGCGATACCAAAGATTAACAGCGTGCGATAAATCGCGGCCGCAATTCCATAAGCAGCGAGGATTACGGTGGAACCCGTTGCCGCACCGCGAACGGATTCGCCCGCAGATGCGACGGTCTGACGGCCTGAAGATAACACGTGACCGGATTCGAGCCCCAGAAAGATTCGCTTCATCCATGCTTTCAAATACTGGTCCGCACGCCCGCGCAGGTTCTGAATTCCGACCAGTTCTGAAGCGATAAAGTAGCCGTCATATTTCATCAGGGGATTTGCGTTGAACAGCAGAGTGATCAGGCTGGCCATCATAACCAATTGCCAGGCACACGATGTCAGCAATGGGCTGGTAGCAAAGGCCCAGACGAACACTGCGGGAATCGCAACGATTGATTCAAAGTACATCCCGCCAACCATCACAACCAGACGCTTCCAGCGTTCCGGAAATGACCAGGCCGACGTCGCATCGACGTACGCCGCCGGAGTTCCTGCAATCAGGATCATTCCCATTTCAGGCACAGCACCGCCGTGAATCTTACAGGCATAGGCGTGCCCCAGTTCATGCCACACCTTGAGCACGACAAACGCCGCCCACAGGAACGGCAGATTGTCCGTCGCCAACAGCCCGTTGAAGGGTTGAGTAAACTCTTCGAACCGATTGACCACCAGCCATAGTGCGCAAAGACCGGCGACCGCCCAGGCCGCAAGAAATCCCTGCGTAAACATCCACCGGACGCGATGCGCTGTTCGAGTCAGAAACTCATCAGGCCGCGCCAACGGAATCGTCATGAACAACGCGCCAAGCAGTTTACTGCGACGACGAGAGTTGGTCTGCTTTAGATACTGTTCGTGCAGTCGGTTGCCGTTGGCAACTGGAAGCACCAGCAGATTGAGTTGTTGCAACTGAAGGATCAATTGAAAGAAGGAATCCCGATCGTTCCGCCGGAGATGATTCTGGCGGACGAGGGAATCGAAATTCTCATCCAGCTTTTTCGATGGATCCAGTCGCACAAAGAGTTGATAACTGGAGAGCGGAAGGCGATGAGTTTTGAACGATACGGGATCATGCACGACATAAACGGGCTGTCCCTGATGCACCTGGCGACTTACGTGCAGATCCGACCGCAGGACGAAGGTCAGCTCCTTCATCGCGTCCGCAGGACTCTTTGCTGAACAGGTTGCAGCAGGCAAAGCCATCAGGGATCCACGTTAAATCCAAAAACTCAGGCGACACCAGTCAATGACACGATGAGCCAGCACCCACCAAACTGGTTTTTCAACGGTAGAGATTCTCGCTGTTCCTTCCATTCCGGATTTCATCCATTCGGGACGCTCTGCCAGAGGAGCCTGAGCGATAAAAACATTATTGCCGTCGACAACCTGCGCTGTACCGCCCACGTACTGAATCTCGAATGGCATCGAGTGGGATGAGTAGGACGCTGCGGCGAACGTTCCGATCTGGCTGGGTTGAACGAGCGTTCCGATATCATCGGGGACCTGAATCTCAAGGTTCCAGCCCCCCTTCGGAGCAAACTCCAGTACAATGTCTCCGGGAGCAAACATCTGGCCGATGCGTTTCTCCAGATCAGCTCGCACAATCGTTCCATTCTCGGGAGCCACGAGGCGTGCTCGTTCGAGTCGTTCCTGAAGTCCGGCGGCCTGAGTCATGAGAACTCCGACACGAGCCTTGTGGAGAGCGGCTGAACTGGTATCTCGAATCGTGATGCTTCGACGTACTTCTACCTCCGCTGAGGCTATTTCGCGCTCGAGGCTTTGCAGTTGCAGAGTTGTCTCTGTGGTATCAAATTCGGCCAATAGCTGACCAGCCTGTA
This sequence comes from Planctomycetaceae bacterium, assembly GCA_046349735.1. Lineage (GTDB taxonomy): Bacteria > Planctomycetota > Planctomycetia > Planctomycetales > Planctomycetaceae > SXXK01. The sequence continues at coordinate 16,701 of JAXMBU010000050.1, forward strand.
CCTCCTGGCCCGGCTGTACATAGGACTTGAGAAGTTTGGCATTCGACGCAGCGGTCATCTGTACCATGTTCTCCGCGACAACTCGTGCCGTGCAGATCGGGCGATAAGTTAACGCCCCAAAGACCAGCCAAAGGCCCAGCAGTACGACTCCGCCGATGAGCCCGAGCCGTCCGGTGGATCCCGCCGCGAACGATTTTTGCAGGGATTCCCTGGCTGCGAATTTGACTTGCTGCTGGAGCGGTCGAGTTGCTCGGTCCAGCATACGCAAAGCATGACCATAGGGCTGCAGCGTTCGTGTAAGAGAAGAAAGTTCTTCTTTGGTAAATGGTCGAGTGGCCGTTCGTCGTAGACTGACAACTGCCGAAACTCCGTTGCTGTCAGACAGTGGAACCGAGCACACGCTGGCGGCTCCGGCTTCAGCCGACCATCGTCGATGAATCGGCAACGGTGGCATGTCCGTTCCCGCCGGCATTGGGAAAGCAATAAGACTTCCAAAGTCCAGACATTCTTCCATCGCCTGAGTCATCATAGAGACTCCGGGGCTTGATGGTTTAAAGTCCGTCAAACCAGAAATTGCCAGCAGCAGGATTCGCTGACCAGACGTGATTCCGAAGGCTACCTGTTCAGCGCCACACTGATTCGCGAGGGCGTTTACGATCGAGAATGCGAATTCACGCGGCGAACCATGGGCGGCGATTTTTCCAAGTGCCGCCGGATTCAGTTCATGAACACTTTGGGCATGTTCGGTGTTGAGTGATTCGCCCGGAATCGCATTTCGACCTGTGTTGGGGGCCAACGAACCTGCAGAAATCGTGTTGGGCGGCGCGATCGTATGTGGAGACGGCTGCGTTTCAGAGGCCGATTTCACGCGAGCCGACTCGTTGCCGTGAGGTGGATGCGAAGAAACCTGTGCCACCGGCAATTGTTCCACTTCGACGCCAGCCGTCCTCGATCGCAGAGGAAAGTCTGAGTACGAGACGAACCGATTGGCCGCCAGTTCCGCCAGTCGCTGTGCAGTAACTGTCGCCAAAGTCTCAAGCTGAGCGACAAGCTGCTTGCCGTCCTCGGGACGCCCCATGATCAGCATCGAAATCGCGCCGTCAGGGATTCTGGATTCCTGATCGAGGATGGCCGCCGAGGCGATAAAGATCGCCTGCCCTTCTCGTTCATAGATCTTCGAGCGGGCCGAATGGTCCGTGTCTGTTTGCACTTCCAGAGCCAGCGGTCCGAGCCATTTGTCGTTGAATTTCTGCGCCAGCTCTTTGGGCATGGATGGGACGGACTGCAGGGTTATCTCGGTTCGTTCACGAACTCGAAAATCCAGACGAGCTGCCGCCGTAGAAAACGTCTGACTGACAAACTTCAGAAGTACCGCAACGACATCACTCCGCGAGCTGAAGTGGCGAAGCTGATTCTTCAAACTGGCAGCCTGAACAGAGAAAGCCGCCGACATGACAGACGTTGCGGGAGTCTTTGCAGGACTGGATTCCGATGTTGTTGATTCGACCATAATGCTCAGTCAATCCGGAAGTTCCGCCACAATCCTCATGAAACTCGGCGAAGGCTGTCTGCCAACGACTCGCCGTGTGAGCAGCTCCGCGGACCGAAGGAAGCCGAGCATCGGAAGCGTGCCCTGGTCTGGTTCGGCGGAAGGATCATAGAACTTGAGCAGAAGACTGCGGCGGGCGGCAAGTCGCAGCAAAATTTGCCGATTGAATGCTTCGCGAAGTTTCGGTGTTATCAAACCCGGAACTCGGCATATCCTGTCGGAAGCAAACGTCAGTGCGCATCGGGAAGGGATGCGTATGCACTTAAGAAATGCCTGACACGCCGGGTGTTTCGCAGAGAGACAGCTTTGCTTTCCCCTGTTTAGTTTGCCTTTATCTCGACGGGATTAGATTCCCGCGATGTGAAGCGGTGCCGCTTCCTCCGGCGAAGGCGCTCTGAAAACTCAGATCACGGTTGCCCGGCTGGCTTTGGAAAATGAACCACAGCTCCGGGATTCTTCAGACGCTTCGTGATCTCGACCAGATCCATCTGTTCGCCATCTTTCAGCAAGTCACCAGGAGGTATCGGTATGACGCCAAGACTGACCTGCGAACGCCGACTGAAGCCCTCGGTGACTGATTTGGGCGCTCCCTTTTTTGCATTCTTGAACGGCAACACTTGATATGTTTCTTTATCCGACCAAACCGCAAGCGTAAAACGTTGTTCCGGGGGAATCGGATGACTGGCTGTTTGTTCCAAAAGCACGCCTCCTGGTCCGGGGACGAGAAAAACTTCCTCCAGAACACCGCCGGATTCGCGAGCCAGTTCAATGTTGGTGCCGGCGCCTGCAGGAACTTTTTCTTCAGGTGGTTGTCGCGGATCGAAGAGATCGACAATCTGGACGACCAGCGGATCACTGCCTGTATTCTTTAATGTGACGGATGCCGGCGGGAGTTCTGGATTGGGGACAAAACGACGACTGACAAGTTGCGGCGTATAGGCCAGAAGAGGCATTGCATAGCCGGTCGACCACGCCGAACCGCTCCAATTCGCACAAACAAGCCGTCCCACAGGATCGATTGTGAAAAACGTCCCGATTGCGGGGGCGCACGCAATGGGAGCTCCCATCATAAAGCCCGGGCCTACCAGATAATGGTTCCAGCCAACCATCGGATCGTGAATCCAGATGTTCCAGTTTCCACCAGCGCTGATTGTCGACACCATCGGCCCGAATGCGGTGTGTCCAATCTCAAGTGGAGCTCCGGGAGTCTGCCCGGTGGCTACGACTTCCGGCGGTAACCACGGTAGTCCGCTGGGCTTGCTCCAGACTACCAGGTTTCCTGCCGGATCCACGGCTGCGACATTGAGTCTCTGAACGGGTGGCACTGTGAGCGAGAAAACATCGGCCGCTACCGGCGTGCCCGGCATAAGCCCTCCCGCGATCGCGACGGAATTCCAGATGGCGCCGCTGCCGAAGTAATAGTGCATGGTACCAAAATGATCGACAGCAAAGACATGATACTGGCCGCCCGCCGCAACAGCAGAAACGACAGAACCAAACGGAAATGATTCTGCTGCCGAATTGATCTGATGGCCCGTGTTGGTGGCAGGATCAACCGACCACAAATCACCGGCGCCTGTGACACCCAGAACTAACCGCTGTGCTCCGTTCTGAACAAGTTCCAGGGAGGCACCAACCGGGAAATTATGAGCCGGAAGCAATGTCTGAATCGGTCCGCCGTTTACGACATGAACAAGCTTGCCCGCTCCGGAAACGGTAATGACCGCAGGCCAGGTATCTCCAGCCGCCTGGGGCAGTAAAACGATCGGAGCACCAGGCACCAGCAGGTGCGGGAATTCGACAGGTCGAACCGTCCATGTCGGAGCTCCGCCGTCGAACAGCAGCAGTTTTCCATCGGGCGAGACGTAGCCGGCAGTCGTCACAGTGCCAAATGGTGTCCAGCCAATATTGACCGGTCCCGCTTTCAGCGAACCACAGGAGAGTAATAATCCGCAAAACAGCAGACCACATATCCAGTTGGAGCCACTCTTCATCACAGAGGTCTCTCGCATCGTGAATCTCCCTCCACGGCATGAATTAACGCATCGGCTGAATATACGAGACGTCTCGCGACTCCTGACCTAACGCTGGCGACTGGCCCATTGAGATCGCTTCTGATGCTCACCGTCACTATCAGAGTGTTCCTCGGGCACGTCAACGTCCTCGAACACCATTGGCAATGTTTGTCTGTCAGGCATCGCCGCGGTAATCATACTTCTGTTGAGCTTCCAGTTAAATCGTTCGCGCGGCGAAACACGGGAGGGACTTATTGTTTTCCTGAGATTGTCGTCCCTCCCTGTTCCAACCCAGTGTTAAGCAAACAAGTCCTCCAGTTCGCTGCAGGTGTGGTCTCCATGTTCGATGAAGAAAAGATCAATCTCGGATCCACCCAGCAGAATGTCAGCAGAGTTATCGTTCAGCACCGAAAAACCTGACTGTTGATAAACTGCGGACTGCTGCATCAGGCCACGGCGTTCCGGCGCGGTACCGACTCCGGTCCAGATCGACGCCAGTGCGAGCAGAGCCTCATCAATCTGATCGAAGTCTGTAGTACCTCCAATCAACAGGTCTTCCCCGCTGCCGCCATTGGCTCGATCTGAACCCATGCCGCCAATCAGGATATCGCGCCCGGAAAATCCATCGATGGTGTCGTTTCCGTCACCACCAAGCACGATGTCGTCACCTTCGCGCCCGTCCAGAAAATCAGTGTCTGCACCACCTCGAATGAGATCGTTGCCGCCCATGCCCCAGATGCGGTCCACTCCGGAGCCTCCGTCCAGCAGGTCATTCGCTGAACCTCCGGTGATACGATCATGACCGTTCTGGCCGAAGATGGCGACTCGACTTCCCGTGTCCGTGGCATAGATCTGATCATCGCCATCACCCGCCGACACAATTGTGCGACCGGCGACAGGAACATTCCGCGGGCCGTAATTCACGCCATTCATCCACACGAACACCTGTTGGGCATTCCCGCTGCTCCAGATGTAGATTGTATCGCTTCCCGTGGTCCCCTGAACAACCAGATCATCGCCAATCATCTGCACGGATGCCGGAGGTGCTTCGACGACGTCCTGCAGTTCAATCGTGATCGTTGCCGTGTCTGACAGTGAGTCGGCCGCATCGTCGCTGACCTGAATTTCGAGCTGGAAGAGTGGATTCGTTTCGTAGTCCAGCGCTCCGGCATTGGCGACGGTGATGGCTCCGGTTGCTGCATTGATGGCGAAGGCTCCTGCCGTATTTCCGCTGACAATCGAATACGACAAGGCTTGCCCCACATCAGAGTCAGAGGCGACAACCTGACCTGTAAAGGCTCCGAGTGTGGCGTCTTCTGAAATCTGGAACACTGCGTCCTCGGCGATCGGAGCCTGATTTACCGGTGGTGAATCTTCTTCTGCTGCAGCGTTCACCAGATCTGCGATCAATTCACCGAATGCCAAAGCGGCATCCCAGTCCTGGGCTGTTACCACTCGACCGTCAGCGATCGCATCATCGGTACTTGTGAATGCATCACCGTATTGGCCGGGAGCAGTATTCGGGATCGCCCCGTTGGCAACAGCCTGTTCATACTGGCCAAGTGCCATGTCAGCATAGTCAACACCGTTATAGGTCACGCCAGGTGAACCGATGTAAGGAACGGAAACCTGTTTGCCCGCGATCAGGCTGACTCCGTTGACGCGAGACCAGGCTGCGATTGTTGTCGCGTGGCAAATGAACCCCGGATACTTCTCTGCCGCGTCGAATTCCCCGATGAGATCGTTCACGAGGATCTTTGTGGCAAAGTCTCCGTCATAGTGATCGTTGAAGTAATCGCCGGGAAACGCAGTGCTCTGATACATCGACGAGCCCCAGCCGCCGACAAAGACGATTGCGGAATAGTCATCTTCGTGACCTGAGACAATGTCAGATCCGGAACGACGATTCCGCCATCCCAGCCCTGTCCGGAGTTCTGGTGCGGCGTTGACGGTAATGTTGTGTCGATAGCGCCACTTTCAGGCGTGTCAGGCCACCAGCTTCAGCGACGTTCGCGTATCGTTGTATTCGCCCAGTAGAAATCCTGCTGATCCCGCGATCACCATCAGCTGGAAGCGTCTGCACTCAGGACAATCCTCGACTCTGGGGCTACAGGTCGGAAACGCAAAGCACGACAGCGACGGAACCGTCAGCGGAACCAGGATGGAATACGATTCTTCAGGAACTGTGTCAGTGACTGGTGAGCTTTCGTGGTTGCATTTTCTTGACAAGGATAACCTTTGCTGACCTGGAATCAGTTCTTGCAAAAACCGCACGTTGTCTGTGGCTCGTTTTCGCGATGCGAAACCAAAATTCTCAGAAAAATCATGACGGACGTTTCCTTCATTTTCCCCAGTTTCTCAGTGGATCGCGCCCAGCTGAAAACGGGGGATGCTCACGCCGCCCAACGTTGAAAGGGCTATTTTCAGCGATGGTGGTCCTGTCGACAACGTCTTGAAACCGCTGCGGCATTGTGATGAGGAAGATGTCATGGCATTGAGTGCGCTGAGCTGCTGCCTGGGCACTGGTCGGACGATTCTCAAAGCTGATGGATGCGGACAACCTCTGGCCTTTGCTGATGGCCATCACCGCTAACAAATCTGTTGATCTGATTGAAGACAATCCGGCAGAAACGCGGAGGCCTGATGAGATAACGGTGACGGGACGAGGGCCAGGGCATGAATCTTCGTTAAGTGATCTGATAAGTCGTGAGCCAACGCCGGAGTTCGCCGCTCAGATTTCGAGCAACCTGCAGCATCTGCTCGAGTTCTGGACGGAACCGGCGACCCGGATCTGCGGCGCATCGCAATTCTCAAAATGGATGGCTATTCCAATCCAGGACATTGCAGAATCCGTCGGTTGTGTTCGGCGATCCGTAGAACGCAAACTGCAGCTGATCAGCGGACTTTGGCGGAGAAGGACGGGGGCACTTGAATCCATCTGCCGACAATCCGACCGAAGATCACGAGTATGCTCGCCTTCCCAATGATCAGAAGCTGCTGATCGATCCGGTTGTCTGATCGCTTCGAAGCCGCCCTGAAATCCGGCAGTCGGCCAAAAGGCTGAGGCGGTCTTGAAAACTTCCGCATCAACATGCGTCTGGCGGCGTTTGTTCAGGTATTTGCCGTTGAGCCATTGTCGCTGGCAGGAGAGCAAGCCTCTGACGCTTCCGGGCTGGGTACAGCGGTCCGGACGTTGATCCGGCACGGCTGGCGAACTGCGTGCGGACAAATTCTCCGGAAACAGAGTATGGCGGACGCGTTCCCGTTGAACCAGACACTCCGCTGCCGGGCGAGCTGAACTGTCGAATTGTCAGTCGGCTGGGTTCCGGTGGCATGGGGACCGTTGCGATGCCGTTCACGAACGTATGGGGCGTGAAGTCGCTTTCAGGGGTGCTGCGGCCGGAGATTCAGAAAAAGGAATCCCATCGCTGCTGCAAACGTTTTGATCACCCGGGTCACGAGCAGCCGCGGGGCTTAATGGCACTGGCATTATTGCTGAAACTGGATGCTCGGGAATGCTGACCTGCATTCTGGTAACGGAACTGTTGAAGGGCGCGATCTGGATCAGACGTGCGGCGCCCGGTACTCTGCCGATTGTGGATGCAGTGGAGTGTGTTGACTGGCATCGAGGTCGCGTACATTCCTGGGCGTGGTTCATCGCGATATCAAGCCTGCCAATCTGCTGCGTGCCAACGACTTGGCACAGTAAAGATTCTCGACATGGGGCTGGCCGGACTCCGAAACACGGAGTCGTCGCCGGACTTAATCTGACCGGAACCGGCGTGATGATGGGGACCGCCGCCTATATGCCGCCCGAGCAGGCTCGCGAGCACGCGCAAGCGGATGCTCGTTCTACAGTCTTTATAGCCTTGGCTGCACGCTGTTTTATCTGCGGCTGGACGAACAGCGTTTACCGGGACGACTCAGATGGACATGATTCTGTATGTGAATCAGCCGATTCCATCGCTCCGGCAAATCAATGCTGGATTGATATGGCAGCGGATCGGATCTTTCAGCGGCTGGTTGCAAAGTCTCCCGATGGTGACATTGCGTTCGGTGTTCGCGCCAGGAACTGATTTGCGCTGCAATCTCGCTGCTTGAAGAGTGTCGCAATCCACAAGTTGATGAAACCTGGTGGAACAGCTGCAGTCGATGAAACTGGATTCCGGCGCGGAATCAGGGGAGGGGAGCAAGGGGAAATTCTGCAACGGTTGTCGATCTCTCGGATTTCAGAGTTTGCGACGACCGCGACTGTTCTCGAGGCCACAAGTGTTCCTGGCCATGATGAAAGAAAAGGCACTTAGACACAAACGAACGGTATTCCTGGCTGGTGGGGCCGGTGTCCTCGTTCTGATGCTGACAGTCTTTTTTATTCCGGCGAACGATACAGGCCCGTATGAATTGCAGTCATCGAGAATGGCGACCGCGATTCAAGCGCTTGGCGATAAACAGAAATCCAAACCACCAGCGTCGCAGGGTAAAAGCTGCCGACAGCACTCAAGGAATGAGAATATTCCGAACGGCTTTAGAGTTCAACGGATCAAGCAGTTACGCAGTCGCCTCCAGCCTGAATCCTGTGGCCGGTGCAAGTTACACGATTGAAGCAGGTCCCCGTCGCATTCGTCCGTGTCGTCTTCCAGTGACATATCCAGCCGTCTAGGCTGGACTGGATGGCGATCTATATCGGGCAGAATGGAACACTCGGGCTGGCACGCAGAACCAGCGACACGTCTTTGTCTATTCTGATGGCGAGGTCATGCAGCCGGGACAGTGGTACCACGTTGCCGCCTTATTTGACGCTGCCCGCATGCGGCTCTTTGTGAGCAACGGAAACGGACCCGGTCGACAACCGTTTGAACTTCCTGAAACACAGGGTGGTTTTTTATCAGGCGTTGATCCGCAGCTTCTTCCCGCTGATCAGAGCGATCGCTTTCATGGCCTGATCGACTCCGTGCAGGTCAGCGGAGCTCGTTTACACAACAGCTTTGAACGTTATCACCATTGACCAGTGACGAGAAAACGCTTGCGGCTTTTCCGTTGCCGAATGCCATGGATGATTCCGCGACGGCCCCAGCGGATCTTTCAAAACGCTACGCTGCGGTGCATGACACGGAATGGATAGCCAGTGCGGGTCAGTGAAATTATTGACAAGCTGGGCTGATGTTTCAATCTCATCAGATTCGTAAATTTAGCGGTACAGGGCTGACAGCACGGTGTTTTTGAGTTTTGTGACGCCAATCACCGGTGGCTGGCAGCATCTCGCTCACTCGCTGGGTTGATGAAGATTGTTTTATTACGACAACCACTGCAGTTCGGGCAGGTGCGAACGAATCGCCGCCTCCAGTTCCGGGTTTCCGCTCTTCAGGCTCACCAAGGCTGCAATCGCTCCACGGCGTTCAGGCACTCGTAACGAACGCGCGGCGACTGACAGAACAGAGCAACAACTGTGTGCAAACTGTGGCGGTCTCGCGAAATCGCGGCCTGAATTTGTTGCATAGCTTTCGAGTTTTGCTCGGCCTCCCCTATGAACGCCAAGCAAAACGGAACACCAAAGATGATTCAGTGAATGGACGTCTGTATTCAGTTGAGTCGTCCGACGCGTTTGCGAACAGTCGACAAGACCGCAACCGTACATCATCAAACCGGAGTTTCAATCAGGCGAGACCACAGCACTGCATCATCGTGCCCACAAGATGACGAATCCTCAACCCATCTCATTGCGGCTCCCGCATTGGTTTTCCAGCGAGAGAATCAAAGTACTCAACAACGAATCCACCAGATAGCATTCAGTCGAGTTCAACTGTTGCAACGCCCACGTTGTGAGTTCATCGCCGTCGCCGCACAACGAGCACGGGACAGTTGAACAATCTCTGCGGAAGCGCAGTCTGCGTTGCTGATGCCAGTCCTGCAACATTCGCAATCCCAAAGCGGCGACAGGCGCTGGGCTCTGCAGTCGCCAGCAACAGCAATTACGCATTTTCAAGGCCGAGCACTCGCGACATGCTTCGTCATCGCTTCGCAAAGTCGCAGCAACGGTGGGTCACGGATTGCTCCAGAACGTCCAGCCATGCCGTGACGGTCATGCTCCCCAGACTCTGATGATCCCGAAACAGTTGCGAGCGCAAACTCCTGAACTCGCCATCCGTATGCTTCAGCAAAGTCACCAGAATCTTCATGTCGATCCGGCTGATCGCCTGCAGATGATCGCGTCGCAGCAGTTCCATGGCCCAGACGCGTACCAGACTACTCTGAGCGTTTCCGACCAAATGGATCAGGTGCGCTGCGGCTTCAGACGTTTGCCAGATCTCGGGCCGATAGGGGGCTGCACTGAGATTTGCCAATGACTGACCACGAGCCAGATTGGTATGCGCCGCTGTAAACTTCAACACGTCGCTGTGAAAATAGCAGGCGTGCATCAACGACCAGTTGTCGATGATGTTTTCCCCCAGTTTGAACTCAGCGTCGGTATAAACACACAAAGCAGGGGAGATTGCAGCGAGGTACTCGGAGGGATTCTTGTAGCTCAGCCAGCGAAAATACCGCCAGACTCTCCGCCTCAGAAAGTTGCGAGTTCGATGGCGGAACAAACGATTTTTCGGCCTGTTGCGGATGTCAGGAAGCGGAAACGTCCGTTGATGCTTTCCGGTTCCGTAGGTGCCGGTACGTCCCGTCTCGGGGATGACGGTCTTGTTCGGGCGAGCAAACAAGTGTTCGTCCTGAATTAATTCTCGCGTGGATCGATCCCAGCGAGGTACCACAATTCGACTGCGGCGAACCAGGCGATCGAAAGCCACCATGAAATGGCGGAGCATTTCGTGATCCCTGACAGATTCAAAATGCCGGTACGCTCGTTTTACGAACAATTCGTGCCCTGGAAAATTGAGATCCATGGCAAGATACCTGATCATCTGCTGACGCGCCCACGGACGTGTATCCGCGATCCACTGCTGCACATATGCGGTGACGATCTCCGGAGAACGGAACTTGATCCACTCTGACAGAAATCGATCGTCCGCTGCGGCGAAGCATTCATCCAGAAGCAGCTTTGACGGTTTGGATTCAGCAGGGCTCATAGATGTCAATCAGAAATCGATGGATGAGATGAGATCCTTAAATCGGACGCTAACGCGTCCCGGCTGATGTGTGGACGACGGAATTACGGTGCGGTCGTCTCCTCGCGAATCGTACGGTAAACCTCAGCCGCCTGTTCGTATGCTACTTTCGCGGCATCGCGTTCTTCGGGACGAATATTATTCTGTTTGGCATTCCAACAAACCTTCACTGCCTCCTCGCACCATTCCGCGCTACGACGGTTGGCTCGAATCGGCTTGCCCGCAACTTCCACGAAGACCGGGTTCGTGTGCACTGATGGCAGAATTCGCACGGCAACCCAGGAAGACTGCTTCAGCTCCACTGGAAACTTCATCGCTTCGATGTGACCATCCGCTGCCAGTTCGCGAGTCGCCACGACTTCCCCATTGACGATGATTTCGACGGGAACATCGCGAGTCTCTCCGATGCGGCAGCGTTCCACATGCCAGTACGGCTTATTATCCAGACGACGATTGCGGATCGACTCGGTGAGCTCCGTTGGTTTCTCTTCGAGCAGCGCAGTGACGTCAAAGGAGACATCAACGGTTCCCGGTTGATCCAGCTTCAACACACTAACCGTGCCATCGTTGCGACGTTGACCCACACCGACATCGTTAACTTTGAAATCCAGCACATGACTGAGTCCATCGCCGCAATAACTGCGTCCATCTCGCAGACCTTCAACCCAGTTGTCGTAGTTGAGTTCCTGGCCTTCGTTCAGTTTGACATAGATTCGCCCCAGACCAACTCGATCACCATAGATGCACGGAAAATCCGTCTCGCCGCTGATGCGAGATGTCATGCCGCAATTCAATGTGTGATACCAGATATTGAGTTCCCAGATGGCTGGTGTATCAACGGCCGAGATAAAGTCGCAGACGTTGTGAGCCGTTGTGACAACATATTCGTTGGCGCCAATGCCGTCGAATCGTGGCATTGCGTAGTCGGGAAGTTTCGTTGCGGCTTTGCCCTGCCACCCCTGCGGAGCACCGCCCCATGGTCGACCATGAAACTGGCGACTTCCATCCGGCATCACATCCGGCAACGCAATCCCCCAGCCACTGTGGCTATAACCGACAACTCCGCCCTGATTTTTTCCCCATTGAAGCACAGGCAATGTCCAACTTGGCCAATGTTCCAGACGAGTCGTCCCAGGATAGTCGTCCTCGGTGAGCTTCAGCAGGCAAAGATGCCCCGCGTGCGACGACGGAAAGCCACTCACTTCGACATCATATCGCATCAAGTAATCACGCGTTGATAGTGCTGACACCTGACCGTTGAAGTATTGCTTCTGAGTATACCAGCATGGTCCCCAGCTGAGGACGCAGCCGACGTTCAGGTCTTCCCCCAGAATATGCCGCATCATGGCCTCCGGGCCGACACCTTCGGTCGGACTGTCGTAGTGGCCACAGCCAGCGGCATGCACATGATGATCGCCCGAGTACCAGCCTCGTTTAGCCACATGAATCCAGCGTTTCAGTTCTACATCGACGGTATGTTCTTCCTGATTCGGAACCGTCACATTCATCCGCTGCGGAAGATACTCGGGTCCTCGATTGACCACGAAGGAGTATTCACCCGGAGGTAACATGATCGATTCGCCATCGGTGCGATAGACCTGATCGTGAAAGAAGAAGTCGGGCGACAGCCGCCGTGAAGGCAATGGGTAAACTCGTCCCTTCGTATCGCGAATCACAAAATTCGCCGTGGTCGGTTCGCCATCCACATCGCGAATGCCAAGTGTCACTTTCGTGGCGGACTGACAATCAAAAAGAATTGGAACTTCACTGCGAAATCCCAGATCCTGAGTTCCCGCACCGATATTAAAGGACAACGTCGCTTCGCGAGCACCCGCGTCTCGACTGTAGAGCAGCAGAATACGATACTCGACCAATAGCCCGGACAGTTTTTCCTTGAGCGGCTCTCGCTGCACCATGGTCATGTCGAGAAATCGATCCGGGACATCCTCCGGATTAACCAGCTTCTCTTTGGTTCGAGGTTCCTCACGAGATCCTCTGCCCTGTTGATAAACCGGTAGAGCATTCGGACTTTCCACCTGGAGCACAGGATTGATCCCAGCCTCGTTGTGCACCTTGATCAGGAACGCACGCCAGCCTTGTTGCATGAGCTCTTTCTTCACAGGGCCTTCGGCGACTTTGACGCGGCTTTCGGCATTGATATTGATCATGGCCAGACAAAGCGGATCGAGAATCTCCTGAATGTCTCGGATCGCCGCGCGATCGTCGGAGGATGCCATCGCTGCCTGGAGTTTCTCCACTACATCCGATGACAGTGGTGCACCGGCAAAGTCAATCGCTTCGATCAGTCGCCGAGTCGCCGCGACGAATGGCTGGCGTTCAAGCCCCGTGATAATCGGGCCATCCTGAGCGGAAACAGGTCGCATCGTCGCTGTATTCGAGATCATCGCAAATACTGCGAACAGCCTGATGACCCACGCTGCGGCTGCGGCTTTACTTCGATTGCACTTCGCAAATTTCATTGTGCGTGTTTGCATGGTCTGCCTCCTTTGGAATTCTCGCTGTGCGTTGCAGCAGCAGTGTAATCATTGTCACTACGGATTCACTAGCCAGTATGCAGGAGCCGTCGCAACGCCGAAAGCAGGACAAGAGGTACGATGGGCATTCCTGCCCGTCGAGTGACTGTCGGGCAAGAATGCCCAACATACCTCCGACAAACGCAATCGCAGCGTAACGGTTCTGGATTCAGTGCGTTTGAAACTGCGGTGAATTCACAACGGCATGAACCAGTGACCTCAACGTTCTCTTGTTGGACTTCATGTGCTGAACAATGTCTGTCACAGTCTTCTGATCGGCAAGCCCGAGTTCCCGTCCGAGTGCATAGGTCAGCATCTTTGACGCCAGACATTTCAGAAACAGATCTTCGCGAGCGATCAGGGCATCCTGCAAACTGCTGACTCCCGTGATCTTTGTTCCGTCGGGCAACTGCGACGAGGCATCGATGATCGGATCGTTTCGCTCGATACGTCCTTTGTAACCGTGGCCTTCTCGTTCTCGGAATTCGCCACATGCGTTGAAGTTCTCCAGCGCAAATCCCAACGGATCAATCTTGTTGTGACAGCGAGCACACTGCGGCAACGTGCGGTGAATTTCCAGTCGCTGACGCACCGTGGCTTTATCGATGCCCGGAACCTTCGGAGCGATCTCACCGGCATTCGCGACAGGCAGTCCAGGATCCGTTCCAAGCACATTCTTCATAATCCAGGTGCCGCGTTTGACGGGCGAAGTCCGGGTACCGTTGGAAGTGATGGTCAGGATCGAAGCCTGCGTCATCACACCACCACGAGCCACATTCGCCGACAAAGACACCGGCCGAAATTCATCGCCTTTCACTCCGTCGATGCCATAAAACCGAGCCAGCCGTTCGTTGATGACGACGAAGTCTGATTTGACGAAGTTCAAAGCGTCGAGATCTTTGCGGAGAATCTCGGCGAAGAACGCCTCCGACTCCCTGACCATCGACGTCTCCAGATGTCGATCATATTGGGGATAAAGATCGGCCGCAGGAGGATTCGCGCCGACATCTCGAAGCCCCAGCCACTGGCCGGCAAAATTTGTGACGAACGCGTCGCTTTTCACATCACCCAACATGCGATCGATCTGCTGCCGCAGGACATTTGGTTTCAGGATCTGCCCATTGTCGGCCAAAGCCATCAATTCAGCATCCGGCATGCTGCTCCATAAGAAGTAACACAGCCGTGAAGCCAGTTGGTGAGCGTTCAAAGCCGATGCAGTAGCTTTCGCCACGCCTGTGTGATCTTCCGTCAGGTACAGAAAATTCGGCGACACCAACGCCGCCGTCAGTGCTGCGCGAATGCTGTCTTCGAAAGAGCCGCCAGCTTTGAAAACTCGCGCGAAGATCGCGTGCTTCTCGGCGATTTCTGCCTCAGTCACGGGCCGACGATAGGCACGCTTCAGAAATCGGGCGATGACTTCACGAGCATACTCAGATTCATTCAGCTCACGAGTCTTTGAAGCAAACAGCAGGTTCGAATGACTCGCAGGTGGCCAAGTTTCATAGACCGGCCCTTCGATTTCAACCCAGTCGACATAAAGTTCCGGTCGAGCAAACGCGTCACCACTTTGAAACCAGAAGTTCTCCAGTTCGCGAGGAATGCTGTATGCATAGTCCACGGTCACGCCGGAGTTTTCTGCTGTACACCGAGTTCGAAACTCAAGAATCTGAGGCTGGTCCGGAGCCGCCGTCACATCGAACTCCGCGACGACTCGTGGTTGCCCACCCTGAGTTACCGTCAGGCGAGCACGCGGTGAACCATAGTCATACATGCGATGGTTCCCGAAGTGCTCCAGATCGCGAGCGAACTGTTCGCGATGATACTTTTCGCCTTTAGGATTCTCGACCATCTGCTTGTCGAGACGATCCTGCAGGAACCCTCGAGCCGACTCAACGACCATCTCTCTCGTCGGCACCTTGCCCGCCGCTCGAACTCGAATGATGTATTCACCTGCATGCTTCAGGCGAAAGTCGCGAGCATTAATATGCTTGTCCCAGTTTTCATGATGAACGACACGAAAACCATCCTGGGCCGGATTGTTGCCGCCATTCACAATCACGCGTTGTCCATCGTAGACGACGCGGTTGCTGTCCGAGTCACCCGATTCCGGCTCAAAACGCCACTTAATGGCTGGAGGTTGATCGGAAGTCACGATCGCTCGATCCAAAATTTGCCGTGCGGCGTTGTAATAGAGTTCGAGATGCAGCGGCGACATCGTTAATGCACCGCCATTGTTATCGAAACCACCTGCAGGTGGGTCCTGCGGAAAACCGGATGCATCAAAATCAACGCCGATGAGATCTCGAATGGTATTGCGGTACTCACTGCGATTCAGACGCCGCAGCACAACAGACGTCGATCGACTGATGGTTTCTGCCAGCAGTGTCTGGTTGGTAATAAAGTCGACGACCGCTGCAGTACTTTCCGCTTTCGGCTGTGGCTCACCTTCCGGCGGCATGGAATGACTATTGAGCACATCCACCACTTCATTCCAGCGTTGCCGATTCGCGCGATCCGACAGGTCAGCCGTCAGTTGCGTGTCGACTCGAAAATCGGCTTCCTGAGTTTTCTCTCCATGACAACGCAGGCAATGTTCCTTCAGAAACGGAGATGCTGTTTTGTCATACGCGGCCTTGTCCGGCACAAATCCTTGCTCGGAGTTTGCGTTCTGAGCGAAAGCGATTTGAGGAACGCAGGCTGAACACAGAGCCGCCAACAACAAATAAGAAGTTTTCATGAAGTGTGTCGCAGGAAACCGATTTCGTGGGGAAGGGATTCCGTGATTCTTTCCATCAATCCCGCCATGTCAACTCAGGACACGATTCGGAGACGCCGCGTCGACTCGCCAAAGGCAAACGTGGTCAATGCTCGGGCAGCATTCCGTAGGAGCCGCCAGACAGTCCTTATACACCTCGAGACAATCGAACAGCCACGACATTTCAATATGGGGCAAGACATTGGGGCCATCCAAACATAATTGACAGCGTGGACTTTGAAAACTAGATTGTGTCCTGTCAAGCAACCTTAATTGAAGGGGAAAAGAGCCATGGCACGAGTGAATCGGCGTGAGATTCTGTCAGTGGGTGAGATTCAGGTTGTGCATTGCGTGAATCGGTGTGTGAGGCGTGGTTTTTTGTGCGGAGTCGATGAGCTCACGGGGAAGAACTATGAGCATCGGCGGCAATGGATGCGAAATCGGCTGGAATTTCTCGCAGGGATCTTCGGTGTCGATGTGCTCGGGTTCTCGGTGATGTCTAATCATCTCCATGTCATCCTGAGAAGCCGGCCGGATGTGGTGAAGACATGGACTGACAAAGAGGCTGCTCGGCGGTGGTGGAATCTGTTTCCTCAGCGACGAAATAAGGATGGTTCCCCGGCGGAGCCCGCTGACACGGATCTCAATCGTCTGATGGCGGATGAAAAATCTCTGGCCGAATTGCGAGCTCGCCTGTCCAGCGTTTCGTGGTTCATGCGATGCACTTCAGAAGTGATTGCTCGCATGGCGAATGCGGAAGATGAATGCACTGGGCGGTTCTGGGAGGGACGCTTCAAAGCGACGGTCCTGCCTGATGAAGCATCCATCGCAGCGTGCATGGCCTACGTGGATTTGAACCCGGTGCGAGCTGGTCTCGCGGCAACTCCGGAGAAGAGTGACTTTACAAGTGCTCAGGAACGAATTTCCGATCTCAAGTCTGCCGACGATGTTTCAACATCAGAAGCAAAGGACGTGCGGATTGAGCATGGCCAGAACGCAGGCTGGCTTGCTCCTGTGGAACTGGAACCGAAGCGAAAGAAGGCTCGCGAGAAATGTTCCAATCGGCGAGCTTCGAATAAGGGCTGTGTGTTCATGACGCTGGCAGAGTACCTGCACCTGCTCGACTGGACTGGCCGCCAGCTGAAACCGGGGAAACGTGGAGCGATCCCGAAGAATGCTCCACCGATTCTGGATCGTCTGAATCTGTCAGCAGAGCTCTGGCTTCACGCTGTTGAACACTTCGGCAAACGTCGAGCGGCGAATCGCATTACGCCAGCTTCAAAATTCAATACTACGGCGAGACTTGCTCTGCCATCAGGGTTAGTTCGGTAGAACGAAAGAGAGTTTGGGCAATCTGCGGCAGTGAGTCATTGCTGCAGTGATAAGTTTGGGTGGCCCCAGAATACGACCCCGCCCCAGAATACGACCCCCGATGAGTTTGGGTGGCCCCAGAATACGGTTGAAGGATTCGTGGGAGATCGAATTGCCCAAAGAGCGAGTCTGGTAACGGCTTTATCTGTTTCTGTGGAGAATCGCTTGCGTTGGACAGTGCCGCGTTTCTGTCATCGTGACTCAATCGGCCGACTTCTGCCCCCGTCGGCAGTAGCTCTTTGATTCCGGAACGGACACCTTGTGGTCCAGATCGACGTCGTTAGAACTGTGTTTGACACCCCAGCGGAAGATCTTTTCAAACAGAGGCAGCAGGCGGTTGTTGCGGAGTCCATTCTGAAAATAAACCTCGTGCTCCTTTTCTTTCATGCCCATTTCGTACAACACGTCGTCGTGTCTGGTGATACCGAGTTCGTTGAAGTACCTCATCATGATGAAGTACTCGCAGACGTTCCCGCTTTCCAGCCGACCAGCAAAGTAGTACGGCATAAACCAGCCGATGACATAGCAGCTGGCTGAGATCAGCCGACCAAGAATGTGGTACTTGAATTCAAAGTAACGTGAGACGGGGATATCGTATTGCCGCATAAGTGAAAGCACGGTGTCGCGGTGTTGCCATTCATCAAGTTCGATTTGCCGAATTGCGGCTTTCTCTTCTGGACTCTTGACCGAACCAGCATGACCGATGTAGGCAAACGCGGCGGCCTTTTCTGCAGAATAAGCCAATTGAAGCAGCCGAATGAGTTTGGGGTGCTGCAGTTTCACTGCGGAAATCTCCATTTTGATTCTCAGTGAGAAATGCGAACCCGTCAGAGCTGAACGGCCCAAGCAGAAAACTTAGCAACGGCTCACGATGCCAGACCGTGTTTGTGCCGGGATTTTAACAATTTGAGCGGGGGGGCAGAAAAGTGGTCAGGAACCACTAGCCAAATGGGCCGAAGGGTACCGCGCCATGTTGGTTCACTGAAAGCTCCATGCGTCAATGACCTTTCTTCTTTCGCCGATTGTCCATCCCTGCAGAGTTGCTCGGCGTGCCAGGAGCCACTAGAACGCTGGAGGATGCTGTATCGCGACATAATTTTCAGATCATGAACTCCGCTTGTAGCAATATTGGCGACGGAATTCCCCGTCAGACGGCGAAAGGACCATTCGATCATGAACACGAGCCGACGAAGTTTTCTACAAACGGCAGCCGCGATGGCGGCGGCGACTTCTCTGCCGAACTGGTACCTGAGCCAGTTGGCTCAGTCGGCCGTTTCGGCACGGTCACTGGACGAGCAGCCGGCGATCGCGCTGATTGGTTGTGGAGGTATGGGAAAGGGCGACGCAAGAAACGCCTCACGGTTTGGCCGCATTGTCGCCCTATGCGATGTTGACGACAGCCAGCTTGCCGAAGCAAAGAAACTCTGGCCGGACGCGGAGACCTATAAAGACTTCCGAAAGGTGATGGATCGGAAAGAGATTGAGGTTGTCATTTGTGGCACAGTCGATCACTGGCACACTCTGATTTCGCTGGCCGCGTTGCGGTCAAAGAAAGACGTCTACTGCGAGAAGCCGCTGACACTGACCATAGAAGAAGGACAGCACCTTGTGTCGGCAGTGCGAGAGACCGGTGGTATCCTCCAGACTGGCAGTCAGCAGCGCAGTGACAAACATTTCCGACTGGCCTGTGAACTGGTGCGTAATGGCCGAATTGGGACACTCAAGGACATTTCGGTCTGGCTTCCTCGTGGTCGGCGAGAAGGTCCGTTCGCGAAATCATCCTCTCCCGCAGGGTTCGACTGGAATATGTGGCAGGGACCAACACCGGAAGCTGAATATGTTCGGGAACGAACACATGTCACTTTCCGGTACTGGTGGGATTACTCCGGCGGCACGATGACCGACTGGGGAGCTCACCACAACGATATCGCACTATGGGGGCTCGGACTTGAACGCGGCGGTCCAGTGTCAATCGAAGCGAAGCCACTGGTGAAGATGATTCCTGATGGGTTTACAGCCTGCAGTGAATACGCGGTCAATTACAGGTACGCCAACGGCGTGACCCATTCCTGCAGCAGCACAGCGGCGAACGAATGGAATGGTGCTGTTGCTGACCCCAAAGGACAGCAGCATGGCGTGAAGTTTGAAGGAAGTGATGGCTGGATCTGGGTTACCCGTGGCGCCATCGAAGCGAGCAATCCGGAATTCCTGACAACGCCATTGGCGGGAGATGCCGTTCGTCTCTACGAGAGCAACGATCACATGGGAAATTTCTTCGATTGCATTCGTACGCGGAAGGCTCCCATCTGTGAAGCCGAAATCGGACATCGTTCTGCGTCCGTCTGCCATCTCGGAGTCATCTCGCTGCGACTTGGTCGCAAGCTGCAATGGAACCCAGAAACCGAACAATTCGTCGGCGACGATGACGCCAATCGCTGGATCCGCCGCGAGCTGCGCAAGCCGTGGAGTTACGATTCCGTGTGAGCAGTACCGGTCCTTTGGGCACCGGGTCGCTCGCCGCAGTCCAACGGGAAGATGAGTCCAACAATTGTTGACTGGCATACATGAGCGGTCTACAGTGACTGGAGTAGTACCTCTGGCTCCTTCGCGGTACGTGTTCGATCTCTTTTGCAAAGCGTCCAAGCCAAAAGCCCCATGAAGATTCTTTTCCTGCATGGCTGGCATTCGGTTCCCGGAGGAGTAAAACCGACCTATTTGAAGAGTCGTGGCCATGACGTGCTGAATCCGCCGCTCGACGATGACGATTTTTCCGCCGCACTGAAGACCGCACAATCGGCCTATGATCAACACTGCCCGGATGTCATCGTGGGAGCTTCGCGGGGCGGTGCTGTCGCACTCAATATCTGCTCCACTGAAACACCGATTGTGCTTCTCTGCCCGGCCTGGAAGAGCTGGGGAACAGCCTGCAAACTCAAGTCCAACAGCGTGATTCTGCACAGCCGTGCCGATGATGTGATTCGATTTGCCGATTCTGAGGAACTTGTCACTCGCAGCCAGCTGCCTTCGGGCACGTTGATAGAGGTTGGCCACGATCATCGTCTGGCCGATGAGCAGTCTCTTGAAGTCATGCACTGGGCCTGCGTGATGCTGAGGTCCCGTGAAGTATTGCCATGGCTCGATCAAGACGAGGATACGGCATTGGGACTGTCGAGTTGTGGGAATGCGACATCTCAGGACGAGGCCAGCTATGTTTGCGATGCCTGTGGCGAAGAGATTGTGATTCCAGTGGATCTCAGTGAAGGAACAAGTCAGTCCTATGTTGAGGACTGTCCTGTCTGCTGTCGCGCGAACACGATCCATGTTGAGGTCGATGACGACGGAAATGCTCTGGTCTGGGCGGAGCCTGAACAGGATCACGAATAGAAAGCCCTAGTAAACAGATCGTCCCGAACTGCGAAGCGACAGCATCACACGCCTCACCGAAAGCCCAACCTGCAAACAAAAGTCTGCCCGATCTGCAGCCGCCCATTTGCGTGGCGAAAGAAATGGGCCAGGGTCTGGGATCAGGTCAAATATTGCTCGGAGGCCAGCAGAAAGGGACGAGATTCAGCTCGATGATCAATGCTGTGCTCACATGGAAGTGACAGACTTCTCCCCCGCTTTTGGGCAGCCGTGGATTTCAAAGCCCCGTTCTCGTACTACGTCCGTAACCTGACACACGTCAAAAAGATCGGCGACTCGGGACAGAAGTCCTCGTTGTCTGGAATTCGTGGCCGCAGATTGCCACAATCAGGGACTCTCCCAGAATGAATCTGTGATACCAGCAGATTCGCCCGCCCAGTCTTCGATCATCGGAATCCAACTCATGAAAGCATTCCTGCCAGAACCGTCTCGCCGTTCATTTTTGAGTTCCGCCGCAACGGTGGCCGCTGCGACTTCGGCATTAGCAGCCTCTCCAGTCAGAGCCGGATCGCCAGCCGAAAAAGTCGTCGTGGGTGTCATGGGCGTGAGTCGAGGAGCGGCCCTCGCTCAGATCTACGCGTCGCTTCCGGATGTGGAAGTCAAGTATGTCTGTGACACCGACAAGAATCGACTCAATGCCTTTCGTGAAACACTGGCCAGCAAAGTCAGCTACGAGGTCAAGGGGGTCACCGACTTCCGTAACATCCTCGATGATGCTGACGTCGATGCGTTAGTCTGTGCAGCCCCGAATCACTGGCATGCGCCGGCCAGCATTCTTGCCTGCTCGGCCGGAAAACATGCCTACGTCGAAAAGCCCTGCTGCCATAATCCTCGTGAAGGGGAATTACTGATCGAGGCGGCTCGAAAAAACAATCGGTGCGTTCAGATGGGCAATCAGCGACGCAGCGGTGCAAAACTCACCGAAGCGATGAACCTGCTGCATGAAGGAAAGATTGGAAGAGTCTACTACAGCCGCAGTTGGTACGCGGCAACTCGCGGATCTATCGGGACTGGCACGCCGGCTGAGGTTCCGCCGCATATTGATTATGAACTGTGGCAGGGGCCGGCTCCTCGTCTACCGTACACATCTAATCGCCTGCACTACAACTGGCACTGGAACTGGCATTACGGAAACGGTGAGCTCGGAAACAACGGCATTCACTCGATCGATCTTTCTCGCTGGGGATTGGGCGTCGATTATCCCACACGCGTTGTCTCATCCGGCGGTCGTTATGTCTTTGACGACGACCAGACAACGGCCGACACGCATGTGGTATCGTTTGAATTCCCCGGCAAGAAGCAGATTGTCTGGGAATGCCTGAGCTGCAATCGCCACGGCATGGATGGGTCAGGCTTTGGTGCAACGTTTCATGGTGAAAAGGGAACGCTGAAAATGCACGAATGGGGCTATAAGATCTTCGACGACAAGGGCAAGGAGATCGCCAGTGTTGATGGCGCAGATGGCCTGAAAGCTCACATCGAAAACTTCATTGCCGCCATTCGAGCGAACGATCCAAAAATGCTGAATTCAGATATTGAAGAAGGGCACAAATCAACTCTGCTGTGCCACCTCGGCAACATCGCACATCGCACCGGAGATTCTTTGAAGTGTGATCCTACAAACGGACACGTCCTGAATAACGAGGCCGCGATGAAGCTTTGGGCTCGTGAATATGAACCTGGCTGGGAGCCAAAGGTATAGACAGCAGTCGCATGTAACATGCCACTGAAATCAGGAAAGCCGCACGATTGCCGTGCGGCTTTCTTCGTCTGTCTTTTCCCATTCGCAGCAGAAGCCACGTTTGCGAACACCGGGTCATCGGCTATAGAGGCTGCAACGACTACTACGATCTTTCGGCCCCGACATCGCTTATGGCTTCTCTTTCGGCAGTTGCATGACTTCGAGGTCGAAGCTCACATTGAAATCGTAGGTCTTGTCGCTGACTGTTCCGGGCTCGGACAATTTCGCTGTACCGCGAACTCGCCCTTCGCTGACTGTAATATCGCCTTCGAGATCAGCATTTGAGGAGACCGATGCACCGTCCACCCAGATAGAAACTCGATCCAGGGAATCGTTGTCGTCGATATCCAGCGTGATATTCGGCTGCAATTCAAAAATACCGCTATCCGTGCCATCTTCGGCCAGTGAGGCTTTCAGTTTGGCCATGTTGATGGGCTTCTCGCTCACCAGGACCTTTGTCACGATTTCGTCAAACTGCCGGACCTCATAGGCCACGACGTGAGCCAGCTTCCATTGGCCATCGCCGAATGTCAGCTCACCACCATTTTTCAGTTTCGGAAGATTCTGAGCAACCCTCGCTGGTTTTGAGTTCTTCGTCAGCACTGTGGTATCAAAACTGATTTTCCAGGTGTAGGTACGTTCGAAGAATTCGCCCTCTTCTTCCAACTCCAAAGCTCCGCGAGCCCGATTGTCCTCAACCAGGACTTCTCCAATTGTGCCTGAGTTTCCGCCACCGCTGACACCGTCCAGTTGATAGCTGATTCCGGAAATCTCTCCATCCGCTCCGATTTCCACGCTGACGTTCGGTTCTGGAAACTCCATCTCCTCGTCGTTGCCGTCCGTCTTGAGCAGAGCCAGCAATTTTTCCTGCTTAACAGGTTTTGCGGACGCGACGATCTTTGTTCGCCATTCTCCATCGACAACCTGTTCGAAGGCAACGACTTGATTGAGTTCGTAAGTTTTGTCGCCCATGCGTGCCGACCCGATGTTGGGCAGTTTTGGCATTTTTGCGATGCCCTTTTTCGGAAGTTCGACTCGCTTGGGTTCTTCAACCTTCTCTGAGTCTTCGTCGTCTTCCTTTTCCATTTCCTCGTCGTCGGAGTCATCAGACTTACGTTGTGCCTTATCGGCCGATTTCTTTGCCGGTGACTTGCTGTCACTGGCTTTTGCCAGAGCATCCGCTTCTGTGGAGATCCAGTTCAGTACCGATCCCAATCACCATCATCATGACGTCGGTAAATCCGTGTCGACATAGGTCAGAGTGATTGACTGATTATCCTTCTTGAAGTCGAGGTTTCCGGAGTCTTTTTCAAGATCGTCGCCTTCCGCTTCCCAGCCTTCGGCAGCCAGGTGCCCCTGAATGAACTCGGCCGTCTTTTTCCCCTTGCCAGCTCCAACTTCGAGCTGAAGAACGTTGTCACTGGTTCGGTTAACCTTTGTTCCTGCCGGGATCCTGATCTGCACGGCATTACTGGCTTCGGCAGCAGCCTTCTTTTTGCCACCACCTTTTTTTGATTTGCCGCCCAAAGCTTCCGCGATCAAAGAATTGGCCAGAGCATTAACATCCGGCTCGGAGTCGTCGGACTCCTTCATTTCCTCTTCTTTTGCTGCTTCATTCTCTGCCAGCAACTTCTTCTGGTCTTCTGCCAGTTTCTTCTGAGCCGCCAGGATCTCCTGTTTGGACAGATGTTTTACGACCGCAGAAGTCTTCTCTTCTGATTTCTCCAGAGACACATCAATCACGTCGCCGGCCGCGTTCGTGAAGACTCGGCTGCCGACGGGCCGACCAAAATCGTCCTCTCCCAATGCCATCTTTGTTCCGGATGGTTTCCACCCCTGAGCGGGCAATGTCTTTTCGTAGAAACCAACGACGGCTGCAAAGTCGTCGGGCGACTCAAAACGCAGAGTCTTCTGTTGTCCTGTAAAGCTAAGCTGTTCCGCGTTGGCCGGAGCCGGGATATCAGCGGCCAGCAGAGATGAGCTGTACATGACCGCCGTTTTGTTTCCCTGTGCTGGTGCCACATTGACCATGACACCAATCTGGATCGCATTCTTCTTCACCTGAAACTGCTTAAGCTCAGGTGAAACATCGTTGAAACCGTAAGGCTGCCAGCCTGCGTCAAGCAATAGTTTCAAAGTCTTGTCGGCAACATCCTGAACGTTCATGTCGACGTAGTAAACTGCGCTCGCTTCATTGATGAAGGTTGAAGTCGCTCCTTTCAGGACAGGCAACGATTTAAGTGAAACATTTCCAAAATTCATGACGTTAACAAACGTGGCTCGCTCCTTCTCGGGCTGCCCCGAAGAAGACGTTGAGACTGAGGTATATCCTCTTTGTGAACATACCACTGGCGTAAGGTTGCATCGGTCATCGCACCAGGGAGTTCTTTCCAGCCCAGCTTTGCAAGTTGCTTCTTTTGAAATTCATAAGCGGCTTTGGGATCTGCAGAAGTTCCATAGGCAAGTGTTCCGAGGCTCTGCTCACCCAGCATCTCCACTCCGTCCGGAAGGGCAAATGTTCTCAGATCAAGAACCTTTGCGGCGGCTTCGACAGTCGCCGCTTTGCCCGAAACAGCTTCCTGCGCATAGACCATTGATGTTGTCAGTGTGCTGCCGGTTTCGACACACCCCAGAGCCAGCAGAAAAGCTGCCGTCAGTTTTCCTGTGCCTGTTTTTAAGTATCCCTGAGTCATCTTTTGCCTCAAAATTCCAGTCGATGATGTTCGATGATTCCTGCCATGCACCGGGAGAACGCATTCACCAGCCAAAACGCACAGGAAATAACCAAAAATTGCCCGAATGACGTTAAACGCACTATTCTCTCAAGTCTGAAGAGGGTTTTGTACCGGCGCAGCCATGCCACTTCCGTACCTCGAGATCGACGTGATGATGCATTTTGATCACAATTCAGCGACAGTCCTCGTTTGCTTAAACGTCGTTAACACCTTTCATACCACCCTGCACTCCTGTCCATGAACAACTCACCACCAGTCAGCAATGCTGGCTTTGAATTTTCGCTCGACGATTTTTGTCAGGTCGCCGCGAAAGAACTAAATCTCTCAGCGACTCAGATTGAGGGCACTGTCCGGTTGCTTGAAGAGGGCAACACGATTCCGTTCATTGCTCGATATCGTAAAGAAGTCACCAAAGGACTCGATGAACGCCAACTGCGTACGATCGAGGATTTGCTCGCCAAAGCAAAGGACCTGGCCGCGCGTAAGAACACGATCCTGAAGACTATCGCCGAACAGGGTAAGCTGACCGAAGCCCTCCGGAAGCAAATCGTCACCTGCATGGATCCTCGCGTACTGGAAGATCTGTATCTGCCGTACAAACCAAAGAAGCGAACTCGGGCGGCGATTGCTCGCGAACGAGGTCTCCAGCCACTGGCGGATTTGCTGTTTAGTCAGCAACGATTGTCCGGCTCGCGATCTGACATCGTGCGGAAGTTTATCAGCGCCGACAAAGATGTGCCGGATGAGAAAGCGGCGATCCAGGGAGCCTGTGACATCGTCGCCGAACAATGGGCGGAGAACGTGACGACTCGACAATGGGTGCTCGAACAGGCTCAACGAGGAGAACTGGTTTCCATCGTCAAGAAAGGCAAGGCGGAAGAAGGCAGCAAGTTTGAGAACTATTTCGATTGCAGTGAAAAAGTATCCCGGATGCCAGCTCATCGGTTTCTGGCCATGCAGCGAGGCGAAGCGGAGGGCGTCCTCCGAATCAGCCTGGGGATGGATGATGAAACGAATCAACGCCATTTGAAAAGTCGGCTGATTACGAATCCCGGCTTTGAATTCAAAACTGAACTCGAAGCGACCGCCGTCGACTGTTATGACCGACTGCTCCGGCCGTCTGCCGAGAGTGCGCTGTTGCAAAGTCTGAAGGAGAAAGCCGATCGCGAAGCGGTCGAAGTTTTCGCGAAGAATCTTCGTGACTTGTTAATGGCATCACCGGCTGGTCCACAGGTAACGATCGGGATCGATCCCGGATTTCGCACGGGATGCAAAGTGGCAGTCGTGGATGAAACGGGTCGCTTCCTGTGCAACGAGACAATCTATCCGACTCCGCCGCGTTCGGATCTCGAAGGGGCAGGAAACACTCTGCTCAGGCTGATTAAGAAACACAATGCAACACTAATCGCCATCGGCAACGGAACAGCCTCGCGTGAAACTGACAAGTTCGTCGCGGATCTTATGAAACAACATGGCCTGAAAATCACCAGGGTTATGGTCAATGAGTCCGGAGCCTCGATTTATTCGGCCAGTGAAGCGGCGATCGCTGAGTACCCCGATCTGGACGTGACCGTTCGCGGCGCGATCAGCATTGCTCACCGACTTCAGGATCCCCTTTCGGAACTGGTGAAGATTGATCCTCAGTCGATCGGCGTAGGTCAGTATCAACATGATGTGGATCAGACCATGCTTAAGAAGGCACTCGATCGCGAAGTTGAGAGTTGCGTGAATTCGGTTGGCGTCGACGCGAACACGGCAAGTCCGGCCTTGTTGTCGTATGTGGCTGGAATCGGAGCTGTGCTGGCAAGACGCATCGTCTCGTTTCGTGATGAACATGGAGCGTTCAAGTCGCGAGAAGAGCTACTGAAGGTTCCTCGATTGGGACAAAAAGCATATCAGCAGGCTGCGGGATTTCTGCGGATTCGAGGTGGCTCGCAGCCGCTGGATAATTCTGCCGTGCATCCGGAACAATATCCGCTGGTCCGCAAGATGGCTCAGAAACTGGGAACGGATGCGAAAGCTCTGGTGGGAAATCCCCAGCTGGTGGCTCAGATCAAGACCGCCGAATTTGTATCAGCAGAGGCCGGTGAGTTCACCGTTCGTGATGTTGTCGCAGAGCTGGCTCGTCCCGGTCGGGACCCACGCAGTGAATTCAAAGCCGCTCAGTTTTCAGACACGGTCAGTGAGATTGGTGATCTGCAGGTGGGAATGGTTCTTGAAGGCGTCGTGACTAACGTGACCAAGTTTGGAGCGTTCGTGGATATCGGTGTTCATCAGGATGGTTTGATTCACATTTCTCAGCTGGCCAATCATTTCGTTCGCGATCCGTCAGAGGTCGTGTCGGTGGGTGACATTGTGAAGGTGCGAGTCGTCCAGGTCGAAGCGGACCGCAAACGCATTGCGTTGACGAGACGTCTGGATCAGTGATGTTCCGCTGCTGCTTCTTGATTGTCCTCGTTAAACGGCAAGCTATAGCTGAACTCGTGAGAGTTCAGAAACCGATCCGAATTCTTAAGAATCCGGCTACGTGGGCATGTTTTGTCAGGCTTTCGTAATATCAAGTTCGCAGATGTGCCCTGAATGAAAACCTTCGCAAAGAAATCTCATGTTTTCCTCTGATTCCGAAGTCATGCAGCGAGCAATCAAAATTGCTCAATCAGGTTTCGGCCATGTGGAACCCAACCCCATGGTCGGCGCGGTGATTGTGGATGCCGGCAGGAATCTCATTGCGGAAGGTTATCATCAGAAGTTCGGGGAAGCTCACGCGGAGATCAACGCAATTCGACAGGCTGGTGAGGCGACTCGCGGGGCCGATTTGTTTGTTTCCCTGGAACCGTGCAGCCATTTTGGTAAGACGCCGCCGTGTGCCGATGCTGTCATCGCAGCTGGATTTCGGCGAGTCGTCGTCGGTTGTCAGGACCCGGCTCCGCATGTTGCCGGTCAGGGAATCCAGCGAATCCGAGCGGCAGGAATTCCGGTCGAAGTAGGAGTTTGCGAAGTCGAAGCTCGAAGACTCATCGCACCGTTCGAAACTTTGATGATCAAACAGCGTCCGTGGGTACACGCGAAATGGGCGATGACGCTGGATGGACGAGTTGCGACCGGGACCGGACACTCACAATGGATCTCATGCGAACAATCGCGAGCGTGGGTTCATCAGTTGCGAGGCCGCGTAGACGCGATTATCACGGGGGCAGGAACAGTCCGCGCAGATGATCCGTTGCTGACAGCACGACCCGCGGGACCAAGAACGGCTCTGCGAGTGGTCATTGATTCGACAGGCGAGAGCCTCACGGCTGATCGCAAGCTACTGAAAACGATCAGTCAGTCTCCCGTTCTGGTCTGTGTGTCGCGACGCTGTCACGTCGCCGTTAGAAATCGGCTGCGTGAGTTGGGTGTTGAGGTTTTGGAAACGAGCGGCGAAAGTTCTGTCGATCTGGCAGAAGTCCTGCTGGAACTCGGTCGCCGTCGATGCACTCGCGTGATGCTCGAAGCGGGGCCGACGCTTCTGGGAGCCTTTTTTGATCGGGACTTGATTGATGAAGTTCACGCCTTCGTCGCACCGAAACTGATTGGCGGCGCGGAAGGCGATGTCTCCCATCGCAGGAACAGGCCCGTCGGGTATTCCCGGCACTGCGAACCTTTGTCTGTTGCAGATCCAGGCGTGGCAAGGATTTTTCTGCTTGAGGCAGACGTATTAAAATCTGGAGACTGGACAGGCGAATCGGCAGAAAGCGGATTCACTGGAATCATACAGATCACATGTTTTGTCAAAACTACCACCAGAATTCAGTTCGTGTGATACTGAATGCCCTTGTCAATAACATCACAACCAATCGTGTTCCACCCCCGAGTGACTCGGCCGAAGCCGGTCAGCGCCTGATTTGAGTCGACCATCAGGATTCTGAATCTACAATGCATGATGATCGAGTTTTCTCCCGTCGTCGCCTTGAGAGCATTGTTGGCGAAATCCCTTCGACAGTCGCTTCGAACGTTTCGACCCACGTGCCCGCTTTGAGAGATACTGGTTGCCCGGGCTTCAGGAGAGCCGCTTCATCTTCGCTCACAGCAATCTCGATCTTTGAGGTTTCAGGCTTCTCGATTGTGCAGAACAAACTGTCCTGCAGGACAGCGAGTCCGATACGCTCCTTCAATCGCGGCGCAGAAAAGATTCCCGAGGTCGGCGCGACAAGTTTCAGTTTCTCCTGACGCGACTTCTGAAATGTCAGCTCGTGAGTCGCTCGTTCAAGTCGAGCTTCCTCGGCCGCGATTTCTTCCGGACGACTGCCGGCCTGCAGCAACTCGAGGCGATCTTTTGCGTCCGCGAGCTCCTGAGCACGGCGGGAGATTTCCGCCTGCTTGGCTTTGACTCCCGTGGCTTTCGCGGCGGTCATTGATGCCTGAGTCTGAGCAAGCTTTGATTCGATCTGCAGAACCTGCAGACGCTGCTGTCGCAACTGAGCACCAGCGAGTGCTCCCTGGCGATACAGGTTTTCGGAGTGAGTGATGTCCTGACGAGCATTCTCCAGCTCCGCAGTGATTTCGCGAATGCGGTGATCCTGAACCAGCAATTCCTGTTCGTGCGCCAGCTTTGCCTGCTGCAATTCTTCGGCACCCAATTCGTACCATTCTGTCAGTCGACGAACTCGATCTGTGGCGGCCTCCAGTTCTTCCGGGCGAGCCCCCGCCTTCAAACGGCGAAGATTGGCTTCAACTTCGCGAACCACGTCTTCTGTCTTGACGATGTCAGATTCGAGACTGGGCGATTTCAGCTCGGCAATGATCTGCCCCTCTTCCACGACGCAACCATCTTCGACAAAAATCTGATCGACAATTCCGGGCACCGGGACATGCACCTGCACAATATTCCCAGGCCGAACTTCGAAATCTCCACTCGTCGTGCTGCGAACGGGGACCAGGAACAACAATGCCAACGCGGCCAGAATGCCGACAGCCCAGATGGTGGTTCGACCGTGACGTGTTTTCAACATGACACTCAACTCACTCTCGAAGAGACCTTTGAACACTCGCTGACACGCAAGACTCAATAGAACACCAACCAGAACTAAACCCGTGAGACCAAACTGACCGCCCATGTATTCGAAGAACTGGACAAAGACGACATTCAGAAAGGTCAAAGCAAACGCCCAGCAGATAAAGCCATACAACAGGAGAACTCGATTCTCCGGGACCCATGGCGGGCGAGCTGCTCCCCAGAGAAACCACCGCATATGTCCCATCCAGTAGTCCATGGCTCGTGGACGAAGGTTTGGGATTGAGAGCCAGTCGCTCAACAGGTAGTAGCCATCCAGACGCAGCAATGGATTGAAGTTCATCAGGCTGCGAGCACCACACATCGTCATCGTGAACAACGCCAGTTTGTTCACGAGTACGCCGGGTACAGTCAATCGCCAGACGAAGACAGCCAGAGCCCAGACGCAAAGATCGCAGATTGCTCCGGCCGCGGTAATGGCCAGGCGTTTCCATTTGTCCGGCAGCAGCCAGGCGTCGGAGACATTGCAATACATGCAGGGCGTGAAGAACATCAGCATCAGGCCCGAGTCATGGACTTCACCGCCGAAGTTTTTCAGCGTGGCACCATGAGCGGTCTCGTGCATCGATGTGCAAACGATGATCACAACAATAAAGCAGATCGCGTCACCGAGACCTGAGATATCCGACACACCGGCCGCAAGTTGAGCACTGGAAGAGATCGTGATACTCAGCGCGGTCAGAATCAAACAGGCGGCGACGAACAGAAAACCGCGAGTCCATACGAACGGAATGACTTTGACCAGTTTTCCGAGGAAGATGTCCGGATCGCAAAGCGGAACGCGAAAATAGAAAAGGCTTTGATCTCGCAGTGACAGCTTCTTCTTTGTTGCCGGCTCATTGGCCGCGGGTTCAGAACCACTGCGGTTGCCGGATGATGAATCGCGAGATCCATTCTGGTCGTCCGAGGCCTGAGCTGATCCGGATTGCGATGAATCCGTGCCCGCTTTGGCCGCTGGTCGAAACAACCCGAGCGGTTCAACGGCGTCGATGAACTGGCGAAGATCATCCTCACTCAGGGACGTTTCAAAATGATGCTCGAAGGTGGCCTTGATATCATCGAAGCCATGATGCCCATCGAGCAATTCCAGCAGGCACGCTTCCTGCGGACCGATGCTGAAGTATTCCCGGCTGTCCGCTCGTTTCACGACGTACTCGGTGGGGGAGATGGGCTGAATCGTCAGCCCATCTCGCACGCGCGGCAGAGTCATCGGTTCGAGGGTCGCGGTAGTCACGGGGTCGGAACTTTGTTGTAAGTTTTTTGCGCTGGTGTTGGGCTGAGGATTCGAATGGTCAGCGGTTGTCTCTCAATTGCCCGTCACGGCACATCCCGCGAAGCAGGACTTGCTCGCTTTCGTCTTCGGTCAGCATGTACGCTTTGAACGGCAGTTGGTCACGTAGACACCGAGCTGCCCGATGATTGCCATCAATCAAAAGATGTCCATGCTGGATCGCTCCGTTATGTCCCTGACCCCACAGATGGGCGAGGATGCCGGGATAGATGGGGTTTACGTGATCGAGATGTTGTTGATGAATTCGGCTGTTGTCGACGCAGTAGGCGACGTCATCGGGTTCAATTTCCACTGCCTCACGGCCGTCAGAGACAATCTTGCGAGCAAGATCGACATCATAGAGCCATGCCTGTTTGAGGTAACCGTAGGTCTCTTCACCACCCACGCAGTGAGGACAATCATTC
>JAXMBU010000051.1:0-47270 GCA_046349735.1 Planctomycetaceae bacterium
CTAAATCAACAGACCGGTGAGGCCCCGGATCTGCAGATGGAAAGGGCATCAGGCCTGAAAAGCCGACACAACAACGTTTGGTGTCGCCCCTTCGGGGTTTTGTCGAGCTATGCTTGCCCACCGGTGGCTCGCGCCACCGGGTGAGTATTATATCGTCCCGTCAGGGGCTCGGAAACACAGCAGGACAAACTCGCCCACACTTCAATAAATCGATGGCGGCGCATCCTGACTGCCATCCGCATGCAGAAAGCGAAAGTCACAGCCCTGGTGAGCCTGAGTTGTCTCATCGAAATAGAGTTTGCCGTAACCTCGACTGAATTTCGGATCTGGTGCGACCCACTTCGCGCGGCGGGAATTCAGTTCTTCTTCAGACACTTCCAGCTGCAGCTTTCGACCGGCTACATCCAGACAGATGATGTCGCCGCTCTGGACCAATGCCAGTGGTCCACCAATGTAGGACTCTGGCGAAACATGCAGCACACAGGCTCCGTAACTGGTGCCACTCATTCGTGCGTCGCTGATACGAACCATGTCGCGAACACCTTCCTGCAGTAGGTACTTCGGAATTGGCAACATGCCCCATTCCGGAATTCCGGGAGCCCCCAGCGGACCCGCATTTTGCAACACGATCACATGATCCTTCGTCAGCCCCAATGTTGGATCATCAATGCGTGCTTTCAGGTCTGGATAGTCCTTGAAGACTGCAGCCGGACCTCGATGTTTCAGCAAATGAGCTTCCGCGGCCGCCGGTTTAATCACGCATCCATCAGGAGCCAGATTGCCTCGCAGAACCGCCAGGCTTCCTGTCGTACAGATGGCATTGTTCCGCCGCCGAATGACATCGTCGTTCCAGATTTCCGCTTCGCCAATCGCTTCCTTGAGCGTCTTGCCTTCGACCGTCACCGCATCCAGATGCAACAGATCTGAAATCTGTGCAAGCAGAGCATTCAACCCGCCGGCATCGAAGAAATCTCCCATGACGTATTTGCCGGTCGGACGAAGATTGGCCAGCACCGGCGTTCGTTGTGAGATGCGATCGAAGTCTTCCAGAGTCACCGTGACTCCGGTTCTTCCAGCCATCGCCATCAGATGCACGATCGCATTCGTGGATCCGCCAATCGCCATCAAGGTGGTGATGGCATTCTCAAACGACGCGCGATTCATCAGTTCGGTTGGCTTCACATTGTACCAGGCCAGCTCAACAGCCTGACGACCTGTCTGTGCAGCCATTCGGGCATGTCCGGAATGCGTAGCGGGAACAGAACTCGCGCCGGCCAGAGTCATCCCCATCACTTCCGCTAGCGCGGTCATTGTGGAGGCAGTCCCCATCGTCATGCAGTGGCCGGGAGATGCCGCAATATGGTCTTCGAGTTCACACCAGGCTTCGCACGACATGCGACCTGCGCCGCGTTCCGCCCAGAATCGCCAGACATCTGTGCCGCTGGCCAGTTGCTCACCATGCCAGGACGTTCGATTCATCGGACCACCGGGCATCACGATCGAAGGCACATCCGCGCTGAGTGCTCCCATCAGAAGAGCGGGCGTCGTTTTGTCGCAACCGCTCATCAACACAGCAGCATCAATGGGATAAGTCCGCAGTACTTCTTCGGCTTCCATCGCGAGGAAGTTGCGATAGTACATCGACGTCGGCTTCATGAACGTCTCACTGAGCCCCATAACGGGGATCTCAACGGGGAAACCACCGGCCTGCCAGACTCCGCGTTTAATCTCTTCCACACGCTGACGAAAATGAGCGTGACAGGAAATAAGATCGTTCCACGTATTCAAAACGCCGATGACGGGCTTCCCGGAAAAATCTTCTGTGGTAAAGCCGGCTTGTTTCTGGCGAGACCGATGGCCAAACGAGCGAAGATCGTCAGGGCCCAAATAACGATGACTTCGAAGCTGCTGAGCGGTCAGACGTGTGCGAGATAACATGAGACTGTCGGGTTCCGTGAGTGTTTTCGGTCGTCAGATGTCTGAAAACGGTATCAATCGACATCAAAACGGGGCGTGCATCTTTTCTCATCGCACTGGAATTGTCGAACGAGCACTGTTTCGTTTACTGGGGCGTGCACCGCTCGCAGGCTGTTGATTGATTTGCCGTGAAGCTCGTAGTGCTGGCTTCAGCCAGCATTCGTTTGTCATTTTGTCCAACAATGCCGACTGAAGTCGGCACTACGAACGAAACCAGAATTCCGCAAGCCATCCACCTTGAGAGATTTGAAGAAACTCCTTTACGCCAAAATCTTCTGCAATACTTCGCCAGCGACATCCGTCAGCCGATACTCGCGGCCGTTGTGCAGGAAAGTCAGGCGTTTGTGATCCATTCCCAGTAGATGCATCATGGTGGCGTGCAGGTCGTGGACAGTGACCGGATCGACAACGGCCTTGTAGCCAATCTCATCGGTCTCACCGAAGCTTGTTCCACCCTTGATGCCCGCACCGGCCATCCAGGCCATAAAGCCCTGAGGATTATGGTCTCGTCCGTCTTTGCCCTGAGAAACCGGCATGCGACCAAATTCGCCGCCCCAGATCACAAGCGTTGAATCCATCAGTCCACGTTCTTTGAGATCGGTCAGCAAGCCCGCAATGGGGATATCAGTCGCTCGACAATGCCCGGTGTGATTGGCCGTCAGATTGCTGTGAGCATCCCATTCTCCGTCGCTGTAAACCTGCACAAATCGCACGCCGCTTTCAACAAGCCGTCGAGCCAGCAGGCATTTTGATCCGTACGATTTCGTCTCCTTCTGATCGACGCCGTACATATCTCGCGTGGCCTGAGTCTCCGTGGAAAAATCAATCATCTGAGCCGCATCGGACTGCATACGATACGCGAGTTCAAACGACTGAATACGTGCGAGCAACTCCGCTTCACCGGGACGTGATACCAGATGTTTGGTATTCAGTTTCGCCATGAGATCGAGCTGCCGTCGCTGGTCTTCGCGAGTCACATCGGCCGGGCGATTCAGGTTCAGAATCGGATTGCCCTCGGATCGAAACAGCGTGCCCTGATGTGCGGCCGGCAGAAATTCGGAGTGCCAGTTCAGCGGGCCACCTTTGATGCCCTGGTTATTGCCCAGCACGACAAACCCCGGCAGGTTCTGGTTCTCGCTGCCGAGTCCATACGTGAACCAGGCTCCAGCGGCTGGAAACCCGGGCCGAGCGATGCCGGTATTGATCTGATACAGCGCGGGAACGTGATCGTTGGAATCGCTGTGCAACGATTTGATGAACGCAAAATCGTCGACATGCTTTGCGACGTTCGTGTAACGATCACAAACCCACGCTCCGCTTTCGCCGTACTGCTTGAATGAAAACGGCGACTTCATCAACGGCCCGGGGCTGCCGTTAAACACATCAATGGCAATCTTCTGACCATCGCGTTTGGTGAGTTCCGGCTTCGGGTCAAACATGTCGACCGAACTGGGGGCCCCTTCCATAAACAGCCAGATGATCGACTTCGCTTTGGCCGGAAAGTGCGACGCTTTGGGAGCCAGAGGATTGATGTCGTCTGATGCTTTCACACCGTGGCTTGCCATCATCTGAGCCAGAGCCAGGCCGCCGAATCCTCCACCGGCCCGTTGCAGCAATTGCCGTCGGTTGATAATGGGTTCAAAGCGATGGCAGTGGGATGAGGTGAGATTCATGACGTGGTGCTCGAGTCATTTGCGGGGCGGCGGTTTTCAACGCAGTGTGTCATAAGAATCGCACGCCTTCCACCTTGTGTGGATAGAAGCGCCGTTTGCAAACCAGATCTGGTTGCCAAATTCGCCTCCACCTGGGCAAGCCATGGTGGAAGGCAAAGTCTGAAGGCCGGAAACCTCATTCCCCCTCAACGCATCAATGATCATACTCTCCGAATGTCCCTACGAAGCCGCCGAATTGAAAGACTGGCTTCATCTCATGAACGTACGCGAGATTATTCAAGAAGCACAGCACGACATCCTCAGGTGTATCGAAGAAACCGCACCCGACAGAAATATGAACATGATCCGGGAGAATCGCTGCCCTGGAGATCTTCCAGTCCTTCTTTCGTCCCACCTTAAGAATCATTTCTCGCACAGATGTCAGACGCGAGTTGCTCGAACAGGCCCAACGTTCTCTATGGACCAGAACCACATGCAAGTTATGCCAGTAGAGACCATGAGATGTCTTCGACGCAGCCGCAAGATCTGCCTTTGGAGCGGCGTACTGCAGCGTCTCCAGAAAGGCCTGAAACTTCGGGTCCACGTATCGATGGTGCCCGAGTTGATCAGCAATGTAACGTTCCACGACCAATCGTTCTTCTGCGCCGAATGAACGAAGGGCGAAATTTCTTTGGAAGGGTCTGGGCTGGGTATCTCGAACAAGATACTGGAGTCGTCCTTTGACTCGTTGAAACGATCAGCGACGGAGAGACATGTGACTTCGTACTGACGGCAATCTGTGTCGTTTGCGAGTCTATCGTGCGATGGTTGAGAACACGAATCCCATCTGGTTCAAGTGCCGAACGTAAAGCGTCCAGCCAGTTAGCGTTGCTCTGATTTTCCTGCCAGAAGATTGTCAGCCCCCATTGCAGCGGATAGCTGAAACTGCAGTTGCTCGCGGTGTAGATGGGCTCCATGACGCGGCCCGACTTGAGGGGAAGGTTCGTTTCTCTGGCTACCAAATTTGCCTCCACCTGGACGAGCCAGAGTAGAAGGCGTTGCCCGGAGACTTTACAGCGAGTGAATGGTAACTACGTTTTCTCTGGTTTCCAAATTCGCCTCCATTTGGGCAAGCCAGAGTGGAAGGCCGATTGCGGCGTTTCTCCGCTCGCCATCCACCTTGTGTGGATGGAAGCAACGTTTGGAAACCAGCAGAGTCAATCCACGTATAAAAACTCGTTCAGTGCGAAGATTGTCTGGCAAAAATCGGTCAACGCTTTTCGTTGGTTCGGCTGATCCACGACAAACGCTTCCGCTGAGGAAAGTTCATCGCCTTCGGGCTCTCGTGCCGCGAGCAACAAGCCAAGCGAAGCTGCGACTTCAAATCGTCCGGACGCTATTTCACTAGTCGATCAGCGAACTTCCTGAGTATAACGCGCACGAACGGATCATTCAGTAATGCCAGAGCCTGAGGTGCCACGGTCATGATCGCGGCGACTGCAGGTTTGTTGTGCATCCGGCTTGTCGAAGGCTCGAAGCAAGGGATACGGGACGACTGTTTATGGAAGAGATAGATCGAACGGCGGCGAATCTTCCGGAGAGTCCTCAATCTTGTCAGGGTAACCATCCTTCAGATTGCGAGCCACAATCGCTTCGCCGGCGATGGGTGGTTTGACCGCGGGACCGTAGGACCGTATTCAAATGCCCGCATCATAGCCAGCATCGCGTCGCGCAGGATTTCACCTTCGACTCATGCGGGCGGGAAACTTCCAGAGCAGCCGGTTGTCGGCATCGGGATGGCGATGCTGCGGTGTTAGAGCCCGCGACATGGCTGCTTTTAGTTTATATACGCACTCTGCAGAATCAGGCGATGCAGACGTTTGATCTGCCAGCCATGCTGCACAAAATCATGAGTCAGCCATTCGAGCAGTTCCGGATGTGATGGAGCCTCCGAACGCACTCCGAAATCGCCCGGAGTTCTCACGAGGCCGTTACCAAAATGATGTTGCCAAATTCGGTTCACGATAACGCGCGCCAGCAAGGCACCGGCGCCGTGTTCGGTGTCCGTCATCCACTCTGCCATCGCTCGACGCTGGTTGGTGGTTTGTTTGGAAGGGCTCAGTTCACGAGCGGTCAGAAGATAGTCGCTCGGGGATTTGCCACTTGTCAGCATCGAAACGAAACCCAGCGACACAGGTTGATCACGATCATAGTAGTTGCCTCGCTGAAAGAGCCACGTCGGCCCGGGGTCCGGGCCGAGATCGCGATACGCCAGGACCTTTTCCTTCGTATTCCCCAGTGGCAATTCGGCCCGTTCGCCACTATGAAACGCGCTCATCAGGCTATAGTAATCTCGCGCGGGGATCGCGTCGTATTTGTGATCGTGACAGCGCACACAACCCAGGGTCAGCCCCAGAAATCCGGTGCCGATTGTCGACAACATATCGTCGAGTTCGTTGTAGCGATTGCGAAGTCGCTCATCTTCCATCAATCGATCGGGCAACGCGGCAAACGGACCGGCAGCCAGAAATCCAGTCGCTGCGACGGCTTCGGGATTCGCCGGTTCGTATTCATCGCCAGCCAGTTGCCAGCGGATGAACTGGTCATAGGGCATGTCGTTGTTCAGCGATCGAATGACGAAGTCACGATAATGATAGGCCGTGGGTCGATCGCGATCGCTCTCCTGACCGTCGCTGTCGGCATAGCGAGCCACATCCAGCCAATGCCGTCCCCAGCGTTCGCCATAATGAGAACTTGCAAGCAATCGATCGACCAGTTCGATGATCGCCGCTGTTCGGTTTTTCTCTACCGCAGTGATAAACGCATCCACTTCTTCCGGAGTCGGGGGCAGGCCAATGAGGTTGAAGTTGATCCGCCGAATCAGTTCTCGTGCAATCGCTGGTTGTTGAGGGGCGATTTTTGCTGCTTCCAGTTTGGCGAGGATGAAATTGTCGATCGGAGTCTGACACCCGCGGCTAGCGCCTTGCGGCTCACTTGTCGCGACATTCTGTGGCCATGTCGCATCCTCAACAACTGGCACTTTCACTTCCTGCAGACGTTTGAACGCCCAGTGAGTCTTCGCTTTCTCTTCGCGTGGATCAGCCACATCTGTTCCGTCTGGCCACTTAGCTCCCTGATCAATCCACGCTCGCAACAGACCAATCTCCTGTTTGCTTAAGCCACCGGTCTCCGGCGGCATGATCGACTGCGAATCTACCGCCGCCACCAGATGAATCAATCGGCTATTCACACTGCTGCCAACTTCAAAAATGGGCCCATCGTGGCCGCCCTGAAGTGCGCGATCACGAATGCCAAGATTCACGCCGCCGTCTTCGTGATCAGCCGAGTGGCAGTCGTAACAGTGCTGTCGAAAAATTGGCTGAATGTCGCGGACGAAATCGACCGGTCCCTCGTGCGCAGGCGGAAGAAGGTTGGCGAAGTCTGTCCCCAGCGGAACGCCTGCGGAGAAATTTTGAGTCACGTCCGAATCGCTTAACGCACGGCTGTAAATCGCAACGAGATGCAGATCGCCCAGCCAGGGTCGATCGCCCGTGATTTCATTCGCAATGGAAAGGCGAAACTCGTTGCTCCAGTTGGTGAAATCTCCGGCAACCTTGCCGCTGACGATTCTCTTGCCGTCCTGATACAGCCCGACCTCACCGCCTGCAGATCGAGTAAACACGACATGGGTCAACTTTGTCGCCAGCGAGTTCTCCGGCCCGGCGGTTGATGGTTGGCCATTGTTGTCGGTGGATGACGATCGCAATCGGACGTCCAGCCGACCTTTGTCCTGAGCAAGCGTAAAATTCCGCTGCGAGGGATCTATGGAAAGGCTCACGATACGAGCGGGCCCGCTCTGCTTTAAGTCCGACGGAGTCAGCCAGACTTCAATTGAGAGTTCTCCTGTCTCGCGAATTGCATCGATCAACTTTGTCGCTGGTCCGTCTGATGCAATCGTGATCGGAGTCGTGATCTGCATCTTCCCGGAACGAAACTGCACGTTCTGCGGTTTATCGATCCGAAGATTCAGAGGCTCCCCCGCACCGGATTTGTCCGGGATCAAACCATTCTCAGCCTGGTCAAAAGAGTAAAGAGCTTGAAGCCCCTGGGTCACTCGATGCGAAGTTTCGTCCGCCTTTGTCGGGCTCGCCGTCATCAGAAGCATGAGCACCGTGACGACAGATGCAGTGCGATGAGTACACCGCTGTGAAGTCCACAATGAAGTCATCACGATTCCTCGATGGCTGCAGAGATTGTCGTCTACCTTGCGTGGATGGACGCGACGTCGATCTGGTTTCCGGATTCGCCTCCACCTGGGCGAGCCAGGGTGGAAGGCAATGTACGTTCCAAACGGCCCGTCATCCATCCATCGCTCGCGACTCAACTTTTGTGGACGGGAGCGCCGTCGAACTGGTTTCCAGATTCGCCTCCACCTGGACGAGCCAGAGTGGAAGGCCAGGTAAGTCGCAAACCGCTCGCCATTCACCTTGTGTGGATGGAAGCGATGATTGGAAACCAGAAGAAAGACAACACCAAACTTTTTTCTGTTTCGCAGGTCGTCGAGCCGCAAAGATGGTTACTCTGTGCCATTGTTCGCCAATCCCGGTGGCTCAGGCAGTTTGCTTCGTCTCTCGCTTTCTGCCCACGCAATCACATCAATCAAACGAAATTTCGATGCCACACGATTCCCAACTTCCTGCCGATTCTGAGATCCAGCCACATGGTACGGCGGAATCGGATAGTCCTGTACCAAAGGCGCATTTCGCCTGGTTGCAGCTTCGGATGGGCTGGCCGACGGTTGGCAAGATTCGCCTCGACCAGGAAAAGAAAGACGCAATTGCTTCGATCATCACCCACTATGAAAAGGTCGGGACTCCAGATCGTGCTCGGGCAGAATTTGATCAAGTGCTTCAGCGACTGGAAGAAGAGCACGCCATGCGACTGCGAGAGCTTCTGAAAGAGCAGCGACGAGCGGCAAAACAGCAGAATAATCCCATCCAGATTATTCAGGAAACGAATGCGTCCAAGGTCCGACAACGAGTCGAGCTGACAGAGGAAACTCCACCACTGATTGAGGAATGGAAACGGTTGATCGAGCGTCTGTTTTGATGACGAGAGGGCCGAGGTTTTTATCTGAGCGGGAACAGGCGGCTAACGAGGTGACAAGCCCACTCGGTGGCGATAAACTCCGGATCCCACGTGTTTCCTGCGTCGTAAACAACACTTTGAGACGACTCATATGATTTCTCCGAAGCGCGAGTTTCTGCAACGCACCGGCATTGTCGCAATGCTGATGGCATGCCTCTCATTGATGATCTCTGGTTGCCAGAACGGCGGCAGTGATGGCGGCGGTGATAGTGATGAGATCCTGATTGGCCATTATGGTTCTCTGACTGGATCTCAGGCGACGTTCGGGATTTCGACCGACAACGGAATCAAAATGGCGATCGAGGAGCTGAATGCTGCGGGAGGCATCAATGGTC
The DNA here is from genome assembly GCA_046349735.1 of Planctomycetaceae bacterium. GTDB lineage: Bacteria > Planctomycetota > Planctomycetia > Planctomycetales > Planctomycetaceae > SXXK01. The sequence continues at coordinate 9,113 of JAXMBU010000051.1, forward strand.
GCAAAGTGAAGCTGGTCACCTACGACGACAAAGGTGAGGCTCGGGAAGCCAGCACAGCCGTGACTCGGTTGGTCACGAAAGACGGTGTCGTCGCAGTGATTGGAGAAGTGGCATCCGGACTTTCTCTGGCTGCCGCTCCGATCTGCCAGGAAGGTGGCGTGCCGATGATCAGTCCATCTTCGACAAATCCCAAAGTGACCAAAGTCGGCGACATGATTTTTCGAGTCTGCTTCATTGATCCTTTTCAGGGCAAAGTGTGTGCAAAGTTCGCTCGTGAACACGAAAGTCTGAAGGCTTCCAAAGCCGCCATCGTCACCGATCAGGGTTCACCGTATTCTGTCGGTCTGGAAGAGGAATTCGAGAAATCGTTCGTGGCTCTCGGTGGCACAGTCGTCAGCAAACAGACGTATCAGGCGGGTGATCAGGACTATTCTGCACAACTGACGTCGATTCGCGCTGCGGAACCGGATGTCATATTTGTGCCGGGTTACTACACCGAAGTCGCCAGTATGATTCTGCAAGCGAGAAAGCTGGGGATGACTCAACCGTTTGTCGGAGCTGACGGATGGGATTCAGCGAAGCTTGGTGAGATCGCCGGTGACGCCATCAACGGCTGCTTCTATTCCAATCATTATTCGCAGGAAGATCCCAGCCTGAAAATCCAGGACTTCATCGCGAAGTACAAAGCGAAACACAAATTAGGCTCTGGATGCTCGCCGCGTTGGGACACGACTCGGCAATGATCCTGTTCGACGCGTATTGAAGAAGGCAGGGTCATTGAAGGCACAAATTGCTGGCGGAATTGGCGGGAAGACAAAAGACTTCGATGGCTACCGGAAAGATCTCCATCGACGCAGAACGGAACGCCGTGAAACCTGCCGTGATGCTGGAAATGAAGAACGGTGCACCAAAGTACGTGGCCACGATTCAGCCTGGTGAGTAACAGACCGTGCCAGTCGTGATTGTAGCGTCGATAATTCTATGGTGCGGGTCCTGATCTATGTCTGACTTTGCTCAAACGCCGACCACAGCCATTGCCATCGGCAGTCTGTAAGGCGCCGATCGCGTTGGGCTATGCACGATGGTGTACGGGATTCTGAAGTTCATCAACTTCGCCCACAGCGACATCGTCGTGCTGGGAGCCTGGCAGCATTCGCTGTCTGTCCGAATTCTTCCTGCACTCGGATATGGCCTGGAAAGAAGTTCCGCCTGTCTGGTCGCGTTGATGATCCTGCTGTTGGCCATGATCTTCTGTGGAGCAATCGGTTTCACTATTGAGCGTCTTGCCTATCATCCGTTGAAAGGTGCGCGCCGCGGTTGAACGTGCTGATTACGGCGATTGGCGTGTCGGCGGAAAGCAGAATGGTAATGCTGAGTTTTGTGTTTGGCGTCAGTCCTGGTGATATGCCACCACCGCTTTCTGACCGGCTTCCGCGACATTTTCGCTCTGGTGAAGAGTTCGCGGCAGCCGGTGATCGAATGGTCGACGTCGTGATCTTTGCCACGGCCACGTCACTGATGCTGATCATGCAGTATCTGGTCTTTCACACGAAGCTCGGCGTGGCCATGCGAGCTGTCTCGTTCAACACCGACACGGCCGCGTTGATGGGCATCCCGGTCGATCGCCGTATCGTTTACGTTTGTGCTGATCGATGTTATCGCAGCCGGGTTTCTGATCGTGATGAAGTATCCAAGCATCAGTCAGCCGTCTACATGATCTGGGTGCTGCTGGGACTAAAGGCGTTTGTTGCCGCAGTTTATTGGTGGCATCGGGAATGTCTTCGCGGAGCCGTGCTGGGCGGATTCGTCATCGCCTTTGTTGAGAAAGTTTGGCGTTCGGCGTTTCGTCCAACTACCGAGATGTCTACGTCTTCACTGCTGCTGATCTTGATTCTGCTCGTGAAGCCCAGTGGTTTGCTGGGTTCCACGTTGAGAGAGAAGGTGTAGCAATGTCGCGCGGCACATCTTCGGTTCTGATGCAGCGGCGGCTGTAAAACCTGAGGCCTCAGATGTTGCTGTGAAGGGCAACGGCTGGACCGGTCTGATGCCGATCGCAATCGGCATTCTGATCGCTTTGGTGCTGCATTTTACTCTGCCAGCGCCGCAGCGAAGTTACAACACTCAAATTCTGCAGATCATCGGCATCGTGATCGTGCTGGCTGTATCGCTGAACATTGTCAACGGCATGACCGGGCAGTTCTCCATCGGTCATTCCGGTTTCATGGCTGTGGGCGGCTACACGGCCGCATCGATCACATATTACGGTTCGATGCTGCTGTGGGGTTCCACAACGAAGCACGGCGGATTTCTGGGTAGTGGTGACTGGCTGTTTCTTGGTTCGTGTCTGGCAGGCGGACTGGTTTCGGCGATTGCCGGTTATGTGGTCGGGCTGCCGTCACTGCGTCTGCGAGGCGATTATCTGGCCATCGTGACACTGGGCTTCGGCGAAATCATACGCGTCGTGCTGCAACAGACGGGACCTCTGATCGAAGACGTCGAAGCGCTTCGGAGTGTCGGGCTGAAGCAACTGGTTCCGCCACCGCTGGGCGGATCGCTCGGCTTCAGCGGAATCCCGAAGTACACGAATTTGTTTTGGGTCTATTCGATCCTGACAATCACTCTGGTTGTGGCTTATCGACTGAAGAGTTCCAGCGCAGGCCGATCGATGATTTCTGTTCGAGAAGATGAAATTGCCGCGCAGGCGATGGGAGTCAACATCGCGAGGCAGAAGGTAACGGCCTTTGTCGTTGCTGCGTTCTTTGCTGGTGTCGCGGGAGGACTCTTTGCGCATTCGACCGGTACCGTCAGTCCAAAGGATGCTGGTTTCCAACAGTCGTTTGACTACGTCATCATGACCGTGTTGGGCGGGCGAGGATCGATTTCCGGTGTAACGCTGGCGGCTATTTTTCTGACCGTCCTTCCCGAACTGCTGCGAGATTTCGAACAGTATCGCCTGATCGTCTACGCTCTGCTGCTGATCATCATGATGCTGGTGCGACCTCAGGGCTTGCTGGGAATTCATGAAGTCTGGGAGATGTTCAATCGTCGCCTCCGGAAAGCTGAGACGTCGCGATCGGATGTTTCGCCAGCGGAGGTCGGCCCATGAAATCATCGACCGATGGCTTGGCACCGAAGGGCGGTGTGATCGCAGGCGGAGGGGCCAGCGGTTCAGACGTTCTGCTGGATGTGCGTGAGATTGGGATTTCGTTCGGCGGCCTGAAAGCTGTCCAGAAGTTTTCACTCCGACTGCCTCGCGCTGGTTTGTACGGGCTGATCGGTCCGAACGGTGCGGGCAAGACGACCGTCTTCAATCTGCTGACCGGCGTCTATCAGCCGGACGCCGGTGAGATTCAATTGGGCTCGCAGCGATTGGGTCAGGGCAAGCCACATGAGATCACCGCAGCAGGCATCGCGCGGACGTTTCAGAACATCCGCCTGTTCCCAAGTCTCAGCGTGCTGGACAACGTGCGACTGGCAGGGCAGCTTCACAATCGACATGGATTGCTTTCCACTGTGATTCGATCGCGCGGCTATCGGCGCGAGGAAGAACTGCTGCGTCAGAGATCACTCGAGCTTCTGCAGATCTTCGAACTTCAGGACCGCGCCGATGAGCTGGCCAGTAATCTCAGCTATGGCCATCAACGCAAACTGGAAATCATCCGTGCTCTGGCGACCAATCCCAAAGTGTTGTTGCTGGATGAACCGGCTGCCGGACTGAATCCTCAGGAGAAGCTTGCATTGGCGGAGTCGATCCGACAGATTCGCGATCGCTTTCAGGTGGCTGTGCTCCTGATCGAACACGACATGCCGCTGGTGATGAAGATCTGTGAACGGATCACGGTGCTGGAGTATGGAATCACGATCAGTGAAGGGACTCCGGCGGACGTTCAGAACGATCCTCGAGTGATCGCCGCCTACCTGGGCGCTGGACTGGAGGATGCGTAATGTCACTTCTGAGCGTCAGTAATCTTTCGGTCTCTTATGGTGCGATCGAAGCAATTCGAAACTGCTCCCTGCGAGTCGAACAGGGCGAAATCGTGACCCTGATCGGCGGCAATGGAGCCGGCAAGTCGACAATGCTGCGAACGATCTCTGGACTGCTGACACCAAAGCAGGGGACGATCCAGTTCGAAGGCCAGGAGATTCAGGGGCAACCGCCGCATCGCATTGCACAAAGCGGGCTGGTGCATGTTCCGGAAGGTCGCGGAATCTTTGCCAATCTGACCGTCGAAGAAAATCTTCAGCTGGGTGCTTATTCACGCAACGACCACGCTGAGATTCGCAAAGATCGTGAACGAGCCCTGGAGCTTTTTCCCAGAGTCCGTGAGCGCCTGAAACAGGCTGCGGGAACGCTCTCTGGCGGTGAACAGCAGATGGTCGCGATTGCACGAGCGATGCTGTCCAGACCACAACTGCTGATGCTCGATGAGCCATCTCTGGGGCTGGCTCCACAGATTGTCCAGACGATTTTTCAGGTGATCCGAGAAATCAACAACTCGGGTACGACCATTTTGCTGGTCGAACAAAACGCCGCCATGGCGCTCAAAGTCGCCCATCGCGCTTATGTGATTGAAGTGGGTTCGATTGAGATGGAAGGCCCGGCTGCAGAACTGGCCTCCAGTGACGAGGTCCGCAAAGCCTATCTGGGTGCTCACTGAGATGCGTGCAATTGGCCTCAGAGATCAGAGTACGGACAGGTCCAGAGAGAAAAGTTCGAGGCCGTTGACGTTGGTCGACGCAACAACATAAAGCCTTGTTCCTACCAGAAGCATTGTCTTGGGGGCACTGTTGCCCGAATCACCGCCGATGTCATCCACAAGAACCGTACCTGAACTTGTTCCATTCGATTTCCAGATTTCGTAGCCGCTGACACCATCATCCGCAATGAAGTAGAGCGTGCCGTTCACATTCTGCAAGCCAGCTGGATATCCGCTGGCTGGTCCCGATCGGAGATTTTTCACGTTGAATGTCCCGACCGATGTGCCATTGCTTTTCCACAGCTCATAACCCTGAGTGACAGTTCGAGCCGTGAAGTAGAGTGTTCCGTTTACATTCGTCAGATAGACCGGACTGCTTGACGCCGCACCGGGATTAATGTCCTTAACCAGCGATGTGCCAGCCAATGTGCCATCAGATCGCCATAGTTCTTCGCCATTCACGCCATTGTCAGCAACAAAATAAAGTACGCCACCAACACTCGTCAGTTCGAAAGGCGCGGACCCCGTGTTACCTGGCCGAATATCCTTTACCAAGGTTGTCCCCACGGCTGTCCCGTTACTCTTCCATAATTCTCGGCCATTCGCAGAAGTCGATGCGGAAAAATAAACAGTGCCATTTACGTTTGTGAGGCTCGACGGATATCCGTTGCTGCTGCCTGCGAATATGTCTTTCACCAAAACCGTTCCAGCCGATGTGCCGTCACTTTTCCAAAGTTCGAGGCCACTTGAGCCATCGTTGGCCTGAAAAAAGATCTTCCCATTGATGTTGGTAATCCCGCTGATATCAGAATTACCGCTGCCAGGGCGAATATCCTTCACCATTGTGGTACCGACCAGAGTACCGTTACTTCGCCAAAGTTCACGCCCGTTGGTGCCGTTGCTTGCGACAAAGTAAAGCACACCATTGACGTTTGTGAGCCCGGAGGGCGCAGAGTGACCTGTTCCGGCAACAATGTCCTTTACAAGAACTGTTCCAACCGATGTTCCATCGGTCTTCCAGAGTTCAAAACCGGTTGCACTTGTGCTTGCCACAAAGAAAAGAGTGCCGTTGACGTTAGTCAGATATCTCGGCGAACTGCTGACTGAACCCGCTATCAGATCACGCACCAGAACAGTACCGGCGGACGTACCATTTGACTTCCAGATTTCGGCCCCGTGAACTCCGTCATCAGCCGTAAAATAGATTGTACCGCCGACATTCGTCAGCGAATTTGGCTGAGCTGCTGACGTGCCGCCACGGATATCCCGGACCAGTACAGTCCCGCCAGCTGAACCGTCGCTCTTCCAGAATTCAGCACCTCGAATACCATCATTTGCGTTGAAAAACAGTGTGCCGTTTGAATTGATCAGATTTGTCGGAGTAGAACCAGATAATGCATTGCCGGAGAAAATGTCCTTGAGTTGAATGGTCCCAACGACTGTCCCGTTACTTTTCCAAAGCTCTCGGCCTGTGGTCCCGTCATTGGCCGTGAAGTAGAGTGCTCCGTTCACGTTGGTCATAGAAGCAAGACTGGATCCCGAATTGCCTGCAGCGATATTCTTCACCAGAACAGTACCAACCGCCGTGCCATTACTCTTCCATAACTCTGCTCCGCTGACTCCATCGTCCGCCTGAAAATAAAGCGTTCCGCTGACGTTCGTAAATGCATCCCAGACGTTTCGCAAAGAACCAGTGGTGCCCGGCAGAATATCTTTAACTAATACTGTTCCGGACGCTGTACCATTGCTCTTCCAGAGTTCTCGACCCTTAATGCCATCATCGGCACTGAAGTACAGCACTCCGCCAATGTTGCTGAAAGATCTTGGATTTGCACTCGGCAGAACAATCCCAATATCCTTGACCATCACGGTGCCCGCAGAAACTCCATTGCTCTTCCAGAGCTCGTAACCAGAGGTATTATTTCGGGCACTGAAGTAAAGGACTCCGTTCACGTTTGTAAGATAGCGAGGACCGCTTTCGGCTGTCGTGTGAATATCACGGACCAGAACGGTCCCTGCCGCTGTGCCATTGCTTTTCCATAGCTCTCGTTTGGTAACGCCATCGTCGGCCGAGAAAAAGACTGTACCTCCGACGTTGGTGAGAAATCGAGGATCTCCACCTGCAGCTCCGGGGTTGATGTCCTTCACAAGCACGGTGCCAGCAGATGTTCCGTTGCTTTTCCAGAGTTCTCTGCCGTTAACCGAACTTGCTGCGGAGAAAAACAAAGTCCCGCTGACGTTAACAAGTGAATCGGGAGCAGAGCTTCCGCTGCCCACAAACAAGTCCGAAACCATCACGGTCCCGGCTGACGTTCCGTTGGTCTTCCAAAGCTCACGACCGTGAGTTCCATTACTCGCCGTGAAGTACAGAGTGCCATTCACATTGACCAGTTTGTCCGGTGAGCTGTTCCCACCGGCTGGCAGAATATCCTTGACCAAAACGGTGCCGGCAGATGTGCCATTGCTCTTCCAAAGCTCAGTGCCATGGCTTTCTGTCGTTGCGACAAAGTACACGGTCGAGCCGACAGTTGTGAATTGGCTGGGGTTTGATCCGGCGGAATTCAATTTCAGATTGATGTCCCGCACCAGATTAAACTCTGCGGCAAGCAGGATCCGTGATTCCAGCGGTTCAGTCTGAATTCGGGGCCCAGATCGCCTGCGCCTGTCCGCAGTGGAGCAGCAGAGAACGCGTTTCAGCCAATGTCGGAGATTTCCACGCATCGTCATTACTTTCGACTATCCCGGTTTGTCGGCAGCCTGCAGATTCAGCCGAACTCAAAGACCCACAACAGTTTCCGAAGAATCTACGGAGAATATGCGATGGCCGCTACAGGGTTCGCAATGATGAAGACGGAGAACCAGGGCTGATTTCACAGCCGTTCCCGATCTAATTCGGATTTTCGCGCAGGGAGTGCCGATCATGCCGATGGCTCAGGCGGCATCGACCGGTTTCGGGAGGCTGCTTCAGGATGCGGAGATCCACCTCGTGGCCCGACCAGCAGCCTTTTTCCACGAACCGCCTTGCCGGCAATGGTGGGGACCTGAGGATTGTTATGTGATTGCTAGAGGCTATCTGAAAATCAAATGCTGTATTTTCTGTAGTGAAACGGAGGATGGTCGTGTTTTGGGGCGAGTCGGTTGAGCATGAGTTGGATCTGTGAGATTTGGATCATGTTCTCACTGAGTCGGTTGTTCGTTCTATTTCATCTCGGCCCGCCAGTCGGCGATAGCGATTGAACCACGCGAATGTTCGTTCCACGACCCATCGTTGCCGCAGCGGATGGAAGCCCTTCACGCCTTCTGGCTTGCTTGAGAAATTCAGTTCAAACGGGAGTTCCTTCGCGACCATCCGAGCCAGATCACCTCGATAACCAAGGTCAGCATGCACACGTTCTACTGTCGGGGTAAATTTGATTTAACTGTCGCAGAAGCGGATCAGCGGCGACTGCATCATGGACATTGGCTGCCGTCACACAAACGACCAGAATCAATCCCATGACATCGTCACACATGTCTTTTCCGGCCATTCGCACGCTTGCCTCCGTCGTATCCGACCTCGCCTCCTGATCAGCGGTCTTCGCCGTCTGGCTGTCGATACAGGCCACACTGGGCTCTTCGCTGCGACCGGTTCGAGTTCGAACCGCAACTCGCAACCCTGTCATGATTTGCTCTACAACCCGGAGCGACGCCATCTGTTATAGTACCAGTTGACGGTCTTGTAGTTCGGGAAATCGTGTGGCAACATGTCCCACTGACAACCAGCGCGATTGATGTAAAGGATCGCATCCACCACCTCGCGAAGGTCTTCACTTCTATGTTGCGACCGAGCGGTTTCGATTTTTGGCATGAATGCCTCCATCAGAGTCCACTGGGAGTCACTCAAATCGGTCGGATAAGCAGCGCGTGACATGTTGACGTCCTTGTCAATCTTCGTGTCGTAATCCAATATGCCACAATAGCTTACACGACTTCGTAATTCTCAGATAGCCTCTACACCGCAGTTGTCTTTGAACGGAATACGCAGACGGTCGGGTGATGCAACAAAAAACCTGCAAAGACCGGACGGCCCTTTTCATGTAACTTCGCTTCGAAATCGAAAACGACACTTCAGGCGGCCGGATGGCTCGATAAGAGTTGTCGAGCCTGTCCAAAAACAGTGACAGACGAATCAATAACGGGCCGGGGCAGCGTCCCTTGCTGACTCAGGGAATTAAAGGCCTTTTCAACCGCAGCAACGAATCCATGCAGGCCTGAAACCATGCGACAGGAACGTGCAGTTCCGTGTCTGAGACGCGAGCTTCAGTCCGTTCCAGCAAAACCAACAACTCCTGCAACGCATGAGTTGCCGCTTTGTTTGCGGTCGAGTTCGCTGATCGAGCAACAAGATCATGGCGAGATCCCACTGATCAAGACGCCCCAAAAGATCGATGCACAGCTCCTGCGATTCCCGAAGAGTCTCCGACAGATTCCGCGGAACAATGGTGGCGAGGCGAGGATTGCTCGACTCACCAACAGCCACCAGGGTCACCCTGCTCGCGATCACAGCCAAAGTCTGAAGAACGTGTCGTCGATTCATCACCAGGATTCCTTTTTTCATCTCGTTCAACAAAGAACGTCACATTCCGCAATAGCTCTCCAGCTCACAGTTGATCACATCAATCATCTGTCGCAGACGGCCTACCGCTTTTCTGATCAAAGTTCAGACTCAACCGTGGCAAGTCTGCCAGATGAGCATCGTCTGACTCCAGCCTGTGCACAGCCGCCTTCTCAATCTTACCACTCACAACGATATCAGCAAACTTCATCATTGAGCCGTTCAAGCAGTTGCTCAGTCGGCTCAACATGAAGTCGCAATACAAGGCGGTCTCGAATGAACCTCATACTATTGTAAACGCTGTAGAACCCAAGAACTTCTTCGACGGCTTCTTCAACGTTGTCGGTGACCTTGAAGAGTGACAAATCTCCCGGAGAAATCAGGCCATTGTCCAGCAATTCATCGCGGATGTACTTCAAAAAATGCGACCAATAGGTGCCGCCCGGCTCGTCAAGCATCACCATCGGCATCAGATCGCGTTTTCCGGTCTGAACAAGCGTCAAGCTTTCAAACGCTTCGTCCAGTGTGCCAAAGCCACCCGGGCAACTCACGATCGCATGAACTTCCTTTACGAACATCAGCTTGCGGGTAAAGAAGTATTTCAGGCTGACCAGTTTGGGGTCTCCGGCGATGATGGGGTTTGCTTCCTGTTCGAACGGCAGGAGAATATTGAGCCCCATGGCCATATCACGACCGGACCCACGATGAGCGGCCTCCATGATCCCGCCGCCTGCTCCGGTCACAACCATCCAGCCTTCTTCAGCCATTCTGCGACCAAAGGCCTCGGCTGTCGTGTAGCAGGGATTTTCGGGCTTTGTTCGAGCAGATCCAAAGACGGTAACTTTGCGATTCATCCGATAGGGCGCAAAGACTTTGAAGGCGTATCGCAGCTCTTTCAGGGCTCGGCTCAGAATTTTCAGATCACCGCGCGTCGCTTTATCTTCGGCCAGCTTGTCCGCTGTTTGCTTGATTTCAGCAATCAACTCTTCGTGATGCTTTAACTCCGAGACGTGCTCAATCACGTCCATCTCAGACTGATGCGGATGCTTCAGCGGGTGTCGTTTTTTCAAAGCAACCTGCCTCCGTGCAAGGGTTAGTTTGTGTTACTCAGAAAGCGCCTGCATGGCCTCATCGCGAGTGTTATAGATCGCCCAGATCGTGTCGAGCGCTGTAATTCGCAGGAGTTCGAGTGCCATGTCACTGGCTCCACAGAGAACCAGTTCGCCGCCTTTCTTCTTTACGAACTTGTGACAGCGAAGCAGTAATGCCAGAAAGACCGAGCCAAAATAGCCGACGCGGCTCAGGTCCACAACAACCATCGGTGCTTCCTGATCGTTGAGTGGTTCCATGACAAGATCAGCCGCCTGCTCCACCAAATCCCAATTGAGCGACTCGACGCTGGAGGCCGGTGTAACTACGACAGTATTACCATGCCACTCTATTTGAAAACTGTCGAGAACTTCTGACACAGTAACACCTCACCTGCTCTGGTTTCTCGGCCCATGACCTGCTGGACGCAGACTACAGAAATTGAGTTGTGTCGCAAAGTCTTCGAGCCCACATATTGTCTCCCGATCCTTCAAACGTCAATTTCACAGGAACTGTGCATGAACATCCCGTGAAGATTGGCTTTCGCATGCGTCCAATACACCCAGGGGAGCCTTCAGGCCGCTGAACTCGCTTGTCGCGGAAGGCACGCATGTACCCCCATTGATTGCAGGTCCTTTCAGGATCGACCAGACTTCACGGGCTCAATTCAACCAGATCAGGCGTCTGGCCTGATCAATCCTCGCCAACCACAGATTTGCCGGGTGACTCTATGAAGAAACGTCGAATTCACTTTGAAGACATTTACCCTTCCGGACCACACTACGCCCGTGGAGTGCGAGCGGGAAACATGTTATTCCTGTCCGGCTGCACGGCAAATGGCTCGCCAGCCCAAAACGGCAGCCCGATGGAACAACTTCGCGTCATCCTGGACCGACTGACTCGCATGGTCAAGGCCGAAGGCGGACAGCCCTCAGATATCTGCAAGCTGACTATGTACGTGGCTGACCCCTACAAATGGCATCCTTTTGAAGGCGAACAGATCGAAATCTACCATGAGTTCTTCGGTGATGACTATCCGGTAAACACACTGATCGGCGTGACCTTTCCTATGGAAAGCATTCACATCGAGATTGATGCGATTGCAGTGCTCGAATGAGGTCGTGTTCTCGGATGATTAGCCGGAACGATTTGCAGAATTTATGGGTCAATCAGCCGTCGGGCGCTAGCCCCGGTTGAAATCCCCTGGATTTTCAGGGAAACAACCGGGGCTAGCGCCCGACGGCTGATACGGCCAGGGCGCATCGTTGATGCTAAAACGACGAGCGTTCCTCCGTCACAACGTCGTTTGTTGTTCTGCCGCTTCTGATTCCTGTATCGATCATCAACCACAAAACGGCTCCGAGCACGCTCGTGCAACACGCAACTCCAATGGCCGCTGGCCAGCCGTAATTCACGCCAATCCAGGGTGTGCAGATCGGTGCCAGACTCCCACCCGCATTGCCAATCGTATTCAGGAATGCGCCCGCCAGACCGCCTTTTGTGGGTTCCAGAGCCGGAGCCGATGTCCAGAAAATTCCTTCACACATTCCCAGAGCCGCCAGAGCCAGCGAAAACAGCAACACCACATCATCCGGATCTTTCGCCGCGACACCGAACCACGCAAAGCCAGCACTCATCAGCATGCCCGCGATTGCAATACTACGACAACTCCAGCGAACGCCAATGCGTCGACTCAATTGATCCGTCAGCATTCCACCAAAGGCCATGCCAATGGCCATGGCCATCATGACAATGAAGGTGGCACGACGGCTCTCACCGTCCGGCAGCTTTAATTCTTTGCCAAAGTAAAAGTCGATCCAGTAAAAGAACAGATACTGAAAATAGCTATAAGCCGCATAGCTGGAAGCAAGAATCATCAGCTGGCTGTTTTTGAACAGTGCCAGAAAATCTCCGAGGGAGGCTTTCGTTCCGGCCGCCGGAATGTCACCGATCGCCACCAGTTGCTTTTCGGCTGTGTTGGCTCGAGGATGTCCGTTAACGTCATCGCTTGACAGGAACAGCCACAACATCGAAAACGCCATCAGGGCACCACCGGAAATCATGAAAGCTGCTGACCAGTTGAACTGATCCATCAACCAGCCAAACCCCGGCGCTGTTACAGAAATACCGATCAGCGCCCCTGCTGTTACCAAACCATTTGCTGTGGAACGGCTTGTCAAAGGAAACCACAGTGAAACACTGCGAGCTGCTCCGGGATGTAAGGGAGTGCTGCAGAATCCAGCCACGCTTCGCACAAGGATCAAGGGTATCAGCAGGGACGCGATCGGCCAGCCCAATTGTCCAAGGGCTCCCGTCAGAACCACGCAGAAGCCAAGCCCCAACCCCATGCCAGTCATCGCTTTGCGAGGGCCGACGAGGTCGATAATCCATCCCCCGGGAAGCATGCAGAGTGTGTAGACCCAAAGGAACGCCGAATACACCTGCCCCATCTGTACTTCCGACAGCAATCCCGGCCCGATGAATTTTTCCTTGGCCGCGACAGTGATGCCAACACGATTGAAGTGCCCCAGAAACGCAAACCCCATCAGCATCGACACAATCAGCCACCGCACTCGTGTCGCTCGGTTTAGAGAACCGCTCAAGTGTTGTGAATCACCCGGTCCCAATGAAGACGCGTAAGGATTCTGCGGCTGTGTCATTCCTGTCACTCGCTCCCCGCTCCTGGATAAATCATCGACTGCATTTGGCCTGAGGTGAGACAGGACACAAATTACATAGAGAAGAGGATGACAGTGAACCGCTTCAAACGCAACTCAACTCCAAACTGATGTTTTGACCAGCTTTGAGCGACAGGAGCTAATCAATATCCCGATCGGGATACCCTTGATGCATTCGATGGCCGATCTTCAGCTGGTTCGTCTCGATGCGTCTGCTTTTGAGACAGTTGCGCGAGCCCTGAAAATCGTGCAACATCGCGATCAACGGGAAACCTAAGCTCGACGTCGTCAACGTCGGCTGATCAAAGATGCGACGCAATCGCGATGTTTGCGAAGGTAGATGGCTCCGGAATCGCCGCCGAGAAGATTGTGGTCGTGCCACGGCCGGAATAAAACGAAGGATTGATCGTCTAGTCGTTGAGTGATTCATCCAGGAACTGTGTTGAATCATCGGTAAAGGCGCCCGGAGTGTCATTGTCATCAGTAATCAGCTTCACATTAAACGTTTCGCCCACAGCAGCAAGCGGCGTCCCCGTAAATATGTTCCACCTGAAGCCGGGCCGACGGAGCTTCGGTAGAGGTCAGGGTGATGCTGGTTCCCGGAAGCGTAAAGTCTCCGCCGACGGTATGAGTCAGTGTTGGATCCTGTCGATCCGCGATGACGTTTGCCGAACCCGAGTCACCAGCAGGCCCTGAGACACAGCCTTGTTCGTGGCGCTCCAGTTGGTGATACTCAAAGGCAGACAACAACGGCCTCAAAGCTCGGTCTTGAATCCTCGCCGCTACCTTGGAGTCTGTTTTCGAACTCTGAGATCCGGTTGTCGTGTGGAAGAACGCCAAGTTGAAACATTGTCTCGTGTCGAGAATTGTCTTGCGGTTTACTCGATGGTTGCATGGCGTGTGATGTCCCTGTGCTGCCTCGGTCGCAACTGTCCTGATCTTTGCTGCGAAGTGGTTCTGATGCAGGGTGAATGGAAGTCCGTGTACAAGGTGACTCATCGCCAAAGCGAACGTCCCTCGAAACTACCTTGCCTTATCCACATGATCCGACTGATCGCCAGCCTGGGTGGCTACGTGATCCGATCCAAAACTCAGCCCGGAACTCAAACACTCTGGACAGGACTCCAACTTATGCACGACCTCGCCCTTGCCTGGGATGCCTTCGACCTCGTTCACGGAACTCCGTGTTTTGCCCTCAAAAGAATGTGTGGTACGATGATCGCTCCGCGGACTGGCAGTCTTCTCAATAAAACGCCGCTTCTTTGCAAAGGTACGGCTTTACCAGTTCAACGTCGCCGGATGCTCGATCTATACTGTGGGCTCAGAAAAGGGGCAGGAACCAATAGTGCTCAGCACCCTCCGGGCTCTTTGGCTATTGGTTTCAGACGCTTTTTCTGGAGCCCAACTCCAATTCCGTGTCTGTTGTCGAGTAAAGTAACTCATGGCCGCCAGTGAAGCCGATCGACAGCTTGTGCTCCGTATTCGAGCTGGTGAGGCCGATGCATGGCAGCAGTGTATTGATATGTATGAAGGTCGCCTGTTGGCCTTCGCGAGAACTCGTCTTCAGGATCGTTCGGCGGCGGAAGACATTGTGCAGGAAACCTTTCTTGGCTTCCTGAAAGCACTGCCGAATTATGACGATCGAACGCCACTGGAGTCCTGGTTGTTCTCCATTGCCGCGCACAAACTGATCGACTTTATGAGACGATCGGGGCGTCGTCCGGTACTGCCACTTCTGACATCCGAATCCAAAGACGGAGCCGCTCGTGACCTCACAGGTCCTGGTCGAGCCGCCTCGAGCATGATGCGCAGCAGTGAGCAGACTCGAGCGGAGTCCGGGGTTGTGGAGAGTTGCCTGAGGGAACTGATTCAGGATTTCAAAGCGAGCGGTGCGTGGGAACGGCTGCAATGTGTCGAGCTGATTTTTGTGCTCGGCTGGGCCAACAAAGAGGTAGCGTTGAGGCTGAACATTACTGAGCAGGCTGTTGCGAACCATAAGTTCTTTGTCGTATCCAAGCTCAAAGACGCCGCGAAGTCTGCGAAGTTGTCCAGCACCGTGCTTGCATCGCTGGGTTTGGATTGAACTTCAGGCTTCCTCCGGAGTTTGCTGCTCTTCCGACTCATGCTTGCGGAAATCTCGAATCACGATGATAAACGCGATGAGATCGTAGAGCGTGTGAGCTGTCATCGGGATCAGCAGATTGGGTGTACGGTCGGCGGCGATAAGGGCGGTGAGGTAGAGCCCGAGAAAAGCGGCCAGCATAGCGTAGACGGGTGTCACGGCATGAGCGAGTCCGAAGAGGAGATTGCTGATCAGTACGGCCAGAAATGGATTCCAGTCCTGAATCCACAAATACAGGAAACCTCGAAAAAAGGATTCTTCGCAGACTCCAGCCAGAATCGCCAGCAAAACAATGTCGAACCAACGACACTCGCTCAAATAAGGCCCGATGGAATCTCGGACGAACTCGCGGATCTGCACAAGTCCCCTGGAGCGTGAGACCATACAGATCGTCAGAAGAATCAGCATCGGCCCGGTCGCCAGAATTCCGAGCCCAAAGTCCTGAACGGACCAGGACAGAGTCGCCAGAGGTGCACAGCCCGTGAGCCATCCGCCGATGAATGCGACAAGCAGAATCGCACCTTCAAAGATTCCTGCACTGGTCAGAAATTGTGACTGAGTCAGGGATGGTTCGTTATCGGAAGAAATGGCGGAGATCCTGTTTGGCTAGTGCTTCGTCTCGGCCAGGAAGTTGGGTTTGCGATATCAGCCGGGACGCGCCAGCGTCCAATTCTGAACCGTGGGCTCGTGCCCAGCGGCTAATGCTGGCAAGCCTTATTTCAAGTGCTTGCGACGCACTTGTTGATTTCGAGATGAGTTATCAGCCGGAATAGCAGGGACTATAAACGAAAATGGGCACCGGTATGATACCGGTGCCGCGAGGGGACGCATCAACTCTTAGGACAGAAAGGAAGGGAGAGAGAGGAGAGAGGGGGAAAGGATTCAGCGGCAGCGTTCGCGATTGAACGCTGCGTGTGTCAAAGTGCAGGTCGAGAATGAATTACTTTTCTCGTTTGGAGTCGGCCATAGAAATCGACGGTCGGTCCAGGCTGCTGGACGAGATGCTGCGTTCACTCGATTTCCGAGTAGCTCGCCAGCCGGAGGATTTCGCAGCGACCGGTTTTGCAGCAGCGGTTTCTTGTGCGGCTTCTTTGCGGAAAACGGCCGGGATCACAAGGTCGTCCGACTTCTTGGGAGCACGTCGTGTCTGCGGAGCACCGAAGGCTGGCATGTCATCATCGCTGCGAAGCGGTGTTTCCAGCCCAGCTCCATCAGTGTTGCCATCGTCACCGGCAGCACGTTTGAAAGACTTGTCCGGGTCAGCACTGTCTTCTTTGAAAGTCGATCGTTCAGCACTGATCGGGTCTGGTGCCGGAGCGAGAGCTGCTCGTGTGCTGGTGTTGTCGATAATCGGATAGCCATAGGCCATCTGAGAGCCACCAATGAACGGCGAGCCATAAGCCATCGTGGTACCGATCGGAACAGTGCGATATGCTGTTTGAGGTCGCATCACAGTGACTTCCTGAGACTTCATGACCAGTTTCTGGACCTGGACTTTCTGAGTCCTCCGTTCGGCCACCATCTCAGTTTCCTGCACGGCGACTTTGCGAGTTCCATGGACGGCGACCTGGCGAGTGTAAGGCACGCTGTAGGCCACAACATTCGGAACATACTGGCGAGAAGTCGTGTAGTTCGGCATGAAGGCCGTTCGCATCGAATAGCCCGTGCGATTCATCCAGCCGATGAGACCTGGTCGAGGATCCACCTGACAAGGAGCACACTTGGCGATCGGGTGATAGTTCGTGGTCCAGCGACCCATGTCTCGATTGACCGTGCGGCATTCTGAAACCGTCTGGTAGGAGACCGTCGGGATTTCAATTTCCCGGGTGCGAGTTACGGGGCGGTATTCGGTGTATTCCCGATCCTCATAAGCTGTTTCGTAGGTCGGTACCTGAACCGTCTGCTTTTCACGGGTGTATGTTGTGATGGGCACAGTCTGGTAGCAGGTCTGCTGAACCGGCTGGATCGGCGTGCACTGAGCAATCGGCTGAGCCATCACGGGACCACAACTACCACAGCCATCGTAATACTGAGCCTGGGCCGTGCTTTGCAACGAGACAACCAGCGCTCCCAGCGCGGCACCAAAAGTGAGTCTTCTGGACAGCATGTGCTTCTTCCCTGAAGAAATGCTCACGAGCGCGCACTGATTCCACCAGGAAACACATGCGAGCCAGTGAAGAGGAGATCCGATTCAAAGTGACTGTTCACACTTTTCAGTGCGGCTGAGTTGTGTGAAACAGAGACAAGGAACCATCAAGGTGAGACAGGTGGCAAGTTTCACCACTGCATCCTGCAGTGACTTAAACCAGCCGGTGGAGAACAGCAGAAAGAGGAAAGGAGTCGCAGGTGTTTGGCCGAATCTGCCGAGGAACACACTGCGTGCGGGCCGAGATTTATCCCAATGGAAAATTTGGGTCAATAGCGGTTAAAGTTTTGATCACGATTCTCCGCGTCTCTTTTTTCGATGATTGCTATTGCATTGATTTTAGCCTCGAACGACAGCAGGTTTTGCCGCTGACAGATGACTTCGGCAAATTCTGCTGGTTTGTTTCTGCTTGCTGATCCATGTCGGGGTAGACTGCGATCAAAAAGGCAAACAATGGTGGATCTGAGATCTGAGAGAGTTCAAATCTCAAATCGACAGGCCAATGTTAAAGCGAATCCCTACTTCTTTCCCAAAGCTCTTTGCTGGCGGAAGAACTCCTGCAGAATGGCCTTGCAGTCTTCGGCCATGACACCGCCCATCACGGCCGACTGATGATTCAGGCGAATATCAGAAGTCAGACTAAAAAGCGTATGGCAAGCGCCGGCCTTCGGGTCGGTTGTCCCGTAGATCACTCGGGGAATGCGAGCCTGCACGATGGCGCCGGCGCACATTGGACAGGGTTCGAGCGTAACGTACAGAGTGCAATCCAGCAGTCGCCAGGATTGCAGGACTTCGGCTGCCTGAGTGATCGCGATCATTTCTGCGTGAGCTGTAGGATCATTCAATGTCTCGCGCTGATTGCGGCCTTCGGCGATGACTCGCTCCCGACATACGATGACAGCTCCGACCGGCACTTCACCTTCATCAAAAGCGATGACTGCCTGGTCGAGTGCTTTCTTCATCCAGGAGTCATGTGGTGCAAGAGGATTTTGTGGAAGCAATTCAGACAAGTGTCGGGAGCTTTCAGGAAGATTGCGAATAGCGAAGTCAGAGGCCGGTGATTCAGTGCGAGGCCATGATTGAGGCGATCTCTCCAGGTATTCCGCAAATACCCCGTCCCCAACTGACACCGCGCACGTAATGATCTCCGTGATTCCGGCCGCGCGTAGTTCAGAGGATGCGTCGCGCTATGTCAAACGATGACAATGCCAGTTGAAACCCATCGCCGAAAGATTCTGTGACCGAAAGATTGAGAGATGTAGACCTCAGGCGGTTTTTTGTTTCATTTTTCGGTCATTAGATCTTTCGGTCAGCCTTTCGTTTTGATAGATTCGGGCGACTGTTGAGCGGCACTGCTTCCGAATACGTTTGCAGAATGGCTTTAAGAGACGCTGTTACCATTGGCTGATCACTGGCAATATTCCGTTTTTCGTCGGGGTCGATTTCGTAATCATAGAGTTCCAGTTCGGCCGATTCCGGATCAGCCCCAGGCGTTTTCCATTCGACCAGACGATAACGATCCGTACGAATCGCGCGGCCGAGTTTTGCGTTTGGATAGGCGTGAAACACATGATCTCGAATGCGAGTCTTTGGATCTCGCAGGACTGGAACGAGGCTAAGTCCATCGATGCGTTGCGGCCCGGCGGGCTTTGGTAAGCCTGCGAGTTCCGCCATTGTTGGGTAGAGGTCCACCGACTCGGTTAACTGGCCCGTGACAGTATTGGGTTGCGTCACACCCGGAGCGACAACCAGCAGAGGAATTCGCGTGGCCTGCTCATAGTTTGTATGCTTGGTCCAGATTCCGTGATCACCGAGGTGATAACCGTGATCGCTCCAGAACACGATGATCGTGTTTTCATGCAGCTTCAGGCGATCGAGTTCGTCGATCACTCGACCGACCTGAGCATCCATGTAACTGGTGCTCGCGTAATAGCCATGAATCAGTTGTTGCTTCAGTGATAAAGTGAACGATGCCGCTCGGTCTTCCGGCACGGGATTGTAGGCCGCGATTTCTCCGCCACGTTTGCCAGCCACAGCGGGGGCGTTCTCTGGAAGATGCTCCAAGGTCGGGAGTGGAAGCTGATTCGGATCGTAGAGATCCCAGTACTTCTTCGGCGCGGAGAAAGGCAGATGCGGCCGCACAAATCCGGCCACAATGAAGAACGGCGTACCGTCCGTTTCGCGGCGCTGCTTTGCGGATTGAAGTCGAACAATCGTCTCTGCGGCAACTCGTCCGTCGGCATAGTCATTGTCGTTGGCAATGGGTGCTTCGAATGCAGCTCCTCGCGGAAGTGAGCGAATGGTATCCAGCTTCTGATTTGTAAACAGAGCTTCTTCGCGAGTGAGTTGGCCGCCTTGTGTGCTGGCCGGATCAAGGTATTCGATCACTTTCTCCTTGAAGTGCGGCACGCTGAACGACAGTGGATCGCCTTCATTCCCGTGTCCAATGTGAAAGACCTTGCCAAGAGATTCCGTACGATATCCGTGTGCGGCAAAGTGTTGAGGCAACGTAACGGCGTCAGGGTGCCGATCCCGGAGGCGGCTGCCAAGACCATAGAGGCCGCTTGACGTTGAATGAGAACCCAGCATCAGCGTAAACCGAGAAGGGGCGCAGACCGCCTGATTACAGTAAGCTCGATCAAACTTCAGGCCTCGTGCGAACAGGCGATCGATGTTGGGCGTTTTCGCAATCTCGTCTCCGTAGCATCCGAGTGTGGGCTTGAGATCGTCTACGAGAACCATGAGGACGTTCGGCTGATCCGCTACGACGCTCACTAAGCCTGTCGTCAGGAAGGCGATAAGTGTCGCGAGGTTGTTGATCAGGAACTTCAAACCGGGGCAATACATTTGGCGCTCGCGAGGGAAATGTTCTCATTGATTGCGGTGGAGCGTTGGAATGTCACGTGGGCGATTCGACAAATCAAGCCCTCAGCGTGAGTGATTTCAGATTCTGAAGCGTCATTAGACGAATTTGAGAGAGTGGCCTATCTTGCCCCCTGACAAAATCTGATGATTGGGGACCGCGATAGTTTGGTGGGGAAAACGTTGTGGTGACGGCAGCCATTGAAATTGACAGTGTGACCAAGACGTTCGACGACCTGATCGCCGTGAATCGAGTGAGCTTTCAGGTACCTCGCGGGGCGACACTGGGACTCATCGGACCAAACGGAGCCGGAAAGACGACTCTCCTGCGAATGATTTCCACTCTGGCTGTGCCGGATTCAGGGGACGTTCGCGTTGAAGGCCAATCTGTTCGCGAGAATCCACGTGCGGCCCGAGCTCATCTGGGATTTATGCCGGCCGAGTTCGGGTGTCCTCGCAATATGTCCATTGAGGAGTACCTTGATTATTTCGCGTGCATGTACGGATTGACGGCTACGGAGCGAGTAGCTCGCATTCGGGATGTGTGTGAGTTGACCGACCTGATGGGCCGCGAGAGTGTGATGGTCAAAGGTTTGTCGACCGGCAATCGTCAGAGATTACTGCTGGCCAAGACGTTATTGCATGATCCATCGGTGCTGGTGCTCGACGAACCCGCCAGCGGCCTGGACCCTCGAGCCCGCAACGAGCTGCGTGAGATCATCAAGACGCTGGCATCGCTGGGTAAGGCCATCATTATCAGCTCACATATTCTTCCGGACATCGAAGACATCAGTGATCGAGTCGGAATTCTGGAAGCCGGGCGACTTGTGCTGGAAGGTGATCTCGCCACGCTGCGTGCTCATACCGGGACAGCTCAGAGAAGTGTTCGGCTGAAAGTACCATCGGAAGATCTGGTGCGGACTTCACAGATGTTGGCACAGCTGCGAGGTGTTTCAACCTGTGAGATTCGTGATCAGATGATCGTGTTGTCGACGGATGAGCTGAATAGCAATTTCGTGCTGGCAGCGTTACTGCAACACGACATCAGGGTCATGCAGTTTGCCGAGAACGAGGTTAATCTGGAGGAAATCTTTATGCGATCGACGGCTGGAAAAGTCACATGAATACAGTACGCCGATTCTTCGGGCAATTCCGAAACAGCCCGACCTATGGTCGAGATCAGGCGAGCCTGATTTCCGGTTTCAACATCGGTTTAGCAGGACTGCTCCTTAACGGGACAATCCTGATGACTCTTCTGCCGCTGATGATGGCTCCCAATGATCCGGACTTTCGTGTACTGACAGAGAACATGGAGTTCGGTCAGATTCTGGCGCTGATCCTTTTGGGTGGTGCAACGGCGCTGGCGACGTTTCTCATTCCGATGCGGCTGACAAGTGTCTTTATGGGGCCACGCATCGGGAGATACTTTGACCAGATTGTGTTGAGCGGTATTACTCCATTTCGATTTTTGATCGGCAAAGTCACTTCGCAAAACCTGTTTCTTGCATTGATTCTGTTTCTGTTGTTGCCGTGGTTCGTGCTGGTGCTGGCATTGGGCGGGCTGAACTGGACTGCCTTTTTGGCCAATTTGTTCTTAGTCTGGCTCTACTGCATCATGATCGCGCTGATCATGTTGTGGCTGTCTCTGTACTTTAATGAAGTGCTGGCTTTGCTGGTGGTGATCGCCGGCAGCAGCTTCCTGTGCGCGCTGGGCTGTGCACCGATTCCTTATCAGCCGTTTGTGGTGACTCCGTTTCCGGCACTATTGCAGGGAGTGTATTCCGCCTCGGGAATGATCGAGGACGAGTATTTTCGCAGTTTCTCCAGCGTGTTTCTGTCGTGCGCTGCGGGGATGTTGCTCGTGACAAGCATGGCGTTAGTCGCGATCTCGGTCGGTCCGTTGTATGGCATCATTCGTGATAACAGCACTTTTGGCGAAGTCGTGCGGGCCGGAGACAGCAAGCGTAAACGTCGGTTTCGATTTCGGCTTCATATTCAGCGGCCGTCGGAACTGGCCTTTTTCTATGAGAACCGCGGTGATTCATTTCGACGGTTTGAAGCCTGGCTGCGTTGGGGTTCTGGATTGGTTTTGTTGTTACTGTCGAGCGGTCTTGCGTGGAGCATGTTTATCTCTGCGATGCGTACCTACTTTAAGTCCAGGGCAACCGGCCCTGGGCCTCAGGGCTGGATCTTCACCGAATTCATGACGGTTTGTCATACCTTCCATGGGATCACATTGGTCTTCGCGGTATTGCTGTTCTCTCACGCCAGAAATACCACGTATCTTCGAGTTCCCCTGATTCCCGGCAGGAAGGTTTCCGTCTCGACGTTGGATTCGATCTGTTTCGTTCTGGTGTTGCTGCTTTCGACTGGGATCACAATTGGATTTCCGATGTGGTTCAATTCAACGATGGTCGTCCCTGCCGGAATGAATGAAGCCCCAGAGGCTTTTCATTATTCGCGAATTACTGGAGCGAATTTTGTCAGCGAAGGCTTGAAGGGAACATTGGTGCTCGGTGTTGCCGCAGTGACGATCTACCTGCTGCAACGTACGCTTTGTTTGTCTTTTTGGGTGAAGAGCGTTTCGTTCTTCGTGGTTGCCGCGATTTATGGTGTCATTGTTTGTGCTCTTCCGCTGGCGTTTGGGGCGATGATGACGGAAGTGCATGAACTCAGATCATATAAGCTGTTGTATGAAGGTGGTCCGGTGATCGCTTCGGCGTCGCCCGTCACAATTCTGGGAACGCAGTATTGGGGACGGCCCAACAGCTTTCCTGCAGATCCTCCGATCATTTTGTTTTATGCCGTTCATGGATGGATCATTCTGGTCTGCGGATTTGCGATGCGTCGTCTCCGACGGAAATTGCGGTTGGAGTATTTGAACCCGAATGCAGGGGAGGCCTCCTGATGCGTTTCGCAACACTTGTCGCAGATCGAAGAGTTCGAAATCTGCTGCTGATCGCTATTACGAACCTGATAGGCTTGTCGTCGCTGGCAGCTCAGTCGAACGACACCGGCGAAGAAAGAAAGCCTGATTATCCGGGATTGGATATTCAGGCGGTCGTGGGTTGGGACGGGCGAGTTGAAGTAGATGCCCCAGTCCCGATTTCATTTTTGATTTCGAATCAGTCCGGAGAAGTCCTTGAGGGACAGTTTATTCTGACTGATTCGGAAACCGATCGGGAAATCAATCTGGGAGATGTCTTTGTTGGTCCCGGAAGCACTCGACGTTTTTCGGCGGTACTGGATCTCTCCGACTGGAATGGCTGCGTTGCTGAGTACACCGATGGGTCGCAGGTGTTCTGGACACGAGAACTGCCCTTGATGACAGGCAAAGACTTTTCAGAAGAGGTGAATTACCTGCTGTTTGTTGAAGATGGTGGTCGAGCACTTCAACTGCCGATTGCAAAAGATTCGGGGGAGGTTCCGTCTGCAACCTCTGGATCGCCTCAGGCTGCCACTGCCGATTCTGCACCTGGCAGATACTCACCTCGGTTGGGATATGGTCAGGATGTTCAGCCGGTGTCTGTGAAGTTCTGGCAGGTTCCGCAACATCCGGGACCGCTCACTGTAGCCCAGGCCATGTTGTTCTCCGACTCGGCGAAGTTCGACATGCTGAACGACGGGCAATGGGATGCGATTGGTCGCTGGATCTGCCAGGGAGGAACAATCTTCATTCACGAATCGGCGAAGGAAGTATTCGAACGCCTTCGGAAGGCCGCTCCTTTGAGAACACAGCCCGCTGTTCTGCTTGATGAACATCAGGTCCATCGTTGTGGCGCCGGGTCTATCCGTGAATACAGTGGAGCATTATTTTCAGCAGATGACACCGGCACGATTACACGATTGCTGGGGGCCATATCAAGATTGTCGCGGTACAGCATTCTCTCTGTGCCCGATGATCTGCCGCGGAATTATGTTGGAAGTTCCAACGCGAATTTCACCCGCATGATGGTTCTGGCGGTGTTCAGTATCTACACGCTGTTCTCTGGTGTCGTAGCGTTGTTGCTGTTTCGATCAACCCGCCGGACGGTCGTTTCTTATACGGTTTCCGTGGTATTGATTGCCTGTTTGGCTGCTGGTGTGCTGGGAACCGTGCTGCGTAACAGTCGCGGGGACCTGCACTGGCAATCTGTCATTCTGGGCAGCCCGGGCGGGGCGATTCAGGCCGCAACGATCGAAGTTCAATCGGCCGGTGGCAGAACGACGCGACTTGCCGTTCAAGGCAAGAATGCGGACCTGCAGCTCCTCCGAAACCGTTCCTGGGACAATTACTCGCGATATGCGATATACGGCAACAGAGAGAATCAGGGCGTTCCTGGCTACAAGGCGTTTACAGTTCAACCCAATTTGCTCAAGGATCAAGTTGATGCGTTCCAGATTCACGTGCCGCTGACGCCATGGGGAGTTCGCCAGAATATTGCGGCTGCTTATGACCCGGATTCAAAGGGAGTGCATCTTGATCTGAAATTCCGTTCTGACGGACCAGCCTCCGGTGCCACAACGACAAGTCCCGGGGATTCATGGACATACGTGGTGCCTGGTCAGTGGACCATATCGGCAACAAACAACCTTCCTTTTGATCTCCGAGAATGCCGTCTATTACTGACAACGTCTGTTCCTCAGGTTTCTGCGAACTACAATTCAAGAGCCTACGCATCGGCTACCACAGATATTCAGTTCGACACCGGGCGTGGCCAAGTTAATATCGATGACTTGTCCGCGGCTGCAACAAAGTCGGCTTTGGGATCGAATACTGCATTCGTGGTTAGGGGTGACAACGTGTGGTATCGAAACCGGGACATGATTGAACCTGAGCCTGCTTTTCCTGGGGCATCAGAACTCTGGTTTATCGCCAGAGTCTTCAATTCTCCATTACTGACCGTCAACGATGAATTCAGCGACTTTGAACACCTCGACGGGGTTCACTATTACATGCAGCGGGTCCCGCAGGAAGAGATTCCTCAGGAGTGGCGTGATGTCTGCCAGCAGGCTCTTGAACAACAATTGAACGTGGCTCAGGAACAACTGAAAGTTCTGAAAACACAGCAGCCACAGATTCCGCAATTCTGAACCCCGCTGTTGACTTCCTGACCGTTGTGGCCCACATTGTCCGATGTCGCCGGAGACGCAGAGTCCGTCGACGGAGCGACGGGTGTATTGTACACCCTTCGCCCCGTCGACGGGATTTGCTCGCGAGGCGACAAGATCGGCAGACCAACTGATGACACATTGAAGAAGCAGAGGCATTCCTCATCGGAATCGAGTCAACAATGATACCTGGATCCCACCCTCGCCGAACAATTCTGAAAGCGGGGCTCGGCGGATTTGCGTCGCTCAGTCTGGCTGACGTGCTGCGATTGCAGAATCAATCGTTGGCCAGTGAGAATCGAACGGCTGCGAGCGAGCGGACGGCGGTAATTCTGGTCTGGTTGCGCGGTGGTGCCAGTCATCTGGAGACGTTTGATCCGAAACCTCAGGCCGCTCTGGAGTTTCGTGGTCCGTATTCTCCGATCGATACCAATGTTCCGGGAATTCAGATCTGCGAGCTTTTGCCACGACTCTCAACCATCGCCGACAAGTATTCAATTCTGCGTTCGATTGCTCATACCGGTGGCGGTCATCCGGCGGGTTCCCTTCAGGTTCTGGCCGGTGATCCGGATCCGCAGGATAAGCTGGTTCCGGTGCTGCCGGACTGGATGTCGATTGCCAGTTATCTGCGACGCGACTCGGTTCGCAGTCTGCCCAATTACATTGCTGTGAATCCTGTCGACAACTACGACAACTTTACTATCGCTGGCCCGACCTATCTGGGACCAGCTTATCGACCGTTCTCCGTGGTCGGTGACCTCAGCAATCCGAATTTCGAGGTGCCGAACATCGGTATGCCAGCCGAGAATCTCGACCGATTGCAACGTCGCATGTCACTGAAGAATGGATTCGATCGTCTGCGCAGCGGGCTGGATGTTTCGGGAACGTTGGATGCCATCGGCCGTTTCGAAGGACAGGCCCTGAGCCTGCTCACAAGTCCCGAGGCTGGGGCTGCGTTTGATCTGAAGCAGGAACCGATGGAGGTTCGTGAGCGATATGGCATGAATGCCTGGGGTCAGCAATGCCTGATGGCTCGGCGACTTGTAGAGGCTGGTGTTGAGATCATCACGACGGAGTTTGATGGTCCGCTGTGTGGTCGAGTCGCCAACTGGGACGATCATGCGGTGAACCATCATGTGTTCGAAGCCAACAAATTTCGTGCGCCATTCTTTGATCAGGCTGTTTCGGCGTTGATTGAAGATATCTACACTCGTGGTCTGGATCGCCGAGTTCTGGTGGTTGTCGCGGGAGAATTCGGTCGTACTCCGCGAATCAGTTACGTGGCCAGCAGCGGCGGTGGTGTGGCCAGTGCTGCGGCGGGCGTTGTTCAGCCTGGACGCGATCATTGGCCGAGAGCGAATTCCATGATCTTTGCCGGGGGCGGGATCCCTACCGGTCAGGTGATCGGGGCCACCGATGTCCGAGGTGAAGATCCGATCGATCGACGCGTCGAACCGGGCGATTTTCTGGCAACGATCTACAAGCATCTGCAGATTGATTATGCCAACGTCGCGATTGAAAACTTCACGGGTCGACCAGTTCCGATTCTGAACTCCGGCAAGCCGATCCCCGAGTTGACGCGAGGATAGGAGCGCCGCGTTGATCTAACATCGCTGCGAGTAAAAGTTCAATGGAAGCGGCACAGCGCAAGCTGTCCGGTGAGTGCAACCCAAAATGCTCAGACACCGGAGGGCTCACGCCCTTCCGCTTCAATTTGACGACCGGTGGGCTCGCGCCGTACCGCTACAAACGTGCTGCTTCCCTATCGGTTCACTCGATACGGCGACACATCCAGGTGAGGCTTCTGACCGCTGACCATCTCGGCAATCAGCTTACCAGTGCCGGTGCCCATGGAGATTCCCAGCATGCTGTGTCCAGCGGCAATCCAGACGTTGTTGAATCGATCGATGAACGGAATACCGTCCGCCGTCATGGGTCGCCAGCCGCACCATTCTTCCTCAACGGGCTCTTGCGGTTGGTTCGTGCAGATATTGAGCAGCACCGGAGCGCAGGTAGTTCAGGCGATGGCGGTTCAGAGTGGAGTCGTAGCCGGTAAACTCCATTGTGCTGCCGACACGATAACCCGTGTCGAAAGGTGTAATCGCCACGTGGCACTCTTCGAGGATCATCGGATACTTTGGACAGATTCTTGGTCGTGCCATCGTAATTGAATAACCCTTGCCCGGCTGAATCGGCAACTTTACGCCGACCGCTTCGTTCAACAGCGGAGTCCACGCACCGGTTGCCACAACAAATTCATCCGCTGAGATCGTCTCACCGTTCGTCGTCACGGCAGTCGCACGATCACCGGTCGAAGCGAAACCCTTCATAGCGGTATTCTCGCGAACCGTCACGCCTTGCTCTGTGATGATGCGACGGACTTCGCTCATCAGTTTGCTCGGACGCAGATGAGCATCGCAGCGATAAAGCCACGCACCGGCGAGACCGGGTTTCAAAGCAGGTTCCAGGTCGGTCAGGGCTTTCCCAGCGAGCGGCTCAGCAGCCATATCGAAATGTTGTTTCAGCCATGCATCGATTGCTGCGTACTCATCAAACTCATGCTGGTCGCGAAAGACAAACAGCAGGCCGTCCGTCTTCCATTCGACCTGCATGTTCTGCTGTTCGAACACTTCGCGATACAGAGTCGCTGATGACTGCAGCAGCGGGTGGCAAGCTTTGCCTGCTTCCATCATGTTCTTTGAATTGCAGCGAAGAGCAAACTTCAGCAGCCATGGAGCCAGACTGAACAGCTTCGTCGGTTCAATGCGAAGCGCGGTTTGACGGCTCAGCATTCCCTTGATGGCTTTGGTGAGCTGTCCTGGTCGAGCCAGCGGAATCACATGACTGGGGCTCACATATCCACAGTTCCCGTGAGAAGCCGCTTTGCCAAACTGTCCCTGCTCGATCAGCGTAACCTTTCGACCTGTTTGAGCCAGATACCAGGCCGCGAATCCTCCGATGATTCCTCCGCCAATGATCACCGTATGTTTTTGAGAAGTCATATGCGAATTCCCGCTCGAAACGGGTCCGTTGGTTGAAGGATCAAATTGCATTCGCCGGTTACCCAGGCGGAGCCGGTAATCGTGGGAATAATAACGGGGTCCGCTCCGGTCGGAACTGTCGAATCGTCCGGTTGCCAGCTCCCCTCGAAAATGCTGCCGACAATGCTTTCCTGGAACCAGGTGGCACCTGCCAGAAGTTTTTCATCGGCTGCCAGGCAAGCCAGTTTTGCACTCGTCCCGGTCCCGCACGGCGAACGATCATAGGCGCCGCCCGGGCACATGACGAAGTTCTGGCTGTTGGATTCTGAAGTTGAGGGAGGCCCGAAGAGTTCGATATGGTCGATCAGCCCGTCGTTGGCTCCCGTGATGCCGTCTTGTTCGAGAGCCGCGCGAATCTGGAGCGTAAAATCAGACAGCTCCTTCCAGTGAGAAAGGCTGAGATCCTGTCCGTGGTCACTGACCAGAAAGAACCAGTTTCCTCCCCATGCGATGTCGCCGGTGATAGTGCCATGGCCAGGAATATTCACAGGGACAGCTTTGCGATATCGCCATGACGGCACATTTCGCACAGAGACTCGGCAGTCGTCTTTGAGAGTTGCGGTCACGATGCCGACGGGAGTTTCGATGCGATGTGAACCCGGCCCCAGTTTCTTCATCCAGGCCAGCGTGACCATGAGCCCCATCGTTCCATGGCCACACATGTTCAGGTAGCCGGTGTTATTGAAAAAGATGATGCCTGCGGCACAGGTTGGATCGGACGGCTCACAGAGGAGGCCGCCGACCAGAACATCGGATCCTCTGGGCTCATTAATCACGGCCGAGCGAATCTCATCGAAACGATCTCGAAAGATCTGAAGCCGTTCTGAAAGCGGGCCGCGGCCAAGATCCGGGCCACCTTCGATGATGATCCGAGTAGGCTCGCCGCCGGTATGGGAGTCGATGACACGAATTGTCTGCACGGGGTATCTCAGGTACGCAGGGAGAGTTTGTCGGAAGACGTTGAATTGTGGCGGAGACTGAAAAACATCAGTCCAGCCTGGTCATTGTGCGAGCGGATCGCAACACCGTCGAGGCATGAAGAGCGAATTCGCATTTTTGCGTGATGAAGCGTTTTTCAGGGTCTATGGACAAAAGCCCCACTTTTTTGACTTTTAACTATTAATTCCGGTCCGGAGGACGATGAAAGATATTGTTCGATTCACGAAAAACTCGCACAATCTTCATACAGAATTCACAGATGGCAATCCAGTCGGTTGGCCTCACATGAGGTGAGGCTGGCCTTTTCGTTCTCGAAAACTGATTCGGAGAACAGCCGTATGCTCGACCTTGTACTTAGCGTGCTCGGGATGTTGGTCCTGTGTTTCGCATTCTGCATGGCAGGAGCCTGGCTGCAGAAACGGGGCGGTCGATTTCTGTTAGTGCTTGCGCTGACTCTGGTGACCGCTGGCGGTGCTGCCTACATGCTGTGGATCTGGGATCGACCGATTTTGGCCAGAATTTTGCCCTACTCCAACGCCATCGTGTTGGGCAACTGGTTGCCGGTCGCTGCGGCATTCTTTATCGGAGTCTGCATTCAAACTCAGTCCATTGCGTTCATCCGCCGTTTTGTGTTAGCGACTGCACTGGGCTGTCTGTGTGGCTTTTCTCTGATCAGCCCGTTACTGGGCGATGCTCCGGAATGTGGGATCCTGGATCATTCCGGCCGCATCTTTGAGTTTCAGACAACCAGGCAAACCTGCTCCGCCGCCTGTGCGGCCGGGCTGTTGAGGCTTCATGGGATTGATGCCACAGAAGAAGAGTTGGCCACGTTATGTTTAACTCGCAGTGGTACGCACTGGCTGGGGGTTTTTCGCGGTCTGAAGATCAAGACGGCCGGAACAGAATGGGATGTCATCGTAGAGGAAGTGACTCCGAATCAATTGACTCGCAGCGAGAATCCTCCGGGAGTACTGGCCCTCACCTTCAAACCAGAATCCGCTGAGAATTCGGTGGAGTCAGGATTTGGCACAGCAGTGGGGCACACCGTGGTCTGCCTCGGGACCTGTCGCAAGTCCAAAACGTTGGATGTCTTTGATCCGTCACCAGACTATGGTTTTGAGTCGTGGAACGATCGAATTCTGGCGGATGTTCAGACTGGAATCCTGCTGAGGTTGGTGTCTCGAAAGGGGTCGCCATCTCCAGTGCATGGCATTGATACGAATCGTCCCTCGACCTGGAATGATCGACGCATGGCCAGTCGATAAGCCGCGACGACGTATCTGTCGAAGATTCGTGTTTTGTAGGGTGTGACCAGCGGAGCGCAGGCACACCATTCTTGCCATTTGGTAGGCTGCGCGTGACTGGTCATCCCCGCACTGCGGCCTATCGTATTCTTTCGCAGATTTTGCTGCGGTGGTCTATAAGCCACCCGCTGTTCGCACCTAATGCCCGACTGCAGTACAACATTTCCTGACGCTTTCCGTCTCTGTCTACAGCAACCCGTTGATACATGCGGTTGCCGCAGAAAACCGGGGTCGAGAAAACGCTCGTGCCCAGTTGGTTGGTGCCGACGATCTCCAGCTTCTCTGTGGAGGCTTTGAAAACAAACGTCTGCCCCTCTTCATTGCTGGCGTAGATCAAATCACCGACCATCACAGGCGAACTGCTGAAGGTCCCGTTCAGTCGGCCCTTCCAGACTTCCTCACCTGTATCGCTCTTCCAGCACATGGCGATTCCGGCATCCATCACTGCGTACAAATAACCGTTACGAGTCAACAGCGAAGGAACGTAGGATCGAGTTGGATTCTCCCAGATCAGTTTTCCGGAACCATCCGCGGCCACTGCCGATATATGATTCTTGGGATAACCACCGCTGGTGTAGATGTGCTTTCCGTCAGTCACGGTTGTCGTTACACATTCAGTTGTAGCTCCTTCAACCTCCCAGATCGTTTCTCCTGTCAACGGATTGAGGCTGGTCACCAGGTCACAACCGATCAGAAACAATTGATCCTTGCCTGCCACGTTGAAAATGACTGGTGATGAGTAATTCGGTTTTGCCGGGCGGTCTCGCTTCCACACGATTTCGCCGGTCGCTCGGTTCATCGCCACGACGGCTCCGCCACCTTTGTTGTCGGAGACTCCAATCACCATGTCTTTGTACAGAAGCGGAGATGATCCGAAGCCCTGATGATTGATGTAGTTGGTCAGCTTCGTCTGCCAGATCTTTTTGCCGTTTCGATCGAGAGCCGTCATGAAGACGGATTCACCGTTCAGGAAGTTTACGAAGATGCGTTTGCCATCGCAGGCAGCGGAAGCAGAAGCCATCGACGACTTTTCGTTGTTCTTAATATCCAGGCCGCCTTCGTGCACGACGGTTTCCCACAGTTGCTTGCCAGTCTTGCGATCAAAGCAGAGCACTGACTGCAGCTTGCGATCATGATCGGCGACGGTGAGAACCACCTGATCTCCCACAACGATTGGCGAACCATGGCTGCGACCAGGAACTGGCGCGCTCCAGATGACGTTTTCGGAGTCACTCCATTTGATCGGAGGATTCTGATCAGCACTTGCGATGCCGTCATGCTGAAGTCCTCGCCACCATGGCCAGTCGGCCGGAGCTGTCTGAATCGGCTCGACTTCGGCAATAGGCCCGGCGATGTTTATAGGCTCATTCGAAAGTCCCAGTGAACCACACACCAAAAGTACCGCACCTGATGACAGTCCGGCAAACGCTTTTTGAAAAACTGAATGCAGCACAGCAAGAGCCTCGCGAAGTCAATGAAGCGGAGAATCCAAAACCGCCAGTCTAAGCGGTCCACCGCAATTTCCAACTCTCAGCGAATCCATGATTTGGCACAAGCACATTGCTCACAGCTTTGTAGGTCTGGTCTTCAATATCCCTGAACTTGAATTCTCGAGTCCTGTTTGGAAATCGGAGGGACCGGTTGAATCACTTTGACGTGTTCCTGTTGTTTTTCGGTTCGAAACGTCTGATTCTCGTGTAACGGCGGATTGAAGCGGTGCAAACAAACGACCATTATGCGTATCCCGCCAATGTTTCCTGCCCCCTCTGAGATTCCGGAAAGTGCCCGAATGTCGAATACTCAAAATCCCTTCGAGTCTCCCGAGGTGCCGTCGAACGATCTGTCTCCGGCTCCACGGTCATCGACGTGGGTTTGGTGGATCAGCGGACTGTTGCTGCTGGCGACGATGATCAACTACATGGATCGTCAGACCCTGGCGAATCTGAAAGTCCGGATCACACGAGAGCTGTCGCTCAGCAATGAACTTTACGGGAACCTGGAATGGGGCTTCGGCTGGTCATTTGCTGCCGGCTCGTTGTTCTTCGGATTTCTCTCCGATCGCATTTCCGTTCGCTTTCTTTATCCGGCTGTTCTGATGGCATGGTCGACAATCGGAGTGCTCACGGGATTTTGCAATGACTACAAATCGATGCTGGTCTGCCGAATTCTGCTGGGCTTCTTTGAGGCCGGCCACTGGCCCTGTGCGCTGCGGACGACAAAGATCGTGCTCGACAGCAGCAAACGCACGATGGGAAACAGCATCCTGCAAAGCGGTGGAGCGATCGGTGCCATTCTCACGCCACCCGTGATCCTGATGATCGTGGGCAATAACGACGCGCCCGGTGCCTGGCGATCACCGTTCATCATTATTGGATCGCTGGGAGTTGTCTGGGCCGTGGCGTGGCTGTTCTCAACTGGAGCAGATGATTTGCCGGCACCAAAGGTTGAAGAAACTCATGACATGCCGCAGGACTCCGGCTTCCTGTGGGAGTGCCTGACCAACCGCAAGTTCTGGACGCTGGTGCCAGTTGTGATTTGCATCAATCTGACATGGCAATTGATTCGAGCATGGTTGCCCGCGTTTCTACAGGAAGGACGCGGCGCCACTGAGAAAACCGCGTTGCTGTTTAACTCGGCCTACTACGTCGCGGCCGATGCTGGCTGTATAGCGGCAGGTGCGATGACTCTCTGGATGGCTAAGAAAGGGATGAGTCCTCATCGATCACGGATGTTGGTTTTCGGATTCTGCGCAGCTCTGACGGCGTTGACGACGGTCGCTTCCGTTCTGCCACTTGGTCCCGGGCTTTACGTTGTGTTGTTGATTATTGCAGCGGGCTCTCTGGGCTTGTTTCCCTGCTATTATTCAATGTCCCAGGAAACCAGTGAGCGACACATGGGTAAAACCGCCGGGCTTCTGGGAGCATTGGCGTGGCTGGTTTCGTCACCAATGCAGACTGTCTTCGGGAGGATCGTGGACCGGACTCATTCTTATGATGCCGGGCTTGCCGTCGCCGGCATTGCTCCAGTCGTCGCGCTGGTTGCCCTGCTCTTTCTGTGGCCAGGTGAGACTTCTCGTAGTGATGCAAAGTACACACGAGGCTAACGCCCCGACGCGGAGTCGCCGGCAGAGCATCGGTTGAGGTTCAACGACTCGATCGTTTTCGCAGCAATACAAGCCACGAAAACACTGGCCGTGTCACCCACAGGAAAAGTTACATCCGACGGCCGCCAAGAGCTCGTTTTTGCAACACCGGTGCGTCGGATGTGAGTCGGACGGGAGTGGCGAACCGAACTCTGGTCGCCACAGTGTCGTGCCAAACGAGGCGGCGTGGGGATTTGCTGCGATTCTGGGTTGCATAGATGAAATTCACGTCGAAAAGTCTGGAACCGCACTTGTGTGCTACATTGTGTAGCGTTACTGTATGTCGCATTCCGGGCAGTGAAATGTCGCAATGGTGTCAGTGGAGAGCAAACATGAAGAAAAAGAAGAGCTCATCGTTGAGCCCACTTGAGGATGCCGTCATGCAAATCGTCTGGTCGGATCAGCCAGTTACTGCCGATGACGTCAGAGCGAAACTTAAGGGAACGCGAGAACTGAAAGAATCCACCGTTCGCACGTTGCTGCGTCGACTGGAGGACAAGGGCTTTGTGGAACATGACATTCAAGGCCGCACCTACGTCTATCGTGCAAAGAAACAACAGGAAAACGTAGCGGCCAGTGCGGTGAGGAGTATCGTTGACAGGTTCTGCAAAGGGTCGGTTGAAACGCTGCTGATCGGGCTCGTCAACGACAAGCAGATTTCACCTCAGCGACTTAAAGAATTAGCCAGTGAAATTGCGGCCGCAGAAACTCGACTGGCGAGAAATAAGTAACGCTGTCGCGCTGTCGCGGCTTCATCCGTGCTCGAAATCAGCACCTGGATTGAATCCTGACCGACAGTCGTTCGACTTTACACCTTCAAGTTTAGTGACGGGTGACTTATGGCAGTGCTATTGACATCGATTGTGGCATTGGTTGTCGATGCTTCTATTCGAGTCGTGCCGATCATGTTGGTGATACTCGCCATATCTACGCTCTTGCGCCTGCGAGACGCAAATCTCAAGCATCGTGCATGGCTTGGTGTGCTTGCTGGAATGCTCAGCTTACCCGCTCTGTTGCTGGTGCTGCCGCGGTATTCGGTGTCAGTACAATTCATTCCGAATCTGGGTGAAGTAGTGAATGATGATTCAGCAGGCAATGCCGATAAGTCTGGCTTGATCGCACGAGGTGATGACTCCACCGGACTTGAAATGCCCACGGCAATCACCGCATTCCCCGAGGAGTCAACGGCGCCGTTGATTAATAATACAACGATTCATCAACCGGATTCGCAAGTTGACCAGTCAGCCTATGTGCCTATGTCTGAAGTAGCCTCTGCATACACAAAATCCAGTGTGCGTTTCATGGCCCGGGTATTCTCAGTAATCTGGCTGCTGGGATGCAGTTGCTTCCTGATTCGTACGGCGACAGGATTGTTCGTTGCGGCACGCTTTGTGAAGAATGCAACTCGTGTTGACCGTGATCTCCCGGTTCAATCAGCAAAAAGACTTCTTTCGTCAGGAACAGCCCGGCGAGTCAACATCGTGTGTCATCCGGAGATTCTTGTACCGGTCACGATTGGCTGGCTGCGGCCTGTTGTCTTGCTGCCTTTAGAGTGGCGTGACTGGACAGTGCAAAAACTGGAATCAGTGTTGATTCATGAACTGACTCATGTGGCCCGATATGACTTCCTGATTGCGTTATTGGCCGAATTCAATCGATGCGTCTATTGGTTTCATCCTGGCGCGTGGTGGCTCAAACGAACACTTTCGGATCTTGCTGAGGAAGCGTGCGATGATGCGGCCATAGTTCAATCGGGCAATCCGCCGGCGTATGCGGGATACCTGCTCGAAGTTGCCGCCGCGCTTAATACTGGTAAAGGAAGTCGCTTGAGACTTGGCCTTTCGATGGCTCGATCATCCGGCGTTGAAGCGAGAATCAGGACGATCCTGGATTCGAATCGGCCACTGGCTCGGCGACTTTCGAATCGGGCCATCCTAACGATGGTTCTGATTGGAGTTCCGTTGATCGCAGGCGTTGCCATCATTCAGCCTTCTGCGACCGCGGCCAATGGAGCGTCAGGGCATGCAGAAGGAACCGATGAACCCATCAAGCGAACCGGTCGTCCGGATAACCCAGCATCTGAATCAGAAGCTGACGATGACGCGCAGGAACTCG
The DNA here is from genome assembly GCA_046349735.1 of Planctomycetaceae bacterium. Taxonomy (GTDB): domain Bacteria; phylum Planctomycetota; class Planctomycetia; order Planctomycetales; family Planctomycetaceae; genus SXXK01. The sequence continues at coordinate 44,933 of JAXMBU010000051.1, forward strand.
CGCCAGGTTCCATACAGTTTGGCGGTCAGATAATGGAACACGTGGAAGCGCCTCCTGGCATACTTCTCGATGGCCCGCCGCGATTCATCCCAACGGCAACCGTGCGACTCTGCAAAGTCACGCCGCGTTCGCCAGGATTCAATGAAATCGAGGTGATTGCAATACTCAAAGTTGATCAACGCGGAACGTTCTCAGGAACCATTTCGGCGGAGCATGCAAAACTAACGACAGCGAAAACAGGGTCAGACCCGCGAATGGCGTTGATTGTTGATGCTCCAGGTTATGCAACCCAATATCGATCGTCCCGCCGCGAGAACTGGGACCATGGGATGAACTTCGAACTGCGGCCGGGCTACACCATCAAAGGGCAGTTAAACGACGCAAAGGGTCAGGCCGTAGCGGGCGCGAAAGTCATAATTCGTGAACATGGGCAAGTGAATGCTGCGGCATTGGACACATGGCTGAGCACGGCATCGACAACGCCGCCCACGAAAGACGAACTGAAGCGAATCCTGAATACACGCAACAGTGATGTCGCAAGTTGGTTTCCGAAGCCGACATACGATGAGGCTCATGCGCTCCTCTCACCCAAAGTCGACAGTGAAGGACGGTTCGAGATCCCCGGTGTTGCGATCAATGACATCGTCACAGTCGAAGTGGAAGGCAAGGGCGTTGCAAAAACGACGCTGTATATCCTGGGCCGTGATTGCCAGACAGTTTATGGACAAGACCCCATAAGGCATTCGCTGAGCGTTGTCTATCACGGTCGCGAATTCAGTCACACGCTGCAGCCGAGCGTGCCAGTCTACGGTGTTCTTCGGGATGCGGATTCCAAAGAGCCGATCGCGAATCAAGTGGTCGCGTCACGCCGATTCCATGGATCAATGAATCCTCGCATCGGATATCTCTCGTCGATCACGGACGCACAGGGACGCTATCGAATTGAAGGTATGCCAATCGTCCCGAAGGGAACCTACAAATACGATGGCAACAGCCTTTCCATTCGACCGAAGGGATTGCCCTATCTGGAAAATGATGAGAACTTTATTCCGTCAGATGGTGAAGATCTTCAGCCAATTGAGTTCAATATCGAACTTCGAAAGGCCGTCATCGCCAAAGGTCGAATCACCGATGTTGTCACAGGAAAACCTGTTCACGCATTACTCTGGTATCAACCATTCCGGACCAATCCGCACGTTGGGGAGTACTTTGAGTACGGCATCGGGGTCAAGCATATTCTTGGCAATGACTCCCGATATGAAACCAACGCAGACGGTTACTTTGAGATCCCCGTCATTCGTGGGCGCGGTGTGATTGCTGCGAAGTGCCCGGAAGGACAGTACTCCTCGGCATTCGGCCTGTCGTCCATCGCGGAATTTCAAGGTGAGCCCGCCATCAATGCCGCAAACTTAACTCCTGGACTTTTGCATCCTTCACTGTTCCATTCAGTGAAGGCCATTGATGTGCCAGAGGAAGGCCCCGAATTTGCTGTGGACCTTCAGCTTGATCCCGGACAATCACTGACTGTCAAATTCGTTGACGAACATGGGAAGCCAGTTAGTGGAGCACAGGTTGCAAATCTTGATGGCCGCAACAAGATTGAGTCAATTTCAGGCGATCGTGCTGTCATCACAGGCCTTCAAGCCGGGGTGGCCAGATTTGTCTTCGTCCACCACGCCCAGCGGCAACTCATAAAGATCGAGCGCGTCGTTTTTGCGGAAGACCAAAACGAAATCACGATCACGGTTTTGCCACCGATGGTTGTTACTGGCCGCCTCATCGACAGCGATGGCAATCCCATACCGGATCTTGAACCGGAAGTTCGATACACACCGGAGCCGGGATTCGTTGCGAATGTGCCGGTGGATTCCCGCACTGATGCCGACGGAACTTTCGAGATCCAAATCCCTGTAGGCCAGACATATCGAATTCTTGGCGAGAACGATGGGATGCACTTCGTGATGATGAATGAACTGAAGGTCGAAAAACCTCAGAACATCCACCTTGGCGATCTTGTCGTCGAAGGCAGGGAAAACTGGGCTCCCGTTAAACCTAAACACGAGCCAGTGATTTCGGATTAAGGATTCGGGCATCTGTTCAGTGATATATGGGCCACTTGCCGAAAACACTCGCTCGTCGTCTCAGGATGCTGTTGCAGCGTATCGCGAGCACGCGTCTTGATGATTGAAGTTGCTCGAAGCACGACAGCGGCATTTGCCGCTCCGGTCACATCGATCGGAGCCACTCCGGCTTGTCGGGCGCGTGTCGGACGAATGGCACGTAGATTTTCAGTAAGTCATTGGGGGTAAACGACATATGCAGACCGGCCTTGTTTGTC
>JAXMBU010000052.1:0-46811 GCA_046349735.1 Planctomycetaceae bacterium
CTCTCAATGGGATCATGGCCAGTGTCTTCGATGATGATGGAAGTCTCGGCGATGCCAGACTTCACGGCAAACTCTTTCATCCGCACGGCTTCAGATTTTTGCTGAGAATCCTTCTCTCGGCCATCGCCGCAGACAATGAGTTTCGGAACCTTGCCAGCTTTGAAGAGAGTGATCCCGGTCGCAATTCTCTGACGCAGATGTTCCGCGTCGGGAGACCCCATCACGATGCCGATGTCTGCTCGTGCCGCGTCGTCGTGGCGAAAGACATCCTTTGGCAAGAGCGAGTTCTTAATTGCAATCTCCACACGAGAGAGAATTCGATCGGATACATTTTTTGTGAGCGGTACGGCGCTGGCCGCCGGTGTTTGCCAGTCCTTAAATCGAAGAGCACCCGTGGCAATTCCGCTCACAAAACCTGCATCATTGTGGGTCAACCCGGTGTGGAGCGAAAACCCGCTTGCCTGAAAGTTAAACACGCGGCTTCGCGGCTCCGCCAATGGCGTCAAGCTGTTGATCACGTTTTGCAATCGCATCCGCGATGACGGTCTGACTCGCGTTATCCAGTATTCGATCGCCGGCCGTCACGGTCTGCTCGATCTGCTGTGGACTGCGAGCTCCTACGATTGCTGATGTCAACTCAGGTCGACGCAGCGCCCAGGCAATCGCGACGTCGGTCACGGACCACTGCAAAGACTCCGCAAGACGACTGAGCGTACTTACGAACTCAAGATTGATCTCCAGTTGCGGCGAATGAAAACGTGGATCTTTCGAGCGATGATCTTTGCTGGACAGCGCGGCAACTCGTTCGGCCGTAAATTTGCCCGTGAGCAGACCTTTACCCATGGGGCTGTAGCAGACAACGCCAATATTTTCCCGGCCGCAGAACGGCAGAATCTCGTTCTCCACATCGCGGGCAATCATGCTGTACGGTGGCTGCAATGAAGCGATCGGATGAATCGCCTGGAGTCGTTGCATCTGGCTGACGGAATGATTTGAAACACCAATGTGACGCACCTTGCCCTGTTGTTTGAGGTCAACCAGTGTCTGCCAGCCTTCTTCAATCTCCTCATCAGGCTCCGGCCAGTGCATCTGATACCAGTCGATGCAGTCCGTGTTCAGGCGACGCAGGCTCGCTTCGCACTCCGCGATCACACTTTCGCGTTTAAGGCACTTGCCGATTTCTCCATTCCCGAGAGCGACTCGCCCGCACTTGGTCGCTACGATCGGACGCTCGGCTTTCGGAATGGATTCCAGCGCTTTTGCGACCAGAATCTCGCTGCGACCTTCTCCGTAGATGGCGGCGGTGTCGATCCAGTTAATGCCCAGCTCAACGGCACGAACAATCGCACCGATGGCTTCCGATTCATCCTGATCGCCCCAGCCAAACTTCCAGTCCCCGCCACCGATCGCCCAGGTTCCGAGTCCAATCACACTGATCTTCAGCCCACTCGAGCCTAATGTTCGAAACTGCACTTGTGAATTCCCCGGGATGAATACGAAATACGTGTTTTTTCGAAAGTCAAATTGTTTCGTGAGATGTCTGTTCGTAGCCGGATTCGTGAGAATTCGGTGCGTCCTCCTGTTCGACGCCCAAATTTTCACGAATGCGGCTACATTTCACCAATGCGACTTTGAGTAGAAATCGACAACAAAACGTCGGCAGGATATCGGCAAGCGATGACTCTTTACAGTCCCAACACGGATCCCAAGTATCAAACCACAGATGAGCCGCTCCCCGTCGGTTTGCCGGACGATGTGATTATCTCCGAGGATACTCATCGTGTTGAGCGATTGCCGGCCGGTCAACATCGCACTCGAAAATGGCCAGTGCTGCACGCATCGATCGTTCCGGTGATTGATCATACGAAATGGACGTTGCGAATTCATGGACTTGTCAACATCCCCCTGGAGTTTACGCTCGCTCAGTTTCGCGAGCTGCCTCGGATCAAAGTCTTCGCAGATTTTCATTGCGTGACCACATGGTCGCGTCTCGGAAATCTTTGGGAAGGCGTCTCCCTCAAGTGGTTACTATCTGAGGCCGGCGTCAAGGAGTCGGCCGCTTTCGCAATCATCGGTGGCTGCGATAACGGCTGGACCACGAACGTCCCGCTGGCCGCATTGCTGGACCGTGACGTGTTGTTGGCTGACCTGCACGATGGGTTACCGCTCGACGACGATCATGGTGGGCCAGTGCGATTGGTGGTCCCGAAACTGTTTGCCTGGAAGAGTGCAAAATGGGTGAATCGCATCGAACTGACCGAACGAAACGTGCCGGGGTACTGGGAACAGGCAGGCTATCATAACGTCGGTGACCCGTGGAAAGAGCAGCGTTATCGGGACGATCCGGAATGGATGAACGGACAACGACAGTGATCCGCAAGACAAAATGAGTGATCTCGCTATCATCCGCGTCCTCCGAGCTGGTTGTTGGGATCTCGCGAAGATGTTTGACCCGCCGTCCGGAGCTGTCTTTTCCTGATTTTCAGGCCAAATGGAATGGTTCGAGATTTTACGACTGAGAGTCTGTCCCACGATCCGATTCACGGCTACATCCCGTTCATTTCGCGAGTGGGCTTGCCTGCGGGTGAGGCGGCTGAGCAGGATTTGATTGATCATCCGTGGGTTCAGCGGATGCGGCAGATTCATCAGCTTCAAACAGCCTGGTGGGTTTTTCCATCAGCTGAACATATGCGGTTTCAGCACGTGCTGGGTGTGATGCATCTGGGTTCCGTCACGGTCAACGCATGGTACGAATCCCTCGCCGAATGTTGCCGCAATGTGCCGTCGCGAGCGTGTGTCGAAAGCATGGTTCGTATCGCCGGACTTCTGCACGATGTGGGGCACGGTCCGTTTGGTCATTTCTTCGATGATCACTATCTGGATCAGTTTAATCTGACTCATGAAGACATCGGCGGCCACATCATTGAACATGAATTGGGTGACATCATTCGTCGCATTCGCAGAAACCCCAACGGCAAGCTGCAGCCTCTGGAGGAGCTTGACCCCAGGCAAATTGCATGGCTCATTCGACGTCCTTCAGGACACCCCGATGATCAGGAGGGACACCCTGACTGGCTGAAGAAACTGCGAGCACTCTTTAGTGGCATTTACACTGTCGACAATATGGACTTCGTCCTGCGTGATGCATACATGTCCGGTTACAACACAAAGGCATTCGATATCTCGAGGCTGATTCATTACAGCTTCTTTACGGAGAACGGCCTGACGATCCATTCGCGAGGTCTCCCGACGCTGATCAATTTCATCGAAACGCGTGCGAATCTGTTCCGGACGATTTACTTCCATCGTACGGTCCGCGGGATCGACATCGCGCTGGAAGAATATTTTGCGGAGACAATGAAGCGTCTGTTCCCAGGGAATCCTCTGCAGCACCTGAAGGCTTATCAGGGCCTGACAGAGACTTCATTTCTGATCGATGTCGCTCGCTGGGCTGACAGTTCGGATCCCACACTCCGCGAGCTGGGAACGCACTGGAAGGCGATTATCAACCGCGAAGAAATGTGGCGGATGGCGTGTGAACGAACCATGCATTTTCACAGTGGTCAGGCCGAAAGCACTACGATCTTTTCGGAACCTGATCTGGTGGAACGACGAGTTCGTGAGTCGCTGCCGAAACCGCTGCGGGAGATTCCTTTGCGGATCGACGTGGCTCGCCACTATCACCGCCCCAGCGCCAGAAAGCCAGCCGGTAAGCAGAACTACTGGTACGACACGGCCAGCGGTGTGTCTCATGAGTTGGATGATGACGAACTTTTCCGCAGTCTGCCGACCAGCTTTATCATCTTCCGAATCTACAGTCGCGATCATGGTCACGATCGCGAGCTAAATGCGGCTCTCCAAAAGGTTGCTGGCGGATCCGGCGGCGATACGAAAACAAATATGTGATCGCTCGCTTTCGATTGCCGATGTGTCGCGGAATGTCGAATCCGGGCCGGGCCTGGCAAAATCGCCCGGGTGTCAATCTCAGTGAGAATACAAGCCCAGCCGCCAGCGAGTGAGTTCGGGGGTACTTTCGACGCATCCTGGCTAAGCGCTGCCGCGCTTGTAAGGAAGCCAAACATGGCGTTGTTCAGCTAAGCCAGAATTCCCTGAACCACGTTTCCGTGAACATCGGTCAGGCGATAGTCGCGTCCCTGAGAACGGAACGTCAGACGCAGGTGATCGAACCCCAGCAGGTGCAGTAGTGTCGCATTGAGGTCGTGCACATGCACGGATCATGTTTGCAACGTTGGAAGCCCAGTTCATCTGTTTGTCCATGGACATGTCCGGCCTTGACACCACCACCAGCCAGCCACAAACTGAAGCAGCGATTATGGTGATCGCGTCCATCGTTACCCCCCTGGACCATCGGAGTGCGTCCGAATTCTCCACCCCAGATCACGATTGTGTCCTGCAAGAGTCCTCGTTCCTTCAAATCCATGACCAGAGCCGCGCTGGCTTGATCGGTGTCCAGAGCATTCTGTTTCACGCCACCGGTCAGATTACCATGCTGATCCCAGGCTTCGTGGAACAGCTGCACGAATCGCACGCCACGTTCGACCAGTCTTCGAGCCAGTAAACAGTTGCGAGCAAAGTTGGCCTCTTTCGGATCTTTGATGCCGTAACGATCCAGCATCTCTTTTGGCTCACTGCCCAGATCCATCAATTCCGGTGCACTGGTCTGCAGGCGATAGGCCATTTCGTAACTTTGAATTCGGGCTGCAATCTCCGGGTCACCGACAGTCTGCAACGACATTTCATTGAGTCGATTGAGCGAATCCAGTGACGCCCGCTGAGTTTCTGCGTCGATACCTTTTGGGTTCGACAGATAGAGCACCGGATCGCCGGCACTGCGGAACGGAATACCGCCGTACATCGTCGGCAGAAAACCGCTGCCGTAGTTGCTGGCGCCGCCACTGGTCCCTTTCGCGCTGGTCAGAACAACGAAGCCCGGCAGATCGGCCGACTCACTGCCCAGTCCGTACAACGTCCATGAGCCCAGACTTGGGCGACCGAATTGCTGCGAACCGGTATTCATCATAATCTGAGCCGGCGCGTGATTAACGGCGTCGGTCTGCATGCTGCGAATCAAACAAATCTGATCCGCAATCTTTGCAGTGTGCGGCAGAACTTCACTGAGTTCCATTCCGCATTGCCCGTATTTTTCATACTTGAACTTTGGCCCCAGCAACGCGGAGTTTGGGTTGATAAACGCCGCGCGATAGCCCTTCAACAACTCGGCGGGTGGCAACTGGCCGTTGCGTTTGGTCAGCTCGGGCTTATTATCAAACATCTCCAGATGACTGGGAGCACCCGCCTGGAAAATGTAGATAACTCGCTTGGCCTTGCCCGGAAAATGTGGCTGCTTTGGTGCCAATGGATTTGTAATCGCATCGGCCTGAGCTCGGCTCGTCTCCGAAGACAACAGCGATCCGGCTGCGATGGCACCCAAACCAACCCCGCAATCGCGCAGAAACCAGCGGCGGCGAAGATAGCTGGCTTGTGCCGCGTGAAGATCATGTAGATTCATAGCTGTGCTCTCGTCAGGAATGGGATTAATGTGGCCCTCATCTTCGATCCGGATTCAACAGTCTCCGACCACTCCGGAAATCTTTTTCTTCAGTCTTCCAACAATCGGGTTTTCTTTCGCCACCGGATTTACCCCGGTGGTCTACCGGCTTTTGCACTACGCCTTTGGCAATTTGAATGGACCTGTTGTAGTGCAAAAGCCTGTTTCCACTGGGATAAACCCCGTGGCGTAGTTTGGTTGAGGATTAGTTCTTCGCCATTGTCTCATCCAGATTCAGCAGTACTCGTGCGACAAGCGTCCAGGCAGCAGCATCCTGAGGCGTTGTGTTCTCTGGCAAAGCGGGCAGCGTTGCTGCATCGCCTGTGGTCACTTCGCGAGGATTCAACCAACCGTCGGCCAATCGCTGCCGGCGAGATTTCAGCAGAGCCAGTACTTCGCTGCACTCAGCCTCGCCTGGTGGTCGAGACGTACAAAGCAGGAACGCATACCTGGCTCGCTCTGCGTCATCAGCCCCGGCTTCTTTCAGGACTCGCATCGCCAAAGCACGAGCGGCTTCAACGAAGATCGTTTCATTCAGCCCGGTCAATGCGGCCAGAGGTGTATTCGAGCGAACTCGTCGAGCACAGGAGAAATCTCCATTCGGTGCATCAAAGTTCGACATCACCGGATCCGGCATCGAACGCTTTCGAAAGCCATACACTGTGCGGCGATAGCGTTCCGGCCCCGTTGCCGGAGTCCAATAGCCGGGATAAACGTAGTTGTAATCCAGCACGTTCTGAGGCACAGGAGGAATCACTCCGGGACCACCAACGCGATGATGAATCAACCCTGCCGCCGTCAATGCGATGTCTCGAACGACTTCGGCATCAGCTCGGAACCGAGGACCTCGGGCCAGCAGTTGGTTACGCGGATCACGTTCGAGTAATTGCGGTGACGCACTGGATGTCTGCTGATAGGTGGCACTGCTGACAATCGTGCGAATCAGATGCTTTCGACTCCAGCCATGCTCCATAAAATCCACGGCCAGCCAATCCAGCAGTTCGCGATACTGAGGAACCGGAGCACGCGTCCCAAAGTCCTCAGCGGTTTCCACCAGACCGACCCCAAACATCGACTGCCAAACCTGGTTCACGGCAACTCGAGCCGTTAATGGAGCGCGAGAATCTGCCAGCCACATGGCAAACCCCAGTCGGTTCTTCGGAGCATTATCAGGGAACGGATTCAATCCCGCTGGCACATGCGGCTCGACAGGCTTGAGAGGCTGATCCCAATTGCCGCGATCAAGGAAGTGAGTCACTCGCTGATTCGCGGGTTCTCGTTCAGCCATATGCAGAATCGAAGTTGAGGCCGCAGGCAACGATTTGTACAAAGCATCGATCTCATCGTTGATTGGTTTCAGCTCCGCGACAGAATTTCGCCAAGCGGTGAAGATCGCGGAAGACTGTTCCTGAGACCGCTGCTCTGCAGGAGTTTGCAGCGCCAGAATCGCCGCATGATCAACGGCGGGAGCCGTCGGAGCGGGAGCCGTCGTAACGCTGAATCGACCACCTCCCAGCATATCACCCATTCGCCACGCGATCTTGATCTGCGAGCCTTCCGGGAACTCCAGCGGCTTTTCAAACTGCAGAACCGCTACGCCCGGTTGATTGCGACGCCCCATGCCTCGATCCGCATTCCAGCTCGTTGCATCATTTCCATCAATCAGGTGCGCAACCGGGCCGGTCGCGCGTTTACCTTCATCGTGTTTGGCTTCCGGCTCGGAAAAGTCTGCTGTGGCGTTCACAAGTCTTTGCTTTTCCCAGTCCGTACTGTCAGGCTTGCGGACATAAACTTCCAGCTCATTGATTACCCATGTCCCGTTACGACTTCGCCCCGGCCCGTTATGAGGAAGATCACGATGTGGCAAGGTCTCGAGACGCAGGCCGGTAATTCCCCTCAACGCTGGAGCGGCAATCATGAAGACATCGTTGCTGGTGTGTCCTTTCATCAGCAACGACTTGTCGGCTTCCTGAGTTGGATGGTTCAGGCCACTGATGCTGCCCAGCTCGATAGCATCCAGAGGTTGCCATTCGACCTCGGATGACGTCAATGCCGTGGACCACGCATTGAGTTCATCCTGCCATTGAGGGCGTTCGCTGCGAATGCGATTTTCTGCTGCTCGGATCTTTTCCTGAATCTCTACGGCCTGCCGCAACTGGTCATCCGTGTAAATCCACGACTGAGCTTCATAAGAGTTATTGAGGAATGCGAACATTCCGTAGTATTCGTCCTGCGTAATCGGATCGAACTTGTGCGTGTGGCACTGCGCGCATTGAGTAGAGAGCCCGAGCACAGCCTTGCCAATGCAATCAATTCGATCAAACATTTCGACCATGCGGAACTGTTCCGCCACAATCGCACCTTCTTCGTTGATCATACTGTTGCGAAGGAATCCTGTGGCGATGATCTGATCCTGAGTTGCATCCGGAAGTAAATCTCCGGCAATCTGTTCGATCAAAAACTGGTTGTAAGGCATGTCCCGATTGATGGAATGAATCACCCAGTCACGCCACGCCCACTGCTCGCGCTGCAGGTCTTTTTCGTTACCATTCGTGTCGGAGTAGCGAGCCAGATCAAGCCAGTGTCGCGCCCACTTTTCTCCGTACCGTTCGCTGTTCAGAAGTCGATCGACCGTTGCTTCAAGCCCATCCTTTTCGAAGGCGGCGATTTCCTGAGGAGATGGCGGAAGTCCTGTCAGATCAAGATACAATCGACGGCACAGCGTATGACTGTTGGCCTGCAACGAGGGTGTCAGACCTTCTGACTGCAGGCGAGCCATCACGAACGAATCGACAGGATTTTTCGTCGCGTCTGGCAGCGGACCTTTGACGGGGGGGGTGAAGGCCCAATGAGCCTGATACTTCGCGCCTTCGCTGATCCACTGTTTCAGTGTTTGGATTTGTAATTCCGAAACCGGCTTTTTCTGATCTGGTGGTGGCATCACGATGTCGGCATCGTGAGTCATCACGCGGCGAATCAATTCGCTTTCGTCTGGCTTGCCCGGCACGATGGCGGCCATACCTGATTCACCACCCTTGAAGGCCGCATCCTGAAGGTCAAGCCGGAGACCTCCTTTGCGATCTTCTGAGTCGACACCGTGGCAATGCCAGCAGTGTTCGGCCAGAATCGGCTGCACATCTCTCTGGAAGTCAACGTCACTAAAGACTGGCTGGCTCGAAAGAATGAAACACACAAACGCGCAGAATTTCAGAAGACGCGGTGCTGAAGTCATCATGGTAAGAGATCCGCTGGTGGGTCAATGCGGAGGCAGGGAGGTTCGACGTCGTTTTCGTTTTGCGGCCCTGAAACGCCTCAAAACGGACATCTTGCCGTGATATGATAGCCTCGTTTATACCCAAAGAAATGACCGAACTTCAATTCCCCGGGATCTGAATACGGCACCGCCAGCGGATCTCGATTGCGAGACGTTCCTGCAAACATTCTGTGCGGGTGAAACCACTTTTTCGTTATCCACGGCAGAACTGTGCGTTTCTGACACGGCGGATCGCCCATTGTGGTGGCGATCCTCGGACGCAATCTCAGGTCCGGACGTCGCTCAAGTTCGCCGTTGAACATTGAAGAAGAACGCAATTCGGCACGGACGCCGCTTTGTTGAACCTGAACGTTCCGCAGGTTACGACGGACGGAGCGGCGGCGCACCATTTAGACTTGAAAGCTGGTTGCGTAACTCTGAGTTCTGGCAATAGGCGTTGATCGTTGCCGCAATCTGGTCCAGCGATTCATCAAACGCGACTTCAGGAATTGTCACCTGTTGTGCGAGAGCAGCAGAATTCGCGACATCGCCGTCTGTGGAGCGAAAAATTGAGCCTGCGATCGTCAATTGCCGCATCATAGGCAGGCCGTATACATGGGTCAGTTTCAGCGACTGCCACGGAGCAAATAGCATTTGCTGCCTGAACCCCTCAAGGGAAAGAATGAGCCACGCAACGCGTAGCATGCCAGGGATCAATGGGATTCCATCAAGAGAGGAGGACCCGATCATGTTGATCGCCAGGCCTTCGCGATAGAGTGAAATCAACGGCCGTCGGCGTGCGACAATGTTGAAAACTGCAAGGGCAAACACAAGCAGCAGAGGAATGCTCATCACCGTCAGCGCAACGCCAGCATCCCTCGCAGGTTGCCCTCGGGCGTCTTTCATGATCTCAAACAGGAACAGAGGGCCAAGAGTTAAACTGACTAAAGCAAAACCCCCGAACACAAGTGCCTGGACAAGGAAGATCCATGTCTTGCCGCTGAACTGAGTTTGGGGCGCGTAGCAGGACATCAGAGTGATCCGGATAACGACGAATGTTCAGCAGAATCGCGATCACCAAAACCACTGGCGACCTCGAACAGCAATTGACAACTATGAACGGCTAACAAAACAGTAACTGGGCTTTTGAGACCTCAGAAAAGCTTCCGAATTCTCACGAATCCGGCTACTCAAGTATGTTATGTCAGGCGTTGTTCTTCAACAGCCTCTTCTTCGCATGAGCTTCAAGCCCATTTGGACTCCTTTTCATCAATTCCTTTCGCAGAAGATCCGCAAATGGACACCGCCAGGTTCAAGGTTCAGTTGTGTGTTCCGCATGGCGAGAAAACGCAAAATATCAGTCCTTTCAAGCGGTGAACCACCACTATTTAGCCCCTGCGATACATCCGTGTCTTCCGTGTTATCCGTGGTCAAAAAACAATCGCGTTTGTACCACGGAACATAACGAATTGACACTGCCAGAGCTTCCATGAAGCCACTAAATCCGCCCCATCCTCGTGCTGCCCAGTCAGGAGTGCACGTCCACGACTGTGCACCGATGGAGAGGCTCGCCAGAGTTCCACGCTCGTGGTTTCATTTCCGTCGCTCCGGAGGGCATAGCTGTGCCAGTTATTTCCGAGGCCATTCTGGTTCGTTTCCGGTCTGTTGCCGCATTCGTCGTTACGCTGGCGATCCTGAGCACGGAGTTTGTGTTGTGACCGTCTGGCTGGCGGCGCGGCAGAGCCGAAGCGTCCCAATATTCTCTTCCTTTTCGCTGATGACTGGGGACGCTACGCCAGCATTTACGCCGAGACCAACGGCGCAGGAGGAATCAACGATGTTGTCAAGACGCCGAATTTTGATCGCATTGCTCGTTCCGGAGTTCTGTTCAGAAACGCACACGTGAATGCTCCATCATGCACGCCGTGCCGAAGCTCTCTTTTGTCCGGCCAGTATTTCTGGCGAACGGGCCGCGGCGCAATTCTGCGTGGTGCGGTGTGGGATGAAAAGATTCCCGCCTATCCACTGCTTTTGAAGGACTCGGGGTACCATATCGGAAAAACATACAAGGTCTGGAGTCCCGGATCGCCCGTGGATGCACCGTATGGAGGCCAGAAATATTCCTACCAGAAATCAGGGGGACGCTTCAATCAATTCTCTCAGAACGTCACAAAGCTTTTGAGTGAGGGCGTCAATCTCGACGAAGCGAAGGAAGAACTCTACGCGGAAATCCGTGGCAACTTTGCCGCGTTTTTGGATGCTCGTCCTGCGGGCCAGCCGTTCTGTTATTGGTTCGGGCCCACCAATGTGCATCGGTCATGGACGAAAGGCAGTGGCCAGAAGCTCTGGGGCATCAATCCGGATGATTTGAAGGGGAAAATGCCGGCCTATCTTCCGGACGTTCCTGAAGTGCGAGAAGATCTGGCCGACTACTTTGGAGAAATTGCGGCATGGGATGCTGGCATTGGTGTGCTATTGAAGAAACTGGAAGAGTCCGGTGAACTTGACAATACCCTGATCGCGGTCAGCGGTGATCATGGAGCTCCCGGGTTTCCCCGCTGGAAGTGCAACCTTTACGGATTTGGAACAGGGGTTTCCCTGGCGATCAGCGGGCCGGGTGTCAACGGTGGTCGAGTTGTCGACGACTTCGTGAATTTGACCGATCTGGCCCCGACCTTTCTGGAATCTGCGGGACGTCCCTGTTCCGGATGTCATGACCGGACGAAGCCTGTGGCTCGTGCTGTGAAGTCTGACACGTCAGGTCTCGTCGATCCGCAACGCACATGGGCCAGACAGGGCGTGAACGCTCGTCGAGATTGCTCGAGCCGATTTACAGTCCGTATCCACAACGAGCCATTCATACGGCCGACCATCTGCTGATCATCAACTCTTCGTCCGGAACGTTGGCCTCTGGGCGATCCCCACCGCCTGGAAGGCACAATCCGCCAACCGCTGAAGAGATCGCCAATTCTACTCGAGCGACTCATCCTGATGAGGACGCCGGCCCTACAAAAGCGTGGCTTGTCGGGGTTCGAAATTCTCCTGAGTGGAAGTCCCATTATGACTGGGTCTATGGCAAGCGACCAAAGTATGAACTTTATGATCGCCGCATAGATCCCCATGAAACAAAAAATGTTGCTGATGATCCGGCCTATGCGAACGTGAAATCCGCTCTGGAGGAACAGCTGTTGGCAGAGCTGAAGCGAACTGGTGATCCGCGCATGATCGACGACGGAGTCTTCTTTGAGACGCCTCCCATGGCGGGACCATTACCGGACGAAGCTGCGTTCTGGGAGAAGCCAGCGAAGAAGAAAAAGGAACGGTAGATTTCCCTCGAGAATGCCTGAACCATTCGGTCCGATCAGGAGTGGTGTAGAGGCTGTTCAACGACCGGGAGTGAACCCGGTTGCGAATCGCAACCGGAGCTCGCTTCACTGCGACAGAATGGCAGATGACGTTGACCGTGCTGCAAACGTCCGTATCTCTAATTCTTTGCCTTCTTTTTACCCTTCGTTCCCTGCTTTGCCTGCGGTGGCTGTGTTAGTTTTGCCAGTTCTGTAAAGCCGTCCGTTTGCTTCTGCCACGCCGCTGCCAGTTCTTTGACCTTGTCGGGATTTTGAGCAGCCAGATTGGTCTGCTCAGCGCGATCTCCAGCGAGGTTATAAAGTTCCCAGGGATCTCCCTTGGCAGCAACCAGTTTCCAATCGCCAACTCGAACTGCACGGTTTCCTTCGTGGAGCCACCAAAGGAATTCTCGATCAACTGGCTGATCGCTTATGATCGTCGAAAGCAGGCTGCGTCCTGCAAACGGAGGAATCTGCTCAGCCACATCTGCTCTGCGCTCCTGTTCAACGTTGTCTGCAAGTCCCGTGGCTTCCAGAATGGTGGGAACGAGATCTATCAAATGCCCGGGCGTGTGCCGTAATTCATTGGCTGCGGAAATTCCCTGCGGCCAATGTACGATCAACGGGGTACTGATGCCTCCTTCATGAACCCACGTCTTGTGCCGACGAAACGGAGTATTCGCCGCACTGGAAAAGCCTGGGCCGAGACACAGATAGGACTTTTCACTTCCCGGAGGCGCCATCGGATCGTGTCCGCCATGACGCACCATAATTTCCGCACTGGCTCCGTTGTCGGAGGCGACGAAGATCAAAGTATTCTCGTAGGCCCCCATCGATCGCAGCTGTTCCAGATAGCGGCCGATCTCCTGATCCATGCGATCGATCATCGCTGCATGAATCGCCATTTTGGTCGCCTGAAATCGACGCTGTTCATCCGTCAGTTCTGTCCACGGAAGAGGTCGATTGATCTCGCCAGGCCCCAGCTTCTCAAAAGCATCGGGAAAGTGATACGGAGGTCCGACTTCGCGTTCGAGTGTCGACAATGCTGTTGTCACCAGTCCCAATTCACGTTGGCGAGTATGACGTGCCTGACGTAATAGGTCCCAACCCTGCAAATAACGATCGCGGTATTTGGCGATGTCTTCTTCTTTAGCATGCAACGGGAAGTGTGGTGCGATAAATGGCAGATAATGGAGGAATGGTTTATCGCTGTAGTTCGCGGCGTGATCCTTCAGGCATGCTATGGCATGCTCGGCGGTCGCTGTCGTCACGTAATAGCCGGATTCATCCTCGGCCGGAACCACAGGCTTGTCATCAATCAGATTTCCTTTGGCGGTAAAGAAGTTTCCGTCGTTTCGAGTATGCAAAGATCGATCAAACCCGCCAGCAAGCACATCACCGTCGATATGCCATTTGCCGCTGTGATAATTGCGGTAACCAATCTTCTGCAATCGTTCAGGCAGCAACTTCGCCCACTTCGGACGCGTACCCTGATTGCCGCCGGGCAAATCCGGCAGAGCATCGCGATGAATTTGCTGAGGATAATAACCGGTCATCAAGGCCGCTCGCGAAGGCCAGCAGCGTGCTGTGTTGTAGAACTGAGTGAACCGGACTCCGTTCTTTGCAAGTCCATCAAGATTCGGCGTGGCGATCTCACCACCATAACAGCCCAGATCGGAGTAGCCCATGTCGTCGGCCAAAATGATGACGATGTTCGGTGGGGCCGCCTTGAGCTGTGGTGTGGCAAGCAGAAGCAAACAGAGCGGGAAGTATAAAAATCTCATGGGGGATTCCAGGCATGCTGAACCGGCGCTAATGCGTTCCGGCTGATGGGTCGACACTGAGTCAGGGCGGTCACGACGCGCAGCGAGCTTACTCTTCACCCGCTGCCGTCAACTGCATCGCTTCGGAAACTGACTTCTTTCCTGCCGGTTTCTTGTCATCGAAAGGTCCGTCGGAGCCGCCTTTGGGCCATGTGGCAGGATCAGCAAACTGGCCGTCGTCTTTGTACTGCTTTTGCAGTCGAGCAATCTCCGTCTTCAGTTCGGAAAACTTTGCAGCGATCTCAGGTTTGTTGCGACTGTCCTCGGAGAACAGCAGGTTGTTTTGCTCGGTCGGGTCATTCAGGATATCGAACAACTCATAAGTGTCCTGCTTCCAGTAATGAATCAACTTGTGAGTTGCCGTGCGAACCCCCAGGTGAGCCACAGTGTTGTGATGTCCCGGATCGTGGTAGTACCGATAATAGACGCTGGTCCGCCAATCTGCGGGAGACTCACCGCGAAGAATCGGAGCCAGTGAACACCCCTGCATGGAATCCGGCACTGGCAAACCGGCGAGATCAAGAAAGGTCGGAGCCAGGTCGATATTGGCCACGAACTGCGTTGGCACACTGCCCGCTTTGACTCCGGGACCACGAGCAATCAACGGTGTCTTTAGACCGGGTTCATACATGAATCGCTTGTCGTAGAGTCCGAGATCACCGAGGTACCAGCCGTTGTCCGCAGAGTACATTACGATGGTGTTCTCGGCGAGTCCGTGCTGGTCGAGATAGTCCAATACTTTTCCGACGCTGTCATCAACTCCCTGAACGCAGGCGAGATAGTCCTGCATGTATCGCTGATACTTCCAGTGGACCAGATCTTTTCCCGACAGTGTTTTTCCGTCGATCGTCAGTTCCATTGGCTTTGCGTTGTACCACTGAGCCAGGGCAGGGCCCTTCAGGTCCGCTGGAGGCTCAAGCTTCAGATCGCGTCGAGTCAGATCACGGGCGACTGTCTGCTCGTTGATTGGCAGCGCAGTGGGGCGAGTTGCGTAGTCGTCAAAGAGTGTTTCTGGCTCCGGAATGACGGCATTCTGAAAGCGAGCCTTGTTGCGCTCATCCGGCTCCCATGCTCGATGCGGGGCCTTCTGGTGCAGCATCAGGAAGAACGGCTTATCTTTGGGGCGAGTCTCCAGAAACTCAATTCCAAGATCCGTTGTAATGTCGGTGCAATGTCCGTCGATATTGACTTTCCTGCCGGGGACGAGGAACGTTGGATTCCAGTAAGCCCCCTGTCCGGGCAAAACAATCCATCGATCGAAGCCTGTGGGATCTGAACCCAGATGCCACTTCCCGATCATCCCCGTGTGATAACCTCCGGCCTGCAAATGCTTAGCCGCGTTATCTCGAGTTCCATCGAATCGATTGAAGACCGGTACTCCATTCAAATGCGAATACTGCCCAGTCAGCAATGTCGCGCGACTTGGGGTGCAGATAGAATTCGTGACAAATGAATTGGCGAATCGAGCACCGTCTTTGGCGAGCCGGTCGAGATGTGGAGTCTGATTGACTTTTGAACCGTAGGCGGAGATCGCGTGCTGAGCGTGGTCGTCCGAAAAAATGAAGATAATGTTCGGACGCTCAGCAGCCGGAATCGACTGCGCAGCGGAGCACACAACGAGGATTGCGGCGCAGAGGAGTTTCTGCATTCTGGATGTGCCTTTCGAAGCATGGGGTGGGCCTGCTGGTGGTACCCGTGACCACTTTTACGGCGTCAGAAGTCTACTCAATCGACCCCACATTAGGAAGCAGCGCGTCAGGCGCACATGGATTGCAAGAGGGGCCGAAGTCCCTGCTACTCGTAGATTCGGTGGCTCGCACAATTGTGCCAAGGATCCCTTGCGGTTCCTCGTATGGCTCGCCGATAATGAATTCGAGTGTGCTGTTGAACACTCTGTTGACCCGTCCTTCAGGTTTCTCGGTCCCTTGATACCGTGACCAGCCGGAATCCCCTTATGTTGCAGTCCTTCATTCGTTCGCTTTTTTCAATGCACGAGTCGCGTCGAGCCTTTACTCGCCGCAAATCAATGCCTGAGAGGCATTGCATTCAAACGTTGGAATCTCGTGCGATGTTGAGTGCCGGTGACCTCGATTTGACATTTGGCAATAGCGGTCAGGTCACGACCGAATTTGAAGAATCAAGCACGTGGGGCAGGGTGGTGATGGCGTCGGCCCTTCAGACTGACGGAAAAATCATCGCCGTTGGAGAAGGTGCGATTGCACGTTACCTGCCGGACGGTTCGCTGGATCTGACGTTTGGCGTCGGTGGTAAGGCGGCGTTTCCGTATTACGCTCGTGGAGTCGCTCTTCAGGCAAACGGTGCGATCGTCGTGGTCGGCGGAACGGAGAGCATAAACAGCGCTGACTTTGTGGTGACTCGTTATCTGGCCAATGGCACGCTGGACACTTCATTCAGTAACGATGGAGTCCTGCTGACCGATTTCGGTGGAAACGAAACCGCCTACGATGTGGCGGTCCAGGGCAATGGGCGGATCGTTGTGGTGGGCGGAACTTTAGAAGACATTGCGATCGCCTGCTACACAACGACAGGAGCACTGGATACCAGCTTTGATGGCGATGGGAAGATCTTTCGGCGATTTAACAACAACCGGGCAGAGACGGCCCATGCTGTCGCCATCCAGTCGGATGGGAAAATTGTTGTTGCGGGCCAGACCTGGGTCACCTACACATTCAATTCCTCAAACCATGACTTCTTTGTGATGCGTCTGAATTCCAATGGAACGATGGACTCGTCATTTGCAGGCACTGGTTACGTGAACGCAAACTTCGGCAAGGTCGATGATGCTCAGGATCTGTTGATTCAGCCGGACGGACGAATCGTTGTTTCCGGATCGGCTCAGGTCAACTATAAGGAGCATTTGGCCGTCGCGCGGTACAATGTCAATGGTGCTCTCGATACCACGTTTGACAGCGATGGCATGTTGCTTCTGCTCGCTCCGGGATCACTGACGAACAATGACAGTGGTGCGACACTGGCACGACAGAGCGACGGCAGTTTGTTGACGGGAACCAGCGGCTACGTTTACCGCTTCAATGCCGCAGGTCAGCTTGACACGTCGTTCAATGGAACCGGTCGCTCTCCATACTTCAGCTCCGTCAAATCGCTACTTGTTCAGCCAGATGGCCGAATTGTGGCCAGCGGATTCAACATACGTCCGTTTGCTCTGGCTCGATTTACCAGCGCTGGCCAGTCAGACCCATCGTTCTCGAGCGATGGAATCACTTGGACTCAGTTCGGTTCCAGCGTGGATGAAGCAGCAGCTTCCGCGCAGCAGGCAGATGGAAAGCTTGTTGTTGTCGGCAGGAGCCAGGGGAATTTCAGTGTTGCCCGGTATCTGGCGAATGGCAGTCCAGACCTGAGCTTTTCAACCGACGGCAGGACGACAATTAGCTTTGGTCCTGGCTACGCCGAGTCAGGGGCAGCAGATGTCGTCATTCAGTCCGATGGGAAAATTCTGATTGTTGGGTCCGCGACACGCATCATCAACCAGAATGGCTACTCAGATATCGCGTTGGTGCGTCTGAACGCTGATGGTTCGCTCGACAGTACGTTCTCTTCCGATGGTTTGGTCACCACGGATCTCGGAGGCTATGCGGGAGGTCGAACGGTCGCGTTACAGGCCGATGGACGGATTGTTGTGGGAGGATTCGGCGGAGGCGGCTTCTTCACTCTCGTCAGGTATCGCACAGACGGTTCGCTCGATACGACGTTCCGCGGTACCGGCTATTTCACAACATTTGTGGCCAGTAACAGCAGTTCATCGGTGACCAGCCTTGCGATTCAGTCGGACGGAAAGATTCTGGCCGCAGGAAATGTGCAGTCATCGACAAACAGTCGCTACCGTTCCACGTACACAGTCATTCGCTTCAACGCCAACGGAACATTCGACCCGACGTTCGGGGTCAGTGGTCGAGTCATCGAGGCGTATAGTCCTCTTCGCGTGGCGAATGACATGGAGTTATTGGCGGACGGCAGCATCCTGATCGCAGGAAGTGCGGAGGAGTATGATTCGCGAGGTCGCAACAGCAGTATGGCAGTTGCGAAGTACGACAAAAACGGTGCACCGACAGAATTTGGGACCGTCGTTCACAGCATTGAACAGAATTACGCTTCTGATCCACTTCAGAAGTACATTGCAGTGGCGGACGCCAAATCTCTGCTTGTCCAACCGAATGGCAAGATCGTCGTCGGTGGAGAATCTGAAGGGCGTTTCCTCATGTGGCGTCTCAATGCGGATGGCACAAGTGACACCAGCTTTGGCGGGGACGGACGAGTCAGCACTGAGTTTCTCACCGGCACCGGAACACTGGTTGATGTTCTGCGGCAATCCAGCGGGCGTCTGATCGCCGTGGGAACTCATATCAGTCCGGTGACTCAGAAGTCTTCGGACAGAGATTTCCTGATGACTCGTTATCTGGATGCAACTCCACCGGCATTTTCGACGTCCGTCAAGATTGGTTCTCAGGGCCACATCGAAATCACCGATCTGTGGGGACGTGATGATTCCTGGGTACTGACTCGGGAAGGCAATGACTTCATCGTTCAGGACAATACCCGGGACAGTCAGGTGCGAATTCAGGTGACTGGTCTGCAGGGCATTGCAGGCAGCGGCACGAGTCGAATTGTGATTCCCGTGGCGCTGATCGCTGCGACGGGGAAACCGCTTGTTCTAAACGGAATGGCGGGCAATGACACTGTCACTTTCACCAGTGAAGCCGATTCGGCACCAATGCAGGGAGTCGCATTCCGAGGTGGTGCCGGTGAAGACACGTTCTCTCAGGCTGGCTCAGCCATTCCGGCGACATGGAGTTTGACGTCAACCGGTACGGGCTATGTTCTCTCCACGGGGCGACAAGCCAGAGGATTCTCGGCTGTTGAACGACTTATCGGCGGACAGGCTCAGGACACGTTCATCGTTCAGGCCACAACCAGTCCGGTTGTTACTGTGCTTGATGCCGGTTCTGGAGTTTCTGTCATCGACACGCTGGTGGTGGCAGGCAACGCGGACTTGACACTGACTAACAACGCTCTGAGGGTCAGCGGTGGAATCGATCAACGTCTGGCTGTGGGAGGTTTCGAAGCGGCGGACCTCAGAGGCGGTGAAGGCAACAACATTCTTGATACCAGAGCCTTCTCGGGCAAAGTCAAACTGAATGGTCTCGCGGGCAATGATATTCTGTACGGTGGCCGCTTCGAAGATCTGCTTAATGGAAGCGATGGTAATGATCAGCTCTTCGGTGGCGATGGAAATGACAGTTTGTATGGAGGAATCGGCCATGACCTGCTGAATGGCGATTATGGGGACGACGTCCTGTACGGAAACGACGGCCACGACATCCTGGTGGGCGGTTACGGCATCGATCGACTCTTTGGCGGCGCGGGGCAGGATTTGCTGATGGGGGGACTGTCGTCATTGTTTTATGTGAACACGCCAACTGCGGATCGAAACGCTGTCCTGAACGCGTGGGCTTCGCAGGACAGCTACACAAATAAGATCACGAGACTTACCGGCACAGGAGTTCCCGGAACCAACGGAGCATTAAAACTCGTAGTGGGATCAACGGTTTCCGATGATGTCAGTGTCGACCACTATTTCGGGCAATCAGATCTCGACTGGTTCTTTGCCTCACAGGTTCAAAGCTTCAATGAAGTTGGCGTCGCAATCGGCGGCGTCCGTGACCGCGTGGCGGACGAACAATTGCTGCCACTGCTCTAATTGGACAGCACCATGTTTGTCTCCCATACAAACTGGCGCTGTCCGGCTAAGCAACAGTCTCGAAATAAGTTTCCGTCGCATCCGAACTCGTGAGAGTTCGGATGCAAGTCTCTCGACTTCAGCTACGGAAGTTATTTCGGGCTTGTTCCTATGATTTAGATCGTCGAAAACGTGAAGTTCAGGCGGAGTATCACGTTTTCATCAACACGAGCCGTTTTGCAGTGAACGCAGAATTTCCGCGTTCACTGCAAAAGATCAGCAAAGCAAAGAGGGTATTCACGCTTTCGGCCGCATATCCATGACCTCTGCGGAGAATCCAGAAATCCTGTTGTCGGCGATTGCCACCTGTCCGACTTTTTCAGCGATCCGAATTCCAACTCGTTTTGCCGCGCCGCGAGTTTCGGTAATTGTGTTGCCGGAAAGTCGGATGTCCCGAGTCTGGCCGGTGACTTCGATGCCTGCCCCGTCTTCGCCACCACTGTTCTCAATGGTGTTGTTTTCGATCACATTGCGATTGGCCCAGAAGTCGATGCCTCTGTTCTCATCGCGAAACAGAATGCCGAACTTGCCACTGTTGCGAACCTGATTTTTCCGCATCACATTGTCCGTGTCATTGTGACCAATGGAAATGCCGTACAATGTGTTTCCATCGATCACATTGTCTTCTGCAAGCCCATATTTTACGCCCCAGCACCAAAAGATCCCCTGGCTGTTTCTTTCCAGACGATTTCCACGAATAATCGGACGCTGAGAACCGGATCCCGGATGCACTCCCAGATCTGTATTGTCGTGGCTGTGACAGTTCTCAACAAGAACGTCGTGACAGATCTGAAAGCTGATGCCGTCACCATTGTAATTGCGAGCCTCGACGTTGCGGAAAACGTAACGGTTACAGTCCTGCAGAAAGATGCAGCCACCGTAGTTTCCATTGAAGTTTTCACAGTTTGAGCGATTCCCGTCGAGCGTAATATTCTCGATCACCACGTCAGCGGTGTTCTCACTGGTCAGCAACGGGAACAGCGATGCGCAGGTGGGTTTTCCACTTACCCAGAGATTTTCACGCAGTCCGTCACTCAGCTTAAACCGATTTCCATTGCGAGCCACCAACGTTCGTTTAATGACTGTGGCACCGTTGTTGTGCGGATTCGTAGCCTGCAGCACAATTCCGTCGCCAACCTGAAACGCCTTAGCATCCTTGACAGTGATTTCCTGGTCATACCAGTCAGAATCTGTAGTTACCTCGGTTCTCACAGAGGCCCCTCGAGTAATAACCGAATCAGGCCCACTCCCCTGCAGACGTATCCGAGAAGGCAACCACACTGCGTTACGAAATGTATAGGTCCCCGGAAGTACTTTCACTGTGCCGCCACCGAGTCGTGCAACGTAATCGACGGCAGCCTGGATCACTCGGTCAGAATGACCGATCATGTCGCCCGATTTTTCTCCGACCGTTATCGTAAGACGCTCATCCCAGTCTGGTTCAAATCGCTCATCGCCATCGGTTGCGCGGGGATTTGTGACGGCAGGTGGATCACTGGCCGAAAGCCCTCGATGCACTCCCGCGCCAGCGATCGTTGCAGCGGCTGCAGAAAGAAATCGACGTCGTGCCGTGGCAGCGGAAAACCAGTTCATGAAATCACTCCAATAAATTGCAGCGTTCGAACAAATACGATTTTGATTCAGCGAGTGCTCTGTCAACAATGAAACGGGGAGTGGTGGAATCGCAATCAGGTTCTAACGGAAATCATTGAAAGAATGTAGCGACTGACTCCGCAGTTGGAGTTGCAGGGCACTGCCGTTTCACCCATCAGTCGATTAACGGCTGGTCAGTTCTTCAGGCTCTGCTCAAAACTCTGTGCGAGGGGCGTTTGGGCGAGGCAGACATACCGATCCTCGTGATTTGATGTGTGTTGCTATACGGACGGCGACTGGTTGCGGCGGAGGTCCATGGTTCACGTGATGCGGTGCGAGCGACCTCTTCCTGTTTTCCGTTATCAAAGTACCATCGCATTTTCACCACGGAATATTCGGCTAAGGAACAGGCCCGAAATAACTTCCGTAGCTGAAGTCGTGAGACTTCAGTTCGCACTCTCACGAGTTCGGCTACGACGGGAACTTATTTCGAGACTGTTCCTAAGTCGCAGAGACCGCAAAATGGTTGAACATGGCTGGAAAGAACTGATTCTTTCCAGCCCTTACGATGCAACAAGCACCCACGACCCACTGGCCCCAGAACGTCGAGCTGTCCAGCTAAGGAACAGGCCCGAATTAACTCCCGTAGCTGAAGTCGTGAGATTTCTCAGTCCGAACTCTCACGAGTTCGGCTACCACGGGAACTTATTTCGAGACTGTTCCTAAGAACGCCCAACAAAACCGGGACTGGCTCGTGGATCAGAAAAGAATCAATTTGAAATACTGATCCACGAGGGTGCCCGTTCCGGTTTTGCGAAAGCCTCAAAGTCGTTTCGGGGCTCCCTCGGCGAAAATGCTACCGGCGGTAGTACAGCCTGAAACCGGGGCCAGCGATGGAAAAGGTTCCCACATCTCCGGAAATCACTGCGAGAAATGCCGCCGCCCAGGAACCGAGGAGAAGGGGCTGTTACAATCCGGCAAGTCTCTGAACCGTAAACCGATTCGCAAATCCCTCCGGTCGAATTTGAAGGTCCTGTCTGTGTCCCACGAGATTTACGAAAACCCGCTGATTACTCGCTATGCCTCAAAAGAGATGGCAACCATCTGGTCGGCTCAGACAAAGCACTCCACATGGCGACGACTTTGGATTGCTCTGGCGGAATGTCAGAAGTCTCTGGGCCTGAATATCTCTGATTCGCAGCTTGCGGAAATGCGAGCTTCTGTTGACACCATAGACTTTGCAGCAGCCGATCGTTACGAACGCAAGCTCCGTCATGATGTCATGGCTCACGTCCATGCCTGGGGTGATCAGTGTCCTACAGCGCGTCCGATTGTTCATCTGGGAGCCACCAGCTGTTTCGTCACGGATAACTCAGAACTGATTCAGATTCGCGACAGTTTGCAGTTGGTGCGTCGTCGTCTGGTTCAGGTTATTGATCAGCTCGCGCACTTTGCGGCGAAGTATCGAGACCTTCCGTGTCTCGGGTTTACTCATCTCCAGCCTGCTCAACCAACGACCGTGGGCAAGCGAGCAACTTTGTGGTGCTGGGACTTGTTGCTGGATCTGGAAGAGATCGAACATCGCATTGCAACCCTGCGTTTTCGAGGCGTGAAAGGAACGACGGGAACTCAGGCCACGTTCCTGTCTTTATTCAAGGGTGACCACGCCAAAGTCGAATTGCTCGACAAAATGGTGACTGAAAGAATGGGCTTTGCCGAGCACCATCCGGTCACTGGCCAGACGTATTCGCGCAAAGTTGATGCGCAGGTGATGGCGGCTTTGAACGGGGTTGCTCAGACCTGTCACAAGGCCGGAACCGACGTGAGAATCCTGCAGCATCGTAAGGAAGTGGAAGAGCCGTTTGGCAAAGAGCAAATTGGATCATCGGCCATGGCCTACAAACGCAACCCGATGCGCAGCGAACGCATGTGCGCGCTGGCTCGATTTGCAATGAGTCTTCAGTCCGGCATCGATAACACGATGGCCACTCAATGGATGGAGAGAACTCTGGATGACAGTGCAATTCGCCGTTTGTCGATGCCTCAGGCCTTTTTATCGATCGATGCGTGCCTGATTTTGTATCGAAACATTTCCGACGGTATGGTTGTCTATCCGAAGGTCATCGAACGTAATCTGAATTCCGAACTTCCGTTCATGGCAACTGAGGAAATCCTGATGGCTGGGGTGCAGGCGGGTGGAGATCGCCAGGAACTGCACGAGGTCATCCGTGTCCATAGTCAGAAGGCAGCCGACCAGGTAAAGACACAGGGCGGTGCGAACGATCTCATCGACCGATTGCGTGCCGAACCCGGATTCGCAGCCGTAGATCTTGACGGGACTCTCGACGCTCGGCTGTACATCGGCCGTGCTCCGGAGCAGGTGGACTCCTTCATCGCAGGTTATGTTGAACCGGT
Source organism: Planctomycetaceae bacterium (assembly GCA_046349735.1). Classification (GTDB taxonomy): domain Bacteria; phylum Planctomycetota; class Planctomycetia; order Planctomycetales; family Planctomycetaceae; genus SXXK01. The sequence continues at coordinate 23,774 of JAXMBU010000052.1, forward strand.
GCGAAGTCGATATGCGTCCGAGTTGGCACTAGGCACCGAAGATCTTCGCGTCTGATTGTTAAAAACTGGTGCTCTGGTGAGCGGAATGGCGCTAGCCACCGGTGCCACTGTGATCAGCCGGTAGACGCCTTCGCACTGCCAGTCGTTGATTGAGCGGTTCGTCATTCCCGCGCAGGCGGGAATGACAGACCCTTCTCTACAAGACACCGATCCCTCGCTGACGCTTTTTAAAGTTGCGCACATTCGTTACAGCTGGAAGCCCGGCACACCCCCTGCCGGTGTCGTGACAGCCTGCTGATTTAATCTATTTATCAGCCGCCGGGCGTTAGCCGCCGGTTGAATTTGTTATGTTCTTGCCACGAAAACCGGACGCAAACGCGTTCCAGCTGATTAAGTCAACAGCCTCCCCCACACCACCGACAATGCGACAATGGATTTGTCGACCCTCCAGCTCTGAGAATGCGCAAACTCGAAACTGACGCTTCGGGTCAGGATATTCGGAAGTTACTTTCGGGACTGTTCTGAAAACAACACCGGCGGCCAGCGCTGTTCCGCTCACCGGGGCACCGGTCAGCCCTGCAGTGGCTTTCTCCCAATGATTCTTTCCCACTTGGCAAGGAATGCGGGATTCGATTTCAGTTCCGGATTCAGAACACCGTGAGGCCATTTGCCCAGTGACAGATCCAACATACTTTGGCACGCCGTGCGACCGATATCGCGAAACATTTCATGTGTCCACGCAATGGAGTGCGGAGCCAGCAAGACGTTGTCCAGATCGCCAAAGCGATGTGGCTTCACGACAGGCTCAACGGCAAAACAATCCAACGCCGCACCGGCGATGCGGCGACTCTTCAGCAGATCATACAGCGGATCTTCATCCACGATGCCACCTCGAGCCGTGTTCAGTAAATAGGCGTCACTCTTCATCCACTGTAGTTCTTTGGCACCGATCAAACCGCGAGTCTTGTCATTCAGCGGACAGTGCACCGACACAATGTCGGACGTGCGCATCAACTCTTCGAGGCTGACGGAACGTACGCCAATCGATTCGAAAGCAGAAGCCGGCAGAACAGGATCGTAGGCGATGGGCGGCTTCATGCCGAAGCCTTCGAGCAGTTTCACGAGACAGCGACCGATGCCGCCAAGACCGATCACACCCAACGTTCGGTCTCGCAGTTCGCAGCCCATGTAATTTGTGCGAGCGTCCCATTCGCCGGTTCGGACCAGTCGATCCTTTGCCACCAGCTGGTGAGTCAGTGCCAGCATCCACGTGATCGTGGCTTCCGCAACAGGTCGATCTACCGCTCCGGCTGTGATCATGGCGAGAACCTGCTTTCGCGTGCACGCGGCCACGTCGACGCTGTCATAGCCAACGCCAAAGCGTCCGATCGCAAGGAAATCATGGCACTCAGCAAGGCTCGCTTCGGTCACTCGCGGCGTCAGGACAATTGAGCCATGGCAACCTTGAAGCTGAGCCGCTGATATCTCCGGCTGGTGCTGCTCAAATCTTGAAACGTTGACATGATCGTAGCCGTCAAAGACGCTGAAACCCAGATCCGCAAATCTCGGCTTTCCTGCAGCATCATAAAAGTCGCCAGTGAGTGCGACATGAAAAGCGTGGTGGTGGGACATGTGAAAAGGCTCAGACAAACAGAGAGATGGATCGAGCGAAGCTTAATGCGAAAAAGGCGCAGCGCCGGGGACGCCGAACGTCAAATTGTCCTCGCAAAACTGAAAAATGAAACTCAGTGAACGCGAGAGACTTCGAATGAAAACGAAAACAGGCCCGAAAGATACTCCACGGGCCTGTTCAGATTCTGAACGATCGACTGAAAATCATTAATCGTCTTTGGCTGATTCCAATACGGTCAGAAACGCCTTCTGCGGAATTTCGACTTCGCCAAACTGCTTCATACGTTTCTTACCCTCTTTCTGCTTCTGCAGCAGTTTTCGTTTTCGGGTAATATCACCGCCGTAGCACTTGGCTGTCACGTTCTTGCTGAGGGCAGAAATCGTCTCACGAGCAATCACGCGAGAACCAATGGCCGCCTGAATCGCGATTTCGAACTGATGCTTGCTGATCTCTTCCTTCAGTCGCTTCACGAGTGCTCGACCACGACGCTCCGCATTGGAACGATGCACGATGGTCGACAATGCATCCACGCGGCTGCCTTTGACGAGAATGTCCATCTTCACAAGATCGGCGGCCGCGAAACCGATGATCTCATAGTCCATCGTGCCGTAGCCTGAGGTCACGCTCTTGAGCTTGTCGTACATGTCGTACACAATTTCGCTGAGCGGGAGTTCATAAATGATCTGAGCACGGGTTGGGCCAAGATACTCGGTGCTGCGATAGATACCTCGTCGATCCTGACACAGCTGCATGATTGTTCCGACGTGCTGTGAAGGAACGATGTAGCTGACCTTGGCGATCGGCTCGCGAAACTCTTCGATGATCCCGGCGTCGGGGACGTCCTGAGGATTGTCGATCGTCATGATGCCGCCATCACGTTTGACGATCTGATAGGTCACGTTCGGAGCCGTCTGGATCAGGTCCATGTCCTGCTCTTTTTCCAGACGCTGCTGCACAATCTCCATGTGCAACATACCCAGAAATCCGCAGCGGAAACCGAATCCCAACGCATCGCTGGTTTCAGGCACAAACGAGAAGCTGGAGTCGTTCATCGACAGCTTCTGCAGGTCTTCTCGCAGAGCTTCGAAGTCCGTGGCATCAATCGGGAACATCCCGCAAAACACCATCTGCTTTGGCTTCTGATAACCAGGCAGCGGTTCGGCCGCCGGGTTGTGAAACAGAGTGACCGTATCGCCGACAGTGACTTTGCTTAGCTCCTTCAAGCCCGTCAGAATGTAGCCCACCTGACCGGGCCCCAGTTCATCGCAGGCGACCATGTTCGGTCGGAACTGGCCAATCTCCAGAACTTCATTGACGACTTGTTCACGCATAAAGCGGACTTTGTCGCCCTTCTTGACACTGCCCTCAAAAATTCGCACGTAGGTGATTACGCCGCGATAGTTATCGTACTTGCTGTCGAAGACCAGTGCTTTCAGCGGAGCATCCGGTGTTCCCTTTGGCGGCGGGATCTTCTTGACGATCGCTTCAAAAACACTCTCAATATTCAAGCCGACCTTGGCACTAACCCGGAGAGCGTCCGTCGCATCCAGCCCAAGGACGTTTTCGACTTCCTCAAGCACTTCGTCGACTCGAATCACCGGAAGGTCGATCTTGTTGACGACCGGGATGATCTCCAGGTTCACTGCGATTGCTGCAAACGCATTGGCGACAGTCTGGGCCTGAACTCCCTGAAACGCGTCGATCAGCAGCAAAGCCCCTTCGCAGGCCGCGAGACTGCGGTTCACTTCATAGTGAAAGTCAACATGGCCCGGAGTATCGATCAGGTTCAGTTCATAAACCTGACCGTCCTGATTCCAGTTGATCGTCACCGACCGCGCTTTGACCGTGATACCGCGTTCACGTTCGATGTCGAGGTCGTCCAGGATCTGTGCTCGAAATTCGCGCTGAGTAATCGTGCCACTTTTCAGCAGCAACTGGTCTGCCAGAGTACTCTTGCCGTGGTCGATGTGAGCAATAATGCTGAAGTTACGAATGAACTTGGGATCCATAAGTGCACAAACACGAATTCAAAGGAGGGGCGAATCAGGAACAGTTTTCTGAGCCATCGGCGAGCCGCGTATGGTAGCGCAGGGCGGTGGCATTGGTCGAGCCCTGACCGGGTGGATTCGCAGCGCTGGCAAGAGTTCTGTGCGTGAAATCGCTAATCTTTCGCACTTTCACGGGCTTGTCAGCCACTTTCAGGGCGGGAAGAGTCAAACTTTGCAGATTGGCATTGTACGAATTTGCCACCGGCCATTCGACTGCTGCTGGTCAATCGAGGCATGTTTCGAACCCTGAACGTGAGTTTTCGGCGAATTCACGGAACAGGTCACGGGACGTTGTGGGCTGGTAGCCGTTACTATTTGGCTTTGGCTTGCGGAAGTTGGATGGCTCTCCTTGTTCGGTTGTCCGACACTAAGTATAGGTTGGACATTCTTGTCCGACCATTCCGCGACGGGCAGGAATGCCCATCCTGCTTCAAAGGTGCACATGGATGGCATTCCGAGTTTCTGGCTCGATGTGCTTACATTATCCCTCAATGACGTCTCGGGTTGTGATGCGTTGTTGGGTGGTTAGTTTTGTTGATAACTGGCTGGCGCCATGCCGCTTCAACCGCGCGGCGATGGATATCGTTTGAAACAGGAGGTCATTGATGTCGGGTTCAGGTCCGCTGCGTTCACTTGTTCGTCAGAAGCTGGTGAAAACGAGAATTATTGCCACGATTGGTCCTGCCAGTGAATCGGTCGACATGCTGCGACAGCTGGTTATTGCCGGCGTGGATATTTTTCGACTCAACTTTGCTCACGGCAGTCACGCCTGGCTGTCTGAACTGGTCCGCAAGATTCGACAGATTTCGGCCGAACTGGACTGCCCCATCGGCATCCTGGGAGATCTGTCCGGACCAAAAATTCGCCTTGGAGAAATCGCAGGTGGCGAAGTCCTCTGCAACGAAGGGGCCGAGTTTCGCTTTATTCGCGGCATGCAGTCGAACTCTCCCACAGATCTGACCTGCACTTATGAGCCACTCATTGATGACGTGAAACCGGGCGATCGGATCTTGTTAGCGGATGGCACCGTTGGCATGGTCGTGCTGGAGAAGGATCCTGACCTGCAATGGGTTCGCTGCACGGTCTTTCAGTCCGGGAAAATTCGCAGTCGGCAAGGTGTGAATCTGCCGGGCGTTGCTCTGAGCACACCCAGTGTGACGGAAAAGGACCGCAAAGATCTCGAATGGGCATTGCAGAATCATCTCGACTTTATCGGGCTCAGCTTTGTCCGGCAGGCGGAAGATATTCGCAACCTGCACAGGTTGATTGAGTCGCATCACCCCAAAGTGACCCCGTTGATCGTCGCCAAGATCGAAAAAACGGAAGCGATTGATGATCTCGAGAATATTCTCGACGCAACCGATGCCGTCATGGTGGCTCGCGGAGATTTGGGCGTTGAAGCGGAAATCAGCCGTGTGCCGATTCTGCAAAAGCGAATCATTCGTCGCTGCAATGAGCTGCGTATTCCGGTAATTACGGCGACTCAGATGCTGGACAGTATGCAATCCAATGAACTGCCGACACGGGCGGAAGTGACCGATGTGGCCAACGCGGTGCTCGATGGCACGGATGCCGTGATGCTCTCTGGTGAAACAGCAATCGGTGCTCATCCGACACAGTGTGTGCGCATGATGGATCGCATCGCGTCCGAGGCCGAAACACTGGTTGAACCGGCCAACTTCAAAGACCTTCGAGACGATGAAACTCGCCGAGCACGCCCGATCACAGAAGCGGTGACTCGAGGAACGATTGCCGCGGCCGAGTATCTTCAGGCAGATCTGATGGTTGTTGCGACGGTGACCGGTCGTACCGCGTTAGCTTTGTCTCGCATGCGCAGTAAAGTGCCGATTCTGGCATTCACAGATCGCGAAGACGTGGCTCGCCGCATGTGTTTGTATTGGGGAGTGACCCCGCTGCTGAATCGCGCCGTCCAGCAGTCAGCCGATTCTCTTCTGCAGTTTGTGATCAACTGGGGACAAAAGAACCAGCTGTTAAAATCCGGCAGCAAGCTGATCATCGTCGGTCACACGAACTGGCTCGGGGAAACTCACGACCTGATGATGGTGCATGTTGTGCCATAGGGTTAAAAGCCGAGCCGATCGTCGCAACATTTGACAGTACCGCAGCGATTGGTTGCCAACTGGTGCTACTTCCAGCGTAACAGCGTTGGGCACAAACAGACACCAGCCGCATGAATGAATCGCAGTGAACCTGAACAGTGGGCTGGCACTCGGTCCTGCTGCAGAAGAAGGATTCCGTTGTCGGGTGTTGCGTTAATCAGACCGTGTTTTTCTGCAGGAGAAAAGGACGGGCTCTGCACGATATTGAGTGCGCAGGTCATGACGGCGTCGTCTGCCAAAATGATGATGCCCGCAGACGAAGTGTCGGAAAGATCATGACGGAACGATCCTGACTGTCAGAATGTCGCCCATGCGTCTCATTCTCGACACTTTCGATAAACTACGACGCTGCGTTTGCAAGGCCATCCCTGATGATGGAGCCTTTCCAATATAATCCGCTACCTTTTTGGTATCTGTTGACCGTCTCAAGCCAGACGCGATGCGACAGAACCTCCCCTTATTTCAGCCGCTTGCGGGATGATCTGCCAATGGACGTCAACGACTATCTGATCGACCACTCAAAACTTGACTGGCAGAAGATGCTGTCGGCCTGGTCGTGGCTGCTGGACGATGAAGCAGAGATTGAGCCATGGCTGATGAATCGCTTTGGAGATCTTTTCTTTCTGGATGAAGAGGGAGCTGTTCTTTGGCTGAATGTGACGGATGGCGAACTCTCCGAAGTGGCTGACAATGCCGACGAGTTCTTTGCTCTGCTCGAAAGCTCCAGCGACGGCTCTGGAGATGACGATGCAGACGACGCCGTTGATTTCGAGGATGAGGGCGAGTTCGAAGACAATGCGGACGACTGGTTCCTGATTGGGTTTGTCGATGAAGCCGTTGAGGACGGTTTGAAACCTGGTCCCGGTGAGTGCTACGGCTTCAAGGTGCTGCCAGTTCTCGGTGGCGATTACAGCTCGGAGAATCTGTACCTTTCGCGGGTTGAAGAATACTGGTCGTTTTGCGGTCGTGTCCATGCACAGATTCACGGTCTTCCCGATGGCTCAGAAGTCGAGATCGATTTACCCGAGCGATAGTCGATCTTCCGGATGACGGATTGATTTTCGATTCTCGACCGTTGGATGTCCGCAGGTTTCGTTGTGACCTGAATCAGCACGAACGAGCCAGAACGTGGCCGAATTTTCGTTTCAGAACTGGATCGATTTCATTCTCGCTGAGAGTTCAAAAAAACATGTGCTCGGGCTCGTTCCATCGACTCGAATTGAAACCCGGAATTCAGACCTGCCAAACCACAGGCCTCGTTCCGGCTACCTGTTTCAGGATCCTTCCGGAAGTCCACACAATTCTGACCCATTGAGCGATGAAAGAAGGCAACATCGATGAGTCTTTTGCCCGGGCGATATCGACACTACAAAGGCCGCGATTACATTGTTGTGGGTGTGGCCAGACACAGTGAGACAGAAGAAGAACTGGTTGTGTATCGGACAGACTATGGCGACCGAAGTCTGTGGGTAAGACCGCTGTCGATGTTTCAGGAGATGGTCGAAGTGGCGGGCACCATGCGTCCTCGCTTTCAGTATGCAGGACCGGAGAAATCAGAGACCGGTGATGCTGCAGGCGACGGTTTGCATAAACATTGATTTTTGTCGCCTGGAATGTTTGCCTGAATCTACCCGCAATACCGAGGCTCTGTAGCGACGTGGCGCGATCCGTCAGGGTGTCGGCGGCACACGGTCGCGACCTGACTGTCGGGGACGATCAGCAAACCGCGCGCTGGAATGCGGGATTCCTGTCGGTCGGCGTTCTCAAAAGCATGTGTCACACGCAGCAATGTCCCGGATTCCACATACTCGACGATCTCGTCCATCTCAGCAGGGGCAAAACCACACATCACAACAAGACAAATCGGCATTGCCTGCCAGTCGTCAACATCAAGCGGCAGTAGTCACAAACGCTTGATTTCGCAATCGATTTCACTTGTCTGCAGGTGTCTGCTGCGCTGCGACTCGTTCTTCCCATTCGTGCCGATTCGCTGCGAGTGAAGCAAAAGACAGGCCGCACCCAGGGGGAAAAACATGCCCCCCGTCCGTGAACCAATCTTGCTGGAAAGATCGCGTCGGACTTAGTCTGTATGTCGGCACATGCTGATCGTCAGACACTGAACCGTTGTGTCGTTCTGCCAGCAGTGTTCAATCATCATGGCCCGGTTAGGATGACTCTCAATGGAGTGGACTTGAGGATTCTCCTGTGAGCGGTACGGCGCTCGCCGCGGGTGTTTTCCTGTGTTCAAAAAGAATCACCAGTGGCTAGCGTCATTCCGTTCACTCAGTCCACATCATTGAGGATGACTGTCCATGGATGTCGTTGAGAAATCAGGCGCAGCATTCTGCATTCGAAAGAAACAGGGATGTGAATCGGGTGGCACCGAAACTGACTCTCCCTGACACAACTCGTTCCGCAGGAGTGACTTCGAGAAACTTCAATCGCGGTTCCTCCTCTGAATCGGCTCGTCGGCGCCAACGCGCGTCGTTGACACGCTGTCTTTGAACAATTTCAACATGGAATGGACTCTACATGAATGCTGTCATTCGCGGTCTGGCCGATTCTCTCCGATCAACTCTCCGTACATCTCGTTCGGTGCGTCGTCGGCAACTGGCGTCAGCATTTCCGTCCTTCGCTGCAGTTGATGTACTCGAGGCTCGTCTGTTGCTGGCTGCGGATCTGGGAGATGCCCCCGACACGTCCGCGGCAACGGGGCCGGGAAATTACCAGACAATTGCGGTGAATAACGGCCCCCGACACACCATCGATCAAACTCAGAATACTTTGTTTTTGGGTGCTGGTGTTGACGGAGACATCGCAGCTCAACAAAACACCGGAGCATCGGGGGATGACCTGTTTACCGCCGGAGGTCGTAATGACGAAGATGGCATCCTGAGCACGTCTGAGCTTTACGCGACCGTCGGAACAAATCCTGTCGTCACGCTTGAGGCGACAAATACGACCGGCCGAACGGCGACGCTGTTTGGGTGGATCGACCTTAATCGTAACGGCGTCTTCGAGAATGCAACGGAGCGCGCTCAGGTGACTGTTCCCTCGGGGACAGATCACCAGCGGGTTTCCTTGACGTTTCCGCTCGCAACAGTCGGCTCAATCGGGAGCACTTATGCCCGATTTCGCCTGAGCACTGATGCGGCGTCCGCAAATTCCACGGGGCTGGCTTCGGATGGTGAGGTTGAGGATTATCGCTTCACAATCCGGAACCGAATCGCGTTTCCTCTGGCCACCCGCAGCACCATCACGCTTGGTCAACAGATCAACCAACCGTCCGAAAACTGGCCGCTGACATTTCTGGGCTTTGACGTCGCCCCAATCGGCGACCTCGACCAAAACGGAGTTCAGGACTTCGTAGTGACCGATCCCCTGGAGGGAGGAGTCATGCAGCAAAGCAATCCGAAAGGCGCTGTTTATGTGGTTTTCCAGAATCCCGATGGGACCGTTAAACAGTCCGTAAAAATCGCTGACGGCTACAATGGCGGTCCTTCGCTCGGCTTTGATGACATGTTTGGCTTGAGTATAGCGCCGCTCGGCGACATTGACGGCGATGGCGTGACAGACCTCGCGATCGGGTCTCCAGGTGACAGCACGCGAGGAACGGAACGCGGTGCCGTGTATATCGTCCGACTCAAGCCTGACGGGACCGCAAAAAACTTCACGAAGATTGCCGACTCGCTGAACGGCGGGCCTGTACTTCATGATCAGGACGGATTTGGGATGTCGGTGGCATCTCCAGGGGACATCGACGGAGACGGAATTGTTGATCTCGTCGTTGCTGCAACGGACGCAGATGTTGGCGGAGTAGATCGAGGCGAAATCTTCACGATGTTTCTGAAGGCCGATGGGACAGTCAGAAGCTTTGCGACGATCGAGAACACGTCGCAGTGGAATCCTTCGATCGAAGAGGAGGAAACCTTCGGAGCTCGCATCACACCTATCGGGGACATTAACGGGGATGGCGTTCAGGATCTCGCTGCACTCAGTGCATCCAATGTCACTCTCGGAGAACAGATTGAATCAATTCCTAAGCAGATTGACATTCTGCTGATGAATTCCGATGGCACCCTGAAAAAGTTCGTGGAAATTGGCGACGAACTAAACGGCGGCCCCGATTTCGCCACCAGCGATGCTCTCTGGGATCTGACGTCGGTCGGCGATGTTGATGCCGATGGTGTGGAGGATCTGGCGGTCGTCGTCGGCGATTTCAATGGCGAGGGACAGTCGAGGTTAATGGTATTGACCTTAACTCCCGACGGTCGCGCGAAATCTTCTCAACAGACGACCTCGCGTATGCGACGGAGTTCGAGTTCACCGACCAATCTTGGTGACACTAATAATGACGGCCGGATAGAACTGGCCTGGGGATTACCGCCTCGATGGGGGCTTCGCGCGTCCGCGAGGAATTGTTCAGATTAAGTCACTGGAAAACGCCGCGACACGAACAACGCCTCCCGGCGGTGCCAGTGATCGATCGGACAGTGCAAACACGAAATCCGCGTCCGACAATCTCGTGGAAGGATGGTCCCCAACGAGACCAGCTTACGAAGTCTGATTCGTAATGAAGATTCCGGCGTCGTGGTGGTCTCGTCCGCTGTTGTCATCGCAACGCAACACTCCTCTGTGGAATTTGCCCTTGGCCGATACGCCATTTCCGTCTGAGCACGCAATGAGGCCGGTGCGTCAGCGTAACCGCACGATATCAATTGATTGTGCAGTGTTCCGCTGATCAATCCCGTCGCAACGAGTATGAACAATGAAACCGAAATCTCCCCGACAAACAGGGCGAGAACTCCGCCACGAAGTTTGACTTCAAAGGCATCACCCCGCGCACGGCACTCATCAGAGCAACAACTGACGTGTCGAGTACTCGGTATTCGCCGACAACATCTCTTGCTGGCGGTAGCTATCGTCGAGCTCAGGTACGCGAAATTAAAGGGGCGAATTCCTTTTGATTGTAGTCGGACGTACGTGAGTTCACAGTGGCGACGAAGGCGGTGATCAATCGCGTTTCCGAACAAATCTCCAATCGCCCGCTGATCGAATGGGAAAACCTTGAGGAGCGAAGAAATTTGATGTGTGGATTGCCGGGGTCTGGGATCAGCCAACACGTCCCGCGATTCGCGTCACAACGACAACCGCCGTGACATCGTTCCGTCCCGCAGCGCTTCCCGCCGGACGGTATCAGGTCTGGGTACGTGGGATTGCGATGGATAACACCCCGAGAATGGTCTCAGGGAAAATCATTCCGCAGCCTGATGACGGCGCCAGACCTGACCGCCGCTGGTCATTGGTCCCGGGGCTCACATCACATTCAGCTGGACGTTCGGAGAAGATGCCCCGTCTTACGATGTCTGGATCGATGATCCGGCAAGCGGGCTGATTTCAGCTTCATCGATTGTTCGGAACATCGGCCAAAACCAGTGCTGTGGATCTCACGAGTGTTGGTGGCATCGGATCTGGGTTCGGGCGATTAAAGCGACGGTACTGTGGGCAGTATCAGTGGCGTTGACACCGATTTGCCGAAATGTCCGTCCTGCGGGCTTGACTTTCACCCTGCAAATGTCCGGTACCCGGACCTGCGCTAAGCACTGGTTCCGGAGCTGACCACTATGAGGTTCGTGTTACTGCGACAGAAAACAATGCCGTCGTGACGACCGAAGTTGCCAATGTTTCCACGACCCAGACGACGTCCTATCAGCTGATCAATTCTCTGCCAATCGGCAATTACCAGATCTCCGTCAGAGCGATCGCGCAGGATCGTTCTCCGGGAGCATGGTCTGATGCAATGACCTACAACAGCACCCTGGGACCAGTTCTTGCGACCGTTCATCCGCTGGCGTCGGGAGTGAAATCGCAGTGGACGGCCGCGCGAATTCCGGTCGATCCAGTACAGCGTGATGGACATGAGAGTTATGAGGATTATTTCCACGTGGGAGGCACCCGCGTTTGGCACATCAGCTGTCGTGGAATTGGGCGAAGGCGATTATCGTTGGTGGGCGATGTCAATGAACCATGTATTGTGGAGCTTGCCGGGCGAGTTCACCGTCAAGCGTACGACCCAGTTTACGAATGACATCGTTTTCCAGCACGGTTCCGCAGTGACTTGTCGAAGACGTGGAAACGCACGTTCGCCGCGACGTATGGATCACCAACACGCGGTTTGTTCGTCGCAATGAAAACGTTATGGCCTGAACGTATTCTCTCGAACACTTTGCCCACTGGTTATTACCGTGCCTGGCTGGATTACCTCGGCGTTGAGCTGCTGGCGCTGGAGTGGTCGTCTGGATTTTCGAACTGGTGTTTGGTGATCTGAGCGAGCGGCAGTCGCTTCAGGAACAAGGCGACTGGCGGTGCTGGTGCAGGTATGTACCAACCGTCCACGGCGGCGTAACCTTAAACCTCGCCGTAAAACGCTCAGATTCCGGAAATGCGATGGGCTGTGGAATGGTCATCGCGACCTTTTGAAGAACGAGTCCTGCGGTTATCATATCGTCAAAGAAAGGATTGTGACGATGAATGATCGCAGGAATGGACGCCGCTTTGCAGTTCCGGCCAGTCGAAGACTTACATGGGATCTGCTGACGTTTCATCGGGAAATTCACAAAGCTCATGATCGCCTACTGGATGAATCTGACGGCCGTGTCTTCCGCAAGGAGCGAATGCGGAACAGCGGATTTCATGGCCGGCTTTGTTTATCAGAGCGTATGCCCTTGTCGCGCAGGAATTTCCTGAGCTGCGCCAAACATGGTATGTCTGGCCCTGGGCGCATCTGTACCAGCATCCCACAAGTGTGGGGACTCTGACTGTGCAGAGAGAACTGGAAGGAGAGCCATGGCTGTTCTGGGGATCAGTGCGTTCTCCGGAAAACTTGTCTTTGTCTGCTATTCAATCCCTGATCGATCAGTTTCGAAACGAACCGGTGCAGCAGATTTTTCGGCGGCAGTGGCAGATGGCTCATATGCCCACTTTTCTGCGGCGATTGATCTGGTGGTGGAATCTGAAGATCGAAACGAAGAAGCGAGCCCGACGGCTGGGAACATTTTTTGTTTCGACTTTGTCAGGTCTGGGAGCAGAAATTCAATTGCCTCCGTCTGTTCAAACCGGATGCCTGACCTATGGCCCGCTTGATGAACATAATGTTGCTCGTGTAACGCTCGCCTACGATCACCGCATTATGGACGGCGCTCTTGTAGCGAGAATTCTGAGGCGGCTGGAGAGTGTGCTGAACGATACGATGTCTGTTGAGTTACTGACGCTGAACCAATCGCTTCCAAATCAACAGGCGGCCTGATGATCAGGGCAATGCTGATTCCGCCAGTCACACCACGATACCGACACCATTACCGCTCACGATCGGAGTTCGTTGAATGCCCCAGACGCAGCCAATTGGGCCGGTGCACTTCTGGTAAAGCCAGAGATCGAAAGAGTCCACCACTAAAGCTCAATCCTGAGACAGGTCCAGTCCCAGCATCCACAGATTGATCCACTGAAACGCTCTGGGCAGGTGCCACGCGTCGTTCTATTCGGGCATTGACGCGACTCAAAAACGTCAGGCACGAATCGGTCTGTCCCAACAGTGCGGATTGAGCATCTTTGCGGGCCTTCCAGATGGCCTTGGCTGCAGGAATAAAGCAGGAATTGAATTCGGAGTCCGTTGCGGTCGCGATCAGACTTTCCGCTTTGGCCGCTAAGCCGTTTGCGACGTTAACGTACTGCGTTTTTCTGACGTTGTCTCGAGAATCTCCGAGTGGCTTTCCAAGAGTCGCCCTCAACACATTTCCATAGGCTCGAAGCAGGTCGGGAACAGGGACGAGATTGGAGGGCAACAATCGTCGTTCCATTGCCGGAAGCTCCGCATCTTCTGACAGCAGACGGTCAGCCTCCATGTGACGCCCAACCTCGGCGGTCAGACCATCCATCACGATGATCGCGGCAGCTTTTCGAATTTCGCTTCCAACGCAGGAAGCAGCCGCAATTCCTGCAAATATCCGAAGTACGGGGCCGTGGAAAGAGTCGTCCCAGCCCATCCGACTTCCGCCCCAGCTGACGGTATCACTACGAAGGTCGAACCTCAGATTGCGATAGAGCAACTCCAGAAGCGAAACGTTATGGTCGAGGTCGGTGAGATTAAACTTCCTCACGCTTCCGAGTGGTGGGAGTTCCGGCCAAATGCTGAAAAGTCTGCACGAATCTTCGGCCAGATCGGCCAGGTCGTTGAGAACAGCGAACGAAAGCGGTTTCTGCGCTGCAATCCTGAACGCATGGCGCAGGGCCGTACTGATTTCCGCCCCAAGTTGTGGAAGTACGGTGTCTGAGTCGTGGTGTGTGACAGCGGCTTTGCCGGCTCCCTCCTGATCATTCTTAGTCCCCGCGTATCGTGGGAGAGTGAGATTAGCCTTGCACATCACTCCCATCAGATCTGTGGAACCAGCACTCTGAATCTCAAGCTCCGCAGGATTGACCGCAATCAACGCCTGAGACCGGCACGCGTAACGAACCAGTGGAAAGAACCGGGCGATCTCTGAGGTAATGCCGGCCACTTCAGTTTCGAGGGTGCGGATGGTTCCACGGATCTCAGCAGCCGTTCCGTCGACTTTGGCAAGCTTCTCATTCAGGCGAGCGCTCTGCTTTTGCATGTCATGAAACTGCCCCAGGACAATCTGAGAGGCTTTCCAGTCCGTGAGCTTATATTTCACGTTGGCGGGGACATCAAATTTTCTGGATTCAATGTCCGTTATCGCGTCTCGCTGCGTCTGTATCCTGGCGGCCAGACTCTCCTTATACCTGGTCTTTCGATTCTCAACCAACTCCCTTGCCGTGAGCTGGTCAAGCTCTTCATACTCGCGCACCATCGGATCAAGTGTCGTGATCGCTTCGTGCAGGTCGCGTTCAGCTCTGAGATAATCTTCGTGGCCCTGCAAGTGCTCGAACAGAACCGAAACCTGCAGTGCCAGAGCTTCAGCACGCCGTCGATCGTTCGCGAAAGATTCCTGAGCTTCGGTCGCCCGGATAAGACTCTGCTCTGCCAGACTCTGACTGTCAATTGTTGCGGCTCGACTGTTAATCTGAGTCCGGAGTCGGTCGATAAACCGATCCCTCACGACCGCCTCGATATAACTGCTTTCCTCTTCTGAACAGGGGACATATTCACCAATGACTCGGGCCAGCCACTGATGATCGGCCGTCTCTTCCGCGAGCAGACGGATTGCGGGAAAACCTCCTCGGAGAAGCAAAGCATGCATCGCGTCTGGAGTACCGGTCGAGGACTGTAATCCTTCCGGTTGGCAGCAGAGATACCTGACCAATTCTGTGCAGAGTTCAGGGGAGGCGTCACAAGCAACGGAGTTCGTGATCAGCCACCGCAAACACTGGTCCGGGAGCTTCGGAAGATTCGATGTTTTCTCACAAACATCATCCTTCGACTGGCCGAGGCTGGTCTCGTCGGCATCGGCCAGTCTCGTGTTGTCTGGCTCCGAACCGGTCACGACTTCGCTGTGAATTTCGACGCCGGACTGTAGTTCGGAAACGTGGTTCAGCAGAAGTGCAGCCAGAGTCCGTTTCGTCGCAGGACTCACTTCCTTTGCAGACTTCTTCTCGTTTCGCGCCAGCCAGGACGTGATGATGTCCCCGATGCATTGGCTACGTGATTCTGCGGACATTGCTGTCCAGGCATCGGGGGATGTGGCGAAGTATTCGAGAAACGCATCGTCAAGTGGAGCGAACACTTCGCGGATGAGTCGTGATCTGTCGTCGGGAGACAGCTGCGGCAGAATCTCAAGCCCACGCTGGATAATCGTGAGCGCATCGACTTTGACGTCTGCGTCAGGAAGATAACAGGAGAACTTAAGTGCGGACAAAAACAGCAGGACATGTTCGGGAGGTAACTCAGGAACGCTGACCATTTCGTCCAGGCGTCTCACAAGTCCCGTTCCCGGCAGCAGACAACCAACACTCAGCATGACTTCACAGGACGTCAGAGTACTGCCCGCATGGTTCGGCTCTGCGTCATTCTGTGTCATGAGGAAGGCGACCACCGCGTCCATCAGCGCTTTGGCTTCGGCAGGGCAACGTCGTAACGCCTGAAGCACAGGCTGAGGTTTCCCGTCCCCGATTCGAGCCGTCGTGACCTCTCCCCGCATTCGGTCTTCAAACAATTTTGCCAGCTGCGGAGCCAGGTTCGGTCTGTTATCAATGACCTGCCGCAGTTCACGGATCAGCATCGATTGGACAATTGCGCTGATGGCGTCTCCGTAGATCGTTGGCTGAGTCGCCTCGCTGCAAAACTTTTCAAACATGATCCGAACGGCAACACGTTGTGATGATTCTCCCCTGGCGCTGCGCACGTCGGAAAACCACACACTCAGCTCTTTGAGGCGAGGATCCGCTTCCAGCAGTTCCCTGAAGACAGCAAAGAGTGGTGAGTTCGGGCTGTCGATCAGGGAATGAACCGTGGCAATCAGCAACACATACCCGGCATTCAATCGGGATACCGCAATTTGCAACTGCTGAGAATCCTCATCGCGGCCCTGACTGCGAATGGCGTCAAGCGCCCCTCGAGCCGCCCAGAAGCCGGTGGTCAGACGACGCACTGCCTCCAGTCTCGCTTCGGCAGACCCGGTGTAGGTTAACGTAAAGTCTCGCTGTGCAGAGCAGGTTGCATCTGTGCTGTAAGGAGGAAAACTGCGGAGGATTTCGTTGAGCCCCGCGTCGGCCGAGAGGGCTCCGCTGGCCTGCACCGGATGCAATGATCCATCGTACAACGCCCGCTGAAGCACACCATCAATGGTTGGTACCGCCAAACTCCGCATCAGGACGGACAATCCTGAATCTACCGAAGTGCCCTGATTTGCAGTAGTCAGGGAACGATCTGCCGGGGTTGTCATGGATGGCGGATTCTGAAGTTGTCGGGAATAGAACGGGCTGGATAACGGGTTGTCGATACGAGATACAGAGTATCAGCCCCCGCAGCATGCGACCAGAGATTTTCATGATTGGGCGCGGCGGCGCAATGTTTCAGGATGGGACAGCCTACAGGGTATGACAAGCGGAGCGCGGGCACACCATTCTTGCTGCCAATTCTTTGCCAATCAATCGTTCCGTAACCCATATACACTCTCGAAGCGCCAGCGGGTGGGCCACAAGCAGCCCATGGCTCACTCGCTGAAGAAGTGGGATGGGAGAGTCGCAAAAACGCAACTTCAAAACGGGCGATTGGGGCTCGAAGAAAATCACAGCGTCCCTGAGGCGAATCGCAGAAAGACATTCTGACGGCCAGCATTGTTCTGTCGTGTTCCATCCGGCGCGTCGCCTGCGAGCGATCTCATTTTGCCCAGAGACAGATTCCCACGACACTTTGGCCGCAGTTCCGGGAAGTCACCTCTTTTCGAAGGCCGGGCGTTTCCTGCAGATGGACAAATCAAGCCATGCGCATCGCGCTGGCAGTTTCGCTGCGGACGCATTCAATGATTCGTTGAGCAGGCCCGGAGAATACCACTTCACCGCCTCGGTCTGCACTGTCCGGGCCTATATCAATAAGCCAGTCAGCCTTCCGAATGACGTCCAGCTGATGTTCAATCACGATAACGCTGTGACCGGCATTCACGAGCGTTCTCAAATGCATCATCAGGCGATGGACATCCGCGGGATGAAGGCCACTGGTTGGCTCATCCAGTACATAAAGCGTGTGGTCATTGGAAGGAGTTGCAAGTTCAGAGGCGAGCTTCGCCCGTTGAGCTTCACCACCGGAAAAGGTATTCGCAGGCTGACCGAGTGTGACATAACCAAGGCCGACACTGTTGAATGCCGACAGAATGACATGCAAACGTGAGAACTCAGAGAAGAACTCGGCCGCTTCATCAACTCGCATCTGCAACACATCGGCCACAGACTTGTTACGAAATCGAATGCTGCAAACAGCTTTGGTGAATCGAAGACCGTGACAGGCAGTACACGGAACAACGGCATCCGGCAGAAAACTCATGCGAACATTGCGAACGCCGGTCCCCATGCATTCCGGACAGCGGCCATCGCCGGAGTTGAAGCTGAAACTCTTAGCATTCAGACCTCTTGACCGACTTTCTCGAATCTTCGCGAACAACCGACGCACTTCGTCCCACATGCCGCAGAGCGTGGCAATACATGACCGAGCAGATCGGCCCAGCGGAGTTTGGTCCAGCGAGAGAACTCGCTGGATTTGCTCCACGCCAATGACGCCATCGCATCGTGCGTCCGCAGCGACAACGGCAGGGTCGCGATTTCGTTGCACCGCTGCAGAGACAACCGGCAGCAGCGAGCCAAAGATCAGAGAACTTTTGCCCGACCCACTGACGCCAGTGACACAAACAAGCTTTCGCAGCGGAATGTCGACGGTGATGTTGCGAAGATTATGCAGATGAGCATTCCGGATCGTAAGCTTCTCAGTGATTGAGATCGGAGCGTTCTCCGTCTCCACGTCCTTTTCCCGGCTCTTCAGGGTATTCTTCGGCTTTGCTTTCGCCAGCCCCGGCCCCGCAGCGGCTCGTTCCGCGGTTAGCCAACGAAGGTAATCTCCGGTTGGAGATTGTGCGTACCTCTCCACATCGGCTGGCGTACCGGAGTACATCAAGTTCCCGCCATCAATGCCGGCTCCCGGCCCGAGATCCACCAGCCAGTCAGCGGCTCGCATGATTTCTCCATCATGCTCAACAACAATGACGGTGCCACCGGCATCCCGCAGATCGAACAGAGTTTTCAACAGCCGTTGCGTATCCCGAGGATGAAGTCCGGCTGTTGGTTCGTCCAGAACAAAATGCGCTCCATGTAACTGCGACGACAACGATGCCGCCAACCGAGCACGCTGAAACTCCCCGCCGGACAATGTCCGAGTGGGACGATTGAGTCCCAGATAGCCGACTCCAACATCGCTCAGGCATTTGAGCCTGGCCCGAATATCCGGCAGCGTCCGATCCGCGACGAGCCGTTGTTCCTGCGTCAATGTGGCCGCGTCATTGGACAGGGACTCTGTTTCCACGACATCATCCCGAAGAACCTTCAGCCACAAGTCAATTGTCGCTAGAGCCGTGTCGACACTTTGCTGAGTGAACTGAGAAATTGTCTGACCAAGGAAGGTGACTCGCCTGGCAAACTCCTGCAGGCATGAACCCTCGCAGACTTCGCACGCCTTCTGCTGGAAGATGGCAATTTCTGAATTCAGATCAACGACTCCCTGAACTCCCAGCCCCGAACACTGCTGACACGCGCCCCACGGTGAACTAAAGCTGAAGCTGCGAGGTTCAGGCGTGGGGAAATTCAGACCACATTCCGGACAACAGAATCGAGTGCTGTAAAGCTTCTCCGTCCACGTACCGTTGGCTTCATGACTGACGACACAAGTGCCATCACTCTCGCGACAGGCCAGTTCCACAGACTCACGAAGCCGTGATTCAATGCCCTCTTTGATGACAACCCGGTCCACGATGGCTTCGATCGTATGAGCTTTCCCGGCGGCCAGCGGTTTGGCATCTGCAATGTCGACGACTTCACCATCGATTCTTGCTCGGACAAAACCGTTCCGAGCGATCCGTTCCAGAATCTCTTTCTGAGCACCACGGCGTCCACGCACCATCGGTGACATGATCATCAGCCGCGTTCGTTCGGGCAGCTGCAGAACCTGCTGCAGAATCTGATCGATCGATTGTCGCCGGACCGGCTTCCCACATCCGGTGCAATGAGCTGTTCCCCCGCGGGCGTAGAGCAGTCGAAGAAAATCGTAGATCTCCGTTGTCACCGCCAGTGTGCTGCGGGCGGGCACCGAAGACACTCGCTGATCCACACTAATTGTCGGCGCGAGCCCGGTGATGTCATCAACGTCAGGACGTGGAAGCTGCCGGAGCAGGGTTCGAGTCTGAACGGAAACACTCTCCAGATATCGCCGCTGGCCTTCAGCAAACAACGTATCAAACGCCAGCGAACTCTTGCCGGACCCGCTTACGCCGGTCATCACGATCAGCTTACCAGCCGGCAGATCGACATTCACGTTTTTCAGATTATGAGTCCGCGCACCGCGAATGCGGATCAGGGGCTGGTTCTCGGGCAGCGGGGAAGCATTCATGGGCATCAGCGGCGAGCTTCGCCGAGTGTTACATCGACGTCCAACGTTTCCTGACCACGTTTGACCTTCAATTTCAGCACATCGCCGGCTTTTGAATCCGTCAGCTTCTCCACAAGCGTCTGGTAGCCTTTGACGTCTTCATCATTAATCGTAGTCACAACATCGCCAGTCTGCAGACCAGCGGTCGACGCCGGAGAATCCGGCCGAACGCCGCGAATGACGATACCATCATCGCCACTGGCTGTAATATTCGGCTGAATGCCAAGAAATGGCGTGCGAGCCACAGCTGGGCGGCGATTGCCTCGACTCCCTTCGGCAAATGTTGGTCGCGTTTCCAGAGCATCGATTCCTCGCAGCAGCTGTTCAGAATAATCAATGACCGTGACCGCCCCTTCGATGTTCAACGTGCTGTAGTCATCGTCCGGAGTGTGGTAGATGTCAGTCATCCCGGTGAAGCAGAACATCACGGGAATATTCTTCTGATAAAACGGCAGGTGGTCACTGCCTGCGAAGGCTCCGGGAACAATTGTGATGTCAATCGGGGTCACTTCATCAGCTTTGTGAACGATCGCCTCGAATTCCGTCGCTGTCCCGACGCCATTCACTTCGACTCGGTTCTTTCGCAAATTACCGATCATGTCAAAATTCAGCATCGCCACTGTATTCTCGAGAGGAAACGCGGGATGTTTCACGTAGTGATTGCTGCCAATCAAACCTCGCTCTTCCCCCGAGAAGCAGATGAACACCATACGACGCTTTGGCTTCGGGCCGGAGGCAATGCGACGAGCCAGCTCAACGACGGCCGCTGTTCCGGAAGCATTGTCATCGGCTCCGTTGTGAACTTCGCCGGTGCGATTTTGAGTTCTCGAACCATAACCACCAAAGCCCAAATGATCGTAGTGACCGCCAATGACGATGGTTTCGTCCGCGAGCGGGCCTTCGCCTTCTATCACACCAATCAGATTGTCCGTAGAAATTGTGGTTGCCTGAAAGACGGTGGACACGGTCGCGTTCCAGCCAGGCAGTTCCTGTGAGACCGGCTTGAGATTCAAATCAATGTACTCAGAAACGGCCGCCAGGCTTCCCAGGAGTTCGTCTCCCACTTTCAGTGGTGTGGCTTTCAAAATGGAATCGATCACGGACCGTTTCACATGCACAAAAGGAACCGCTTCACCTTCGTTTCCAAAACTGGAGGGATCAGCCAGATCATCAGCCCCTGGATCTGAAGCACTCTCCAGATTATTAACGAACAGCACGGCGGCCGCTTTTGACTTTCGAATCAGCTCGAGCTTTCGATCGATATAAGCATTGGGGCTCGTTGCTTTACCGCCGAACGCTCCGCCATCGCGGTTTTGCGGTTCGCGACGGATCAGTACGACGACTTTGCCGGCGACATCGATCCCGGCGTAGTCATCGTAACCTTCTTCCTCAGACGAAATGCCGTAGCCGATAAACGCCAGCCCGCCGGTCGCTTCGCCATTCGCCCCTCGTCGAATCGGCTGATACTGTTCGGCAAGCTTTAGCGGGATCTTCATGCCGTCAGGCTGAGTCAGTTCGACTTTTGTCGACGCTGCAACGGCAACATCGCCAATCGTGACCGGAAAAGGCTGACGATATTTTCCATCCGGCATACCGGGCTTCAGACCGAATTTTTTGTACTCCGCGATAATCCGTTCCGCAGCGAGTTCGATCCCTTTCGTCTCAATGCCGCGCCCCTCCAGTGCATCCGACGCGAAGTATTCAATGTCCGCTCGCACGCGAGCCACGATTTCTCCCCGTTCCGGCTTGCCCTCTGCAGCAATCAGCCCTGATCCAGCATTGATAACAACAAGCAACAAAGCACCGCAGCGGAGAGTTGAGGGACGGCAGATCTGATTCAGAAACATGCCAGCGATCCTTTGTGTGGCGTGATAACGGTATGAGTGTTCGCTCACGACTTCGACAGACAATGAGGCTTAACCGGACAGTTTGTCCAACGCCGCGTCTCGCCTGCGAATCATGTTGCGCAAGTATAGTCGGATGGTCTTCGATTGCGAATTGCAGAGTCATTGGCCTCTGAGAATGGGCGCCGTCAGCGACTTTGGCAGGTCCACCGTGCCGCGTTTGCAGAGCGAACCGAGCAACACGCGGCAAACGGCCTCCCCTCTGTGTAAGGCAGGCTTGTCGCGTCAGCCGGTCTGCGGTCTTGCCAGCGAGTTCACACTGACCCGTTCGGCAATATCAAGTCTTATTTCTTTGCCATTGTCTTTGTATTGGCGGGCGGCATAATCAAGAAACCTGTGATTCTGTGTCCTTTACATCTTCCTGATCCAGCCAATTCGGGCCGACAGTCACATCGACATCCAGCGGGACCTCCAGAGCCATTGCTCCCTGCATCTCTTGGCGAATCAGAGGAATCAACGCAGCCGTGTCGTCGCGATGACATTCGAACACCAATTCGTCGTGAATCTGCAGCAACAAAGTCGCTCGCAGGGAACTGGATGCCAATGCCGCATCGACGTCCAGCATGGCTTGTTTAATCAGGTCAGCGGCCGAACCCTGAATGACGGTGTTGATCGCAGTTCGCTCCGGCATATTGCGATTGATTCCGGTCGTCCGACGAATTCCCGTAATGGCTCGGCGACGATTCAGAATTGTCCGGGCATACCCGGTTCGTGCCGTATCCGTCAGCACTTGTTCGCAAAACGATGCGACTCCTGAGTACTTCGCGAAATAGTTGTCGATGAACTGAGCGGCTTCATCTTTTCCAATCCCCAAAGCCGCTGCCAGGCCCCACGGAGTTTGACCGTAGATCACCCCGAAGTTGACAGCTTTGGCGATACGGCGCAGATCGGAGTTAACCGCTTCCACCGGAATTCCGAACACCTCACTGGCCACGGCCGAGTGAATATCGATGCCCTGCTGAAAGGCTTCTCGCATGGCCGTATCGCCACTGAAATGAGCCAGCACGCGGAGTTCGATTTGAGAATAGTCGGCACAGACCAGCACCCAATCAGGGTGGCCAGCACGAAACGCTCGCCGCACCTGACGGCCTTCCGGAGTTCTGATCGGGATGTTCTGCAGATTCGGATCACTGGAACTGAGTCGTCCGGTCGCCGCCACGGTCTGATGAAACGTCGCGTGAATTCGGCCT